>JAFZRN010000016.1 GCA_017619835.1 Eubacterium sp.
TGTATCTTCAATATCCATTTCAAATCTTAATATGCCACCATAATCCTCATACGGATATGCTGAACAATATTTCATCCTGTGAGACTGAGGTTGGTCCAAACCAAAATAAACATATTGAATTCCACTTCCGCCTTCTTCATCCGAAACCGGAATATTTATATATATCGTATCTCCTGCTGTTGCCGAATTTTTTCCTTCCGGATAATCAATGGTTATATTGGTATAATCTATCACCGGAGGAGTTACATCTGCCGCCGCATTAACCACCCCTGCGCTCTTCGGCATAATTGCAAAAACCATCAATAATGCGATAGAAAATTCTATCAATTTTATCCTTATATTCATCTTTAATACCTCCACTGTTAACTATCAACAGATACCTACTTGCATTATATCAAGAAGAACCGAATAATTGAAACAAAAAAAAGAGCTTCCCGTCACATATAGGGAAACCCTTTTCGTTTACAGAGCCGATGATGATTCTTTCTCCAGCTTAATCACAACAATATAATAAGTAAGAATAAGAAGGAATATACTCATCAGCAGCGGTCCGACAACCAGTCCGAAATCACTGCCGCTTTCATAAACAAAAGTCAGCATATATGTCGGAAGATATATTCCAACCGGAAGATAATTCATTATGTCCGGCACAAAGAGAACTGTTCCGAGAACAGATATCACTGCAACAACACTGCTCTTAAAGTAAACCGATAGAAGCATCGTGAAGCAGAGGATGAAAAATAGATTCAGTCCATGGATCACTGCCAGAAAGAAAGCATTTCCAAAAGGCATGTTTCTCATCATAAATGTTTCGGCTGCCGCATAGTAGAATAAGTAACTTACAAAAACAGATGCCGCTGCAAGCGTACCGTAAACAAGACATTTACTTGTAACGATGGTCCTCTTGGTGTAGCCCTGCTGAACCGGAAGAACCCATTTGCCATTCTTCCTTTCGTTCGGAAGTACAGCATGAGAAACCAGGATTATTATCAGCGAATAGAAGATACCGATATAATATGCAAATATCCCAAGGCTCTCTCTTACCATTCTCGGATAGAGAGTTCCCATCATATTTTCAAGCGAAACGATATCGATTCCGGGAAGCTCCACTTCAAGAAAGTCGGGCAGATCCGTAAACAGTGCGGTAAAAGCAAGGATCATCACTGCGATACCCAATCCGAGCACTACGAAGAGGATCAGCTTGCCGGTACGAAGAATCTCTTTTATATCCTTTTTTACAAGACACCTGAATTCACTCATCCCGAACACACCTCCTGAAAGATAGAATCAAGAGAATGCGCCGAACTGGTAATAGATGTTATCTCCTGCTTTTGTTCGGCAAGTCCCTGAAGTATGCTCTGCTGACTCGCCATCTTATCGTTTTCATCAAGTACGATCCTGATGGTAAGCGGGTCCATCACATACATAACAGGAGCATATTTATAAAGAGCATCCAGGTCCGGTTCTTCCTTAAAGCTTACAAGCAGCTCGGAGGTATTTTCTCTCTCAGCCGCAACATCGACTTCTCTTACGATAACACCACCATTTAAGAATCCGGCCTTGTCACAGATACTGTCCATATCTGCAAGTATATGAGTAGAAAGAATTATCGTCTTTCCTTTTTCCTTTAGCTTAAGAAGTATGTTCTTAACATCATTTCTTCCCGTCGGATCAAGCGCCGAAGTCGGTTCATCCAGAAGGATAACGTCGGGATCATTGACAAGCACTGCAGCGATTCCCATTCTCTGACGCATACCTCGGGACATGGTCTTTATCCTTACACCTTTAGGCAATCCGACTGTCTCAAGCAGCTCATCGCGACGCGCACTGTTTTCATCCTTAAGAAGAAAATCCAGATACTCATCACTGGTAAGATAATCATAAAAAGATGGAAGGTCCGGCAGATATCCGACCTTGGTCTTTCCACCGAAACTTACACTTCCCGCATCCGCACGAAGAAGACCGGACATGATATTCATGAGAGTGGTCTTGCCCGCTCCGTTTCTTCCTATCAGTCCGTATATACTGCCTTCTTCGGCTTCGAAGCTTACGCCTCGAAGCACTTCATTGAAGGAATATTTCTTTTTGATATCTTTTACTTTTACCATTACTCTTCAGCTTTTAATACTTCTATTATACGTTCTTCGCCTATAAAATCTGGAAAAAACGAATCTGTATTTTCTTTCTTCACCTCAAATCTAATCAGACTTCCGTCTTCAAGTACACAATCTGCAAATGTCTCATTATCACATCGAAATACTTTTAATTTCATTCCTGCGGGAATCGTTTTTTTCTCACCAACATTGCCCGCCTCATCTACTTCTTTTGCAGTAATGTCTGTAATTGTAGAGATTTCCTTACAAGACATTTCTGAAACAGCATAATATTCTTCGAGTTCATTAACCTGACCATCAGTTCCTATCTTAGCTGTCTTAATTCCACCAAAGACCTGAGCAAAATATAAAGTATCACAACAATAAAAATGATCCGGATTATAGAGACAGCCATTTCGATATATATTTATATGCGATTCTAAATCACGATCCATATGGTAATCATTTAAGTGATCATTTACATTGAAACTGAATCCTCCACCAAATACATCGACATATGTAACTTCAGAACCGGAAATCTTATAGACCCCATAACTAATTATATCACTTGCTCCAGTTCTTTCAACATACATATAGTAATCATTACCATTCTTTATAAACGTACTAACATTATTGGTATTAAATTCATCATACTTAAAAGAATATTTTTTATCATTTACATAAATGTTGATTCCCATGACATCATAATAGTTTTCATTTTCATAATCGTAATCATTTTCCCAATATATATGATCAGATTTTCCGTCACCGTTAACATCTATATATGCCTCTGGGAGAGTAACAGCCCAGCTGTCGGTATCTGCTGTATACTTATCAGTAAATAGTTCGGGATTATCTAGATATGTTACTGTTATCTCATGTGCATTCATATCATAAGTCCCAAAATTGTAAGGGTTAAAGAAAACTGTAATCCCATTAGGAATCATGACCCAGCAAAAATCATCCTCATTTTCTTTTATATATTCAGACACGATATAAGCAACATAGTCGTTATTCCTTAAGTCAGGATATTTCTTATTCAGCTTTTCATATATGGTCTCGATAAATTTATCTTCATCGGCAATCACACTCGATAGTTTGATCTCTTCACCTGTATTGGTATCCAGATTCACACCTTTAGAGCTGTAATATCCCTTAGTCTCGCCAATGACCGAATAATAGTTTTCTCTAAAACTGAATACCTGATCATCAACTCTTGCCAGACAAATGTTTTTCTCATCCCTATACTCACTATCGTCACTTTTGTTCTTATTATCTATTAACTCGGAACAATCCGAATAAAACCTATCTTTTGAATTCCCAGCACTTGTATTATATTTATCAATTGCTTCGGCAAGCTTGGGAAACGCTTTCTTGCCCTCATCATTTAATATCACTTTTTGATACGAGTAATTAGCATACCTTTCTATATCTTCTTTTATTTCATGAGACTCCCAATAATCTTCAATACAGATATCAGCATCTTTAAGATGCTCAACCGGAGATATCGGAGAAGCCTGAGAGATCTTGGGCCATATCGCTGCCCAGTCTATTTTCGCCGCCTCATTTTCATCCTCATTCTGTGCTTCAGATCCTTCTCCTTCATCCTTGGCTTCAGATGTTTCTTCTTGATCGGCACTTTCCGTAGCTTCCTCAGTTACGGTTACTTCAGTCGCCTCTTCCGTAGTAGCTTCTTCTGTTGGAACTTCGGCTTCCTTAACCTGACCGCATCCACTAAGTCCTGTAGCTGCGATCATTGCAGCCATTAATAAAGCAACTGTAGTTTTTCTTATTCTTTTTTTCATGTTTTTTCCCCTACCTTTTAACCTTCTGACATCATATTAAGTGACGTCTTAAATATATATATCATTTAGCAATAATTGTCCCGTTTATTACTTCTTCTAACTCCTTTCCTACTATTTTACCGGGCCAATCTGCTTATTATACTCTCTATGTTATATCTGAATCTTACACCCTTTTTATATCTTATTAGCATATACAAAAAATCAATTTGGCATCGCTATTATATCATTAAGCCATACGAAAAAAGATGACAGATAAGATGAGATCATATCCCTCTCTGTCATCTCCGTATTTATCAATACTCTTCAGCTTCTAACACTTCCCAAAGACCTTTTCCATTTGTCATGTTGGGCCAATATGAATCCGAATCACTTTTCTCCATTTCTAGTCTAAACAGGCTTCCGTCTTCAAGAACACAGTCTGCAAATGTTTCATAATCGCTTCGGAATATTTTAAATATCACTCCTGATGGAAGGGTTTTTTCAGTTCCGACATTTTCTGCTTCATCTACCTCTTTTACATTAATATCTGTCTTGACAGTAATTTCCTTACTAGACTTTTCAGAAACAGTGAAATATTTATCGAGATTACTATACAGGCCGTCATCCCCTATCTTAACTTTTTTTATTCCGTAAATGACTTGAACAAGAAATAGTGTGTGAGAAACATAAAAATGCTCTGGATCATAAATACAGCCTTTATAGATTACTCCATCTTGTTCACCGACATATGTTACTTCTGAGCCGGATAGCTTATATACATATGTATAGACCATATCACTTGCTTGAGTCGTTTTTACATACATATAGTAATCATTACAATTCTTTATGAACGTGCTGGCAATATCGTTACTATAATCATTATAATCAAAGGAATACTTTTTGTCATTTACATAAATGCTGATTCCCGTAATATAAGAAGAATCTCCGCCGTCTTCATCTTCGTAGTCATCTTCCCAATAGATATGATCTGATTTTCCATCACCATTAACATCGATATAAGCCTCCTTTAGAGAGATAGCCCAATTTCCATTTTCAGCTGTATACTTATCAGTAAATAGTTCGGGATTATCAAGATAAGTTACTGATACCTCAAGTGGACCCATTATTCTGGGTACAATGACACCCGGATTAAAGAAAATAGTAATTCCATAAGGCCGCATAACCCAGTATATATCTTCCTCATTTTCTCCCTTTATATAGTTTACCACTGAACTATCAGCATTGTCACTGTTCCCCCTTATGCCAGGATCCTGCTCATCCAGCTTTTCATATATAGTTTCGATAAGCTTATCCTCATCGGCAATTACATCTGAAAATCTTATCATTTCTCCTGTATTAGGATCTAAATTTACACCTGAAGAAAAATATGTATCAATTGACTCGCCTTTGTAAGTGGAATAGATTTCAACAAAGCTGAATACCTGATCATCGACCCTTGACAAAAGAACGTTTTTCTCACCGTTAAAAGTTTCATAATTATGCGATTTAATATACTTTTCTTTTCTCGCGTTGGTATGATTTTTCAAGAAAAACTTATTCTTTGATTCTCCCTTACCTAAATTATATTTATCAATTGTATCTGCAAGTTTTGGAAATGCCTTTCTGCTCGCATCATCTAAGATTATTTCCTGATATTTATAGGTAAGGAGAATATCCTCTCTATCATTTGAATTAACAAAATATCTATAATCTTCAATACAGATATCAGCATCCTTAAGATGCTCAATTTCAGATGCCTGAGAAATATCAGGCCATATCGCTGCCCAGTCTATTTTCTCTGCCTCATTTTCATCATAATTCTGTGCTTCGGATTCTTCAGATTCCTCCTGAACTTCGGATGTTTCTTCCTGTTCGGAACTTTCTGTAGCTTCTTCAGTTACGGCTTCTTCTGTCACCTCTTCCTGAACAGTTTCTTCTGTTGGAATTTCGGTTTCCTCAACCTGTCCGCATCCTCCTAGTCCTGCAGCTATGATCATTGCAGCCATTATAAAAGCAACTGTAGATCTTCTTATTCTGTTTTTCATGTTTTTCCCCTACCTTTTAACCTTCTGACATCATTAGATGTCTAATACTTCACTTAACCTGCAAAAATTGTCCCGTCTAATACTTCTTCTAACTCCTTTCCATCAATTTTTCTGGGCCAATCTGATTTATCAACTTCTAACCTGAACAGACTGCCGTCCTCCAGCCTGCAATCCGCAAAGGTTTCGTCATCAGTTCTGAATACTTTGAACTTCTTTCCTACAGGAATTGTTTTCTCTTCGCCGACATTTCCTGCTTCATCTACATCTTTAACAGTAAGCTCGATCTTCGTGGTGAACTCCGGACTCACCTTTTCCGAAACATGATATAACTCATCCAACGCATGCGTTCTTCCGTCTTCACCTATCTCAAATGCTTTGATACCACTGAAGGTGCTTAATAGATCAAGTCTGTAAGAAAGATAGAAGTGATTCGGATTATAGATTACTCCAATTCTATCGGTAAAAGAATTCGGCTCTGAATCATAATCATAGTCCATTTCGCTTGGCGAAACATTTCCAAAATACTCACCTATCTTTTTTGCCCCGTCAGCCGAAAGCTCATAAAAGTCTATCAGACGATAATCATTTTCATGAACACCGATAACATACATGTAGTATTTGTCGTCATGCTTTATGATCAGGGAATCATTATCAAAACTGTTTTCCTCAAAAGTATATTTGTTATCATTTATATAAATATTTGTAGCCGTAATCTCTGAATAGTTATAGTCCTCATGATATACGTAATCATTCTCCATATAAACATGATCGGACTTTCCGTCACCGTCAACATCGATCAAAGCTTCTTCTCTTGAGAGTACCCAGTCGCCGTTATCAGCCGTATATTTGTCGGAGAAAAGCTCGGGATCATCAAGATATGTCAGCGTGATCGTCTGGGCGCCCAAAGCATAAGGTCCGAGACTGTAAGCATTGAAGAAAAGAGAGATTCCGTAAGGCATCATAGCCCAGCACATATCTTCTTTATACTCGCCCTTAATATACCTGTATACATTTTTATCCGCATCTTCGTAGTTTTCTCTCACTTCGGGATAATACTTATCCAGCTTCTCATAGATAGCCTCAATCAGCTTATCTTCATCTGTAATAACATCCGACAGCTTGATCTCTTCGCCAGTTTGGGTATCGATGTTCACACCAAAAGTTCCGGCATATCCATGAGCCCCGCCGGCGAAGGAATAATAGCTTTCAGTAAAGCTGAACACCTGATCATCGACTCTCGTCAGCTTGATCTTTTTTTCGTCGGTATATTCGTTGTTCTCCGAAACGAAGTAATCCGTGTTCTCAAACTGATACTTTGCCTCTTCAGCTAATTCCGCCATTGAATTTTCTTTAAAATCGTTGGCAGTTTCATTATATTTATCTATTGCTTCAGCAAGTTCTGGAAATGATTTCCTGCTCGCATCATCCATCATCACCTCATCATACGTGCAGGTGAGCAGTCTGGTCAGACCATCATCGGAATTAACATAGTGAGTATTTCTGCTTAACCAGATATCAGCATCCTTAAGATGAGCAACTGAAGTGTCCTGAGCGTCATCCACTGAGGAAGCATCTGCATCAGCCTTGTCTCCGTCATCAGATCCGGCAGCATCATCCTGATCAGCTGCATCCTCTGCTTCCTCAACATCTGCATTATCTGCTGCCTCTTCCTGAACAGCTGCTTCGGTCGGAACCTCTGTTTCCTTAACTTGTCCGCATCCATTAAGTCCTGCTGCAGCGATCATGGCTGCAAACAAAATAGCAATTGATTTTTTCCTGATAGATTTTGTCATTTTTCTCTCCTTAACTTATCGGGAGGAATCAGAATGACACAATCGTTTCCAAGACCTCTCGATCCACATGATATGGAACCCTTGCTATTCTTGCCGGTTCCGAAAGAATATCTTTTATTGAATTCTCAATTATTAAACTATACTCGAGCTCACTCATGCCGTTTAAGTCGCAGGTCATTCCGAGAAATGCTTTCAAATCCTCCATATCTCTGAAGCCCATTGCTCTGAAGAGTTCTCTTTTTTGCGCTTCATCCGCAAAGCTCATGAATCCGGGCTGGAATATACCGCATGCGATACCGTGAGGGATTCTTGCTTCATAGGTCAGTCTGTAGCTTAATGCATGTGGAAGCGAAGTTCCCGCAATGGCGATAGCCCTGCCTGCAATGTTTGAAGCTCTGAGCATATCCTCTAATATCTTAAGCTCGGTTGCTTCATCTGCGGCAGCTTTCTCCGGATCGGATTTTTCTCTTACATAATCGGAGATATTGTTGGGATTATAATTCTTGTTATATCCCACCTTTCTCCTCCCGAGGATCACATCCTTACCTCTGCTCCAGAGCTTAAGTCCTTCCAGTGAGAGTGCTCTTGATTCCGGAGTAGCATGTGTATTGATGTAACTTTCGATCATGTGAGCCATCGCATCGATCGCGGTATTTCTGATCACCTCATATGGAGCATACATCAGATATCTCGGATCAAGCAGCGAAAGCGAAGGAAATACTCTGTGGGGAAGACTTACCTTAGTCCTCAAGTCATCTCTTGAAAGTACCGATACACCGGTTGCCTCCGAACCTGTACCACAGGTAGTCGGTATACAGATCACCGGAAAACATATGGTCTGTCCGCTCACATCAAGCTCAGCTCTTCCGGTTTTCTTATCGGGCTTCCTATATAAAAAGTCCGAACCTTCACCGCTATAAAAAAGCAGCAGGGATATGGCCTTCGCCGCATCCATAGGTGAGCCACCGCCGATTCCGATCACAAAATCGCAACCTCTGCTGATGCCTGCCTTTGCCGCTCTTTCAATTTCGAGAACCGGAGGATTTTCGCTAATCTCATCAAATACCATATACTCGGTGGCTGTCGCTTCGAGCACATTTTCAATGTCTCTCAATGCACCGTTTGCTTTTGCGGAATTTCTTCCTGTTACGATCAGTGCGCGTCTTCCGAGTCTTGCTATATCAGCCGCATGGTTCTCGACAGCATTTTGCTCTATATATGTTAATGTCTGCATCTTACACCCCTTTTATATCTTTTTGGCATACACAAAAAATCAATTTAACATCGCTATTGTATCATGAAACCATACGAAAAAAAAGATGACTTCCGAGACCATATCTCTTCTGTCATCTCCTAATTCAGGAAGCTCATTATCTGCCTTTTATATTCGAGGAATTCATCTGTCAAAGTGAATTTCTGGCTTCGCGGCCGAGCCTCTTTTATGACGATCTCTTCGCTCAGTTCTGCCGGCTGTCCCTTCATTATATATATACGGTCGGAAAGCAGGATTGCTTCGTCGATATCATGAGTAATGAAGATCGTGGAAAGCTTTATCTCCTCCATGACCTTAAGGTACCACTCCTGTACCGAGGTCCTTGTCAGAGTATCGAGCGCACTGAAGGGTTCATCGAGAAGTGCCACACTGTTACCACAAAGATAGGTTCTGAGAAGCGCAGCTCTCTGTCTCATTCCGCCCGAAAGCTGGGACGGATATTTGTCTTCTGTTCCATCCAGCCCGAACTGCGTAAAATGAGTTTCTGCCTCTGCTCTTGCCTGCTTCTTCGGCATTCCTTTAAGTATCAGCGGAAGAGCCACGTTATCGATCACGGTCTTATGCGGAAGAAGAAGATCCTTCTGAAGCATGTAGCTTAAGTTTCCCTTTTCTCCGGTGATATCCGCATTCTTCAGATATACCTTTCCCGAATCGGGAATCGTGAGTCCGGAAAGCACATTGAAGAGTGTTGTCTTACCGACTCCGCTCACACCAAGAAGACTTACCAGCTCACCCTCATTAAGGGTGAGCGATATGTCTCCGAGAACTTGTTTATCCGTATACGATTTAGCTATGTGCTCCGCACGCAGAATTTCGTTCATACTTACTCCGGTAAATAATCATTAGTAAATCCGTAACCTGCAGGGATTTCTTCAGAAAGTTCATTATCGCTTAGCCATTTGAAGAATGCATCCCATCTTGTCTGATCGATGTAACCCCATCTTGCCACCTCTGCCTTATACTGAGGTGAAAGCCATTCCTGACTCTCCTTAACAAGTGCTTTATCCAGCTCGGGAACCTGCTCACACAGGATCTCTGCAGCTTTGTCCGGATCATTTACAGCAAACTCATAGCCCTTCTTAAGAGCTCCGAGAAATGCCTTCACAACGTCGGGATTCTCCTTAGCCCAATCAGAATTAGTGATAACAACCGGGCTGTAGTAATCAAACTCAGGAGTGATATCCTTGAAGTAGAAGATATTGGTGTCGAGACCTGCCTGCTTGCATGATATACCTGCCCATGCATAGTAAACCCAGATTGCATCTATGTCCTGCTGAAGAGCAGCCGGCTCATTTTCAACATACTCGGGAATGAGGTTGACCTTTGAAAAGTCTCCGCCATCTGCTTCGACTACATTCTGAAGCATTGCCTTCTCAACCGGAAGATCCCATGTTGCATAATTCTTTCCTTCGAGACCCTTCGGTGAATCGATACCATCCTCTTTTAAGGAAATGATTCCGGAAGTGTTATGCTGTATCAGAGCAGCAACTGCCTCAACGGGAATCTTTTCTTCAGAAGTAAATACAGGTGCGAGATAATCCTGGAAATCAACTCCGAACTGTGCCTGACCGGAAGCAACCATCGTTGTCGCACCATCTTCAGGCGGCTGAACGATATTCACCTTAAGACCTGCCTCTTCAAAATATCCTTCACTCTGGGCAACATATAAACCGGTATGGTTTGTATTAGGTGTCCAGTCGAGAACAAAAGTGATCTCGGTAAGTTCCTTGTTATCAGCTTTTGCTTCGCCTTCATTTGAAGACTGAGCCGAACCGCCACAGGCTGAAAGCCCAAGTGCCATAGCACCGGCAAGTGTAAGTGTTAATAATTTCTTTGTTACTGTTTTCATGTTTATCATTTCTCTCCTTTTTGGTGACAAACAGTTCAGATCTGTTTGTCACATTTATTCTTCATCCTGAGTATGTTCCCACGGCATCATCCTGTACTGCAGATATTTTACCAGCGCCATCAAGAGAAGGCTTATCGCAGATACAAAGAATATAACCGCAAACATCTTATCGTAGGATAAAGATTTTTTAACTCTTGTCATATATACGCCAAGGCCGCTGAAGCCGCCCAGCCATTCCGCGATTACCGCACCGACTATTGAGTAGGCAACCGCGATCTTAAGTCCCGAGAAGAATTCTCCGAGAGCACTCGGAAATTTTACGTGCCAGAATATCTGCCAGCGGCTTGCCTTCATTGAATCCATAAGCTTTATCATGTCGGGGTCGACCGATTCAAAACCTTCAAGAAGTCCGACTGCCATCGGGAAGAAAGCAACCAGCACGACCAGGATAACCTTCGGTGTTACTCCGTATGAAAACCAGAGTATCAGAAGCGGAGCGATTGCAACCGGCGGTATCGTCTGCGTGATGACCAGTATCGGATACAGCGCTTTTTTTGCAATCGGAAATGTATCCATTACCGCTGCGCATCCGAAGCCCAATAGCACTCCGATGGTAAGTCCCAGTACAGCCTCTATCAGAGTTATCCTCGCATGACTTATCAAAAGAGGAAAATCAAAGATAAAAGCTCTGACCACTTCAACCGGTGACGGAAGCATATATCCCGGAACCAGTTCAAAGGAACAGGCAACCTGCCATATAAGGATCAGCACCGCTATAACAATAAACGGAATACGCCAATCTCCTTTTTTTCGTTTATCTTTTTTCATTCAAATATTCCTATCAAATATCCTTTTCTCAGGATGACCTTATGCAACAGAATGCTTTGCATAATCATTCTTATGATGCTTTGAAGTCTTACGTTCGATAGTAAGAACCTGACCCTCGGGTCTGAAATCAATCTTCACATAGCTGAGCACACTTGGTGCACCTGCTTCAACTGCAATAAGCTGACAATTCTTAACGATCTCCATCAGCTCCTCATAATCTCCCTCGATAGCTGTTTCACAGGGACCGACATAATAGTTAAGACCGGTACTTCTGATATAATCGATCACCGCATCAACTATTCTGATCAGCTCCTCATCATCTTTTGCCTTAGGTAAAACCTGGATTGCAACACTTGCGTTCATACTTTTCCTCCTTCTTAAACCGGGATCTAACCTCAAAAAGATAAGGGCGTTCTTCAAAAGGAAGAACGCCCTTAGTCATCATTTTTTTAGCTCCCTACGCCGGCATTATCCGGATCAGGTTCTGGGTTTCTCCCATAGGATTAACAGCAGCTGCTCACACTTTGTAAGCATATCTGTTTCTCAGCCTGGTTCACCAAGCACTCCCGTTTATTATTTAATTACCGGACGATTATATTATCATTGCCGGCGATTGTCAAGAATTTCGAAATCATTTTCCTGACTATTTTTTAATCTTTATCTTTTTAGCCTTGCTCCATGCTGAGAAATACTGCTCACCACGATTGTCTGTCATGTAAGTACGAATCCTTACATAGTATGTCTTTTTCTTCTTAAGACCCATTAAGGTATAAGTCGACTGAAGGTAATCTGAATTCTCGATTGTTACAGTCTTCTTTTTCTTCTTAAAGTTCTTTGAAGTTGAATACTGAATCTGATATCCTGCTGCATCCCCCATTGACTTGATACCAAACTTTACATCCAGTAACTTGCCTTTTTTATTCTTAAGCTTTTTGATGGTTGTGGTAGCAAGCGGAGAAGTAGTTGTCTTTATCGTATATGTTCCATAAGTATATGTGTCTTCATAATTTCTCGGACGTCTGCTTATGGTAATATAATACGTTCCTGCCGGACAGAATACTTTCTCGGTATCTGTTTTTTCTGCAAAGCTGAAATCCTTCTTTACGGTATTGTTAGTATTGATGATTTCCATCTTAAGACCGTTTGTACGGTTTGTAAGATCAACGGTCAGCATTACATTACCTTTGATATCAACTTTATAAACATCCGACTCACTGTTGAGAGCAATATGTCCTGTATAAACACTTCCAAATGGAAGAGCTATAGGATTGGCCTGGCTGTCATGAGGATTCTGAAGATTATCAACAACCGTCTCATTTGAATCCTCATATGAGGTCGTAATGATATAATTTGAAGGATTATTATCATTTGCTTTTGTATCTACATACAGATAATAATCACCTGCAAGAAGATCAACAGTGAAAACTCCGCTGTCAGTACCACCGGAATTATCTCTAACACCAACATTTGCGAGTTCTTTTCCATCACAGTCTTTCAATGTAACTCCACCGTGATAGCCCCAGCTGTATCCGCTGCCCTCTTTAAATCCGATCTGAACTGTAAGTGTTCCGGATTTTTTGAGTGTAAATGTATACTTTGCGTTTACGCCGGTCTCTGTTGTAAGAGTTTCCGAAAATGTACTATTAAGCGTAATTGGTTTGGTAAATGCAACTACATCCTCTGCATTTACGGTTTTCACCGGAATTAATAATGCCAAAAGAACTAGCACTGCTGTTACTGCACTTTTAACATACTTTTTCATTTATTTACGACCTCCGAAAGATTTAGTTACCTGTAACAATATAAGGCTGGATTGCTCCTGCAAGACTTGAAGCAGGCATTGTCTGAACCCAAACATGTCCCGGACCTGTTACAACAGTGTTGAAAAGTCCTTCGCCACCAAATGCGATATTCTTAAGACCCTTAACAGTCTGAATATCCATCTGAACAGTCTCTGTCATAGCTGCAAGATGTCCTGTATCAAGAACGAGCTGCTGACCCGGCTGAAGCTCATACTCTACAACATGTCCGTCGAACTCTGCAAATGCAACGCCCTGTCCGGAAACCTTCTGCATGATGAAACCTTCACCACCGAAGAAACCTGCGCCGAGCTTTTTCTTAAAATGAATAGAAAGCTCTACATTACCAACAGATGCAAGAAATGCTGACTTCTGGAAAACCATGCTGTTTCCGGGAGCGATCTCGAAAGCTCTGATTGATCCTGGGAAGCTTGATGCACAAGCGATCATGCCTGCGCCGCCCTCAGCTGTGTAAATGTTCTGGAAAACAGACTCTCCTGAAACTGCACGGCTGAACATCTTTCCAAGTCCGCCACCTGATGTCTGCATCTTCATGTTCGGTGTCATCCATGACATTCCACCGCCCTCAGTTACAACCTTCTCCCCTGCATCAAGATTGATGATAACAACAGGAAGTGTTCCACCTTCAATTGAATAATTCATACACTAGTTACCTCCCTTAGTATATAGTTTTTTATTTATATCCGAAGTACTTATTGATTCCTTTGACCATTCCCGTGACCATCTTCTTCTGCATATCCGGATCGTTCAGAAGAACATCTTCAGTAGGATTACTCATGAAACCACATTCTATAAGTACTGTCGGTATAGTGCTCCAGTTAGTTCCGCTAAGATCATTTCTTACCACAATACCACGGTTAGCTATACCGGTTTCCTTGCAGTAATACTTTATAAGTTTCTTAGCAAGCTTCTTTGATTCTTTTGCTTTATTCTTAATCGGATAAGGATTAGCTTCTGACGGATAGAGGACCGAAACACCTCTTAAGGAGCTGTCCGTCCAGCTGTCGGCATGAATTCTGATACAGATATCCGAACCACTCTTGTTTCCCTTAATTGCACGCTCAACATTACTGATGTTGACATTATTCTTAGTCCTGCTCATCTCAACATCATAACCCTGAGCAAGCAGTTCTTTTTTCAGCTTCTTTGCAACAGTAAGGGTAAATTTATATTCCGGAATCTTTGTCGAAACACCGGCGCATCCGCCCGAAACCTTGTACTTGGTCTGGGAGCTTCCCGGTCCGACAGGTTCCATTCCGAGATTGGCACTTGCCTGATGTCCCGGATCGATATAAACCTTCTTCTTACCCTTGATTTTTATTTTCGCAGAGGTAACCGACTTAGTCAATACTTTTCCATCAACTGTTGCTGAAAATGTCGCCGTTACCTTTACCTTTCCGACCACCTTACCCTTAAGGACACCCTTCTTGGATATACTTGCATACTTCTTATTCGAAACCTTATATTCAACACTGACTCCCTCAGGAGCATTAGTGGTTATAGTCTTCTTCTTCGTAGCCTTAAGAGATTTCGGTACATTCGAAAGCTCAGGAACAAATGCATCCCAGACTTCCTTAGTTACCGTCCCCTCTTCCTTCTTAACTTCAGTCGTCTCAGTAGTCTCCGTTGTCGCCTCAGTACTACCCTCCGCAGCCCAGGCCTTACCACTCACGCTACTAATAACCAAAACAACCATCAAGGCAAGTATTGCCAATTTCACAAATCTATCTCTCATATTCATCCTTAATTCCTTTTCTTCTTTTGCAGCATCCGTTTAATTAAAATATTCATATACAATTTTAGAAATAGTTCTAATTTCCGCCGTACTGCCGGGCGCATTCTTCGACATCACCACGATCACATAATCCGCCCCTTTCGAATAAACGATTGCCGCATCATTATCCGCAATAGCAGTCTCTCCGGTCTTATTCGCAACAGTCACTCCCTCCGGAACACCGGCCGGAATCTTGTTTCTCCTGGTCTGCGCCTTAAGAAGCTTGATCATCTGCTTCGACTTCTTCTTACTGACCGCAGTCTTCCTGTACATCCTCTCAAGAGCATAACCCGTATCCTTAACACTGGTCACATTTGCCGGATCACTCAGTCCCATCTGAGAAACAAACTGCGTCTTCGTATATCCATTCTTTTTGCAGTAACTGTTAACCTTCTTTTTACCCGCATCAAATGTATTCTTTTTCGTGAGCGATGAAGTGATCACATTCGTATCATAATTACTGCTTATGGTGATCATCCTCTTCATGCGGTTCTTGAAAGTATCATCCTCTTTAATCTTCTTCTTGGCAACCTCCTGATAGGCCTCCATCATAACATAAAGCTTAATGAGACTTGCCGAAGGCATCTTCTTATTATTGATAACCATGTACTCATTGGTATCAAGATTTTTCACATAAACCGACCACGTCCCGGATTTCCCTTTTAATTCATTACTGACCTTCTTCCGAAGCGCCGTCAGCCCCTTCTTTCCATTCTCCGGACTAAACTTTTCTGCAGCACAAACACTCGCACAACCATACTCATTTACTACCGGCGAAAGAAAAACAGCAAAACAAAACAAGAGTAATACTACACTTGCTAACATCCTTTTGGATTTTTTACATGTCTTGCCCATCATAATATATTTAATTTCTCTCTCCCTTTCGCAGCGTCCGTTTCTAGTTCGGTAAGCGCGGGAGGGCGCAATCCTGTTTCACTTCGAGGGCCTTCTCCGGCACTCGAAGGGGAACATGGTTGCGGTATACCCGCTTCGATATCAGCTGCGCCATTACAACCCGCTTCAATTCACAGCTGCTCTCTTCTCTCCCCTACAGCTGATGAAGAGATGCTCCGCACCCTCTGCAGAAAAACGCCTTAAAACTATTGACCTCCCCACAAACCGGACAACGGATCAGCATATCCCTATCCGGTTCCGGCATAACCGGCTGCTGCATCTGTGGCTCGGGCATGCCCTGATTCTGCTGTGGCATACCTTGCACAGGCATTCCCTGTGGCTGATATGGTGACTGACCCATTGGCTGTCCACCTTGTGCACCCTGCGGCTGATAAGGTGAACCCTGATTCGGAGCAGTATATCCTCCGTATGTCGGAGCCTGATATCCACCATATGGCTGATAAGGATTAGCCGCAACCCAGTACTGTCTGTACTGCGGTGCCTCATACATTTTCTCATCCTCTTTTTTTGCCATGATAACTCGTCTGATCGTAAATACATCAGCAACGATTACGAATACAACAAATATGATAGAGAATATCACGCTTTGTGTCATGATACAGAAATCATAGAATGCATGCAGTGAAGATGCGATCACGAATCCTCTGATAAGATTCGCTCTGCAGCCTGCCCTGTCACCATATGACTTAAGATACTTTGCATTTCCATAATAGTAACCCATGAAGATTGCACACATTGCATGTGCGGGAATGGCAAGAAGACCTCTGGAGATTCCTGTCCTAAGGACGAAGCCCGCATTTGCACGGAAAAGATACATGATATTTTCCGTAGCAGCAAAGCCCATGGAACCAAACAGACAATATACTATTCCATCGAACTTATAATTGAATTTCTTATTTCTCCAGGTACAAAGGTATGCGGCAAGGAACTTAAACCCTTCCTCTATGATACCTACTCCGAAAAATGCCGTCATTGCATGATATATAAGATATGTCCCGCCGAACGTAATATCAACCATTTTTCCGACAAGAAGCTCACCGATGATCGTTGGAATAACAGATAGAACACCGAGAAAGAATATCTTCAACAGAAGTGATATCGGCTCCTTCTCATGCTTATCCTGAAAATATATAAATATCATAAGGGCGATTGCAGGAATAACTGCAATCAAAACTATCACTAAATTACTCAATGTCTTCTCCTATTTCATTCCGAACTGTTTATTTTTCTTTCTTTTCGGAACAGTATTTTCAACCTTTACCTTTTTATATAATACACCGTGCTTATAAAGAGCTCTCGATGCAAGATCTCCGATCTTATTACTGAGCGGCCAGTTGGACTTTGCCCTGTACTTCGGAACATAGACCTTGATGTTGGTCCTGCCTTCCTCCTCCGCCGTAACTATCTGATCTATTATATCATTATCGATAGCAAGACATTTCTTATAATAAAGATTTCTACTGTTTGTTTCCTTAAATGTCCTCTTTGTCGTATTGATATTGAAGAAAGCAATGACAACCATAAGCGGAAGGATAACCTGAACCGGACGGACCTCTTTAAGTATCCTGAGAAGCATGATCATAAGATCAATGAACAGGAAGAATATAAATCCGTAAAGAACATCCGGACGCCTGATGCTTCCGACATAATGCTTTGTGGATACAAGCACGAGATAGATCAGTGTGATTCCACCGACAAGTGTGATAAATCCGATTTCTCTGAGGCTGTCTTTATAAGACTCCTTTTTCTTTTTGATCCCGATAATCGCGCATATGACAAATGCTATCAAAAGGATTCTGATATACTGAGCAAAATACTTATTCAGTTCGCCGCCGGTTTCGTAAAGAGACTTAAGCTGTTCGGCGATCATTCCGGGAGACATCTTAGTCTCTCCTAATTCCTCTGCTCTTCCGCCGTTGATCTCAAAGATATGGATTATCAGCCAGTAAACCAGGACTGCGATCCTGATGGTATTTCTTTTTAGTAACTCCTTAGTGGCACATTTCTCTTTAATACCTTTTATAAGATCGATCAAAAATGTGCAGCCAACGAAGGAAGCCAGAATGATACTGGCATAAAGATTGGATGCTAAAGCAAAGTAAATGATAAGCAGAAAAACACCGCTCTTTATCGGTCGCCTCATCACATCCTTTTTAGTAGATTTTAACACATCGTTACGGCAAAGGTACATTACGATCGATGCATTTAAAAGATTCGGGATTATATAATAGTAGAAACAGGTCAGATCAAGACCGTTAAACATGTACTCATTTGATTTCCTGTGACTTCTGAATATCCAGAAATGGAACAATAGGAAAAATGTAGTCACAGAAAGATTGGCAGCCATGGAAAGACCGTACTTATCTTCGATAAGCTTATAGAAAAAGTAGCTGTAGACAGCGATAGCGATTCCGACAACCAGCGCATTCATTATCATGTTGGCACTGATAAAATCCTTATTGATCGGGTAGATAACAAAGCTTCCTATCTGTGCAACCAGCGGCATGAGAACCTCGGGAAGTATCCTGGTCGGATTCCATTCCTTCCATATGGGGTAAGCCTTTCTGGTATAGCAGATATATTTCCAGTCATCAGCATCATAAATGATAAGCGGATGTATCCTTGTATAGAAAATGAACATGAAAAGAAATACTAACGCGAAGTAAGCCGCCAGGATTATTCGGTTTTTCTTTTCTGAAGTCTTCATATAGAAATACTCCTTTTGTGAAAACCGGGAACCCACAGAGTGGATTCCCGGGGATGGGGTGCACCTAACGTACGCACCAAGCGTCCCCGAGGGGATTCGAACCTCCGACCTACCGCTTAGGAGGCGGTCGCTCTATCCGGCTGAGCTACGAGGACATATGTGCCGGTGATCTCACCGATAACCGGCACGTAGTATTTTACTTTATTTATCAGTACAGGTCAAGATTTCCTTGCCACCCATGTAAGGCTGAAGAACCTTAGGAATATTGATGGAACCGTCCTCATTAAGATTATTCTCAAGAAATGCTATAAGCATACGAGGAGGGGCCACAACTGTATTATTAAGTGTATGAGCGAGATACTTTCCGCCATCTTCTGCCTTAACTCTTATCTTAAGACGTCTGGCCTGAGCATCTCCTAAGTTAGAACAGCTTCCTACTTCAAAGTATTTCTGCTGTCTCGGTGACCATGCCTCAACGTCGATAGACTTAACCTTAAGGTCAGCCAGATCTCCTGAGCAGCATTCAAGAGTTCTTACAGGAATATCAAGGCTTCTGAAAAGCTCAACTGTATAGCTCCACATCTTGTTAAACCAGTCCATGGATTCTTCGGGCTTACAGATAACTACCATCTCCTGTTTTTCAAACTGATGGATGCGGTAGATACCTCTCTCTTCTATTCCATGTGCTCCCTTTTCTTTTCTGAAACAGGGCGAATAACTTGTAAATGTAAGCGGAAGCTTTTCTTCATCAACCATCTTGTTGATAAAACGTCCGATCATGGAATGCTCACTTGTACCGATGAGGTAAAGATCCTCTCCCTCGATCTTGTACATCATAGCTTCCATTTCCTCGAAGCTCATTACACCTGTAACCACATCACTTCTGATCATGTAAGGTGGGATTACATAGGTAAATCCCTTATCGATCATGAAGTCTCTTGCATATGCGATAACTGCAGAATGAAGTCTTGCAACATCACCAATAAGATAGTAGAAACCATTACCCGCAACATCTCTTGCACTATCAAGATCTATTCCGGAAAGCTTCTCGATTATATCAGTATGATAAGGCACTTCGAAATCGGGAACAACCGGCTCACCAAATCTCTCAACCTCAACATTTTCGCTGTCATCCTTGCCGATAGGAACGGAATCATCAATGATGTTGGGGATTCTCATCATTATAGATTTTACCTTTTCCTCAAGCACAGGCTCTTTATCTTCAAGCTCCTTAAGAAGAGCTGCTGACTCGGCGACCTTTTTCTTAACCTCTTCAGCCTCTTCCTTTTTACCCTGAGCCATTAATGCTCCTATCTGTTTGGATATCTTGTTCTTTTCGTTCCTGATAGCATCAGCCTGAGCCTGAACCTCACGTCTCTCTTTATCAAGCTCGATAACCTCATCAACAAGAGGAAGCTTATGCTCCTGGAACTTCTTTTTGATATTTTCCTTTACAATATCAGGATTCTCTCGAAGAAACTTAATGTCTATCATGTTATTCTCCTTTCGACATTATGTAAACCAACGTGGTTTAAATGTCATCGTCTTCTTCTATATTAACCATCTTCTGGATTTCTTCATCAATGGTTATTGCTTTTTGAATAGCTTCCTTTTCTTCCTTTGAAAGAGCTATATAAGACTCGCCCTTGATAATCTCCTTTGCATAGGAGAAGCAGCCTTCCTTTGAATGCATTGAACTTATAACAAATCCGGAGTTGTCCTGATTAAGAAGTGCAAGTGAATAGCTGAGTTCTCCGGCCATATTTTCAAATGCATCATACTTAACAAGTCCCATTCTGTTATAGCAGGAATCTAGGTGACCCTTGAAGGTTCTGTGGTCCTTTGAAAAATGCTTCATTCTGGCCTTAACCTTATCCATTTCCTTAAAACGTCTGAGGATTATATGTTCAAGGTCTTTAGCCTTCTTACCACTGGTTAATGTATAATATTTTCTTGTTATTATCTGTAGTTGTCTGAATACAACGACAAATGCTGCAAAAAGTAATATTATAAGCAGCAGCATGATAATGATTATCACTTCAAGTCGTATTCCAAACACACTGGTCGACAAGATCATCTGTTATCTCCTTATAAAGCCGCACCGGCTTTTATTATATGTATTATTCTTTCAAGGTCATCGTTTGAGACATACTCTATCTCAAGCTTACCCTTTTTACCGTTTCCGGTTGATTTGATAGCAACCTTGGAACCGATAATGGTTTTAAGGTCTTCAGCCATACTGTTAAGTATTGCTTCTAGAGCCTCATCCTTCTTCTTTACTTTGATCTGTCCGTTATCATCTATCTCATTTCCACTAAGGATGTTGTTTACGCCTTTAACAAGCTGCTCAGTCTCACGAACGCTGAGTCCTTCATCAAATACGGAAAGAGCTGTCTCATACTGAACATTAGGATCTTCGATGGCAAGCAAGGCTCTTGCATGACCGGTACTGATCATATCATCAACAAGCATCTGCTTAACCTTGTCGCAAAGCTTAAGAAGTCTGAGCGAGTTAGTTACTGCTGTTCTGCTCTTTGAAACACGCTCGGCAACCTCATCCTGCTTAAGGTTATATACTTCTATAAGATTCTGATAAGCAAGTGCTTCTTCAACCGCATTAAGGTCAGATCTCTGAAGGTTTTCTATAAGAGCAACCTCCATGCTTTCCTTATCTGTATATTCACGAACAATGGCAGGAATCTCCTTAAGTCCGGCCATTCTGGCAGCACGCCATCTTCTCTCACCCGCAATAATCTGATAGCCCTTACCCTTCTTAGTAACAACTATAGGCTGAATTATACCATATTTCTTGATTGAATCAGCAAGTTCTGCAAGAAGATCCTCGTTAAACTCTTTTCTGGGCTGACCTGTATTAGGCTCAATCTCAGAAAGCTTAAGCTTTGTTTCTGCGGGAACTTCCTTTATAACTTCCTTAATAACCGTCTTTGTCGGAACCTGCGCAGGCTTCTTAGCCGGTTTAGTGGATTTGGTTGTCGTCTTCTTGGCAGCCTTATCAGAAGAATCTACTCCTAATAAGGTATTATATCCTTTTCCTAAAGCCATGATACCTCCCCAATGTTTCACGTGAAACATCTATTATTGAAATAACTTATTCTTAATAACCTCATCAGCCAGACTCCTATAAGCCTCAGCACCGGTAGATCTGGGATCATACAGGTTAATAGGCAGGCCAAAGCTGGGAGCTTCAGCTAATCTGACATTTCTGGGAACAATAGTGTCATATATAATCTCATCAAGATTTTCTTTTACATTCTCAACAACTTCTCTGGATAGATTGTTTCTGGAATCGTACATTGTAAATACCACTCCCTCTATCTCAAGATTCTTGTTAAGTTTCTTCTTGATCATATCTATGGTATAGATAAGCTGCGTTAATCCCTCAAGAGCATAGAACTCGCACTGGATTGGAACTATCACAGTATCAGCAGCAACAAGAGAATTAATTGTGAGCATACCAAGAGCAGGTGGACAATCAATAATGATAAAGTCGAAATTTTTTCTCACATTCTTAATAATGTTTCGAAGGACATACTGCGGTTTATCAATATCAATAAAATCTACCTCAACACCGGAAAGATACTGACTTGAGGGAACCAGGCTGAGATTCTCAAACACATCAAGAATAGTTGCTTCTCCCAGATTACAGTCCCCAACAAGAAGATCATATACAGATCTTTCATAGGAATCCTTCTCAACACCGAGGCCACTGGTCATATTTCCCTGAGAATCCATATCTATAGCAAGAACCTTCTTTCCTTTCTCTGCGAGACAGGCAGCAAGGTTAATTGCGGTTGTAGTTTTTCCGACGCCACCCTTTTGGTTGGCAACAGCTATTATTCTACCCATAAACATATATTTCCTTATAAATGTAGATAAACCACCTGAAATCGGTGATGTATCACGAATTATACCACTTTATTGTAATAATATCCATAAATTTTCTTAATAATACAGCGAAATATAATGTTTCACGTGAAACAAAAAGGATTCATGTGAATCATAAATAGTTTCATGTTAAACAAAAAATGTTTCACGTGAAACATTTTACATAGAATTGTTTCACGTGAAACATTATAGACCTAAGTATTATCAAAAATACATACAAATATCTAATAAACTATCAAATGACTTACATACGTTCAACACAGCCGATTCCCAACAGATCAAGAGAATCCTTAAGTATACGACGAGTGATGCTTGTAACCATACATCTTGCATCTCTCACATTTTTCTCATCTACAGCGATTCTGTTCTCTGTATAGAATCTATTGAATGCCTGAGCAAGGTCTACAGCATATCTTGCAACAACCGAAGGTTCATACCTTTCAGCTGCATCCTCGATAATATCAGGGAATCTGTCAATTTCCTTAAGAAGATCTACGGTGGCCGGATCTGTAAGGACTGAATAGTCGATTACGGCATCCTCGCTGAAATCAGTAACATTTCTCAGGATACTTGAACATCTAGCATATGTATACTGAACATATGGTCCCGTTTCTCCTTCAAAGCTTGTAATATGCTCCCATTTGAACGACACATCCTTGATTCTCTGATTATAGAGATCATTGAAGATTACTGAGCCTACACCAACGATCCTGCTGGCCTCATCCTTTTCTTCGGAAGAAAGATCCGGATTCTTCTCATCTATTATCTCTCTGATCTTTGAGATTGCCTCTTTAAGGATGTCTTCGGCATATATTACATTACCGCCTCTTGTAGAAAGCTTTTCTCCGCCAAGACTTACAAGTCCGTAAGGGATATGAATAAGCGAATCCTTAGCCCATGTATTTCCAAGGAGTTCCATCACTTTAAATACCTGGGAGAAATGAAGCTTCTGCTCCTGACCCGTAACATAAAGGCATTTGGTGAAATCATAAGTTTTCTTTCTGTATTCTACGGCTGCGATATCCCTTGTAGCATAGATGGAGCTGCCGTCATTCTTAAGAATAAGGCATGGGGCCATGTCATATTCGGAAAGATCTACTATCTTTGCTCCCTCACTATCAGTAAGAAGTCCATGTTCAGTCAGCTCGCTTACAACATCCTCGGTCATATTTCTATAGAAGCTTTCACCCGTAAAGTGGTCAAAGTCCATACCCATAAGATCATATATACGTCTGAACTCTTCAAGGCTGATGTCTACAAACCACTCCCAGATCTTAAGAGCTTCTTCATCACCGATCTCCATCTTGTGGAACCAGGCTCTTGCCTCGTCCTCTAATTCGGGATGTTCCTCAACCTCATCGTGGAAGAGGACATATATTCTCATCAGCTCTTCGATACCTTTTTCTTTAACGGCTTCTTCGGAACCCCATTTCTTGTAAGCAACGATAAGCTTTCCGAACTGTGTTCCCCAGTCACCGAGATGGTTGATCCTTTCAACCTTATATCCAAGCTTGGTAAATATCTTGTATAAAGAATTTCCTATAACAGTAGTTCTGAGATGTCCTACATGGAAGTTCTTAGCGATGTTAGGAGAGGAGTAGTCAATACATATTGTCTTTCCTGTTCCCTCATCAGATGAACCAAAGTCAGAAGACTTGCTTCTTTCTATAACCTGCTCTGCATAAGCATCCTTCTTTGTAAAGAAGTTGATGTATGCGCCCATAACTTCAATATGATCTATGAAGTCCGGGCATACAATTGAATCCTTTATATCCGCAGCTATCTGCTGGGGAGCTTTATGAAGCTCCTTTGCAAGTCTGAAACATGGAAAAGCATAGTCGCCCATTTCCGGTTTCGGGGGCTGTTCAAGTATCTCTGTTATCTGCTCGGCATTAAGTACATCAATACTGTTATCAAGTAACTGAATAATCTTATTCTTCATTTATATGTCTCCGTTAGTTTATTTAATCAAGAAAGGCTTCAAGATCAATGAATTCTTCATCGTCATCGTCCTGATCTAAATCTACCTCAACAATATCGGTAGCGCGGGAGCCATCCTTGTTTACATACTCCATCTTTATATTTCCGGCAACTATCTTCTGGATCACCTTCTTGGCCTTTATAAGCCTGTTGATCCTTTTTGCCAGATTTCTGAGATATGCTGTTTCTTCTTCAATGCGCCGCTCATAATAATCCTGTGATTCTGTAAGAGTCTGGATTTCCTCTATAAGCTGCGTTTCTTTATCATTTTCGTTCTTCTTTTCGGGAATAGGACTGAAGATATTCTTTCTGAAGTCATTTCCCTGTGAATACACATTCTTTGTTCTAGTAAGCTCATCGAGTTTAATGTTCTGCTCAAAAAGCTTTGCCTTATATTCCTGGAGCTTAGCTTCATGCTGCGAAAAGAGTTTATTAAAGTAGGTGAGTGTTTCATCATGTGCGTCAACAACAAATTTGAATTCAGGTAGCATATCAGGACCTCCCATCTTTCGTTTGTTCTTGTTTACTTTGTTCTTCCTGCTTCTGCAGTTCTTTCTGCAACTCCTTATTTCTTCGTGCATCACGCTTATAAGGGTAATATCTGATATTACGTTTTGTTTCGCGCATCAGACTCCACTTATGGATCTTTATATATATAATAAGAAGTAACACGATTATTATGAGTATGATCAAAGTTTTGATCACAAGCCATATATAATAGGTAACTTTTGATGTCGGTTCTTCCTCAACCACTTTTTTATTTTTCAACGCATCTGTAGAAGTAGCAGAGATAGTAGGAATATATGTGGTTATGTCGGTTTCTCCTATTACCTCGTCATTATATACAAACTCAATCCTTCCTGCAACTCCATCCCTGGGAACGGAATAAAAGTTGAGTCTTTTAAGTATCTGGTCATCCGCTATATAGGATCTTGTATAGAAAGAATAGTTCTGGTTTACATAATATTTGACAAGGTCATGATTGAGATCATTGTAAAAGTTATCCAAAATAAGGATATCTTCTCGATTTGTCTGGTTAATATCATAACCAAACATTGGTTTACATAACTTATAGTTCTTAAAACAGAACTCATCGAGCTTTATTGTATCCAGATAAGATTCTGTAGTAGGATTACACTTTAATACTACTGTAACAAAACGTCTTCCGTCTCTTTCGGCAAAGGATATGAGAGTAGCAAGAGAGTTCTGGGTGAAGCCGGTCTTTCCTCCTGTACAGTACTCATAATAATATTCGCCGTTCCCTTTATATATAAGACGGTTCTCCTGCCAGAGAGATCTTGCTTCATTCATATTGGTCTCGGGAATCTCATAGCTCTGTGATGATATAAGCTTCTTAAATTCAGGATACTGATAAGCAGCTCTTCCGATGAGAGCCATATCATAAGCACAGGTATAATGATCTTCACTGTGGATACCGTTTGGATTAACAAAGTGCGATGCCTTGCATCCCAGCTTTCTTGCAGTTTCATTCATCATATCTGCAAAGGCTGACGTTGATCCCGCTATATATTCGGCAATTGCAAGAGCGCACTCATTACCGGAATTAAGCATCATACCGTAAAGTGCATCTCGAAGTGTAAGCTGCTCACCCTCGACAAGTCCGATATATGAGCTTTCTTTATCCACCTGATCCATGACTGCTTCGGATACTGTAATGGTATCGTTGACATTTCCATTCTCAACTGCAAGAAGACAGGTCAGAACCTTTGTAATACTGGCCGGATATCTTTCTGTAAATGCAGCCTTTTCATATAGGATGTCTCCGGTATCGAGATCCATTACTATCGCAGACTCGGCATTTATCTCGGGAGCATCGCTTGGAACAAAGTCGGCATCGGTTGCACTTGCGTTTCCGGGTATGTTGACAGCTCCGAGTGTTTCGGCGGCCTGACAGGTTCCGGAGGGCAGGAGAGTGCAGAGGATGATCGACACTATTAATATATATGTAATTATTCTTTTATTTATATTCATCAATTATGAATCCTAATTAGTTTAATTTATTCACAGTAACCACAAAACCATTCGGAATGTTCGTACTTCGTACTCTATTGTCTGCTTCGCAGTCACACCGATTACCTAATAATTCTGATCTACTGTGAATAGTAATGCCCATAGACCACATAATTATCCTACTTTTTTGTAAAATACACAAGTATTTTGTTGGTTTTCACAGTAACATACTTTGACATTCTGATGCCTAAGGGATATACTCTTTTAAGTTAGAAAAGGAGATACTTATATGAGACTTAGGAATATACCGGGATCACGTGAAGCTATAGCTGCCAGCCCATTTGTTGTACATGATGAAGAGAGCATGAAAGGAAAGTGGCATGAATTCTTCAAAAATGATAATCCTATACATATAGAAATCGGAATGGGCAAGGGCATATTTATCATGGAATGCGCCGAAAGAAATCCGGATATCAATTTTATCGGAATAGAGAAGTATTCGAGTGTTCTGCTCAGAGCTCTTGAAAAAAGAGAAGAGAAGAGTGATCTTACCAATCTTACTTTTATCAGAATGGATGCGGAATATATTGAGAACGTCTTTGATAGGAACGAAGTTGATAATATATATCTGAACTTTTCGGATCCCTGGCCAAAGGACAGGAATGCTAAAAGAAGGCTTACCTCCTCG
This sequence comes from Eubacterium sp., assembly GCA_017619835.1. GTDB lineage: Bacteria > Bacillota > Clostridia > Lachnospirales > Lachnospiraceae > Eubacterium_Q. The sequence goes on from JAFZRN010000016.1 coordinate 27,427, forward strand.
AGATTTCTGAAAAGGTATACTAATATAATGAAGGAAAGCGGAAGAGTAACTTTTAAAACAGATAATAATGACCTGTTTGATTTTTCGATCGAATCCGCCGAGGAATCCGGATGGGATATCCTCGCAATGACCAGAGATCTCCACAATTCCGAATATAATGAAGGTAACATCATGACCGAGTATGAGAAGAAGTTCTCGGGACTTGGTCATAAGATTAATATGATGATCATAAGTTATTCAAGATCCAAACTTAATGAAAAGGAGGCTGTTAATGGAAAAGAATAACAAAAAAACTATTGCAATCATACTGGAACTTATACCACTCGTTTCACTTGCAATTTCCTTTGGGCTGATCTTTTCATCTATTGAATCTATTGCTGTAAAGTGGATAATCAACGTAACCACATTTATTGCATTTCTTGGATTTATATTTTTCTTTATCGGACGCAAACTCGCTAAAGGAGATAAGGCAGTAAAGATCCTTGGGATTCTGGATATAATTGCACCGGTGATTGTGATTGCATTATATGTTGCAGCAATTTTTGCTTTCGGTCTGTAAGAAGCAGAAAAAAAGTTTCGACTCCTTCACTTTAGAGTCGAAACTTTTTTGTTATTTGTTTAATGGTTTCCATGGCTTAGGAGTTAAAAGAGTTGTTCTTCCGATATCAGGTAAAACATCATAGATGGAGCATCCCATTCTTTTTTCGAAATCTTCCTTTATATCAAAAGCAACTTCCCAGCCTTTTATATATCCTTCCATGATACCGTAGCGACGAGTCACATCTACAAAACGTTTTTCAAGAATTACAAAACCATAATCTACTGCAAGGGCATCGCAAAGCTGGATCAATCTGTCATAATCATCCGCTTCACAATTCAGGATATAATTCTTAATTGCTTTTTCATGTTCAAAGGCCGGTTCATAATTAAACTCATCCTTCATTAACAGATAAGAATGTGTCATGCATATTCTGGCTGCCTCATCCCAACCCTTTTCCATGCAATACTTGTAGCCTTCATATACATGTGTGGGAATATCAACAATACCAACCCGACGACCTATATCATGCATCAAGCCTAAGATATAGGCTTTTTCTTCATCAAGTCCGTCTATTAAATGCGCAATGTTTTTCGCTGCAATTCCGACATTTTCAGAATGCTTTGTCCAGGGACCCGGATTCATTTCTCCTGCAATCTTCAATTCATTTAATGCTTCATCTATGGTCGGTAACATTTTTAATGATCCTCTCAACTTCCTGACAAAAAGTGCCTTTTCTTTTAATCTTGCAGGATATAGTCTCTTATATTAAATCTTTCTTCTGTTTCTTCTTCGTTTTCGGTTATTCCGGGAACATACTCAGTTACATATGTATCTCCTGAGATCGGATCGATATGATAACGAACCTCAGCTCCGGTATATGATCTGTATAAAACAACTATTGTATCTTCATCACTGGTTTCAAGTTCCCAGCCAACCTGATATTCACCTTCTTTTACTATTCCCTCAAGATCAGGATTGGTTTTATAACAATAATTTTCAATTGCAGTAAGTGCTTCCTGGTCAGTGATCTTGTTTTCATCGTTCACTATTTCTTCACTTGGAGCTATGTCGGCTTCAGATTCAACCGGATCATCATTCTCAACCACATCCTCTGCAGTTACAACTTCTGTCACATCCTCGATTTTTTCTTCTGTTGTAGCTTCAGTTGTTTCCGCTTTCGTATCTTCTTCAGAATCAATCGTATTAGTTTCTCCTGAAAGTGCAGAATCAGACGGACCTTCTGATCTTTCTTTTCCACAACCACTGAACATAGATAATGTCAGCGTCATTAATGCTACAATAACTCCTGTTTTCAAAACTGTTTTCTTCATAATAATTCCTCCGTTTATTATTTATCATAGGGGTATGTATTCTTTAAAAGAATAAAACTCATTTTCAAGATCATATGTTTCGATATACGGAACCTTATCTTTATATATCCATCGCTCAATATAAGTCGGTATAACCTCATATACTCTTTCATTTTCAAGGGACGAATATGTATCGTAAGAACCTTTATAACATTTTTCGAAGAGCTCGGAAAACTCGGCATTCTCCGAAGGATGTCCTAAGTTTTTGCAGATTCCTTCAACCTGAATATTATCAATACATAAAGCGACATGACTATTCGCATTTATCTGCTGACACTTTCTCATCGTAATGTCAGTCTGAAAATAGAATTTTCCGTTCATCTGAATAACGCTCATCATTCGTGATGACACGGTTTCATTATCTGTAGTAGAGAGGACCATTGGTTTTCCCTCTCCGAATTCAGAGAAAAACTGTTTTACTTTTTCTGTAAATTCTTCCATATCATTTCCTTACTTAAATACAAATATATTAATCAGATATGCTGCCAGAAAGTGAACCGGATAGAACACATAGAAAACCCATTTTGAAAATGTTGGGAAATGTCCCTTTTCACCGTTGTAGAAAAATGTGATCACAAGCATCGCAGCCATTTCAGCGATCAGATATCTGGCTGAACCTATTGAAAAATAAAACGAAAAGCCATTACATATAAATTGATGGATCACCATAAGAATGAAAAAAGCAGCCAGCCTTTCTATCGGTTTCTCCCTAAGTATATACATAGTGAAGATTGCGACAGGTGCAAATACCATCCATTCAAATGTCAGCAGATAAGTCACTGCTGTGATCAAAAGCATAACTATGATCCGAACCGCTAACTTCCATTTACTTTCCCATACAATAAGAACCATCAGTCCCGCAAAAAGACTGGCCATTACGTTCCAGTTAGTAAGCATTGTCCATACAGGTTCACCTGTAAACTCACAAAGATAATATGGAATCTGAGTAATCAGCGCAATTACACCTAACCTTATCGCATAATTCTTTCTTGACCTGGTATAAACAAAGCCCTCTGATATAAAAAAGAAGAATACCGGAGGTGCAAAGAATTGTCCGTAATATACAAAAAGGAAGATCGGACGTGGAAGAAACTTATAATGCTCTATTCCCGTAAAGGAGAGCATATGGCCGACACCCATCAGTATCAATGCCATATATTTCAGCATGTCTCTATTTATAACCTTAATGTTTTTCATTCATCTATACCTGCGAAAACCTTCATCGCTCTCGTTATATCTTCCTTCATTGCTTCTCTTGCCGCCATTGAGATGGAAGAGAAGAATATCGGTTCTCCTTCTTTTAAACCATTAAGATATTCTGCTGCTGAATTTCCGCCTGCTTTATCCATATATGTAAAGTAATTGATCTTTCTGACTCCTGCTTCGATGCATTTTCTGAAGTCTTCAGCAGATACTCCGGAACCGCCATGCATTACAACAGGAAGATCACCGGTTTCTTTCCTTACATTTCTTACTACATCAAAATCAAGTCTCGGTTTCTTTAGATATATTCCGTGAGTTGTTCCGAATGAACAGGCAAGTGCATCAATTCCTGTTTCCTCAACGAACTTTTTAGCAAGAAGAGGATCTGTATAAATCTTTGTTTCATCATCCTCGCCGCTTCCGTCTCCCGAACCGGATTCTCTTCTTCCCATGGAACCAAGCTCTGCTTCAACTGAGGCACCGGTCTTTCGAGCCATCTCAACTGCTTTGATCGTATTCGCGGTATTCTCTTCATATGAAAGAGTGGATCCGTCATACATTATCCCTGTAAATCCGATATCAAGAGCCACCTGGAGATACTCGAGCGTCTCGCCGTGATCAAGATGTACGCATATGGGGACCGAAGATTTTTTAGCAGCTTCGACCATTACTGGTCCTATCAGTGAAAGCGGGATCCATGGTTCATGACACTGTGCAAACTGGAGTATTACGGGAAGCTTTAATTCTTCTGCAGCCTGGATTATCGCTTCAAGTGATTCGAGATTCGGACAGTTAAATGCACCGACTGCTATCTTTCTTTCCTCGGCTTCTTTAAGTATATCTTTAAGTGTTACTAACATTTAAGTCACCTTAACCTTTCATTTTTTCCCAACCGGAATCTATCATAACCTTTAGCTCATCCAGAGTCCTGATTCCTCCGAGCGCATCATACGCAGTAACACACGAGGCTCCCTCGGCAGTCGCAAAATGCATACAATCCTCCGGACCATAACCCGAAAGGATAGCAGTGAGAAATGCCGCGATACTCGTATCACCCGCTCCGGTACCCGATATAACCTTGTCAACCATATAGCTCTTTTCAAAAATGGAAATGTCTTCCCACGCCCCAGTATCTAAGCCAATACTATCCGGCAATCTACTTAATTCCTCTTTACCACGCGTGCTGAGATACATTCCCGGAACGCCACATTTGATAAGCACGATCTTCGCACCCATCTGCTTACATCTATCTGCGATCGGGATTATATCTTTTTCGATATCAAGTACTTCACAGAAATCTCCGACTCCTGCCTTCCTTCGGCTCTCATCGAATTTCTCCCTGTCGAGCATGAACATCAGCTCCTCAATACTCGGCACGAATATATCTGTATAAGGAAGAACTTTCTCAAGGATAATCTCCCAATTAATCCGTCCGGCATCAGAATCGGGATTTATTGCAGCCAGATCAAGAGAAGTAGCCGCACCGCATTCCTTTACGATTCGGAAAAGTCTTACCAGCTCATTTCCGTTATTCTCATACATTTTCTTCATAAGAGTGGGGTAGCCGAAGTGGAAAAGAGCAGTACCTTCAAGCATTTCACTGCTTATATCATCTGCCGAAAAAGTATCGTTGGCTCCGGGATTATGAAGAAATATCCTGTCGATTCCGGGAACCGCAAGAACAACAGAATAAGAAGTGCTTTCGCCATCTTTTCTTATAAGGCCGTCAGCACCACCGTAGCTGTCAACGATTGAATAAACCATATCGCCGAAAGCATCATTTCCGATCTTTCCCAAGAGCGCGACGTCATTTCCCAGAAGCTTCATCGCAAGTCCGGTATTGGCAACGGATCCGCCTGTATGAATATCCGCGTCCTTGACATTTACAAGACTTCCGGGGATCATGATATCCTGAATCTTATCCACTTCCCTGGAAACTATAGTCGGAGTAATATCAATGCAGATATGCCCTGCCGCTATGACTTTTTTCTTCATGGTACACCCCCTTCCCCTGGAGATAATGACTTTTGACACTAATGTCATTATAACAAAAATGAGTAAATAGGAACATTCCCTATTTACTCATTTTGATTTTTAATTTGTTATTTAATTAGCGATTACCGTTTTTCTTCGGATAGATCACAACCTTACGATATGGCTCTTCGCCTTCTGACTTGGTTGTTACGAATCTGTCGTTCTGGAGAGTTGAGTGGATGATTCTTCTCTCATATGGATTCATCGGCTCAAGTGAGAATGATCTTCTTGATCTCTTAACCTTGAAAGCGATGTTCTTGGCAAGATTCTCAAGTGTCTCTCTACGTCTCTCACGATAATTCTCTGTATCAAGCTTTACTCTTATATAAGTATCACACTTCTTGTTTACGAAGAGGCTGATAAGATACTGAAGTGAATCAAGTGTCTGTCCGCGCTTTCCGATGATAACTCCCATCTCGGGACCTTCAACATCGATGCTCATTGTTCTTGTCATCTTATCAAGAGCTACTTCAATACTTGCTTCAAGCTCCATAGCTGCGAAGAGCTTCTCAAGATATTGCTTTGTCTCATCGATGATAGAATCATCAATCTCTGCAGGCTGAAGATTCTCTTCTTCCTTCTTCTCTTCAAAGGCTTTCTCTTCCTGCTTTACATCTTCTGTAAATTCAGGCTGATCATCCTTCTTATCATTCTTCTTTGTTTCTTCTTCCTTCTTAGGTGCCGGCTTTGAAGCAGGCTTCTTAGCTCCTGAAGACTTTCTTCCATTTCTTGAAGGCTTCTTAGCTGTAGCAAGGATATCATCGATATCATCCTTAACTTCCTTCTTAGCCTTTGCCTTGATTACTGCGGGCTTTGATCCGATTCCGAGAAATCCTGATGTACCCTTACTAACTACTTCTATATCAAGCTCTGAGCTTGCGATTCCAAGTGTGGTTGCTGCCTCTATTATGGCATCTTCTACGGTCTTGCCGCTAAATTCTCTAAATTCCATTCTTTCTTATACCCCCGAATCGTTGAAGCGCTTCACTGCATTTGCTCTGTCTGCAAGTGAACCCTTCCTAGGTTTCTTACTGTTGTCTGTTTCAAATGATTCCTCACCGGCAGATGATTCATCACTTTCTGTGGCGCTGTCGCCATCATAATTCTTAAGGTTCATATTACCGTATTTGTTAAGAGTCATATTTTTAGATGCAGGGGATCTGTCTTCCTGAGGAGCCTGTCCCGTAGCTGCTTCCATGAAACGCTCTGAAAGAGTCTTCTTACCGCTGGCCTTTCTCTTTGCAACTTCCTTCTCAGCCTTAAGTCTCTGAGCCTCGACAATCTTCTCCATATCAACATGGTTATAATAGAAATTAGTACCAACTGTGATAAGGAAACTTAAAAGAGCAGAAGTTGCCCAATAGATACCAAGACCTGCAGGTGCACTTACTGTAACCGCAAATGACATGATAGGCATGAAGTACATAGTTCTCTTCATTGACTTCATCTGAGCATCCTGCTGAGGATCACCTGTCTCACCCATAGGTGTAACAAGCATAGCAAGAAGCTGACATACAAATGAAGCGATCGGTATGATCAAAGCCGGTGTAAGTCTGAGTCCCGGTGCCTCTGTCAGGTTGATTCCGAATATAAAATTGTTAACTCTGCTGATTGCTTCCTGATTATTTGCGATAGCTGTTGCTACATCAGGATTAGCACTGAATGCCTGTGAAAGCTTTGCAAAAAGATCATCATTACATTTGAAAATGATGTCTATGATCTGCTCAAAAATCTTTTTACCTTCATCGGTTCCGAAATTAGTTGCAATATTAAACTCTGAAAGTTTTGATGCAATTCTTGTTATCTTATTATCAGCTATAAATGTATTCAGTATTTCATATGCACCATTAGTCTTTGAGATAGCAGTAGCTATAGGCTCATAAAGTGCATGGATCTTCGGAACATATGATGGGATATTCTGGATAACATTATAAAGTCCGATAAATATGGGGAACTGAAGAAGTGAAGTAAGACAACCCTGGGTCATCTTAATACCATATTTTTCCTGAAGCTCTTTTGTTTCTTTCTGCTGGGCAAGCATAGAGTCCTGATCTTTCTTACCCTTATACTTCTTTGTGATCTTATTAAACTCAGGACGAAGATACTGTTGAACCTTAGACGATTTTGTCTGTTTCAGATTGAATGGGAACAGAATTAATCTTGTTACTATAGTAAATATAACTATACTGAGAGCGATTGATTCAACACCCATTCCGTTAAATAAAATATAGATAGCATTAAAAATCTTGCCCAGTAACCAGGTTACCGGACCCATGATAATGCCAGTGTTCTGTGTTAAGATCATTACGAACTCCTCTATGGAACCGGATCATATCCGCCCTTATTAAAAGGGTTACATCTCAGTATCCTCCATACCGAAAGCAGAGTACCCCTTACAAATCCATACTTTTCATAAGCCTGAATAGCATATTCAGAGCAGGTTGGATAGAATATACAGGTTCCATGTCCTTTTAAATTAGACAAATGTTTTCTGTAGAATTTGATAATAGCAATACAAATCTTTTTCATAACACATTATTAATAGGTAGAAACTCTACAAAGCTATCTTCGATATACGACATAAATGCAGGAAAGCGCTTTCTATTTCGTGAAAGTTCTTTCCCTTTGCCGTATTTCTTGCTACCACAACTATATCGTAGCCTGATTTTATACTTTCTTTATTAAGACGATAGCTTTCTCTTATGAGACGAGTTATCCTGTGTCTAACAACACTATTACCGACCTTCTTACTTACAGAGATTCCAATTCTACTGTACATCCGGTCGTTTGGTCTGATGTACATCACAAGATATTTGTTAGCCGACGATTCTCTGTGGTTATACACCTGGCTAAAATCTCTGTAATTCTTAAGTGAATTGATATTTTTCATAAATCACTTACACTGTGAGAGCTTTTCTGCCCTTTGCACGTCTTGCTGAAAGAACCTTACGTCCGTTAGCTGTACTCATTCTCTTTCTGAAGCCGTGAACCTTAGACCTCTGTCTTTTCTTAGGCTGAAATGTCATTTTCATAACTGTATACTTCCTTTCTCATTATATTTTTGCTCTAAGGGCAAATCTACAATATTATATTTTTATAGGCCCTAAAAGTCAAGTAAAATAAGCCTTTTCGGGCTATTACTTATTAACAAAAAAAATTTTCGTTAACATAAGTTTTCAACATTTTGTTAATATTTTGTTGATAACTTGCGTATTTTCTGTTCATTTCTGTGTGATAAATTTGAAATTTGACTTATTTATTGATTTTTTTAAAATGTTACAATTCACAATTTTCGGTCCGTAAATTTACATAATTTACTGTTTATGCGGGCTCTAAAAACTTGTGAAAAACATCACTTTGTAGTAGAATATAGAAGTGTTATTTTGCCCTGTAGGAGATAAAAAATGAAAGAACAGATTATTAATAACTGGGATCAGATACTTAATATTCTAGAAACACATTATGACGTATCAAAAATAATAATCGAAACATGGATCAAGCCTCTTAATATATATGATATCAAGGATAATACTATCTATTTTTATGTTGATGAGAAAAGAGGCAAGCACGGAGTAGATTATCTTCGCAATAAGGGATATGATATGTTCCTTCTTTCCTCGATAAGAGAGTTTTTTAATGACTCATCCATTGAACTTATCATCGACGAAAAATATAAATTTATTGTAAATGAGGACGAAGGCTCTGAAGAATCTATATCTATAGATACTCCTTACAGCGCCGATTATTATGCTGCTCTTAAACGTAGTAATCTTGATCCTAATTATACATTTGAGAATTTCGTCATCGGCGAAAGTAACAGGCATGCCTATGCAACCTGTACTGCTGTTGCCGATCTTCCGAGCCAGGATGCACTTAATCCACTTTTCCTTTATGGAGGTTCCGGACTTGGTAAGACACATCTCATACAGTCAATAGCACATTTTATACTTCAGCATAATCCATCTATGAATGTTCTCTATGCTTCATCGGAGAAATTCACTAACGATATCATTACGGCTATCCAGAATAATAAGACTGAAGAGTTCCGCCAGAAATATCGTCAGGTAGATGTACTTATAATAGATGATATTCAGGAAATCATTGGTAAAGAGAGAACCCAGCAGGAATTCTTCAACACATTTAACTTCTTATATGAAGAAAAGAAGCAGATAATTCTTTCATCCGATAGACCGCCAAAGGAAATGAAACACTTAGAGGAAAGACTTCGTTCACGTTTTGAATGGGGTGTTCCAATCGATATCCAGGCTCCTGATTATGAGACACGTGTAGCAATACTTCATAATAAAGCTGATAAGCTCGGACTTAACGGACTTCCGGAATATGCTTTCAATTATATAGCTGAAAACCTGTATTCAAATGTTCGTCAGCTTGAAGGTGCTCTTAATATCATTAAGATGTATCTCAAAATCAACAATATCAACCTTTTCTATGATAACAAGAATGATGAGGAATATAAGCAGGAGATAATGGACACTATAAAGGACGCACTTAAAGACCTTATCTCGGAAGACTCCGATATGAGTGTAACTCCTGATAAGATATTATCAACAGTTTCTGAACATATGAGTGTTAGTATCAATGACATTAAGTCCACAAAAAGAAGTAAGGACATTGCAATCGCACGTCAGACTGTTATGTATCTATGCCGTAATATGACTGACAAGAGTCTTCAGTCTATAGGAGAAACAGTAGGCGGAAAGGATCATGCCACTGTTTATAACGGTATTAAAAGAATAGAAGAAAAGATCAAGAAGGATTCAGCCTTTGAATCTTCCGTAAATGTCATCATAAACAAACTTAATCCACAATAATAAAAGTCATCCAACACATTTTCGGTAAAAAAATAAACACCGGAAAGTGACTGAAATAAATGCTTGAAAGCACATTTCAACAAATCAACAGCCCTTATTACTATTACTACTAATTAATCTATATAATAATTGTAAAAGGCGCGAGCATATGAAAGGACAAAATTATGAGAATCAAATGTAAAAAGTCAAACCTTCAGGCAGGAATAAGTATTGTCTCAAAGGCAGTAGCTGCTAAGACAACAAAGCCAATCCTTGAATGTATACTTCTTGAGGCTAAGGGTGGAGAGCTTAAGCTTACTGCTAACAATCTTACTCTCGGAATCGAGACATTTATCGAATGTACTATCCTGGAAGAAGGAGTTATAGCACTTAATGCCAAGCTTTTCTCAGATATTATAAGAAAGCTTCAGGATAGTGAGATAGATATAGAAACAAATTCTGATTATAAGACAACAATTGTTTGTGAGAAGTCACGCTTCAGTATTCCATGCTGGACAGGTGAAGAATTTCCCGAGCTTACATCTGTTAATAAGGAAAAGAGTATTGTTATCTCACAGCTTGGTCTTAAGGATATTATAAGACAGACAATATTTTCTGTTTCGGATAATGAAAATTCAAAGCTTATGAGTGGTGAGCTTTTCGAAGTTAAGAATAATGAGCTTTCGGTTGTATCACTTGATGGTCACAGAATATCAATGAGAAAAGTAGGACTTAAGGGTGAGAATTCTGATGTAACAGCAGTTGTTCCCGGAAAGACTCTTCAGGAAGTTAGTAAGATCATAAGCGGAGATTCCGAGGAAGAGGTTACTCTTTATTTTGCAGACAGAAATCTCAGTTTTGAATTTGACAGAACAAGAGTTGTTTCAAGACTTATCGAAGGTGAATATTTCAAGATAGCTCATATGCTTACAATGGATACTGATCTTATGATCAAGGCTAATAGAAATGAGCTCATCGGTTGTATAGACAGAGCATCTCTTCTTATCCAGGAAACTGATAAGAAGCCGATCATCGTAAGTGTTAAGAATGATAATAATCTTTATATCAGACTTGATACCAATATAGGATCTCTTAATGAAGAGATGGAGATTGAAAAAGAAGGCGGCGAGATCATAATCGGATTTAATCCTTCATTTATAATGGATGCTCTCAGAGTTATTGATGATGATAAGGTGAATATTTATATGAAGGATTCAAAGAGTCCGTGTCTTATCAAGGATGCGGATGGTACCTTCACGTACATAATTCTTCCGATCAACATCAATCCTGACGCATATTAAGAGATAGAGTAGGGGCAGCTGGAAATTAAAGTTGTGTAAGAGCAGCTGTGAGTTGAAGCGGGTATACCGCAACCATGTTCCCCTTCGAGTGCCGGAGAAGGCACCCGAAGTGAAACAGGATTGCGCCCTCCCGCGCTTACTGAATTAGAAACGGACGCTGCAGATAATGTGACAAAACATCTCTGAGAAGAATTGTCACATAATGAATCGTAAATTGAGAGGATTTATAAATGGATATATCAATCCGTGAGGGTGAAGAGTTTATAAAGTTAGGGCAGGCTATGAAGAAGGCCGGGCTGGTTGGATCCGGGCTGGATGCCAAGATAATTATTCAGGATGGTCTTGTTAAGGTTAATGGTGAGACCGATACGAGAAGAGGCAGAAAGCTTTTTCCGGGTGATAGCTTTGAGTACGATGGTAAGGTAGTGAATATAAAATGAGGTAGATCATGTATATTGAGTCACTAGCCTTAAATAATTTCAGAAATTATAATAATTTAGATATTAATTTCAGTGATCATATAAATATTTTGTATGGTGATAATGCCCAGGGTAAGACTAATATTCTTGAAGCTATTTATCTTGCTGCGACGACGAAGTCGCACAGAGGTTCGAAGGATAAGGAGATTATCGGATTTGGGCAGGAAGAGTCACATATAAGGCTGAATCTTAAGAAGAAGGATGTTGGTCACAGGATCGATATGCATCTCAGAAAGAATCAGTCGAAGGGTGTGGCTATTGATTCTATTCCGATAAGGCGTTCTACCGAACTGTTCGGGCTGATCAATATTATCATGTTTTCACCCGAAGATCTTTCGGTTGTGAAGAATGGTCCCGGCGAGAGACGACGCTTCATGGATATGGAGATATGTCAGCTGAGCAGGATCTATTACAGCAATCTTCTAAAGTATAATAAGATCCTGGATCAGAGGAACAGCCTCTTAAAGAGAATGTATTTTGATAAATCGGCTGAGGATACGCTTGATGTGTGGGATGATCAGCTGGTTGAGACCGGAAACTCGATAATTAGTGAGCGAAGAAACTTTATAGAGATGATAAATGATATCATCCGCGACATTCATCAGAAGATAACTTCCGGTAAGGAAGATATTGAAATAAAATATGAACCGAATATCGACGAGAAATCATTTGCAAAGGTATTAAAGAATAAGAGGCAGCTGGATATCAAAAATACCGTTACAATGACTGGTCCCCACAGGGACGATTTCGGAATCTATATCAATGGAAATGACGTCAGAGTTTACGGTTCACAGGGACAGCAGCGTACCGCGGCGCTTTCGTTAAAGCTTGCGGAGATCGAGCTGGTTAAAAAGATAATAAATGATAATCCGATCCTGCTCCTGGATGATGTTATGTCGGAGTTGGATTCAAAGAGAAGGGATTCGCTTCTTGAAGGGATCGGAGATATACAGACCATCATAACCTGTACGGGCTATGATGACTTTATCCGTCAGAGAGTGGCGGTGGATAAGATATACAAAATTAGTGATGGAAGGATTGTATAAAATGAGCGAAGAGCAGACTAATATTACTGAATATGGTGCCGACCAGATACAGATCTTAGAGGGACTCGAAGCAGTACGTAAAAGACCGGGTATGTACATAGGCAGCACCTCTACGAGAGGTCTTCATCATCTTGTATATGAGATTGTTGATAATGCAGTTGATGAGGCTCTTGCAGGTTTTTGTTCTGAGATAGAGGTCTTTATCAATGAAGATAATTCCATAACTGTCATAGATAATGGACGTGGAATACCTGTTGGTATTCAGGCCAAGGCCGGACGTCCCGCTGTTGAGGTTGTATTTACAGTGCTCCATGCCGGAGGAAAGTTCGGCGGTGGCGGATACAAGGTTTCCGGCGGACTTCACGGTGTTGGTTCATCTGTTGTTAATGCTCTTTCCGACTGGCTCGAGGTTGAGGTTTCCCGTGAAGGAAAGGTTTATAAGCAGAGATATGAGCGTGGAAATATCTGTTATGATCTTAAGGTTATAGGTGAGAGTGAGAATACCGGAACAAAGGTTACATTTAAACCGGACGGGACGATATTTGATGATCTTATCTATGATTATAATACCTTAAGAGTCAGACTCCGTGAGACGGCATTTCTTACAAAGGGTCTTAAGATTTCAATCACCGACTTAAGAAAGCCTGTTCAGGAAGAGGGCGAAGACGATAAGGATTTCAAAGAGAGATTCGATGAGTGGGAGCCTAAGACAGAGACCTTCCATTATGAGGGCGGTATTAAGGAATTCGTTCAGTATCTGAATAAGCATAAGACTCCTATATATAACAACGTTATCTATTGTGAGGGAGAGAGAGACGGGATCTATGTAGAGGTTGCTCTCCAGCACAACAATTCATATAACGAAAATGTATACAGCTTTGTTAATAACATAGTTACTCCCGAAGGTGGTATGCATCTTACCGGTTTCAGAGCAGCTATCACAAAGGTCTTCAATGATTATGCGCGTAATACCAAGATGCTCAAGGAGAAGGATGATAATCTTTCCGGAGAGGATTTAAGAGAAGGTCTTACCGCGATCATCAGTGTCAAGATCGAGGATCCCCAGTTCGAAGGTCAGACTAAGCAGAAGCTTGGAAATGCGCCGGCCAGGACCGCAGTTGAATCGATCATGAATGAGCAGCTGGTTTATTTCCTCGAGCAGACACCATCGGTTGCAAGAACTATCGTTGATAAAGCCATCACTGCACAGCGAGCACGTATCGCTGCAAGAAAAGCAAGAGATGTTGCAAGAAAGAATAACCTGACTGAGGGTATGTCGCTTCCCGGAAAGCTTGCGGATTGTTCCGACAAGGATCCGAAGAACTGTGAGATCTACATAGTCGAGGGAGATTCCGCCGGCGGCTCCGCCAAGACGGCAAGAAACAGAGCTACCCAGGCTATACTTCCTCTGAGGGGTAAGATCCTCAATGTTGAGAAGGCACGTATCGATCACATCATGGAGAATAAAGAGATCCAGGCTATGATCACTGCTTTCGGAACAGGTATTCATGAGAACTTTGATATTGAGAAGCTTCGTTATGACAAGATCATAATCATGACGGATGCCGACGTGGACGGTGCTCATATAGCAACGCTCCTCCTTACATTCTTCTACAGATTTATGCCGGAGCTTATCCGTCAGGGTCATGTATATCTGGCTCAGCCGCCTCTTTACAGACTCGAGAAGAATAAGAAATTCTGGTATGCATATAGTGATGATGAACTGTCTTCGATTATCGAAGAGGTCGGACGTGATCAGAACAATAAAGTTCAGCGTTACAAAGGTCTTGGTGAGATGGATGCAGATCAGCTCTGGGATACAACAATGGATCCCGAGAAGAGAATCCTTCTCAAGGTTGCCATCGACGGTGAAGACGAGACTGAGGTTGATCTTACATTTAACGTTCTTATGGGTGATAATGTAGAGCCTCGTAAGAAGTTCATTGAAGAGAATGCAAAGTTTGTAAAGAATTTAGATATTTAATTATTTAGGAGAATAATGATGTCGGACGACAACACATTTGACAAGATTCATGACGACGTGAAAGAAGTCGATCTTAAGAAAACGATGGAGAATTCCTACATAGACTACGCTATGTCTGTTATAGCATCCCGTGCACTTCCGGATGTAAGAGACGGACTTAAGCCTGTTCAGAGAAGAATTCTCTTTTCGATGATAGAACTTAATAACGGTCCCGATAAGCCGCACCGTAAATGTGCCCGTATCGTCGGTGATACGATGGGTAAATACCATCCTCACGGCGACAGCTCAATTTATGATGCACTGGTTAAGCTTGCTCAGCCATGGAATACAAGATATCCACTGGTTGACGGACACGGTAACTTCGGCTCCATGGATGGAGACGGCGCAGCTGCTATGCGTTATACAGAGGCACGTCTTACAAAGATTTCCATGGAAATGCTTGCGGACATCAATAAGGATACCGTTGATTTCATACCTAACTTTGACGAGACCGAGAAGGAACCGGTAGTTCTTCCTTCACGTTATCCGAACCTTCTCGTTAACGGTACAACCGGTATCGCAGTTGGTATGGCTACAAATATCCCGCCTCATAACTTAAGAGAAGTTATAGGTGCGGTTGTAAGAATGATCGATAACCGTATCGAAGATAAGACAACTTCTATCGAGGAGCTGATGGAGATCGTTCAGGGTCCCGACTTCCCGACAGGAGCAGAAATCCTCGGTAGAAGAGGAATAGAGGAAGCCTACAGGACCGGACGTGGTAAGATCAAGGTTAGAGCAATCTCCGAGATCGAGCCTATGGCCAAGGGTAAGCAGAGGATAGTTATCACCGAGATCCCTTACATGGTCAACAAAGCACTTCTTATCCAGAAGATCGCTGACCTTGTAAAGACAAAGAGAGTAGATGGAATCACAGACTTAAGAGATGAGTCATCCCGTGAGGGAATGAGGATCGTCATTGAGCTCCGTCATGATGTAAATGCTAACCTTCTGCTGAATAATCTCTACAAGCATACACAGCTCGAGGACACATTTGGCGTAAACATGCTTGCACTTGTTGATAACCAGCCGAGAGTTCTTTCACTTCCAGATATGCTTAAGTATTACATCCGTCATCAGGAGGATGTTGTTACAAGAAGAACCAAGTTCGAACTTGCTGCAGCTGAGAAGAGAGCTCATATCGTTGAAGGTCTGCTTATCGCAATCGACAATATCGATGAAGTCATCAAGATGATAAGAGCAGCCGCAAATGTCAACGAAGCTAAAGAAAAGCTGATGGAGAGATTTGATCTCACAGATGCTCAGGCACAGGCGATCGTAGACATGCGTCTTCGTGCACTCACAGGTCTCGAAAGAGATAAGCTGGAGGCAGAATATAAAGAACTTCAGGAAAAGATAGCATATTTCAAGAGCATTCTTGCCGATGAGAAAATGCTTCTTTCCGTAATAAGAGATGAGATCCAGCTTATAGCTGATAAGTACGGTGATGACAGAAGAACGAGGATCGGTCAGGCTGTGGATGATTTCACGGATGAGGATCTTATAGATGATGAGCCTGCTGTACTTACAATGACTCATTTCGGATATATTAAGAGAATGTCAGTGGATAATTTCCATGCTCAGAACAGGGGCGGAAAGGGAATCAGAGGAATCCAGACGATCGAAGACGACTTTATCGAAGATCTTCTGATGACGACGACTCTTAACAGCATCATGTTCTTTACGAATAAGGGACGTGCATTCAAGCTGAAGACTTATCAGATCCCGGAGGCCGGAAGGACCGCGCGTGGAGTTGCGATGGTCAATCTGCTCCAGCTCGAATCGGATGAGCATGTATCGGCAGTTGTTCCGATCAGGGATTTCACTGAGAATAAGTACTTCATCATGGTAACCAAGAAGGGTATCATCAAGAAGACTCCTCAGATGGACTTCAAGAATATCCGTAAGACAGGTATCATCGGAATCAGTCTTAGAGATGACGATGAGCTGATTGAGGTTAAGACAACTGACAATAAGCGAGACATTTTCATGGTAACCCGAAACGGAATGTGCATCCGCTTCAAGGATACCGATATAAGAAGCACCGGCCGTAACTCCATCGGAGTTATCGGTATGAATATAGATCAGGGTGACGAAGTTGTGGGTATGCAGATGAATACCCAGGGCAGCCAGCTGCTCATCGTTACCGAAAATGGTATGGGTAAACGTACCAATATCGAGGACTTCCACGTACAGAGACGTGGCGGTAAGGGTCTTAAGTGCTACAAGATCACTGAGAAGACCGGAAATGTAGTCGGTGTAAAGGCAGTTAATTCAGATCATGAGATCATGCTCATCACCAACGAAGGAATAATCATCCAGCTGAGATGTGACGAGATATCAACCTACGGAAGAGTTACTTCGGGCGTTAAGCTCATCAACCTCAAGGAAGGCGTTGTGGTCGCACAGATCGCGAAGGTCCGTCAGACCGAGAAGGTGACCGCGGATGAAGGCGGTGAGGTTACAGATGAAGGTGCTGAAGTTGTTGATGAAGTATCGGAGAATGAAAGCACCGAAGAGGCAGTTGATGAAGTAACTGAAGAAATTGCCGAGAATACGGAAAACGAAGAAACCGAGTAAAAGGAAGATAATATGGAAGACCTGAGAAACAATATCGACCAGCTCTCCAACACAGGAGCCGTAGAGAATATCCTGATTGCCATCATTTACTGGTTGGCAGTCATAGTTGTGATACTTTTTGTCTTCTACATCGCAGTAAAGATCAATAACTTCAGATTATACAGAAGACATAAAAACGAAAGAGAAGATTTCCTGGGCTAATGAGAGAGATTGATGTAAAAACCATATCGGATGCGGTAAGAAATCTCTGCATCGACGCGAACCTTGTGCTTTCGCCCGAGATGCAGAGTAAGATTGCCGCGGCAAAAGAAACAGAAGAAAGTCCCCTTGCAAGGAGCATAATCGATCAGCTGATCGAAAATATGCAGATTGCAAAGGAGGACCGGATTCCCATATGTCAGGATACGGGAATGGCTGTTTTTTTTGTAGAGCTCGGACAGGACGTTCATATAACCGGCGGTGATTTAAGTGCAGCCATCAATGATGGAGTAAAGCGCGGTTACACTGAGGGTTATCTCAGAAAGTCCGTTGTGGGCGATCCGCTTATAAGAGAGAATACAAAGGATAATACTCCGGCGATCATTCATTATGATATCGTGCCGGGTGACGGTCTTAAGATAACTATTACTCCGAAGGGCTTCGGCAGCGAGAACATGAGTGTTCTGAAAATGCTTAAGCCGGCCGACGGAGTCGAGGGTGTTAAAGAGGTCGTTATAGATGCAGCAAAGAATGCAGGCCCCAATGCCTGTCCTCCTTTTGTTATCGGAGTCGGAATCGGCGGAGATTTCGAGCTGGTTGCAAAGCTTGCAAAGAAAGCACTTACAAGAGAACCCGGAAGCAGGAACCCATTTCCACATATAGCTGCTCTTGAAGAGGAGCTTCTTGAAAAGATAAATTCGCTTGGCATAGGACCGGCCGGACTCGGAGGAAGCACCACCGCCCTTGCCGTAAATATCGAAACCTATCCGACACATATCGCAGGCCTTCCCGTGGCAGTAAACATGTGCTGCCATGTTGATAGACACAAGACTATAGAGATTTAACCATGGAAAAACATTTAACTATACCAACAGATAATGAAACGCTCCGCGAGCTTCGTGCGGGCGACATGCTCTACCTCTCGGGCACGATCTATACAGCCCGTGATGCAGCGCATAAGAGAATGTACGATACCTTAAATGAGGGAGGCGAGCTCCCTTATGATATAGACGGAAGCTTTGTATACTATCTCGGCCCGACGCCGGCTAGACCCGGTCAGGTGATTGGTTCCGCGGGACCGACAACCTCGAGCAGAATGGATAAATATACTCCGCTTCTTCTCGAAAAGGGACTGAAGGGGATGATCGGAAAAGGAAAGAGAAGTCCCGAGGTAGTCGAAGCCATCGTGAAAAACGGAGCAGTCTACTGTGCCGCTATCGGCGGACTCGGAGCTCTTCTTTCGAAGAGGATAATAAAGTCGGAGGTCATTGCATATGATGATCTCGGAACCGAAGCCATAAGAAAGCTTACGGTAGAGGATCTGCCTGTGGTAGTCATCATAGATACCGAGGGAAACTACCTCTATGAAGACGTAATGAACAAAATGTGACAAACAGTTCAGATCAGTTTGTCACGTTTTGGGAATCATGAAAGGAACAAGTATGAATAATCGGGGTAAGGTTAAAATATTACCGATAATTATATTGGTGATCATATTGCTTTTGCTGGGCGGGCTTGCTGCCTTCTTCATCTTTTTGACGCCGGGACACATTTCCCGTGATAAGGCAGTTGCAGCTTACTATACAGCGATAAGCAGTGAGGATAAGGATCTTTACAGGAACACCTGTTATACAAAGAAGTGGCAGGATAATTACGATAATACCGAGGCAAAGATCGGTATGGATGCTGCGATCGATGTAGCATATGAATTCCAGTCGGGTGCAACCTACGGCGATGTGGAGGTGACTGCACTTGAAAAGCTGGATAAGGAATATGCCGACAAAATGAACGAGACCGTAAAGAGTATATATGGATTCGATCCCGGGGTGAAAGCCATTTCCAAAGTGAACTTTACAGTGAAGATTAATTTCGAGGGTGAGAAGGAAGATTCCGGAACACTCACAAGGTACGTCTACAAGTCGGGCGGAAAGTGGTATTTCCTTGCCGAGCCGGATGTAATCGTGCTTCTCGATCTTGGCTGATATTGTGACAATTCTGTGAATGGGGTCAGACCCCCTTCACAGTTTTTTCACATTTTGGAGGGATGAATGAACAGGACGATTCTGATCATCGATGACGACAGGGCGCTGTCCGATATAATAAAGGACATGCTCGAGGATTATGACTATAATGTGGAGCAGGCATTTTCCGTGGACGAGGCATTTGGGGTGCTGACGGATAGGAAGTATGACCTGATCCTTCTCGATATCAATCTCCCGGACGGGGACGGCTTCACGATCTGCGAGGAGCTGAGGCGCGTTTCCACCGTGCCGGTCATCTTCGCGAGCGCGAGGACCAGCGAGGATGACAGAGTGAGCGGCTTTGAAAAGGGCGGCGACGATTATCTGCCGAAGCCTTATTCGATGAAGGAGCTTCTTGCGCGGGTAAATGCGCTGATAAGAAGAACATATGGTTTTAGTGAGAAGGAGGAAATGATTCGGTTCGGGGATGTTGTTGTAAATCTTTCCTCGAGGACGGTCACAAAAGCAGGAAAGCCGGTTTCGCTCTCGCTTAAGGAGTTTGATCTTCTGGCATATCTTTGTAAGAATATAAATACTGCGGTTGAGAAGGACCGTCTCATCTCCGAAGTGTGGGGCGCATTCAGCGAGGTTGATGCCTCGACACTTACGGTACATATCAGATGGCTGAGAGAAAAGCTGGAGGAGGACGCATCAAATCCGGAATATATAAAGACGGTATTTAAAGTTGGATATATGCTTGAGGTTTGAACTCATTTTCGGGAGAATATATGAACAGTAGGAAGAAGATAATCTTATATGTTTGTTTTTTCGCTCTTGTCATGGCTGCTGTAGCGCTGTTCTTTCTCGGTGCGCTTCGAAAGGAGCAGGAGAAACGTGCCGAGCAGGAAAAGAATTTTACAGTCAGTGTAAATGAGATCAAACAGCTGATAAAGTCCGGAGACAGTGCGGGTGCCGAGTCGGCGCTTGACGAGCTGGCCGGAAAGACTCCCGCGGAGGACGTCGTAAAGAATGACACAGGAAAAAAGGAAACAGAAAAGAGAGTTCTTGCGATAGTAATTCCCGTTATAATCTGTATCATGGCCGTCGTCATTTTCATGATATTTATTTATTCAAGGATCGTTCATCCTTTTGAAGATATGACGGAATATGCCGAGTCGGTTGCCAAGGGCAATCTCGAAAAAACCCTCAAAATGGACAGGGAAAACTTTTTCGGAGATTTCACCTGGGCCTTCGATAATATGCGCCGCGAGATAATCAAGTCAAGGACTGCGGAGAAAAATGCCATCGAGAACAACAAGACTGTCATAGCAACACTGTCGCATGACATCAAAACTCCGATAGCTTCGATCAGGGCGTATGCCGAAGCCTTTGAAGCAAACATGGACAGCTCTGCGGAGAAGCGTCAGAAGTACCTCGATACACTTATGCAGAAATGCGACGAGGTGACGAAGCTTACCAACGACCTTTTCCTGCATTCGATCTCGGAAATGAATAGGCTGGAGGTAAATACCGAAAGCATTGATATAATAGAATTCCTAGATAAAAACGTGAGAAAGCTTTTCGTGGAAGATAGTGAGGTAGAGATCATCCTTCCCAAAGTAAGCGGGGAAGAAAAGAAGATCATGATCGAGGCTGACCCGAAGAGGCTTCTTCAGATATTCGAAAATCTGAAGAATAATGCGGATAAATATGCGAAAACGAAGGTAACGATTCAGGTTGAAGATAACGCAAGAATACATTTTCGGGATTACGGGCCCGGAATTCCGGATGATGAGATACCGTTTATCACGAATAAGTTCTACCGCGGCAAAAATGTCGGCGATGAGACAGGCTCGGGTCTCGGACTTTATATAGTAAATGAATTGATGAATAAAATGGGCGGCACACTTAAGCTCTATAACAAAGAGCCGGGGCTTGATGCAGTGCTGGAATTTGATATCAGGGAGGAAGAGTAAATGTCGAAACAAAGCTGGAAAGCCGGAAATATGCTTTATCCGGTGCCTGCAGTGATGGTGAGCTGCAAAAGTAAAGAGGATACGGAAGCCAATATAATTACTTTGGCGTGGGTCGGAACGATCTGCTCGGACCCGGTCATGGTCAGCATATCGGTGAGACCGGAAAGATACTCCCATGATATCATCGAGGAGAGCGGCGAGTTCGTTATCAATCTCGTAAATGAGAAGCTGACGAAAGCGTGTGACTGGTGCGGCGTGAGAAGCGGACGCGACCATGATAAGTTTAAGGAAATGAAGCTGAACACCTATGTTTCCGAATTCATGGAGACACCGGCTATTGACGAAAGTCCCGTAAATATGTACTGCAAGGTTAAGCAGATTGAGAGACTCGGCTCGCACGACATGTTTATCGCAGAGGTTGTGGGAGTGACAGTCGATGAGAAATATATGGATGACAAGGGCAAGTTCGATCTTGCTTCAACCGGCCTCATGGCATATTCGCACGGCGAGTACTTTGCCCTTGGCAAGAAGCTCGGCAAGTTCGGCTTCTCAGTCATGAAAAAGAAAAAAAAGTAATAAAAACGATAAGGGGTCTGACCCCAATTTGGAGTGTATTATGAGTAAAAAGCGTATTTTGATCACGAATGATGACGGTGTTTTCGCTGAGGGACTTATCCGTCTTGTAAAGGCTTCGCAGGAATTTGGCGAGGTGTGGGTAGTTGCGCCTGATAAACAGAAAAGCGGAAAGTCACACAGTATTATCTTAAGACGTCCCATCGAGGCATGGAAGGTGGACTTTCCCATCGAGGGCGTAACGGCTTATGCCTGTGACGGCAATCCGGCGGACTGCGTAAGGATCGGAGTCCTTAACATCATGCCCGAAAAACCGGACTTCGTTTTTGCGGGAATAAATGATGGTTATAATCTTGCGACGGACCTTCAGTATTCGGGAACTGCGGGAGCGGCATTTGAGGCTGCGTTCCAGGGAATCCAGGCCATCGCATTTTCGGAAGGGATCCACGGTGACCATGCCGTTACGAATAAATACTTAAGAGAGCTCATGATCGAGCTTATGGATAAGCCGCTTGATACGACCAGGATCTGGAACGTGAATTTCCCCGAGTGTCCATTAAAGCTCTGCAACGGAATCTTAAGAAACCGCATAGTTTCCCAGGATGTATTCTATAAGGATCACTATATCGAGACCAAAATCTCGGAAGACAGAAGCGCCTACAAGGTAGAGGGCGTCCAGAAATGTTCGGCTACGGAAGGCACTGATCTAAGAGCAATCCTCGACGGCTATGTATCTGTCGGAATCGCTACAAACATAACCTAGATTGCCCAAACATATAAAAACATAACAAAAACACTTCTTAAGGACTTCTTAATATCCAACATGATATAAAGATACTGTAATCGAAAGTTTGCAGTATCTTTTTTGGAAATGGAGAGGAAAATGAAAAAAACAATCTTGTCTTGCGTGGACGTGCAGAAATCATTTGCGAATAACGGCGAGCAGCTGCATGTGCTGACTTCGGTAAATATGGATATCTACGAAGGGGATTTCACGGTCATCATGGGTTCTTCCGGATCGGGAAAATCCACGCTTCTTTATGCCCTCAGCGGAATGGATAAGGCGACCGCCGGCCGTGTGATCTACACGGATAAAGACGGCGAAGAGACCGACATCACCCAGGTTAAGGAGAAGGCGCTTTCAAAGCTAAGGATCAACGACTTTGGCTTTGTCTTCCAACAGATGCATCTTGTAAGCAATCTTACCCTTATGGAAAATGTCACCGTCACCGGTTATCTTTACAAAGCAAGGTCCGCAGCCGAAACAAAAAAGAAAGCCTCGGAGCTTCTTGACAGGATGAACCTTAGTGATGTAAAGGACCATATTCCCTCCAGGGTATCAGGCGGCGAGCAGCAGAGATGCGCGATAGCAAGAGCCGTCATCAACGATCCCGAGATCCTTTTTGCGGATGAGCCGACAGGTGCTCTTAACAGAAAGAATACAAAGGATGTGCTCGACCTTCTTACCGAGCTTAACAGAAAGGGCCAGAGTATCGTTATGGTAACTCATGATATAAAGGCCGCCCTTCGCGGAAGCAGGATCCTCTATCTTGAGGACGGCGACATCGTGGGAGAGCTGGAGCTCAGCCCATATGGCGAAACAGATAAAAACGGCGAAATACTGCAGAGTGACAAGGCACGCGAGGCACAGATAAATGCGTGGCTCGAATCGATGGACTGGTAGGTGAGCGTATGGAAGAATTAACTTTGATCAAAGCCGGTATACGTAACCGCCGCGGCATCTTCTTCGGATTTGCTTTCCTTACCGCAATCATCGTTGTCTCGATAGTGACGGTCATCGGCGTAAAAAAGAATTATAATACAGCTCTTAAAGAAGCTTATGAAATATATGATAAGGGAGAGATATTCTCAACCTTCAGCCAACGCAAGTTTGAAGAAAGCGAAATGGAGAAAAAGCTTAAGGAAAGTGACCTTGTGGAAAGCATCGAAACCTATGATTTTGTCATGGGATACAGTATCGAGTGTGCCGGAAATACAGATGAAAACGCACAGGTTATAATGAAGCCTACAGAGAATCTCTTATATTTTAACAGTGAGGAAAATGCTTTCCTTAAGGAAAATGAGATCCCCAGGCTTAAAAAGGGCGAGATAGTTATTCCCTATGGTTATAAGAATAAGATTGGTGCTGAAGCAGGCGAAACCATTAAGATCAATTTCTATGGTGGTGTCGGCGAGAAGACATTTACAATAAAAGGCTTTGTGCAGGAACCGTTTCTTGGCTCCAGCAATATCGGCTGGAAGATGATATTCATCAGTGAAGAGGATTTTGACGAGATATATCCGGTAGTTAAGAAGACTCTATTGGAGGATACGGAGTCTCCGGGCTTCTTCGGTTATGCGGTCTTCGTACATCCGTCTGAAATGGCTTATGAAAAATACGCTGCAAAGAACGGGATGTCCTCAGATAAATACTTAAGAGAACTTAACTTAAAGACCGGTTTCAGTGATATCTCTGCCAACAGCAGCATTACCAGGGAGACGTCACAAAGATATACATCCATATTTATAGTTATAATCATGGCTGTCATCGAAGGCGTTGCGATACTTCTTATGGTCATCTACTTGATCGTGGCAGGGCACAACCTTTCGACGGAGCTCGAGATCGACTATGTTAATCTCGGAATCCTGAAGAGTCAGGGCTTTACGGATAGAAAGATAAGAAAGATCTATACCCTGGAATATCTGATCGTTGAAGCAATCGGTATAATCGCAGGAATCATCATCGCGATTCCCGTGGAGAGGTGGCTGAGCAGTGTATTCTTCCAGCTAACCTCGATCCTTCCGAAGAGAAATGTCCCGATAATCGAGGCACTTATCTTCGGTGCAGCTCTCTTTATTATGACAGCTGTTTATATATACATATTCACAGGCAGCATAAGAAGGACCACACCGGTCAAAGCAATAAGTAACGGCAGCAGTGATATATATTTCAGCAGCAGGCTGAATGCACCGATCACCAAGAGATGCCTCGGGCTGACTCTCGGGCTTCGCCAGATCACTTCCCAGCCGAA
>JAFZRN010000017.1 GCA_017619835.1 Eubacterium sp.
AAAGAAGTAACAAAGGTATATGTTAATAAGACAGATAAAATCCTTCATCTGACCATAGAAAAAGAAGGCGATATCGAAACGATAGATACTACCGAAGGTCATCCGTTCTACGTAGAAGGAAAAGGATGGGTCAGAGCAGGAACTTTACAAGAAGGCGATATCTTAACATCAGAGACTGGCACTGCTGTTGTGGTATCAAAGCAAACTGAAAGCCTGTCTGTTCCTAAAATAATATACAACCTTGAAGTGGCAGATAATCATACATATTTTGTATCAGAAGAAAAAGTGCTGGTGCATAATAGCGGAAATAGTGGTTGTAGTGTTGAAACAAGTGCGGATTCTGAGGGTGGAAGTGGTTCAGAAAACATATCAACTCCTAATTCTGGTCAAGGTTTTTCTCCAAATGGTTATAATCCTCAACCGGGAGAAAGAACATTGGATGGATACGTAAAAAATCATGCTAGTCCAGAAATATCATTACATACAGATTCAGCAGGATTTAATAATAACAATGGTAATGTTGGTGGAGATTTTAAACGATTTGGTGCAGAATCGCATGGTGGAGTTTCGCCTCATGTACATCAACCTCAAAGAAATGTAGCTCCTAATGGAAATATATATGGAACTGTAGGAACAAAGACAGCTAATGGAGGGGTTACATTGCCCTCAAGAAAAGATGTAAAACAGTTATATGAATATTTAACAAATGGCAAATATCACTAGGAGGAATATTGATTAATGAGTGGACAAATGGATTTTTTTAATGAACTAAAAGTAATACAAGATGTTGTTGTAAATATCATGCTTTCAAAAGAAAACAAATATACTGATACGGAAGATTTATTGATTGATACAACATATGAAACCATATATAAGCTTTTAGAATTAATGGATGGGTATGGTATTAATCATAAAAAATATGAAGTTAAAGATATAATTACCGATGAGATAATAAATAAGACGGTTAGTATTCATAATATGTGTGAAGACACTTTATCACACACTGATTTATAGATATTATAAGAGTTTATTCTCTATGTATGATACAACGAAATTCATATTCAGAAGTCTGTAACTCTAAAACACTCTGTTAAGACCAGCTATGGAAAGTCAAGTGTAAGTTTTGGATATCAGGGTGGAAGAAAGACTGTATCTGTTGACTATAATGGTTCGAGTTCATCTGTCTATAGAGGAGGAAATGATTTTACAATCAAACCTAATGAAGTAAAAATATATACTACTACAGGCAATGTAAAAACAACCCATGGTGTATCAATTAATGTAAACCCAAATAATGTTTCTCAATTTGGTGGTGCATATAAGATTGAAAGTATTCCAGAAGGATTAAAAATAGTTCAAAGAGGGGCTAAACTTGAACATTTTGAGATTGTCCCAGGATATGAAATGCCATTAGAAGAATTCCAGAATCTACTAAACCAAATAGTAATATCGGGACCACATTAGGAGGTGACACATGAGTTATAAAATTTTATATGAAGATAATACAGAAATAGCAGAATATGAAGCAGTTAATAAAGGATATAGAAACGATGTTATAGTTATCATAGATAATAGGAAATATAAATTATATATTACTGATATGATTAGATTACATCAGGATTTTGATTCGGAAATTGATGATTATGGTATTTATCAAAACGAACCCAATACTATTATAGTTAAAGAGGTAAGTAAACATGAAATAGACAAGACAATTAATTATCTCATAAAAGAAGGCTTTTTTGACAAACTTGGATGTAGTGTGTAAATAATTTATGATTGTCAATACCTTAGCACCACCAATTGCTTACCACTCAAATCCAACCAACTAAATTCTACCACCATCATGAACCCGAATCGACTCTCAGCTGTGCCGATTAACTTGATGAGGGTGAGGAAGAAAAGTTTGATAAGTAGTAAACGATAAAAAGACATATACCTGACCCCGTTACGATGCGTTATATTATCATAACGGGGTTAGTTGTTACATATGTAAGAAAGTCACACTGACATAACATATTCCTATGAAGGCTATGGAATCCTGTTAGAAAAAGTTGCAGATAATCATACATATTATGTATCAGAAGAAAAAGTGCTGGTGCATAATAGTGGAAATGGTTGTAATGTTGAAACAGGTACAGATGCCGAAGGTGGAAATGACATTGATTTTAGTAAACGAAATAC
The DNA here is from genome assembly GCA_017619835.1 of Eubacterium sp. Taxonomy (GTDB): domain Bacteria; phylum Bacillota; class Clostridia; order Lachnospirales; family Lachnospiraceae; genus Eubacterium_Q. The sequence goes on from JAFZRN010000017.1 coordinate 2,185, forward strand.
ACCAGATCAAGATGCTTTAATTCAGTTAAGCAAAGAAGCAAAAAAATATGGGGGAACAACATATGAAGATGCCACAATCTTAATTGATTGGGCTAAAGAATATAAAGTTGATTATCATGATATAGAAATGCACCCCAATAGACCAGGGGCAGCTAGTAATGTTCCGCATTTTCATATTGGAAAAACAGGACATATACCAATTATTGGAAATATTCCAGCATGGCTTAAGGAGTTGATTTATGATTATTAATTGTTTTTATGATGAAGATATGAGATATGCCGATATAATCTATCTTCCGGATTTAGGGTTTAGTATTGATGATTTAAAAGAAGATTTCTTCAAATGGATGTTCAATAAAAATATTGACCATAAATACTGGATTATCGTAGATGGTGAAAAGAAAGCATGTAAGTATGGGGTGGATGCCTTTATAGACTGGTTTAATAATACTTATTTACCTGATAATAAAGATAAGGCATATATTATTTATGAGAATACTGAAAAATGGGATGAGAAGGATAAGATTTTGGTCTTTTAAAAGATGGACTGCGGTGAAATAGTGACACCCCTTTTGTTATACCATATGGGTATAGAAAAGGTTTGTTCAATATTCAACGAATTCCAAAATGATTCTGGTCTTTTATGAGAAAACCCCGGGACGTTTAGTCCCGGGGTTGGCTTTAGTTATATATATTTGATGTGATATCAGTTTATAAGACTCCCATACGCTTCAGCAGTCTGAATATCTGCTCGCTGGTTGCTGCTATGTTCATCTTGGCGGTTGTCGGGTCCATAGCTTCGTTTATCGTACATGGGCGCCTGATTATAGGAAAATATGCATCCACATCAGGAAGCCTGTCACCATCAAAGCCTGCCGATACGGAGCCTGCAAGGGCTATTACCGGCTTTTTGAATACCTTGGCTATATGGGCTATACCTATGGGGGCTTTACCCATCAGAGTCTGCTCATCCAGCTTTCCCTCGCCTGTGACAACCAGATCTGCGTCACTCAGGTATTTCTTTATATTTGTTTCTTCCATAACGATCTTGTTGCCGGATTCAAGAGTACCTCCGAGGAAGTACATGAAGGCAAATCCAAGTCCGCCGGCGGCACCGCAGCCAGGATAATCGGGATTGATGAAAGCATGGAGTGCCTCGGAAGCAGTATTCACATATTCCGCCATCCACTGATCCATTATATCTATCTCGGAATCAAAGAGTCCTTTCTGTGGTCCGAAGATACGGCTTGCGCCATTTTCTCCGCAGAGAGGATTCTGTACGTCACAGGCTACCCTGAAACGGCATTCCGAAACCAGCGGATTGATATTCTCAAAGGATATCGCCTTTATGAATTCCAGATCACCGCCGGTCAGATAACCGTTGTCTCCTACAAGGAGTTTGTTTCTTTCATCATAGAATGATGTGCCGAGTGCCTGGAGCATTCCGATACCCGCATCATTTGTGGAGCTTCCGCCGAGACCGATGATAAAGCTTCTACAGCCCATGGAGATGGCGTGATCGATCATCTCGCCTACTCCATAGGTTGTTGTCTTTATCGGATCTCTGTCGATATCATTTACAAGAGTGAGGCCGCATGCGGCCGATACTTCTATAATGGCTGTCTTGCCTGTTTCATCCGAAGATGGGATGATTCCATACCTTGCTTTGACTTTCTTACCGAGAGGGCCGGTTACATCGATATCCTGAAAGTCGCCGCCCAGCCCCGTGGTTATGGCCTGAACGGTTCCTTCGCCTCCGTCGGCAAGAGGTCTTACCTCATATTCGGCATCCGGAAAGGCACGCTTTAACCCTTCTGCAGCGGCAGCACCGCATTCGAGAGATGAAAGACATCCTTTCATGGAATCTATTGCAAAAACAACCTTCATTTTGAAATCTCCTTACTGGAAATTGGTGATAAGAGCTACGATTCTTAAAGCAAAGAGTACAAAGATTACCCACATAACAGGGTTAACATCCTTAGCCTTGCCTGTGCAGACTTTAAGGAGTACCCAGCTGATGATACCAAACATGATACCATTTGCGATTGAATATGTAAGAGGCATCATAAGTGCTGCCATATATGCGCTTGCTGTATCAGCTACATCGCCTTCGAACTTGATCTTAGCTGCGCTTGAGAACATGAGCATACCTACATAGATAAGTGCAGGAGCTGTAGCGAAGCTCGGGATCGCAAGGAAGATCGGGCTGAGAATGATAGCGATGATGAAGAGGATACCGGTTGTAAGAGATGTAAGACCGGTCTTTCCGCCTTCGGCAACACCGGCACTTGACTCTACGAAACTTGTTACTGTAGAAGTACCAAGACAAGCACCTACTGTAGTACCGATAGCATCTGCCATGAATACCTTTCCTGCTCTCGGAAGTTTACCTTCCTCGTCGAGGAGACCTGCCTTGTCGGCAACACCGACAACTGTTCCGACTGTATCGAAAAGGTCAACGAACAGGAAACTGAATACGATTGCTATAAACTGAATGAGATGTGAGCCGGCCCATGCGAAGTTAAACTTGAAAGCTGTATTTGAGATACCGCCCAGGTTAAGTCCGCCTGCGAAGCTCGGGATAAGGCTGTAAACGCCTGCTTCCGGATCAACCTGATACCAGCCGATGCCCTGAGCGATCATGCCGAGGATCCAGGTTGCGATAATACCTATAAGAACGCTTCCCTTAACATTATAGTGGCTGAGAGCAACTATGATAAGGAAACCGATAAGTGCTAGAACAACGTTCGGAGAAGCGAAGCTTCCGAGTGCAACTGTTGTGGAAGCATCAGGAACTACGATGTTAGCTCCTACAAGTCCGATAAGGGCTATGAAAAGACCGATACCTGTTGTGATACCGAACTTAAGATTTGAGGGGATACCATTGATAATAGCTTCCCTGAACTTAAAGAGTGAAAGAAGGATAAAGATGATACCTTCTACAAGTACTGCTGTAAGTGCAACAGTGAATGCATTTGCATCTCCGCCGAGTTCACCGAGACATACGGTGAATGCAAAGTATGCATTGAGTCCCATACCGGCACTGAGTGCGATAGGATAGTTTGCCAGAAATGCCATTACGAATGTAGCAACTGCAGATGCGATAGCTGTTGCAAGGAATACACCATTTGCATCCATGACATTTCCAAGGATGTTCGGATTGACTGCAAGGATGTAAGCCATAGCGAGGAATGTAGTGATTCCGGCGATGATCTCAGTCTTGACGTCAGTACCGTGTTCCTTAAGTTTGAACATTTTCTCTAACATGAAAAGTCCCTCCCCTTTGATTTATTTTTTCCGCCTTGGCGGATGTTTTTAACCACTTTTTTATTATAATGTAAATGCCTCAAAATGTGAACCACAAATTATGGAATTACTTGACTTTATAGCGTATTTATGCAATTATAAATGCATTCTTTTTTATTATTTATTAATGAGGGAAAAGACATGTTTCTGAGTAGTACCGTGCTGTTCGGTTTATCGGAAAGTTTTGAAAAATGTTTTATCAGAGAAGACAGATATAAGCTCCTTTTAAGCGGAATCGGAGTTACGGTCAAAGTAACACTGCTTGCCGCAGCAATGGGGCTTGTTATTGGTTTTCTTATTGCGCTATGTAATCTTTCCAGGAAGAAGGGGCTTAATGTCATTGGAAAGGTTTATACGGATGTGATCCGTGGAACACCATCGGTTACACAGCTGATGATAATCTACTTTGTAGTATTTGCCACAGTAAACTGGCCGAAATGGATAATCGCTGCGATAGCATTTTCCATTAACTCGGGTGCGTATGTTTCGGAGATCATCCGTGCGGGAATTCTTTCCATTGATAAGGGGCAGACGGAAGCAGGACGTTCTCTCGGACTCAGCAAATCGCAGACCATGATGAATATCATCATTCCGCAGGCGGTCAAGAATATCTTCCCGGCTATGTGTAATGAGTTCATAACACTGATTAAGGAGACTGCTATCGTAGGATACGTTGGACTCGTTGATATACAGAAGGCCGGTGACTTTATTAAGAGTGCTACTTACGAAGCATTTACGCCGCTCATTGCAACGGCTATCATATATTTTGTGATCATTAAGGGTCTCACACTGATTCTCGGAAAAGTAGAAAAGAAGCTGAGACAATCCGATCAGAGATAGGTAAAAATATGATTAAAGTAAACGATCTTCACAAGAGCTTCAATAACATTGAGGTTCTGAAGGGAATAACAGAACATATAGATGATGGCGAGGTAGTTGTTGTTATCGGTCCCTCCGGTTCCGGTAAGAGCACATTCTTAAGATGCATCAATCTCTTAGAGGAGCCGACCTCCGGTGAGGTATGGGTTGATGAGGAGCAGATAAACGGAGAGGGTGTGAATGTTAATCAGATCCGTGCGAAGATGGGAATGGTGTTCCAGCATTTTAATCTTTTTCCGCATCTTACCGTCAGAAAAAATATAACCCTTGCTCCGGTCAAGCTTAAGAAGATGACCAAAGAGGAAGCTGATAAGAAGGCTGACGAGCTTCTCAAGATAGTTGGTCTTGAGGATAAGGCAAATGTTTATCCGAAGCAGCTTTCCGGCGGCCAGCAGCAGCGTATAGCTATCGCGCGTTCGCTTGCTATGGAGCCTGAGATAATGCTTTTCGACGAGCCGACTTCAGCGCTCGATCCCGAGATGGTAGGAGAGGTTCTGGATGTTATGAAGAATCTTGCCAAGAGCGGAATGACGATGATCGTTGTCACTCATGAGATGGGCTTTGCAAGAGAGGTTGGAAGCAGGATACTCTTCATGGATGAAGGGGAGATAATAGAACAGGGTACTCCTTCGGATATCTTTGATAATCCTCAAAGTGACCGTACCCGTGAGTTTTTAAGTAAAGTTCTTTAATTAATTATTTAATATAAAGGAGAGATTAGTATGAAAGCATTTAAGAAATTAGTAGCACTTGGTTTAGTTGCAGCATTTTCATTATCACTTGTTGCATGTGGTGCCCAGAAGGGTGAATCACTTGAAGGTGAGACAGGCTCCAAAGGTGAGACTATCACTTTCGGAACAAACGCTGAGTTTCCTCCGTTTGAGTATGTAACAGGTTCAGGAGTAATCGATCAGTATGATGGTATCGATATGGCTATCGCCAAGAAGATCGGTGAGGACGTTGGTAAGGATGTTGCAATCAACAACATGGAGTTCGATTCACTTCTTCTTGCACTTCAGAATGGTCAGGTTGATGCTGTTATCGCAGGTATGACGATCACAGATGAGAGAAAAGAATCAGTTGATTTCTCAGTACCTTACTATACAGCAACACAGGTTATGATCGTTAAGGAAGATTCGGATATCAAGAAGGCTTCCGATATGGCTGATAAGAAGATCGTTGTTGTTCAGGGCTACACAGGCGAGACATGTGTTCAGGATCTCGGATATAAATACGAAGCATTCAAGAAGGGTTCTGAGACAATCCTTGAGCTTCTCAACGGAAAGTGTGATGTTGTAGTTATCGACTCAGCTACAGCTGAGAAGTATGTTGGCGACAACGAAGGTCTTAAGATCGTTGAAGATAATGAAGCATTTGAAGCTGAGGAATATGGTATTGCCGTAAAGAAGGGCAACACAGAGCTCCTCAACCAGATCAACGATTCGATCAAGAAGATGCTTGATAACGGAACAGTATCAGAGATTTCCGCTCAGTATCTTGATGCTGATACAACCTCTGAGGAAGAGGCTGAATAAGTCGGATATATAATACGTTAGTAAGATGCCCCGATGAATCAACTCACCGGGGCATTTTGTAACACTTTTGTAATGGGGCCAGGCCCCATTACAGGCCCCATTACAAAAGTGTTACATTTTGGAGTTCGGGGGTGGATGATATGAAGATAGCGGTTCTGGGAATAGGCGGAGTCGGCGGCTATATGGCAGGAATGCTTGGAAAGACTGATTCGACTCTGACACTGGTTGCCCGGGGGGCAAGGAAGGAAGCTCTTCAAAAGGAAGGGCTAACGCTTCACAGCGACCTGAACGGTGAGATCAAAGTAAAGCCGGACAGGGTGGTAAGTTCTGATGAGGTCGGTGAGCAGGATATTATCTTCCTTACGGTTAAAACCTTTGGGCTTGAACAGGCCTGCGATGAGATAAGGGATAAGATAACAGACTCAACGATAATCGTTCCGGTTATGAACGGTGTTGATACCAGCGACAGAGTGAGAAAAGCTCTGGGGAAGGGTATCGTGATCGATTCGGTGATCTATATCGTTACATTTCTGAATGCGGATTATTCGATCACTCAGCAGGGAGCATTTGCAACGGTTAAGTACGGTATCAAGAAAAAGGGTGTACTTTCCGACGAGGAGACAGAAGCTTTAGATAAGGTGACTAAGCTTTTTAAGGAAGCAGGGCTGGACAGCAAACTGAGTAAGGATATCGAAGCGGATATCTGGAAGAAGTATGTACTTAACTCTGCCTTTAATGTTGAAACCGCTTATTATGATAATACCATCGGTGAGCTTCAGGCTGATAAGGTTAAGAGCGAAGAGTATGAAGAACTGGTAAGAGAGAGCTACAGAGTTGCTAAAGCTAAAGGAGTGAATCTTACTGATGCCGATGTAGATGAAGTGATAAAGAAGTTTTATGCTTATGGGCCGGAGCTGACAAGCTCGCTTCAGAGAGATCTGAGGGACGGTAAGAATACTGAACTTGAGATATTCGGTGGATATCTTGTGCGAGAGGCTAAGGCTAATAATGTTGAAGTACCAATATCCGAAAGGATGTATGAGGGTATTAAAAGGAGATAGAAATGCAGTTAAAGAAACAGGATAACAATGTAAATCAGGGCAATCAGCCGGGACAGCCGGCGATGACTTATAACGGGATCAATCCCGAGAACCCGCCACAGAATCCGTATAACGGTCAGCCCGAGGCTACGTATCTTAATGGTCAGCCTTTATCACAAAATGTTAACGGACAGCCTCAGATACCGAATGGTAATGCTCAGGCTCAGTCACCGTACAGGCAGGAATATACAACTCCGGCAGATTTTTACAGAAGACAGAAGGTTTCGTTCGCAGGTGCCATGAATTCCCAGCAGGGACAGTATGGTGGACCACAGCCAAATCCGTATGGAGGACCTCAGCAGTATAATAATGTGAATACTCTGCCGAATGTTCAGTATGATAATGTAGTCATCAAGGAAAAGAGTGGTGTTCCTTCATGGCTTATTGTTCTGATCGTACTTGCTGTTATCGGCGTAATAGGATATTTCGCTTTTGGTAAGGTTTTCGATGTATTCAAAAAAGCGGAATATATACCGGGTCGTTGTGAAGGAAACACCTATACAAATGAATTCTTTGGATGCAAGGTGGATCTTGGTTCCGACTGGAGAGTCATAAAAAGTGTTTATGATGCAGAAAATGTAAAAAAGACTCTGGATTCAAAGGTTTCGGTAACGGAATTCAGTGCACAGAATGACCTTACGATTGAGGCTTTAGGTGTTACGGTTGCACAGACTCCTTACAATATCAAGGCTGCCGGAACGGATATGGACAGGCTGATGGAACAGATGAAGGAAGCATATATTGAGGAAATGGAAGCAAGCGGCTATAACATAACCAACATTGAAAGAGAAACCATGACCATAGCAGGTAAGACCTGCGAGGGCTTCAAGATGACCGGTAAAGTAGCCGGCGTAAGCATGGACCTCAGTATGGTTCAGTTTTATATGTTTAAAGATAATTATGTTTGTGCTTTCTCTGCCGCTTCCACATCGGAAGGGAAATGCAAGCTGGTCATTTCCAATAATGTTAAAACGCTTGTTGAGTAGGACACAAAATTATCCCATTTTATTCATTAATTGTTCATTATGGATGTTCGCTTTTTGATAAAAACGTAACAGATATGATAATTTTCTAAATAAGCTCATACTATAATCAAGAATAGAGTTATGAAAAATACACTATTCAAGGAGGTTATTGTATGAGAAAAATTAAAAAATCAGGGCAAATGATGTCGTTCATTACAGCGACTGTAATGCTGTTTTCCTTGTTCGGAGGCGTTATGTCAGGGAATATGGTCGCTAATGCTTCGGCATCGGTAAGTAATCCGAGAGTATCCGAGGATGGAACTGTGACGTGGGATAAGGTGCAGTTTGGAAACTATTATCAGGATGCCGAATATGAAACTGAGCCGATCAAGTGGAGAATTCTGGATATCGATGATAGCGGTAACGCATTTCTTCTTGCAGATCAGGCACTGGATAGTAAGAAATATAATAAAGTGTTCCAAGAAGTTACATGGGAAACCTGTACAGTAAGAGCATGGCTGAACGGAATCGGAGATTATGCTGAAGATGATGAGGCTTTTATCAATGCTGCGTTCAGCGAAGAGGAAAGAGCTGATATTATAGAATCAGATGTTGTAAATAATATTGCAAATCCTGATTACGGAACATTAGGCGGAAAAGATACCAAAGATAAGGTATATCTTCTGTCTGTTCAGGAAGCATCAAATCCTGATTATGGATTTGATGAGGTATTTGAGAATGAAGAAAGTGATACAAGACAGTCAAAGACATCGGATTATGCATATATTCAAGGTGCATGTCGCAGTAAGGATGCTGACTATTTAGGAAACTGCTGGTGGATGCTTCGTTCACCCGGAGCTAATACGAAGTACAATGCATATATCATTGATTCCGGCTGGGGTGGCACAGATGGTCATGATGTAGGACTTCTCGGCAGCGCTGTTCGTCCTGTATTACATATTAATCTGTCATCTACATATATAAAGGATGCCGGTACTGTTACTTCTAAAGGAGAAACTACAGAGGGAACAAACAAGAAGGCGGAAGAATATAGTAAACCGTCTATCTCTGAAAATGTTACTACATGGGACTGTGTTTACTTTGGAAGCTATAAGCAGACTGCGAAGTTTGAGAAACAGCCGATTGAGTGGCGTGTTCTTTCCGTAAACGGAAATGATGCATTAGTTGTAGCAGAAAAAGCATTGGATTATACTCCGGATAACAATTGGGATTCAGATGATTCAAATGCTTTTGTCAGTGCTGCTTTCAGTGATGATGAACAAGATGCCATAATAGAGGCCGCTGAAGTTAACAATGAAAAAGTATTTCTTTTATCTACAGATGAAATATCAAATCCTAATTATGGATTTGATAAGAATATGTATGAAGAAAGTAAGACAAGACGTGTAAAGTCTTCGGATTATGCGCATTATAACGGGGCTGATCATTGTTATACAGTTTCCGAATTCGTAGGATATTGCTGGTGGCTGCTTCGTTCGCCCGGTAATGAAGACGGTGAACTCTCATTTGTATTTCCTTCTGGCGGTGCCAGCCTAGATTTTATTAAAGATGTTCATTATGCCATATGTCCCGCTATGCATATTGATCTGTCATCTTCATATGTGACTTCTGCAGGAACTTTTACGTGTGCAAGCAATCTTAAACCGGAAGATATACAGCAGTCACAGCCTGTTGTAGAACCACAGCCTGAGGTAGAGCCTCAGCCCGAGCAGAAAGAAGAAGAAAAGCCTGCTCCTAAGCAGCCGGCACCCGAACCCACACCGGACCAGTTTAAGGAAGCGATTGAGACATCGACTACACCTGCTGCTACGGCTACTCCTGCGCCTGTAGCAGACAACAAGACTACAGTAAGCATTAAGAACAAGTCCACGATCAAGAAGAGTACAAAGATCAAGATCAAGGATGATGATACGATCAAAAAGGTTACCCTTAACGGAAAAAAGATAAGTATTAAAAAGAATAAAAAGAGCATTACGATAAAGCTTAAATCTTATAAGAAAGCACTTAAGAAAAAGGGTAAGTGGAATAAGCTTGTCATAACCGATGCAAAGGGTAACAAGAAGACAATCAAGTTTAAAACAAAGTAATCAGTATCGTGCCGGAAGAAATATCTTCCGGCACTTTCTTTATATGGAATGAACCGGAGGTTAGTGTTATAATGATGGGGAACGAATTCCGGGGGAGGAAGACGAGATGAAGAATACATATGCGGTTGTGACCGGTGCCAGCAGCGGGCTCGGTGTTGAATTTGCAAAGCAGCTTTCCGAAAGGGGCTACAAGCTGGTACTTGTGGCGCGCCGAAAGGAGAAGCTCGAGCAGGTGCAGAAGATACTTAAGACCGAGAGCAAAGTCATCACTGCCGACCTAAGCGACAGGTCAGAGTGTGTGAGAGTTGTCGAGGAGCTGAAGGATCTCGATGTCGAGGTATTCATCAACAACGCGGGCTTCGGTGACTGCGGCAGATTCTACGAGACCGATATCAATAAAGAGCTTGGTATGATAGATGTAAATGTCACGGCTGTTCACATTCTTATGAAGCTGATGCTGATGAAGATGAAGGGCAAAGTGAGCGGTGCATATATACTTAACGTTGCGTCCTCCGCAGGACTTTTCCCGGGCGGCCCGTATATGGCAACCTACTATGCAACAAAGGCATATGTGACCAGCCTTACCCAGTCGGTGGCAAGGGAGATGAAGGAGGATGGAAGCGATATGTATATCGGTGCTCTCTGTCCCGGACCTGTTGATACGGAGTTTAATGAAGTTGCGGATGTGGAATTTGCGCTTAGAGGAATTGCTCCGAAGGACTGCGTGGAATATGCCCTGAAGCAGATGTTTAAGTATAGAAAACAGATCATTGTTCCTACGCTCAGGATGAAGCTTGCGGTATTCGGACCGAGACTCCTTCCGAGAGAGCAGGTGGTTGCGATCACCAGCCGTCAGCAGAGAAAGAAAAAGGATTTCAGTGAGAATTAATCTTCTCATATGAATATATATTTGTTATAATCAAGAAGGCATTTATAAGCAATAAAGGAGGGTACAAAATGAAGGTTTTTAAATGTACAAAGTGTGGCAATATGATCTCTTATCTTGAGAAGGATGCATGCGATGTAAAGTGCTGCGGCGAGACTATGGTTGAGATAGTTCCCAACACTACTGATGCAGCAGGCGAGAAGCATGTTCCCGTTATCGAGGTTGATGGAAATATCGTTACCGTTAAGGTTGGTTCGGTTGAGCACCCCATGATGGATGCACATTACATCCAGTGGATAGCTATCGAGACCGAGCAGGGAAGACAGCGTAAGACTCTTGCTCCGACAGATAAGCCCGAGGCAACATTTGCCCTCGTTGACGGTGACAAGGTTGTTGAAGCATATGAATATTGCAATCTTCACGGACTCTGGAAGGCAGAAGCTTAGATTAAAATGAACTTATCGACTATAAAAGAAAAAAACTGGTATAAGCACCTTGCGACCATTACGGAGCATAAGATCGAGGTGGGAAAGAACTGCTTTAAATGCGGTCTCTATAAGCAGGGACTGCTGCATGACCTTTCCAAATATTCCCCGACCGAGTTCCTGGTGGGCGCAAAGTATTACCAGGGGAACAGAAGCCCCAACGATGCCGAAAGGGAAGACCGAGGTTATACCACTTCCTGGCTGCATCATAAGGGCCGGAACAAGCACCATCTGGAGTACTGGATGGATTATGATCTGGTCAAGAGAGACGGAAGCATGATCGGTATGAAGATGCCGGATAATTATATCGTGGAAATGTTCTGTGACAGGGTTGCTGCAAGCAAGATATACCACAGAGAGAATTATACCGACAGGACCGCACTCGATTACTTTGTAAATGGCAAGGCAAAGGGTGCCATGCATCCATATGTAAGGAAAAAGTTGCTGCTTTTACTTACGATGCTCGCTGAAAAGGGCGAAGAAGAAACCTTCAGATATGCAAAGAGATATATGAAGGCTTACAGGAAATATCTTAAGAGACATAAGTAAAGGAACTGACATGTCATTTACTCATTTACATGTGCATACACAGTACAGCTTACTGGACGGCTCGGCAAAGATTGCCGAGCTTGTTTCACGTGCAAAGGATCTGGGATTTGACAGTTTGGCCATCACCGATCACGGCGTAATGTACGGCGCGATCTACTTTTACAAGGAATGCTTAAGACGCGGGATCAAGCCGATAATCGGCTGCGAAGTCTATGTGTCTCCGGGCTCCCGCTTCGACCGTGAGGTGGGCGACAATGATGAAAGATATTATCACCTCATCCTTCTTGCCGAAAATGATGAGGGCTATAAGAATCTTTCCAGGATAGTTTCAAAGGGATTTACCGAGGGCTTCTACTATAAGCCCCGTGTGGATAAAGAGGTTTTAAGAGAGTATCACGAAGGTATAATCTGTCTCTCGGCATGTCTTCAGGGCGAGGTGGCATTTTACCTCAGAAGAAGGCTCTATGATGAGGCAAAGAAGGTCGCTCTGGAATACAGGGACATCTTCGGTGAGGGTAACTACTTCCTTGAGATGCAGGATCACGGACTTTCAGAGGATACTCTTGTCAATACGGACCTTATGCGTATGTCACAGGAGACGGGGATCGAGCTTGTATGCACAAATGATTCCCATTATGTAATGGCCGAGGACTGGGAGGCACATGATATACTTCTCTGCATCCAGACCAATGCTCTTGTGGATGACGAAAACAGAATGCGCTATGAGGGCGGACAGTATTATCTCAAATCCGAGGAGGAGATGAGAAAGCTCTTCCCTTATGCTGAGCAGGCTCTTGAGAATACTCATAAGATTGCAGAGAGATGTAACGTAAATATCGTCTTCGGTGAGCAGAAGATACCGAAGTTCGATGTTCCGGACGGTTTTGGCGGAGCATATCAGTATCTGATATATCTCTGCGTGAACGGACTCAATGAAAGATATGATCTTAAGATAGATATAGAGGATGTATTTGATAACGTGCTCGAGACCGGGGAAGAGGATATCCCCGAAGATCCCGCTCTGGCGAGACAGGTCGATGAAGAGACCGGAAGCAGGATAGTAAGCAGGATCAGGGAAGTTTACGTTAAAGAAGATACGCCCGAAAATGAGAAGGAGCTGATAGAGAGACTCCTCTATGAGCTTGAAACGATAAAGAACATGGGCTATGTGGATTATTTCCTCATAGTTTGGGACTTCATTAATTATGCGCGTGAGCATGGAGTGGGCGTAGGCCCCGGACGAGGCTCCGCTGCGGGAAGTATTGTTTCATATTGTCTTAAGATCACTAATATAGATCCGATAAGATACAGTCTTATCTTCGAGAGATTCCTTAATCCCGAACGTGTATCCATGCCGGATATAGATGTGGATTTCGAACCTGAGGGAAGACAGAAGGTAATCGACTATGTTTCCGAAAAATACGGAGAAGAAAAGGTTGTTCAGATAGTTACCTTCGGAACACTTGCTCCCCGTAACTGTATCAGGGATGTTGGAAGAGCTCTTGCAGTTCCGCTTATGAAGGTGGATATGGTTGCTAAGTCCATCCCCGGAACTCCGGGCATGACTATTGATAGAGCCTTAAAGGAAAGTCCCGACTTTAAAAAATTTTATAATGAAGATGAAGAGATAAAATATCTTGTGGATATGTCAAGAAAGCTGGAAGGCCTTCCGAGACATGCATCCATGCATGCTGCCGGAGTTGTTATCGGCAGCGAACCGATCGTGGAATATGTGCCTCTCTGTAAGAACGGCGATGCGGTTACGACACAGTATGAGAAGGATACCCTTGAGGAGCTGGGACTCCTTAAGATGGACTTCCTGGGACTGAGAAACCTTACCGTTATCCAGGATACCGTAAAAAGCGTAAAGCAGCGTCTGGGAGAGGATATTGATATAGAGAATCTTGAGATGACCGATCCGAAGGTTTTCAAGCTTATCGCTTCGGGAAGATGCGACGGTATATTCCAGCTTGAGAGTACCGGTATGCAGAGCTTCATGAAGGAGCTCAGGCCTCAGAGTATTGAGGATGTTATCGCCGGAATCTCGCTTTACCGTCCGGGTCCCATGGACTTTATTCCCCAGTATATAAAGGGTAAAGATTCCACAGAGGCCATTAAGTATGATACTCCCGAGCTTGAGCCGATACTTGAAGCTACCTACGGCTGTATAGTCTATCAGGAACAGGTTATGCAGATCGTTATGGCACTCGGTGGCTACAGCCTGGGAAGATCCGACCTTGTGCGCCGTGCAATGTCCAAGAAGAAGGCCGGTGTAATGGAGAAGGAGAGGGAATACTTCGTCTACGGTAACGAGGAGATGGGCGTTCCCGGCTGTATCAAAAACGGCATCAGTGAAGAGATTGCAAATAAGATATTTGATGAGATGACGGACTTCGCAAGCTACGCATTTAATAAGTCCCATGCTGCGGCTTATGCAGTGGTAGCCTATCAGACGGCGTATCTTAAATGTTATTATCCGCTGGACTTTATGGCGGCGCTCCTTACTTCGGTAAAGGATCACCCGGATAAACTCCAGAAATATATGGACGCTACTAAGAAGATGGGAATAAAGATCCTGCCGCCCGATGTTAATGAAGGCCAAGGCGAATTCTCCGTTTCGGGTGATGCCATCAGATACGGAATGTCTGCTATCAAGTCAGTTGGTGATTCCGTAGTCGAATCAGTCTTAAGAGAAAGAAATGAAAACGGACTCTTTAAGGATTTCAAGGACTTCCTGGACAGGATGTTCGGAAGAGAAGCCACAAAGAGGACTATAGAAAACTTTATCATGGCCGGCGCATTTGACGGATTCGGAAAGAACCGTAAGCAGCTCATGATGGTCTATCCGATAATCATGGCGCAGGTTACTGATGAGAGAAAGAAGAATGCAACCGGACAGATGTCGCTGCTTGACTTTATGGGCGAAGCCGAAAAGGAAGCCTTCGATGTCGAGTATCCGGAAGTGCCGGAATTCTCGAAGGATATACTCCTCAGCGGAGAGAAGGAAGTCCTGGGCTTCTATGTAAGCGGGCATCCTCTCGATGACGTTAGAGAGATAATCGAAAAAGAGACAGATATCTCATCGGCTGATTTTATAGCTGAAAATGACGAGGAAGACGGAACAGTTGCCGGAGAGCCTGCAGCAAAGGACGGCTATACCTATTCCATTGGCGGACTTATCTCGGAAGTTACGGGAAAGATAACGAAGCATAATGAGAATATGGCATTCATCAAGCTCGAGGACCTGTATGGAACTCTCGAGATAATCGTTTTCCCGAAGACCTATGAAAAGTACAGAGGCCTTATCGAGAAGGGTAAGCCGGTAATCGTAAAGGGACGTGCACAGATATCAGAACGTGAGAGCAAGATGATCGCGTCCGAGATAAGTTCCCTGGATGACATACTACAGCAAAATGAGGCCAAGAATCACGAGCTCTGGATCCTTATGGAGACAGAGGAAGAGATGAAGAAAAAGCAGAGTGATCTGAATACGGTGCTTAAAGAACATATGGGCTTCACGCCTGTATATATCCAGATCAGGGATATCAAAAAAGCAGTAAAAGCATATATCAATGTAGACCTGAATTCCGGAGTTGAGGAAGCACTCAAGCTGGAATTCGGAGGTGACAGAGTGTTAGTGAGAGATAAGAAGTAGTTACTTAGGAGGATAAGGATGGATATCATATCATCACCGAATAATGAAAAGGTTAAGCTTCTTCAGAAGCTGCTCAAAAGTCCGAAGGAGAGAAAGTACAGCGGTCTCTATGTAGTCGAAGGGATCAGGATGATCCGCGAGCTTGAGACATATCAGCTGAGCGAGATGTACTTCACGCAGGAGTATCATGATAATGTGATGGTTCATGATGAGGACGTGATGAGACTCGTCAGAGTTTCCGAAAACAGAAACAGCGCATTTGTCGTAACGGACGCTGTCTTAAAGAGGATAACCGATACCGAAACCCCTCAGGGGCTGCTTGCCACGGTAAAGATAGAGACTAAGCAGCTTGAAGACCTTGTAGGAGACGGTTCCGAGAACCCACTCATTTTAATCCTTGAAAAGCTTCAGGATCCCGGCAACATGGGAACCATCATAAGAAGCGCAGAGGGCGCCGGAGTCACTGGAATCCTTGTGAGCTATGATTCGGTTGATATATACAGCCCGAAGGTAATACGTTCTACCATGGGATCCATTTTCCGTAAAAATGTGGTCGTTACCTATGATCTTATGAGGGATATCGGAATACTTAAGGAAAAGGGCATTACCGTATACGGAATGCACCTTAGCGGCGATTCCATGTATGAGACTGATCTTACGGGGCCGTCGGCATTTCTCATAGGAAATGAGGGCAGAGGACTTTCGGATAATATAAGTGCTGCTGCAGATAAACTTATCAGGATCCCGATGAAGGGTTCACTTGAAAGTCTGAATGCGGCAAGTGCTGCAACTGTAATCAGCTACGAAGCTCTGAGGCAGAGAGAGAACAGAGTGAGTATAGATATAGGGGATATCTTTTAATTGTAAAAAAATGTGATGATATCATAAAGATTATGTGAACAAAAGAATAAAAATATGATTATATATGTCGTTCACACAAAAATCGTGTCGTTCACACATTATTAGTTGACGGGTAATATTTTATTGTATAAGATTTACTAGTTGACACATATCTATGTGTTGAAGATTTTAGTTTTTATAGTTTTTTTTAGTGGAGGTATGAGATGAGAAAACTAACAGAAAGTCAAACTAAAAATCTAAAAGGGGGATTTGGTTTTACATGTTGGAACTGCTCGTATAAAGCGAATAGTATTTCTAAAAATGTGTTGATCGTTATGGGATATTATCATGAAAAAGCTTATGGACATAGCGTGCATTATTGGTGGTAAAATTTTTTAGATTATATAAAGCTAAGCTAAAATGTATTATATATTCAGCTTAGCTTTATTCATTTTTGAGGAACAATAGAATTGAAAAAAATCAGTATTTCTAGAATTATAAAATCTAATATGTATTATTATTTATGTAATAAAACAAATGTTTTTTTCTGTTTAATAGTAATGTCGTTTGTTTTTTTTTATACATGGTCAAATCATTCTAATAATATTAATGAAAAAGGAGATAAATATCTTAAATTTTTAAGTGAAGATGTGCCATTAATTATTTTCGGTCTTTTATTTATTCTTGGAATAGTATCTAATAAACTTAATAAAGACAAATTGATTACTTTTCAAAATGTAATTAGCAGGGGAAACAAACCTTTAATATGCTATATTCTTTCAAATATATTTATTTCATTTGTTTTTTTTATTCTTCCAATAATTATGTTTATTTTTCTATGTTTCAAAAACGGGGCAAATGATTCGGAAAATCAAAATATATCTATTCTACTTGAGTATGTCAAAGGTATAATCATACTGATTGATTATCTACATATTGCATTGGTTTATAGTTTTTTATCTTATCATACAAAAAGTGAGGTAAAAGGGTTCTTTTTATCAGTGTTATATTTTTTGATCCAGTTGGTGTTTTCAATTATTTGTTTATTTGGCTGTACGTATAACAGAATCTTATTTCTATTTCTTACCAATAGTACTATTATTTTTAACATTATTTCTGTGTCAGAATATGGATTATTCCCCGATTCTATTATCAGTATGAGGCATTTGATGGGCTCAATGTTATTTGGAATACTGACAGATCTATTGTTTATATATTTAATAATTTCATGCAAAAAAAATAGAAATTGATTATAAAAGGGATTTAGTAAAGGTGATAAATAAAAAAATATATCCGTTTGTTATTCAGCATGATGAAAGAGATTGTGGTGCGGCTTGTTTATCAATGATTGCGGAATACTATGGAAAAAAATTAAAACTTGAGACGTGTCGAGAACTCATAAAAGTTGATTCTAAAGGAACAAGTATATATGGAATAATAAAGGGAGCGGAAAAAATAGGTTTAAATGCAGAAGCATTTCAAGCTGATATTGAAGATTTAAAGAATGACGTAAAATCAGAAAAAATAAAAACTCCAATTATTGTAAGAATTATGTATGAGGATATGTATGCTCATTATTGTGTTGTATACAAAGTAGATGATTGCAATATTATTATCGGGAATCCAGCGGATACAAAAATACGGAAGATTCCAATAGAGATTTTTAAAAATATTTGGTGTGGTCAGCTTATTACTTTTGAAAAACAGGAATGCTTTAAAGAAGATGATGAAAGAGTACGTACACATTCCACTTATCTTGATGAAATAAAAAAGCAGGTGGGCTTTTTAGCAACTGGTTTATTTGCTTCGGTTCTTATTTTATTTGTTAACATTGCCGGAGCTTATCTTTTTAGATTTATTTTATCTGATTCATATAATTCTTTCTATATATTCGAAAGTATTGTAGTTGATGGAATTGAAAAACTGTGTGTAGCGTTGGTGTTATTATATGTTTTTCGAATGCTTGTTGAAGTAATTAGATGTAATATATTTACTAAATTGTCTCGGAAATTAGATTTATCGATTACAATGAGATACTACAATCATCTTATTAGAGTAAAACCTGAGATTTTTGATAGAAGACAGACTGGTGATTTTATGTCGAGATTCTATGATACAGATAAGATACGTGATGCGCTTTCCTCAATCGTTCTCTCTGCAATCCTTGATACTGGAATGGCCATTGTATGTGGAGTGATTCTTTATAATATTAATTCACGGCTTTTTTTTATTTCATTTATTACTATCATTATTTATTCATCAGTAGTGATTGGATTTAAAGACATCATCAAAAAAACCACTAGTGATGTCATGTCGAGTAATGCGTCGGTTACATCTATGTTAAAAGAATCTATTGATGGTATACAAACTATCAAAGCATACAATCTTGAAGAAATTAACATTATCAAGCTTAGATATTTATATGAAAGACTAACGGAAAAAATATTAAAAAAAGTAAGAATTGCTAATATGCAAAATGTAATTACTTCGTTGATTGCTTCAATAGGAATAGTTTTAGTGATGGGGGTAGGATATAAAGAATATATTGCTGGGGTTTTAAGCATAGCTGATTTATTTACATTTTATTATATGATGGATTATTTTATGGGACCAATATCAGGGCTTGTTAATCTCCAACCCGACATTGAAGCGGCTAATATTGCTTCGGAAAGATTGAATGATATTTATGATATTGAGGAAGAAAGTAGTCTTCAGGAAAAAGTCGCTTTAAACGGTGATATTTCTTTTGATAGTGTTACGTTTAGATATGGCTATGACGATCCCATTTTAGAAAACTTTAACATGACTATTTTGGAAGGTAGTAAGGTGGCAATAGTTGGGGAAAGTGGTGCAGGAAAAACAACTATAGCAAAGTTGATTTTGGGTTTCTATACTCCTGAAGCGGGAAGCATATCCATAGGTAAAACAGTTGTCAATAAAGATATGGTTAGAGCGATAAGAAATAGTGTTGCATATGTATCTCAGGAGACTTTTTTATTTGAGGATTCACTTTACAATAATTTAATAGTTGGTAATCCAGATATTGATTTGGCTGAAATGAGTAATATTTTAAAAAAATGCGGACTGATGGATTATGTTGAGAAACTTCCTTATGGTTATGATACGATGATAAGCGAAGGTGGCAAGAATTTATCGGGTGGACAAAGACAAAGAATAGCTATAGCAAGAGCATTAATAAGTAAAAAAAGGATCATTATTTTGGACGAAGCTACTAGCAACCTAGATGATGCACTGGCTGAAAATATTAATAGTATAATTAAATGTCTTTCACACGATATTACTTGCATTGCAATCACACATCGTCAAGATACAATTAATTGTTGTGATAGAATAATTGCTTTATAGAGAAGGATACAAAAGTGAAGAAAAAAATGTTTAGAATGATAAAAGTATTTTTGGTGTTTTTGATTACTATTATTATTTCAGGGTGCGGAAATAGAATAGAGATAGCCAATGAATTAAATGAAAATGATTCAATTTATTCATCGACTGATAAGGTAATTGAAGGTATAAATGGTAGCCTTGTATGTTCAGATTTTAGAAAAGAGTATTATATCATTACAGAGTTAGATGATCATTATTTTTTGAATATATATAACTCTCAAAACGAAAAAATAGAAATACATGAATTAATGATAGATGATAATATGATAGTTCGAAGCATATGCGTTGGTGATGAGATATTTGTGGTTCTTTCTGATGAAAAAGAAAATCACTATATTGCTCGTTATAGCAGGAGCGGAAATGAAGAAAAAGCTATTTCTATAGATGATGTTAGTGAAGATGGTTTTAACAGGCTGATCGCTGATAATAGTGGAAATGTTTATTTTTCTAATTCAAAAAAAATAATAGAGTATGATAGTGATTTGAATGAATTGGGTGTCATTGAAGAGAGGGATGATAGAATCTTAAATGCTGCTTTAAGTAGTTCAGGAGATTTGGTAGCAATAGTTGAAAAGGTAAACTCTTCAGGACTTTTCTTTTATACTGACTATTATATTGGGACAGTTGACTCGAAATTATTTAAAGTCAAAGATAAAAAAAAGATTGAAGGAGAGATAGCCCATGGTAAGATATTAATAGATAGTGATAATCTTTCGTGTTGTATTAGAATGGAAGATGGTATTTATACTTTAGAAGATAATTCAATCATCAAGAAATTGGATTATAGTTATTCTTTATTGACAATGGATGATACTGAAAGATTTATAAGCCTAAATGATGATGTGTTTTCTGTTATAATATCAAATGATGATAATTGTGTAATAAGAACATATACAAAAGGAAATTTAGAAGATATTGCTAATAAAGAGATAATCACATTTGGTTGTTTTGGGAAAACAGAGAATATTGAAGAGGTAGTTGTAGATTTTAATAGAAATAACCATAAATATTTTGTTAAAATTATAGATTATGGATCGGATCAGGATGGCGCAAAAAAATTTAATTTGGATATTGCTAATGGAACAGGACCGGATATTTTTGATGTGGGTGGATATCAATCCATTGATAAGCTTATTCAAAAGGGATTATGTGAGAATCTGAATCCATATTTTGAACAAGATGAGGAGATAGATAAAGCAGATTTAATTGATGAATATGTGAAAGCTACTGAATATGATGGAAAAACATATATGATATCCGATTCATTTATGTTGAGTACTCTCGTTACACGAAAAAATGATTATCTTACTGAGTATAATTGTAACTATGATGAGTTAAATGAATATATTAATAATTC
This sequence comes from Eubacterium sp., assembly GCA_017619835.1. Classification (GTDB taxonomy): domain Bacteria; phylum Bacillota; class Clostridia; order Lachnospirales; family Lachnospiraceae; genus Eubacterium_Q. The sequence goes on from JAFZRN010000017.1 coordinate 23,255, forward strand.
TGGCTCGGGAACAAGGTTATTATATTGTGATTTGCCAAAGATAGATTTGTTTGCGTTATATGTTGAAGGTGCAATAAAATACTATATTGATTATGAAAAGGGTGAAAGTCATTTTAATACTACGGAATTCAAAAAATTGATGAAATTATGTAATGATCAAGGAGTATCTGAAGAGGGATTTGAAATTCCTCTAATGTCAGATATAGAGATTATTAATGCTTATAGAAATGGAGAGGCTTTGTTTTTACCAGATCCATCGCCTAATAATATGAAGCAGATAGAAAAGATGTTTGGCGATGATATATGTATATGTGGTTATCCGGATATGGGATCGTTTTTCAGACCCATAAATGAAATATGCATGAATTCAAAATCAGATAAAAAATATGAGGCTTGGATATTTTTAAGAACAATTCTTTCAACAGAATATCAAGCAGGTTTAGTTGCTTATAATGGTGAAATAATTCCAACAAGAAAAGATGCTTATGAAGCTTTAAAAAAAAGGCTTTCCTCTAAAGAAGATTATGTAGATGAATTTGGTAATGAAATAAAAGCTCTAGACGAACCGATTGATGACAAATATTTAGATAAATATGATGAAATGATTTATCATACGGATAAATATATAGATTTAAATTTAGATTTGGAAAAGGTTATGTTTGAGGAGGCGGCCTCATATTTCACGGGAGAACATGAACTTGATGTTTCAGTAGAACTTATGGATAATAGGGTAAATACATATTTGAAAGAACATAAATAGAGGTATATATGGAAAAACCAGTACTTATTCAAATTGATGATATTTCTAAACAGTATAAAAAACAACATGCATTATTAAATTGTAATCTAAGTATTTATAAAGGGAATATTTATGGGATTGTAGGACCTAACGGAGCTGGGAAAACAACACTTTTTAAAATTCTGCTTGGTTTAACAGAACCTTCGGGAGGGAAAATAATATATGATGGGAATTTGGATTTTGTTAACGCAAACCTTAGTTTTGGGGCGTTGATTGAGGAACCATATTTAAATCGGGAATTGACGGCATATCAGAATCTTATGTATATACAGATTCTTGCTGGAAAAGAAAATAAGGAGCAGATTGATGAGGTTCTCAAGTTAGTGGGGCTTGATGAATATAAAAGTAAAAAAATTAAGAAGTATTCATTGGGAATGAAACAGCGATTAGGAATAGCAATGGCAATAATTAATAATCCAGAAGTGTTGATTTTGGATGAGCCAATGAATGGTCTTGATCCTGAGGGTATTATCGAAATAAGAAATATTCTTCTTGAATTAAACCAAAAGAGTGGGACAACGATTATTATATCATCTCATATTTTGGGAGAATTGGATAAATTGGTGACGGATTATATTTTTCTTAAAAATGGAGAAATACTATTATCTGATTCAAGAGATAATATACAGGATATAATGGAAAAAAATGGTTTGACTGATTTTGAGGAGTTTTATCTAAAGAAAATAAAAGCATATGAATAAACTAATAAAATCAAATATATATAGAATCTTTAGTAATCATGCGAACGTTTTTTGGCTATTTATTTCTCCTATAGCGGCTTATATCATAGCTATATTAAAAGTAAAATATTATGATGGATATACTGATTATATAGAATGTTTTAGATTTAGTTTTGAATATCATATCGTACCTGCATCAATAATTATACCATTATTGACATATTCTTTTATGTTTGAATATTTTGAAGGCAGACTGAATGATGTTGAAACAATTATGAGATATAAGTTTAATGCGGTTGTTTTTTCTAAACTGTTTAGCGTAACAGCGATTATAGGTTTTGTTTTTTGTATAGTTGATTTATTGTTCTTAGGAATAAATTATACTTTTTATGGAGAATGTATATACTCAAATAATTTAGTAAGAGTATTAGAGGTTTTTTTAATATATGCAAAAATATGTTTTGATTCAGTTTTAATATTTTATATATTTAATAATTTTTTTGTGTATATTGGTGGGATATTTGCAATATGGTTTTTTATTGTTAAAAAGATGAAATTTATGATGTTGGGTTTTTATGCGTATTCTTTAACTTATAAATATCAAATGAGTATTATAGCCTCATTTGGTGGTTCAAATGAATTGCTTATTAGAAAAGTGATGCCATATCTTTTCATAAGCTTGATAATTAAAACAATATTGTTGTATGGGATAGTGGCTATTCGACATAAAGAAGATGGTTGACACTCACTGAACGTGGTGTTATATTGTATAGGAATGTAGAGGTCGCGGCAATTATTAGTAACATATCGGATGAGACCCGCTCAGGTGAAGATATGAGAAAGGGAAAGCCGCCGAAGCGGACGTCTTAGGGTAAAACGTTCAGCTGGGACGTAGATCAACAATCTGCGGACTGTCATCAATTATGATGGGGAGCTACGGTTTATATTGATTATGTAATGTGGACCGAAACTCTGTTTTGGTTCACTTTTTATTCGTGACTTAGCGAGGGTTTCCCATATCGACCAAAGGAGGATTAGAAAATGGCTATTTTTAAAGGATCAGGAGTAGCACTCGTAACACCATTCAAGGAAGATTATGACATTGATTACGAGAAGCTGAGAGAGCTTGTTGATTATCATGTTGAGCATAAGACAGATGCTATCATCGTTTGCGGTACTTCGGGAGAATCCGCAACAATGACAGTTGAAGAGCATCTTGAGGCTATAGCAGTAGTTGCCGAGCAGGCAAACGGCCGCATCCCTGTTATCGCAGGTACAGGTTCAAATGATACTCAGACAGCTATCGAGCTTTCAGTGGAAGCAGAGAAGTGCGGAGTAGACGGACTTCTCATGGTTACACCATATTATAATAAGTGTACACAGGGCGGACTAATAAAGCATTACGATATGGTTAGCTCACAGGTTGAGACACCTATCATCCTTTATAATGTACCCAGCAGAACAGGTCTTAACATCCTTCCGGCAACAGCTGTAAAGATGGCTAAGGAGATCGAGAATGTTGTAGCTATCAAGGAAGCTTCGGGAAATATCTCCCAGGTTGCAGAGCTTGCATCACTTGCAGATGGCTGCATCGATATCTATTCCGGAAATGACGATCAGATCGTTCCGCTCATGTCACTTGGCGGAATCGGAGTTATCTCCGTAACAGCTAACATCATCCCCGATGATACACATGATCTCTGCCAGAAGTTCTTCGACGGAGATATCAAGGGTTCAACAGAGCTTCAGCTTAAGGCAATCGAACTTTGCAAGGCTCTCTTCTGTGAAGTTAATCCTATCCCTGTTAAGAAGGCAACTGAGCTTCTCGGTCTTACAAACGGAGTTGTAAGACTTCCGCTTACAGAGATGGAAGAGGCAAACGTAGAGAGACTGAAGACTGCCATGAAGAACTACGGTCTGGAGTTTTAAATGTGACAAACAGATCTGAACTGATTGTCACATTTTGTGAGGTAAGATATGACGAAGATAATCATGAGCGGCTGCAGCGGCCGCATGGGTCGTGTTATTACTGACCTTGTAAAAGAAGATAAAGATGCCGAGATAGTAGCCGGAATCGATGTCATCGATGACGGAACACTCGGATACCCGGTATTCAATAGTCCGGCAGATATAGATGTAGAGGCTGATGTCATCATCGACTTTACATCCCCTAAGTTAACAGGAGCGATCCTCGATTATGCAGTTAAGAATAACGTTCCCGTTGTTCTCTGCACCACAGGACTTTCCGATGAACAGCTTGCAGAGGTTAAGGAAACCTCAGGAAAGGTTGCGATCCTCAAGTCAGCTAACATGAGCCTTGGTATCAATACAGTTATCAACATGCTTAAGGTTGCTGCCGGAGTATTCTGTCCCGCAGGCTTTGATGTTGAGATAGTAGAACAGCATCATCATAACAAGCTGGATGCCCCTTCGGGCACCGCACTTGCACTTGCGGATGCAGTCAATGAAGCGGCAGGCGGCGAATATGAATATATCTATGACAGAAGCCAGAAGAGAGAGAAGAGATCTCCGAAGGAGCTCGGAATCTCCGCTGTAAGAGCAGGCTCTATACCCGGAACACACGATGTGATCTTCGCAGGTCCGGATGAAGTTATCGAGGTTAAGCATATAGCTTACTCGAGAAGCATTTTCGGAAACGGAGCCATCAGTGCGGCTAAGTTCCTTAACGGAAAGTCGGCAGGAATGTATTCAATGGATGATGTTATAAAGGCGGCGCTTGAATCATGACAGAAGATCAGATACTTTGCAGTGCATCAAAATATACAGAGAAGTTTTATCTCAACCCGCGTTTCTCGAATCTTCCCCAGAAGATCAAGGACGAGCTGAAGGTAGCCCTGGTGCTCTTTACTGAGGAAATAGGCGGGATCATAACACTTTATTATGATGACGAGGGCGGACTCTCGATAGCAACTGATTATAAGGAAAATGATTTCCTTTACGACGAGATCGGAAGCGGTCTTAAGGTAAATCAGATGCGTAATGAGAAGAGAGAACTCTTCGAACAGCTCGAGGAATATTATGAGCTGCTTATCATGGTAAGCGGAAAATAAAACGTGGGAGAAGGAAAATGCTTTTTGCAATAGATGTAGGTAATACCAATATCACAGTAGGACTTTTCGATAAGGAAAAGCTTATCAAGCAGTTCAGAATGATTACGAAGACCTCACGTACCTCGGATGAGTACGGAGTTTTCTTCAGACAGTGGCTTGAGATCAATGGGGTTGAGCCTGAAAAGATTAAAAATGTAGTAGTATCATCGGTTGTTCCCGATATCATGCATTCACTTATAAGCAGCATCATCAAGTACTTTGATGTAAATCCGCTTATAGTTGCACCCGGGATAAAATCAGGTATCCGTCTTGCAATCCCGAATCCGAAGGAGCTCGGTGCAGACAGACTTGTGGATGCGGTTGCTGCATATGAAATGTATGGCGGCCCGGTTCTTGTAGTCGATTTCGGAACAGCTACCACACACGATCTTGTTCTCGAAGACGGAACATTTGCGGCAGGAGTTACGGCTCCCGGAATAAGGCTTTCCGCAAATGCTCTCTGGAAGGGAACCGCAAAGCTTCCCGAGGTTGAGATCATGAAGGTCGATACGGCACTCGGCAAGGACACGGTTTCCAGCATGCAGGCCGGTATCTACTTCGGATACATCGGTCAGACCGAATATATAATCAAGAGGATGAAGGAAGAGTCCGGTCTTAAGAATATCAAGGTCGTTGCCACCGGCGGACTCGGCAAACTGATATCCGACGCTACGGACACAATAGACATATATGATCCCGAGCTTACACTTCACGGACTCAGGATCATTCATGATAAGCAGAAAGAGAAAAAATAATCTGATGTCAGTAGATTTTAAAAACAAGATAATACTTGGACCAATGGCAGGAGTAACAGACCTGCCATTTCGTATTCTCTGCAAAGAGCAGGGAGCGGACATCGTTATCACAGAAATGGTTTCTGCCAAGGGACTTTTATATGGAAGCAGGAAGACAGATCTTCTTCTGAGAACAAGACCTGAGGAGGCACCGGCAGGTGTACAGCTTTTCGGAAATGACCCGGCAATCCTGGCTAAAGAGGCGGCAAAACTATCCGAAAGAGGCTTTGCCTTTATAGATATCAATATGGGCTGTCCCGTGCCGAAGATAGTAGGTAATAAGGAAGGCTCATATCTCATGAAGGATCCGGAGCTGGTGGAAAGGATCGTAAAGATGGTTTCTGATGCAGTTTCTATTCCGGTATCTGTTAAGATAAGAGCCGGATTCGATGCTGATAACATCAATGCTCCCGAGGTTGCAAGGGCTGCCGAACAAGGCGGAGCTTCGGCAGTAGCAGTCCATGCCAGAACAAGAGACCAGTTCTATTCCGGAAAGGCCGACTGGAGCGTGATAAAGAAGGTTAAGGAAGCAGTAACAATCCCGGTCATTGGAAATGGGGATATCAAGACCTCAGAGGACGTAAAGAGGATGTATGAAGAGACCGGCTGCGACAGCGTGATGGTGGCAAGAGCTGCCAAGGGAAATCCTTGGATCTTTAAGGAGATAAAGGAAGGCCTCGCCGGGAATACTTATGAGAGACGCAGTATAAAAGAACTTAAAGAAATGATGAAAAGACATGTCATCATGATGGTTGAGGAAAAGGGAGAATACATCGGGATAAGGGAGATGAGAAAGCATATCGCCTGGTATTCCGAAGGACTCTACGGCTCGGCAAGCCTTAGAAGAAGAGCGAGTGAGATTGAAAAAGAAGAGGATATGCTCTCTTTAATAGAAGAAATAAAGTGTGAATAGATGGTGACATAAGGGGCTTAATCACTTGACCGGACAGGCTTCTGGTGTTATAGTTCATGCAGATATTAAACCGGCATTTATATGGAGACTTAAGATATTGAAGAAACTTTTCGAAATGATCATGGATAAGGGACCGGTGAGACTGATCAAAGATAACATTAAGGTTATCTTCTCAGCACTGGTAATAATCATTCTTGCATGTGCATGTATCTCTTCAGTCATTCAGGACAGAAGAAAGGTTACGAAGGACATGGGAAGAATGGTTTCTCTTAATGCGCTTTACGATGAGCCTGCAATGAAACCTCTATATGCGAGAACAGCTTACGAGACACTTAGCCTGACAACGGTGGCTGCAAGCAGCTCTGGAATCAGGTCGGATGATATAGGTGCATACAGTGACGGAAAGAATCTGACTGATCAGCAGCTTAAGGATAAGGCGGCTCTTGAAGCACTTCTTGAAAATACAAAAAGCAGCAGAACCTCCAAGGGAGCGGAAGCTATGGCAAGAACCGAGAAGTATGAGCTGAATAAGATAACAGAAATGAACGGAAACGGAAGTGTATCCGTTTCAGCCAATACCGGCGGTGTATATGCCAGCACGGCAGACGGAACCTATCTCGGACAGTTCGTCCTGACAGGCTACTGTCCATGTGTTATCTGCTGCGGTAAGACAAACGGAATCACAGCCAGCGGAAGACCCGCAACGGCTAATCATACTATAGCCGCCGACAGCAGATTTGCTTTCGGAACACAGATGATAATAAACGGTATCGTTTATACGGTTGATGACCGAGGCGGAGCCATCAAGGGTAACCGTATAGATATATTCTTCAATACCCATGCCGAAGCTCTTCAGTTCGGTAAGAAGACGGGAGATGTATATCTTTACAACGGTCCTTCCACATCAACCAGTACTGCAACAACGACAAATACAAATCAGAACAGCGGCGGACCGGGTAAGGTTTCCATGATCGGAGACTCACTCATGGTAGGTGCCACATCCAATCTTAAGGCACTCCTTCCGAATGCCAATATAGACGGTAAGGTTGGTAGACAGCAGTCTGCCGGTTATGATATAGTATCAGCCATGAAGAAGAACGGTACACTTGGTGACACAGTGGTAATAGAACTTGGAACCAATGGTACGTTTACGGAAAATGCAGGACAGAAGCTTATAGATAATATCGGCTCTGATAAGAAGATATACTGGGTCAACACATATGGCCCGAAGCTATCCTGGTATGCGGACGTAAACAGCGTGATCGCAAAGCTATGTAAGAATAACAGCAATGTGACGCTTATAGACTGGTGCTCGAAGAGTTCGTCGAACGCGAAGCTTTTCAGCGGGGACGGAATCCATCTGACCAGTGCCGGCTACCAGACCTATGCACAGATGATCTATGACGCAATCAAATGATAAAGAGGTTTAATATGATATACAGAAGTACACGTAATTATGAAGAAACAGCAACGGCCAGCGAGGCTATCTTAAAAGGACTTGCTAATGAGGGCGGACTTTTCGTTCCGGATGAGATCCCCGAACTGGATATAAGCTTCGAAGAGCTTGCGGAGATGGATTATAGGGATGTGGCTTACGAAGTAATGAGCCGCATGTTCGATGACTTTACCGAGACAGAACTTAGAGAATGTATCGAAGGCGCTTATGACAGCAAGTTTGATACAGACCTTATCGCACCTGTTAAATATCATCATGGTGCTTATATACTTGAGCTTTTCCATGGCAAGACGATAGCATTTAAGGATATGGCACTTTCAATCCTGCCTTACCTTATGACGACGGCTGCCAGAAAGAATAACATGGAAAAGGAGATAGTGATCCTTACAGCAACATCAGGTGACACGGGCAAGGCTGCGCTTGCAGGCTTCGCCGATGTTCCCGGAACAAAGATTGCCGTATTCTATCCCAAGAACGGTGTAAGTCCTATCCAGGAAAAGCAGATGGTTACCGAAAAGGGCAAGAACACATTTGTGGCCGGAATTACGGGTAACTTCGATGATGCACAGACCGGCGTTAAGAAGATGTTCTCCGACAAGGCTCTGGCAGAATATATGGATGAGAAGGGATATGTATTCTCATCAGCCAACTCTATCAATATCGGACGTCTGGTTCCTCAGATGGTCTACTATGTATATGCTTATACGAGACTCGTTAAGGCCGGCTCGGTCGCAGCGGGTGATCCGATAAATATTGTCGTTCCGACAGGTAACTTCGGAAACATACTTGCTGCTTACTATGCGTCACTCATGGGACTTCCGGTAAGAAAGTTCATCTGCGCATCCAATGATAACAAGGTGCTCTATGACTTCTTTACGACAGGAACTTATGACAAGAACCGTGAATTCATCCTCACAAGCTCACCTTCAATGGATATCCTGATATCCAGCAATCTCGAGAGACTTATCTATCGTATTGCCGGAAATGACGCCGAGAAGAATGCAGAGCTTATGAAGAGCTTAAATGAAACAGGTAAGTATGAGATAACAGATGAGATGAAGAAGAACCTCTATCAGTTCTACGGCAACTTTGCCGATTCCGAAGAGGTTTCCGAGATCATCAGGACGCTTTATAAAGAAGATGGATATATAATCGATACCCATACGGCAGTTGCGGTTTCGGTTTATGATAAGTATAAGAACGAGACCGATGACAAGACTCCGACACTTATCGCTTCAACGGCTAGTCCCTATAAGTTCACGAGAAGCGTTGTGACAGCGATAGATCCTTCACTTGAGGAAAAGGGTGATTTTGAGCTTGTGGATGAGCTCGAAGCGCTTTCCAAGGTTAAGATACCTCAGGCGGTTGAAGAGATCCGTACAGCTCCCGTAGTACATGAGACCGTGTGCGACAAAGAGGAGATGGAGTCGGTAGTTAAAAAGTTTCTTGGAATCTAGTCAATCAATAACAGTAGTTCGTTAGTGCCTTCCTACTATAAAAATACCAGGACTGTTCGGGCGCAGTCTAACTGCGCCCTTTAGATTTTTTGGGGGAAAGATAAGAGCTTTATCAGGAACAAAAAGGGGTAGAAGTATGTACATTCTCAGAACAAGATCAGAATTCGACAGTGCGCATTTCTTAAAGGGTTATGAAGGAAAATGTGCCAATATCCATGGTCATAGATGGATAGTCACAATAGAAGTGGGTTCCGAAACCTTAGAGGAAGAGGGACCGTCAAGAGGCATGGTCGTGGATTTCAGCAAGCTTAAGGAAGACCTTAAGGAAGAAACCTCTAAGTTCGATCATGTGCTTATAATCGAAAAAGGAAGTTTAAGTGAACCGCTTCTCGGCAGTATGAGAAACGAAGGCTTTATGATACAGGAAATGGATTTTCGCCCCACAGCAGAAAACTTCGCAAAGTATTTTTATGATGTGATGAGTGCCAAGGGCTACAGTGTTATCAGGACCCGGGTCTTCGAGACACCGGAGAACTGCGCGGAGTATACTAAGTAAAGTCCGACTGATGAGGTGACAATGAGCTTTAAAGTAGCCGAAAAATTCATAAGCATAAACGGTGAATCCCGCTTCGCGGGTGAGCTTGCGGTCTTCATCCGCTTCGCAGGCTGTAACCTGTCATGCTCCTACTGCGATACGGCCTGGGCTATCCCCATGGACTGCCCGCATGAGGAAATGTCGATAAAGGAGCTGACGGACTATGTCGTAGCATCCGGTGTAGACAGGGTAACTCTTACCGGCGGTGAACCGCTTCTTCAGGAGGATATCGAAAGCCTTGTGGCCGAGCTTATCGGCAGGAATAAGAAGGTTGAGATAGAGACCAACGGAGCTGTAAGTATAGCTCCTCTTATGGAGATGGCGGCAAGGCTCAGTATAACCGATGAAATGTCCGTTACACTTGATTATAAATGTCCTTCCAGCGGGATGGAAGAATTCAATATAGAAGAAAACTATGCACTCCTTCGTGAGTACGACACGGTAAAATTCGTCGTCGGGAGCAGGGAGGATATGGAAAAGGCTGAGAAAATCATTTCCGGATACAGACTTATTGACAGGCATATAGCAGTTTATCTTAGTCCGGTCTTCGGAAGGATAGAGTCCTCTGAGATCGTTGAATATATGAAAAACAGTAACATGAACGGCGTGAGGCATCAGCTTCAGCAGCATAAGTTTATCTGGGATCCGGATAAAAGAGGCGTATAGCCCGAATGGAGGAAAAAATGGCAGTAAACCAGGAAAAGATAAGAGAACACATAAGAGGAATCCTTGAAGCGATCGGAGAAGATCCGGAAAGAGAAGGCTTAAGAGAGACTCCTGACAGGATCGCAAGAATGTACAGCGAGATATTTGAGGGTATCGGTTATACCAATGATGAGATCGCGGCTATGTTCAATAAGACCTTCGAAGCTCCTACGGACAGGGATATGGTGCTTGTCAAGGATATCGAGATATTCAGCTACTGCGAACATCATATGGCACTCATGTATGATATGAAGGTTGCGGTTGCATATATCCCGAGAGAAAGAGTCCTGGGGCTCAGCAAGATCGCACGTATTGCGGATATGGTCGGTAAGAGGCTCCAGCTTCAGGAGAGGATCGGAAGCGATATAGCTTATATCATGGAGAAGGCTACTCTGTCGCCGGATGTTGCGGTCATCATCAAGGGTAAGCACAGCTGTATGACGGCGAGGGGAATAAAGAATAATCCTTCGGTTACGATGACGACTACATTCAGAGGTGCTTTTAAGGAAGACAGAGCGCTTCAGGACAGGGTCTTAAGGCTCATAGAAATGAAGGATGATGATAAGTAATCCTGATAGAGTAAAATGATCTGAAAGGATGATATTCGGATAATCATGAAGAATAAAATGGAATGTGTGGTAGCGTTCAGCGGGGGACAGGACAGTACGACCTGTCTTGCGTGGGCGCTAAAGAAATATGAAAAGGTATATACGGTGTCATTTGACTATGGTCAGAGGCATAAGAAGGAGCTTGAGTGTGCCGAGAAGCTTTCGAAGAAGCTCGGGGCTGCAGAGCATGTGGTCATAAGTCTTGAGGAACTGAACCGTCTTGCACCGAATTCTCTTACGAGAAGTGATATTGCGGTGGATACGGATGCGCCCGAGGAAGGAACTCCGAATTCCTTTGTGGAGGGAAGAAACCTGCTCTTTCTTACATATGCTGCGATTTTTGCCAAAACACACGGAATTAATGATATAATAACGGGTGTATCACAGAGTGATTACTCGGGATACCCCGATTGCCGAGACATTTTCATAAAATCACTCACTACCACACTCAGTCTTGCAATGGACTATGAATTTGATATAATAACACCATTGATGTGGATAGATAAGGAAGAAACCTGGGAGCTGGCTGACAGACTCGGGGTTTTTGACGTAGTGAGAAATGAGACACTGACATGCTATAATGGCATAATAGGAGACGGCTGCGGAAACTGTCCTTCATGTAAGCTAAGGAAAAAGGGACTGGACAGGTATCTTGCACGTCGCAAATAATAGGAGAAACGGATTATGGCAAAGAAACTGCTTTTTGTTGTTAATCCAAAGGCCGGAAGAACTGTCATCAAAGCCGACCTTATCAATATACTGGAGATATTCTCCAATGCAGGCTACAGCGTGGAGGTCTATCCGACCAAGAGTCAGGAGGAGACCGAGGAATATGTTTACAGCCATGCCGAGAGCTTTAATCTCGTTGTCTGCGCCGGCGGAGACGGAACACTGGATAATACCGTCGGCGGGCTCATGATGCTTCAGAGAAAGCTTAAGAGAAGGATCCATCTCGGCTACATTCCCTGCGGAAGTACCAATGACTATGCAAGAAGCCTGAAGATAAGCATGAACCCCATTCAGGCTGCCCGGGATATCATGGAGGGTGATGTGTGCCATGTCGATGTCGGCAGGATGGAGAACACATTTTTCATATACGTTGCGGCTTTCGGCGCATTTACCGATATAAGCTATACGACGCCGCAGGATCTGAAAAATGCCCTGGGCCACGCGGCCTATCTACTTGAGGCCAGCAAGGCCATGTTCAACCTTAAGAGCTATAAGATGAAGCTATGGTTTGACGGCGAGATAGTCGAAGGGGACTTTATCTATGGGCAGGTAACCAATTCCCTTTCGATAGGCGGTTTTAAGAATATCGGATCCAAGGACATGTCGTTTTCGGATGGCAAGTTCGAGACCGTGCTCATCAAGACTCCGGAGAACCCCATTGAGCTCCAGAGGATAATCAACTGCCTGCTTATCGATGACCTGAGTGACGAGATGATCGTCTTCAGGAAGTCTACGAGAGTGGTTGTCAAGTGCAAGGAAGAGGTTCCGTGGACCGTGGACGGTGAATACGGCGGCAGCTTTAAGACTACACGCGTATCCAATATCAGGAAGGCTGTATCGATCGTTCTTAAGGACAAGAGCTCAGTGATTTCTTGAAACAAAAGCATTTTTGCTTTATAATGCCCATAAGTATGTCTTTATAAGGAAAAATATATGAAAGAACAACTCAGACAGTGTGCAAACCTCATAGTGCTGCTGTTTAAGATAATTGTATATATTCTGATATTCTGGACATTTTACAGGCTTTTTGCCATCCGTAACTGGCAGCTCCTCTCTATATCGAGAACAGCTGCGGTAACGATTCTCAGTTACTTTATATCTGGCTACCTTTTTATCAAGATCTACGGAAGCTACGATATAGGAAAGAGAAAGAGCAAGCCTATCGTTATATCACTATCACTGGCTGCATTTATGACCAACCTCATTGCTTATGTCATGCTGATGGTCATGAACACGAACAGCAATAACAATAAGAGCTTTACGCTTGAGCAGCCGTGGCTTCTTCTTGTCATATTCGCAATCCAGATAATCATCATCCTGATAGCTGTTTACGGCGGCAACTGGGTTTACTTTAAGATCTATGATCCGGAGAAGTGTCTTATCATCACATCCTCACAGCAATCCCTGAATGAGATAAGCAGAAGTGTTAAGAAGTATAAGCTGCAGTTCAAGATCTGCAGAAATATAGATTACAGAAATGAAAGTCTCCGGGAGATCATCCCGAAGTACGACACTATCTTCGTATATGATGTTCCGGTAATGGAGCGTACGCAGATAGTCGAGTTCTGTTATCAGAACATGAAGAATGTTTACATCAATCCCGAGATGGCTGACGTTGTCGAGCTGAATGCTCACCACGTTATGCTGGATGATGTTTCTCTTTTCGAGCTTTCTTCAATGGGACTTACCGCAGAGCAGAAGTTCATTAAGAGGATATTTGATATAATCTTATCGGTTGTGGCACTTGTACTTACATTTCCGATCGTTATCATTGCTGCTATCGCGATCAAGATCGAGGACGGCGGAAATATCGTATTTAAGCAGAACAGGGCCACCCGTGGCGGTAAGATATTCTCGGTTTATAAGCTGAGAACGATGAAGGAGAATTCCGAGAATTATCTGTCGGTAGTAGATGACGAGAGGATCACCAAGGTAGGTAAGGTCTTAAGACGTTTCAGGATCGATGAGATACCTCAGTTCCTCAACGTTATCAAGGGCGATATGTCAGTAGTAGGTCCGAGACCGGAAATGCTTGCGAACATATTTAACTATACTAATGCCCTGCCTGAGTTCGAATACAGACTCAGGGTTAAGGCCGGAATCACCGGCTACGCCCAGATCGCGGGCAAATATAATACACTTCCCAAGGATAAGCTGGTGCTTGACCTTATGTATATAGAAGAGTACAGCCTCTGGCTTGATATCAAGCTTATATTCCAGACACTCATCGTTATCTTCAAGAAGGATTCCACCGAAGCCTTCGATAGAGAAATGGATGAGAAGATGGAGCATTACGGGGAGACATTTATATGATCGATATACTGCTTGCAACATATAACGGCGGAAGATTCATCGACAGGCAGCTTAAGTCCCTTCTTACGCAGGACAGGGACAATCTGGATACAGAACTCAGGCTGATAATAAGGGATGACGGTTCTACCGATGCCACCGTTGATATAATAAAGAAGAGACTTGATTATTACAGGCTGAAAAGGCCCGATAATCCGATGGAGGTTAAGATCACTGCGGATAATACTCCGGCCGGAGGCCCCGCAGCCAACTTCATGAAGCTTCTTCAGATGTCCGATGCCGAATATGTGATGTTCTCGGATCAGGACGATATGTGGTACAGGCGTAAGACCGAGGCTACCTATAAGTTTATGAAAAAATGCGAAGAAAAGTACGGAAAGGATATGCCGATCCTCGTACATACCGATCTTTCTCTTATGAATGAAGCAGGAGAGAAGACGGCCTCTTCATTTTATGATTATCAGAAGCTTCCGAGAGAGGATAAGCTCAGCACCCTTCTCATACAGAATACGGTGACGGGTTGTACCATGATGCTGAATAAAGCGGCAGCCGACCTTCTTCGTATGGCACCCGCAAGCGAGATGGTACTCATGCATGACCATTATGCAGCAGTGCTTATAGCAGCCACCGGCAAGGTAAAGCTTCTGGATGAAGCACTTATCAGATACAGGCAGCATTCGGGTAACGTTGTCGGCGCCCACGCTGCAGGAAGCAGGGATGAATATAAGGAACGCTTTGATCTCGGAAGAGGCAAGTTCCTTCTTGATATGGATAAAAGCTATAGACAGGCAGGCTATATACTTAAGAGATACGAAAAGTATATAAGAGAGGCCAAGGGAGAGGACACTGTCGAGATGCTCCGTGAATATTCGGATCTTATCATGGCAGGCAAACTCGAGAGGATGGAATTCTTCCAGAAGTACGGCGTTTACAAAAACGGTGTTATCAAAAAGGCAGTTCAGATGCTGTGGTGTTAATATGAAGATAACCGCGAGTATTGTTACATACAATAATTCAGAGACAATAAAAAAATGTGTCGAATCGCTTCTCGCCGAGACCGATAAACGAGGCTACACCTTCAGGCTTTATATCTATGACAATGCCTCTACGGATGTGACTCCGGAGATACTCGGAACCTTTGAGGACAGAGTCCGCGTAATCTACGGAAAAGAGAACAAGGGCTTCGGCTACGGACATAACTACATCATAAGACGTGTCCGTTCGGATGTGCATTTTGTTATTAACCCCGATATCTATATAGAGCAGGATATAATAGGGGAAATGGCTTCTTACCTCGAAGAGAATAAGGATACGGGGCTTATAACTCCGAAGATCCTGAATACCGACGGCACGATGCAGGCAATCCCGAAATACGGGCCTAGCATCAAGTTTTCCTTTATAGGAAACCTGCCGGGCTTTAAGTGGATAAGAAGAAAATACTCAAGATCAGATGAGAATCTGGATACTCCGACCGAGATAGAGTTCTGTACGGGCTGCTTCTTCGGAGCAAGGACTGATTATCTTAAAAAAGTAAAAGGCTTCAGTCCGGAGTATTTTATATATTGTGAGGATTCGGATCTTTCAAGAAAGGTCCTCGCAGACGGTAAAAAGATCATTTATTATCCTTATGTGGATGCATATCATAACTGGGGCAGGGACAACACGAGGCATCTTAGGGGATTTATTCGTTTCATTAGGTCACTTATTATATATTTTAACAAGTGGGGCTGGAAGTTCTAACGGATATGAATATAAAGAAGCTTATAAAAACAAATATCATCAATCTGATAATATTCGGGCTGATCATGTTATTCAGAGTTGTCTCGGGTATGCTGTTTAATGACCACGATGCAGGCTCATCGGGACTGGCTACTTTATCGACCGTGCTCAGCTTTGTATTTATTGTGCTATGGGCGGCATATACCGTATATTCGAATATGACGGTGGTAAAGGAAGAGAAGCTGGAGAAGAAGAGGACCATTACGGAAGTTAAGACAAGACTTTCAAAGGCAGGAAACAGAAGATTCTTCGTTAATGAGAGAAATATCCTCGTGACACTTCTCGACAGCCTTGAGACCAGAGAGAAATACTTCTATGCTATGGACCCGAACAGTAAATTAAGGGAGCTCTTTGATCTTACCGAGCATCAGATGCTGAGAAATGCGACCAACGTTTCCGAATATCTGGAAACATTTGATTATATATCGGGAAAAGATACGGGATATGTTGGTACGGTATGTGCTGATTCTCAGAAGCTTCTTGATAAGTTTAACAAGCTTGTAGAGCTGACTGTGACATATGACGATACCTCACGAGATTATGACACGAGAGAAATAGACGACATGATAGATGCACTTGAAACAATGAGGGAAACAGGAAAGGGGGCTTTAGGCTCATGAAAAAAAGTAATACTGCTGCTATAGTAGGAATAATATTTGCGGTCATCATCGTATTTATTCTCGGAATATTTGCGCTGATCAAATCCTCCTCCAAGGGCAGGACTATGGAATCAATGATGAAACACATCAAGGTGTATGAAAATACTCCTACCAAGGCATCAATATCTCTTGAAGATAACAGCCTTTATGATGAGCTTCCCGAGATAACCAAGTATCCTCTTGCTGTTGCAGGTGGCGGTGACGTAAATATCGAGATCATGACTTCACCCGAGAAGGCAGGCGAGAATTATGAGGCATGGCTCATCGATGTGGCGAATAACTTCAACAGAGAAAGAAATACCCTGGAGAATGGCAAGACAATAGCGCTTTCTGTTCGTTCCGTATCTTCGGGACTTGCAGCTGACTACATCATTTCCAATAAACATACTCCGCAGCTTTTCACTCCTTCAAACTATCTCTGGGGTGAATATGTAAATGCCAACGGTGGAAATGTGGAGCTTATCAGCGACCGTCTCGTTGGTAATACAGCAGGTCTTCTTATAGATAAGAACAGCCAGTACAAGACATTTGAAGATATAATCAAGGCTGTTCAGGACGGAAAGATCAACATCGGTTACACAAACCCTCAGGCCAGCTCAACCGGAATGAACCTTCTGCTTTCAATCCTCAAAATGGGTGATGACAGCATGTTCACCGATGCAGGTATCGAGAACTTCACAAAGTTCCAGCAGAACATTCCTTTCGTTGCATATAACACGATGCAGATGAGAGACAGTGCTCAGAAGGGTACTCTGGACGGAATGATCCTTGAGTATCAGACTTATATAAATGAGAAAAATATCAATAAGCTTTATGATTTCATTCCATTCGGAATCAGACATGACAATCCGCTTTATATCGTAAACAAAGATTACCTCAGCAGTGACGAGCTCGAGGCAATTGATATAATAGATGCATATCTTAAGGATCCCGAAAGCCAGAAGATTGCAACCAGGTACGGATTCAATGCAAAGGATGATTATAAGTCAGAGTATACATTTACAGGATCAGAGGTTAACAAGGCTCTGGAAATGTATAAGTCCAACAAGGATAACGGTAAGGATATCATCGCAGTATTCGTTGCAGACTGCAGCGGAAGTATGTATGGTGATCCCATCAACCAGCTTAAGTCATCACTTTCAAATGGTATGCAATATATCAACGAGAACAACTACGTAGGTCTCGTAAGCTACAGCGATGATGTAACGATAGAGGTTCCCATCGCGAAGTTCGACCTTAATCAGAAGTCTTACTTCCAGGGCGGAATCGAGAAGCTCACAGCTAACGGTTCGACCGCAAGCTACGATGCTGTAGTAGTTGCAATGGATATGATCGAGAGGGCTAAGGCAGATAAGCCTGATGCAAAGACAATGATCTTCCTTCTCAGCGACGGCTACCAGAATATGGGCTACGGCCTCGGCACAATCACACCGGCCCTGGAGGAATCCAAGATCCCCGTTTACACTATCAGCTACACCGCAGACGCCGACAAGGATGCAATGCGTAAGCTTTCAGAGGTAAATGAGGCCGCAACGATCAACGCTGATAGTGAAGATATCGTATATAAGATAAAGAGTCTGTTCAATTCGCAGATGTAATATATAAGATAAGATAGGAAAGAGAAACGGGACCGCGAGGTCCCGTTTTTCTATAGATGGCTTTTTAGTTTTTACAGTTTACGTCTTAGTTCGGTTACGATACCCCAGATATGAAAATCAGGATCCTTTGAAACATCGATATCTTCATATTCAGGATTAACTGATTGAAGAGTAGTGGTCTTTCTCTTCTTGATATACTTCTTACATACGGCGTCTTCGTTATTCGTAGTGGCAATAACAATATTACCTGTAACAGCGGTCGATGCCTTTTTGACTATCACGACATCCCCATCATTGATGAGAGGTGTCATTGAATCACCCTTAATGAGAAGCCCAAAGTAGCTTCCGTTCTTTGTGAGGTATTCGGGTATATCTACATACTCGATTACTTCTTCAACGGCTTCGATAGGAATTCCGGCTGCAACTCTTCCCAGTACCGGTATCTTAACGGATACTGATTTTTTATCGGAAAGAGAGAAGAGTTCGACATCCCCGAGAACAACTTCCTCATCGATCATACCAAGTAACTCATCAAATTCAATCATCATAGCTGCGGCAACTTTACGGATACTGCCTACTGATGGCTGGAGCGGCTTGCCCGTTCCGGGGTTGATTCCGTTCTCGATAAAACCGATATAAGCTTTACTCAGACCACACCTTTTAGCGAAGTCTTCTAATGTTAATTTGTTTTCTTTTCTGTATCTTTTAATTATCTCACCTAAGCGCATAATTAATCTCCTTTTGATAGTTTAATCTTACTAAAAATGTCATTACAATGCAAACGAAACCGCGCTGTTTTATTGACACTTTCTGTCTAATATGTTAGACTCAAACTATCTTTAAAAGAATGGTTGAGGTGTAATCATTTATGAGGTTTGCAGTCAGGGAAATGCGTGAATTGACTGGCATGACACTTGAAGAGTTATCCGAGAAATCAGGTGTACCGGCAGACACCATTTTCATGATGGAAACTAATAGTGTAGATAGATGTAATTCAAAAGAAATATGCAGCATTGCAAAAGCACTTGAAGTTTCGGCAGATTCTCTTTTTTTAGACTGATAGTCTAATAGATTAGATTCGATTATACATTTACCGGAAATAGAATAATTAGCAAAACAAGGGAAACTTTGTGACGCAAAACTATAGGGTCTAAGATCAGTGATCTGAAGATTATGACAGCCAGTTGCAAAATATATGATGAGGAAGTTTTAAGCGTCACTTATGTGGCGCTTTTTGCTATTTAGAGTTGATATCAATGAATTTGGAGGTGCTTAGCATGGATAAAAAATTATTTTCTTTTGTATATAATATGGCATTTAGAGATGCAACTTTAAGAAATGCTTTTAAACGAAATCAAGAGGAAAGGGATATAGAATTTCATAAAAGAAAAGACAGGATAAAACTATATGCTGAGGATTATGTAAAAAACTATATTGTTCAGATATATGCAGATCAATATCCCGATCCTTATGAACCAATTAAAAATATATGTGCTAAATGTAAGGATGATCATTTTACTTTTGGAAATGCTCAGAAACTTGTAAATATGTCAGCTAAATATATGTTTCTTTCAACTTATGGAGATATTGAAAAAAGAAAAAAATTTAAAAATTGTCATTGTCCAATGGACACTATAATGATCAATGTTGTAAAAAGGAATGATAAATCTTTTAAGTGTTCAATTGGGTGGAGTAAAATGGAACTTTCGGAAAATGATATACCAGTATTATATAAGGATTTTCAAGCCAAAGTGAAAGCATTGTGTGATAAAGAGAAGGAACCATGTTTTCCAATCGAGTATGACTATTTATATTGGGATTCTGAGGAAGCATAATCAATGGCTTTATATTCTTTATATGAATCATGATATATGGGAGAGATGAGATATGATTAAAAAGAATAATAGGATTGTAATATTATTTTATAGTATGGTTTGTGTTTTTGTGGCTATTATTTTTTCATTAATTCTCAATAAAACAGTATTTGCTGAAGATATTGATAATGAAATATGGAAATATATCGTTAATGATGATGGAATTAGTATTACTGGTTATGTTGGAACTGAAAATGATATTGTTATTCCAGATATCATAGATGAGAAAAATGTGGTTAGTATTGGGGATTATGCTTTTTTTGAATGTACAGAATTAACAAGTATTACAATTCCAGAAGGTATTACAAGTATAGGAGAATCAGCATTTCAAGGTTGTTCAAGTTTAATCACTATAACCATTCCGGAAAGTGTATCGACTATTGGGGGAAGTGCGTTTAAAAATTGTATTAGTTTAGAGTCTATTAAATTACCAGATGAATTATTATCTTTAGAATCAAGAGCATTTTATAACTGTAAAAGTTTAAAATCAATTGAAATCCCGGAAGGTATCAAAACTATCTATGCTAGAACGTTTTCTTTCTGCACTTCAATGGAATACATGAAGTTCCCTAGTACATTATCCCAAATAAATGATGATGATATGTATGTTACATTTGATGGTTTACAAAATTTGCTTTATATAGAATTGGCTGAAGGTTTTAATGGGGAATTACCCACAATTACACAAAATAAGAGAATTTATTATTTTATAAAATGTAGCGCAAAAACTGCTGAAGAAAATAATTTAGTTTGTACAAGCGATAATAATATATTTACAGAAAAAATAGGTGAAGATATATCATTGATATTTGATATAGATAAGATGGAAATGAAAATATCTGGGGCGGGAGAAATTGATCCTGATGTTAGATATAATTCTGAAATATTAAAAATATTAGATTTAAAATTTAGATATTATAATGCAGTATTTGAAGTGACGGATTTAACAATAATTCCAGATGATATGTTTGGTGGGTGTTACGGCTTAACAAGTGTAGAATTACCTGAGGGCTTAATACATATTGGTAATAATGCTTTTTGGTGTTGTGTAAGTTTAAATAGCATTACAATACCTCAAAGTGTTAAAACTATAGGCTTTGGTGCATTTCAACAATGTTGTTTTTCAAGTATAACTATTCCGGAAGGTATAAAAACTATAGAGGCTGGTTTGTTTGCATTTAATAGGAGTCTAAAGAGTATAAAAATACCGGAAGGAGTTAATATAATTGAGGAAGATGCTTTTGAAGATTGTGAAAGTTTGACGAGTGTGACTTTGCCAGAAAGTTTAAGACTTATAAGTAAAGATACATTTAGTAATTGCTTTAGTTTAACTAACATAGTAATTCCAGATGGAGTGATAATTATAGAGGATTATGCCTTTGAAAATTGTATTAGCTTAACAAGTATTAATATACCTAAAGGGGAAACAACTATTCGTTATGCTATATTTTCTGGTTGTACAGGGCTTAAGAAAATAATTATTCCAGATAATATATTGAGTATAGATGATAGAGCATTTGAAGGTTGCACAAACTTAACATGTATAGCTATTCCGGATGGTTTAAAAAGCATAGGATTCCACGCTTTTATAGATTGTAAAAGCTTAAAGTGTATAAAAATACCACAGGGTGTTTCGAGTATAGGCGAAGGAGCATTTTCCGGGTGTTCAGCTTTGACAAGCATTAGTATTCCAGCTTTAGTTACTGAGTTAAAAAACCAAGCGTTTATGGATTGTTTTAATCTTGAATCAATTATTATTCCGCCAAGTGTTACTATAATTGATGCTGGTGCATTTGATAATTGTGATAAAGTCAAAATATATGGGGCTTTAGGTTCATTTGCTGAATATTTTGCATCAGAAAATGATATTCCATTTGTTGTTTATTTATTTGAAACTGATAATACAACCGAAAATACTGAAAACAAAGAAGAAAATAATGATATAAACGATAATATCCCCAATGAACCTCAGATAAATCCGGATTCTTCTCAGAAAACGCAGACTGATAGTGATTTACCTCAATTCGAAGATGGTGTTGGTACTGTTTCAGAAGATGGAATGTTTATTACTGATAAAGATGGCACTAAGTATTCGATTTCTGAAAGACTTATTAAAGGTCAGTTGCGAAAAAATATGTTTATAGTAGATAAAGAGTCTGAAGGAAAATATAAGATTACAAGGATTACAAAGAAAAATGGAAGAATTACAGGGGGAAAAGTTTCTTATCAAAAGCCTTATAACACTAACTGTAAAGCTGTAAATATTAAGGCTACTATTAAAATAGCGGGAGTTACTTTCAAAATCACTAGTATTTCAAATAACGCTTTTAAGGGTTGTTCAAATATATCTAAGGTTACTATTGGAAAGAATATTACACAAATTGGAAAGAAAGCATGTTTTGGATGCAGTAATTTGAAGGTTGTTACTATCAAATCAAACAGCATAAAAAAAATTGGCGGCAAAGCATTTGAGGGTATTAACAAAAAAGCAAAGATTAAGGTCCCTAAAAAGAAACTCAAGGAGTATAAGAAGATGATTAAGAAGGCTGGTGCACCTAATAATGCGAAGATTACTAGATAATCAAATTGACATTTGTCTGTCTAATATGCTAGACTGATATTGTATTTATATAGTCTAATGTATTAGATGATAATGTATACATTTAGAAAAGAATATTCAGCAAAACAAGGGAAACTTTGTGACGCAAAACTATAGGGTCTAAGATCAGGTAGTCTGAAGATTATGACAGCCAGTTGCACATATATTAGGTAATAGTAAGCGCCACATTGTGTGGCGCTTTTTGCTTTTTGAATCACAGTATTACTAAGATGGGGAGGTGTTTCTATGTTATGTCCTAAATGTAAAACAATGTTGGCAAATAATGCTTCGATATGTACTAAGTGTGGAATGGTATTTTCTACCCAATACACTCCAGCAAATGATCCCACCCAAATGACTGATCCGTTTGGACAGTTTCAGAATATGAATTCAGATTCTATTTACGGACAAAATTCTGGTATGAATCAACAAGAAAATGGATCGGGGACTTTATATGGAAATAATTCAAATGCGCAGCAAATTCCATATAATGATTCAACTCAGACTAACAATCCAACTGGTTATAATCCGGTTCAAACTCAATATTCTGGTTCTTATAACGGAAATACTACTTTAACATCTCACGATAATGCTAAATCAGGATTAGGAATCGCAGCGCTTGTGCTCTCAATATTAGGGTGCACTTGTATTATCGGTGCAATTTTAGCAATAATTGATCTCACAAAGAAGGATGGAAAGAGTAAGACCTTGTCTATTATTTCTCTTTGCGTTTGTGGATTATGGTTATTTATTGCTGTAATAGGTTCTCTAGGGAGTAAAAAAGAACCTGAAAAGGCTACCGTGACTACAGAGGCTGTTACAGAAACTGTAAAAGAAAAAGAATCAACAGAACAGTTGACTACTGAAGAAATAACTGAAGCAATGACTGAAGAAGCTGTTGCTGATAATACTTTTGAAATCATTTTAGATTCGAATGATTTAGGAGACTATGGCTATAACGTTATAATTAATAAGGGTGATACAGAGTTTGAAATAGTAAGGAGAGCATATTATGTTCCATTAGGCACATATAAAGCTACAAATATGGGGGATTTTTATGCTCCGATTCCATTATATGATGAAAATCTTGTTGATGTAGATGGACATAAAGAGTGGGGGAATAATTCAAAAAGTTCTGAACCTTTAAAACCAGGTGAAAGTGTTGAAATAACTGTCGAAGAGGGGCTGTTTATTTGCCTGATTGATTCACAGTTTAAGCTTGAAATGGAATCGATGCCTGAATCAACTGATAGAAGAGAAACGAAATTGGAAACAGTTGATGATGATTATGAAGGAGTTGCTCCGGGCAGTTCGTCAAATCTTGATACATCTGATGAAACTCCAATAGAAGGAGTTTCTATTGATACGGTTGTAAGTCTTATGAAAATAAGCTTATCAGAAGGGTTTGGAGACAACTACAAAATTGATGTGGATGGAAATGATGTAACTATTTCTGTATGGATGGATGGAGTGGCGGCTGGAGCTCTATTAGCTCAACAAGGAAATGAAGAATATATCGAGGATTGGAATAAAGCTAAAGCAAATATGCAAAAGCTAGCTGCTTCATTTTATGATAGCTTTGAACAATTAGGAGTAAAAGACGTTCATTGTTATTTCCATGTTTTAAATGATCAAAATAAAGAGAATACGTTGTTAATGTATGTAGATGGTGTTGAAGCATATGATGCTGTAGATTCACAGTAGAAAGTAATATGTAATGGATGTTGATATTGTATATACAAATTGACAACTCTTTGTCTAATATGTTAGACTGATTTTGTATTAAAGATGACTAATTTATTAGATTGATATGTGTAAATAGAATGAAATAATTAGCAAAACAAGGGAAACTTTGTGACGCAAAACTATAGGGTCTAAAATCAGATTATCTGAAGATTATGACAGCCAGTTGCACAATATATTATTGGGAAATTTATAAGCGTCACATTTTGTGGCGCTTTTTGCTGTTTTAACAGCTATAAATGAAAGAACAATATGAATAAGAAGGTGTGGTGTAATGAATAAGACAGAAAAGAGAGAAGGAATAATCAGTGTAATTAAGTATGAAGGACCCAATAATGTGTTTGCATGGAAACATCCTATAGAGGATTTTAATACCGGAACACAGTTGATCGTACATGAATCTCAGGAGGCGGTTTTCTTCAAAGATGGAAAAGCTTTGGATCTGTTTGGTTCGGGGCGATATACATTAGAAACTCAGAATATTCCATTGATGAGAGATACACTAAGGATTCCATCAAATGCTGAAACTATGTTTCATGCGGAAGTTTACTATGTAAATCTCACAACACAAATGGGGATAAAATGGGGAACTGATTCTAAGGTCAGGCTATTTGATCCTGCATCAGGTCTTCACGTTGAAATCGGTGCGTGTGGAAGCTTTAATCTTCGTGTGACCAACTCAAGAAAGTTACTTGTTAAGATTGTTGGAACTACTGAAGGATTTAGACAAGGAGAGGTTCTGGAAGGTGATGGATTTACTACCGGTAAGTTTAAGTCGCTGATCATGAATAAAGTTAAATCCAATCTTGCAAGGATAATAAAAGAACAGAACATAAATATTCTTGAGGTTGATGAAAATCTTGATACTCTTTCAGATGCGATGAAGATTTCAATAAATGAGACACTTGATGATTACGGAATGGTTATGCCGGAATTCTTTATCACTACCATTATGACACCGGATGATGATCCAAACTATAGGAGATTAAAACAGCAGTTTGCAGATAAAACACTTAAGGTTCGTGAAGAACAGGTAAGACAGGCTGAAGCAGAAGCTGCTCAAAGAAGAAAAGTAGTAGAAGCTCAGACTGAGGCACAGCTTAAGATGGTTGGTGCTCAGGGAGAAGCTGAAGCAAGGAGAATCAAAGCTCAGGCTGAAGCTGATGCATATAAAATGCAGGCATTTGCCGAAGCTGCTGAAATGCAGGCTAAAGGTTATACATATCAGCAGGAAACTGCGAGACAGGTCGGTCTGGAGGCTATGCAAAATGGAATAACCGGAAATGGTACCGGTGGAGGTGGCGGATTAGGAGATTTGGCAGGACTGGGAGTGACACTTGGTGCAATGGGCGGCGTGATGAACATGACCAGAGAAGCAATGAATCCTATTATGGATACTTCATCTCAGGTTGGTGCTGGATTTGGAGCGGTTGTTTCGGGTCAGGTTAAAGAAGCTTGGGATTGTCCGAACTGTGGAGCGAAGGGAATAAGCAGTAAATTCTGTCCTGATTGTGGTGGACCGAAACCTGACATAAACAGTGGATGGACCTGCCCCAATTGCGGTGCAAAAGGAATAAACAGTAAATTCTGTCCGGACTGTGGGAGTCCAAAACCAGAAGCGATTATCGGCTGGACATGTCCTGACTGTGGAACCTCAAATATTACAAGCAAATTCTGCCCTGAATGTGGTCATAAAAAAGAAGAGGAGTAGAGACTATGAATAGAGAGAAAAAAACCTTAATAGTAATATATGCTGTTTCTGTTGCAGTTTTCTTAACAATATTCTTTGCTATTCCATTCGATAAAATTGCAACATCATGGGTGGCATTTTCATTTGCTATTTTATCATTGGTTATAGGCTTATGTGTTTCATTATATGCAATTAAAGATGGAAAAAACCTTAAATCAAAAGTATATGGTTTCCCGATGTTTAGACTGGGAAATTATTACACGATTGCCCAGATTATTGTTTCGATAGTATTCATTGTTATTGCATCATTTGCCGAGGTTCCTACCTGGATTTCTATTGTTACGGGTGTCATTTTACTTGGAATTATTATTGTCGGAATAGTGGCTGTTGATAATTCAAGGGAATATATAATTCAGCAGGAATCAAATGACAAGATTAAGACATATGCAATTGAGGATCTAAGAATTATTATTGAATCATTAATAAACAAATCTTCAGATAAGAAGTCTATAGAGAAATTAGCTGAAGATTTTAAGTATAGTGATCCGATTTCGAATGAAAAAACTTATGAGATTGAATCGTTAATTGCTTCTAAGGTTTTAGATTTAGAAAAGGTTATAAATGAAAATGGTGATAGCTCATCTTTGATAAATGAAATAAGTCAACTTCTAAAAAGAAGAAATATAATATGTAAAGAAACAAAATAAATATAGTGAAATAGAATAGATTATATGTGTATAAGGATATTTGAGTATCTGAAGGAGTATGTGACAGATGAAACGAATTGTATGTGAAATGTGTGGCAGCACTGATTTGATAAAACATGAGGGCGTATTTGAATGTCAGAATTGTGGCACAAAGTACTCTGTTGAAGAAGCAAAAAAGATGATGATAGAGGGCTCTGTTGATGTTACCGGAAGTACAGTGAAAATTGATAATTCATCATCGATTGATACATATCTTATGATGGCAGAAAGTGCTTACTCCTCAAATAACAAAAAAGAGGCAGAGAATTATTGTAATAAGATAATTGAAATTGATCCTAATAACTATAAAGCTTGGCTTCTTAAAGGTAAAGCTGCCGGATGGCAATCCAATCTGAACAAAATAAGGATGGATGAGGCGATTAACTGTTTTTATAAAGCACTTAACATGTCTCCTCCTGATGAGCTGACGAGAGTAAAAGCAGAAGCAACAAAAGAAGTTGATGCTCTGTCTATTGCAACGATTAAACTATCTTGTGATAGTTTTTGTAATCATCCGACATCAAAAAACACTCAAAGTATTTTATATAATTTAGATATTGTTATGAGAAATTCATTACCATTTTTTCAACAGTGTGGTGTCGTGACAGATGGGTTTATAAAGTATACTTCCACAACAATTAATAATGCGTCCATGTATGCATGGAATAATAAAATCTGGAGCAATTATTGGGGAACTGGTCATCCAATAGAGCAGGATTTGGATGGGTTATTTGAACAAGGGAGTGCAGCTGTAGCATTATTACGTTTTGCAATTGGTGTTAATGATATCAATTCTCCTGATAACAAACTTTTCTATGGGAATATTATAACCATATATACAGCATTGATTAATGCTTGGACTTATAAAGATTACAATGGAGGATATGTAAAAAATCATCAACTATCTATGAATACCAGACAGGCATTGGTAAATGAAATTATGGATTGTCATGCCAGAATCAAAGCAATCGATCCCTCTTATAGAATTCCCAAAAGACCTAAACTCAACTCGGGTGGATGTTATATTGCAACATCAGTTTATGGTTCCTATGATTGCCCAGAAGTATGGACCCTTAGAAGATTCAGAGATTATAAGCTGGCAAAAACTTGGTATGGAAGAGCATTTATCCATATCTACTATTTTATAAGCCCTACTATTGTTGAATGGTTTGGACATACAGAATGGTTTAAATATTTTTGGAAAGATAGGCTTGATAGGTTAGTTAAGGAGTTACAAAGAAAAGGGTATGAATCTACGCCATATATAGATATATAATAGTTTAAATATCTTAATTATGAGAAGAGAAAAAACTAGATTTGTTAATAAGTGTTATACAATCACATCGTTAAATAATGGAAAACTTTTAAAAACTGTATCAGAATAATATTATTATGATGGAGTATATGATGAAAAATATAGCTTTTATGTTTGGAGCAGGAGCAGAGGGAAAAGGAAACTTTGATTTCCCTATGGGAGAAGATCTTTTATTGGATACTTTTTATAATCATAAAAAAACCAAACTAATTGTAGATTGTTTGAAAGAATTCTTTGATGGGGAATACTTTATTGGATTTTATAAGGAGAGATATTATCGATATAGACGTGAAAGGTTTTTAAACTATCGGAAAGCAACAGGAGATTTAAGAAATAAAGAGTTTGCTAAACTTGATGGTTATTTTAATTCAATTGTAAACCCTATGTTGCTAGGGACAAATAAGTACTCTATGGTAGTAAATTACTATTGGTGTTGTTATTTTTTTATGATAGAGAGCATAATAAATGGGCTTAAAAAGAAAGATGTAGATGATTTGCACGAATATTATATTATGGAGAATAATGGTAAGTGGTATCTTGATTACATAAAAATACTCAATAATATCTTTGATTTCACATGTGAGTTGTATAAAATTACTTATCCTCAAAATCAAAATTCATATTATGACTTAATTTTGTCAGAATGTAATAAACGTTCAAATGATATATGCTATAAAGGATGTATTACTACTAATTATTTCAATTTGTCCAAAATAATATTAAAGGGCGATGTGGCATATCTTAATGGTAAACTTTCAATGTTTGAATTTCCAGAAATCATGAAGATTATTGATTTAGATGACGCTAATAAAGAAATACAGAAAGAATTGTTTTCTGGAGAAAAAATGTTTTTCCCATTTATATTTGGTCAATCCTATATAAAACCTATTATTTCTCCGAGTCAAATTGAACAATTTGACATAATGAATAAGATTTTAGAGAAAAGTGATGTATTAATTATATTGGGATATGGGATTAATTCATATGATAATCATGTGAATTCATTTATAGATGACTACATTGATAAGGGAAAAACAGTATTTTGGGTTGAAAGCAAAAGTGATAGTGGGAATATAAAAAACGGTTATATTGGTTATCTAAAAAATAAAACTAAACCAATATACGTGGATTATAATGATGATAATAGCATAATAGTAGAAAAAGTATTTAATAGTATAGTTAATTGATTTATTTGGGGATTAGTATATGTTTGTTATCAAATGCAAAATGTGTGGTGGGGAATTAAACATCTCTCCAGGTTCAGTAATATGTGAATGTGAATACTGCGGAAGTAAGCAGACGATCCCCAATACTGACGATGAGAAACGTCTAAAACTGTACGAAAGAGCAAATAAACTCAGATATGAATGTGAGTTTGATAAGGCTTCTGGAGTATATGAATCAATAGTAGCAGACTACCAGAGTGAGGCTGAGGCTTATTGGGGCTTAGTGCTTTGTAAATATGGTATCGAGTATGTTGATGATCCTAAGACCGGAAAGAAGATTCCGACTTGTCATAGGTCTTCTTTTGATAGCGTTTTTGATGATGCCAATTTTGATTTGGTAATGGAAAATGCAGACACCATAGCACGAAGCGTTTATAGAGAAGAAGCAAAACAGATTGAAGAACTAAGAAAAGGTATCATAGAGGTTTCTTCTAAAGAAGAAGACTATGATATCTTTATTTGTTACAAAGAAACCGCTGAGGATGGTCAAAGAACAATTGATAGTGTCTTGGCTCAGGATATTTATAATGAATTAACTGAAAAAGGATACAGGGTATTCTTTTCAAGAATCACATTGGAAGATAAACTGGGACAGGAATATGAACCTTATATTTTTGCGGCATTAAATTCTGCTAAAGTAATGTTGGCATTTGGAACATCGTATGACAACTACAATGCTGTGTGGGTTAAGAATGAATGGGGCAGATTTCTTCAGCTGATGAAATCCGATCAAAAGAAAACGCTTATCCCTTGTTTTAAAAATATAGATGCATATGATATTCCGAAGGAATTTGCTAAACTTCAAGCGCAGGATCTTGGAAAGGTTGGGGCATCACAGGATCTGATTAAAGGAATAGATAAGATATTAGGTAAGAATGAGAATAAAGATGATTTAGAATTATCTAGAACTAATAACTCTGGTAAAGAAAATCCCTTAGTAAAACGAGGATATATTTCTCTTGAAGATTTTGATTGGAAAAAAGCTGATGATTTTTTTGAACGAGCACTAGATCAAGAACCTGAAAATGCTTGGGCTTACCTCGGAAAGCTTATGGCTGAACTAAGGGTTTGTAGACAGGAAGAACTTGCTGATTGTAGCAAGCCATTTGATAATAGTAAAAATTTTAAAAAAGCTATTAAATATGGAGATGATGTACTGATTTCTGCTTTGAAATCATATATAGATAAAATTACTGTTCGTAATCAAGAAGAATTGGATAATAAGGTTGCCATTATTGCTTCTGTATTAAGGGCTGGCAATGATGGTAATAGAGAATTAACATCTGATGAAAGAATTGATTCATTAAAGGAAAGAGAATCGTTAAAGGAAAGAGAAAAGGAATTAATAGAGTGTATAAATATACTTAATGCATTAATAATTCAAAACGAAAAACTTCAAAAGGAAAAAGAAGAACTTGATATACCATTGTCTGAGCTTACTAGAAGACTTTATGGACTTGGTCGCTTTGCAACAAGGGAAAGAAAACAGATTATTGAAGAGATTGAAAAAATAACTAAAAATAATCATGAGATTTGGGATAAGGAGAGAGAGATTTCGGATAGTATCAAGAATTTGAAAAAGCGTATAAAATTCGATACCATAATGGATTTAGAACGAGAACTTAATAATGTAAAAATCCGGATTGCTGATATCAATGCGCAGATTGAAAGAGAACCATCAAATGAAGCTAGTACTTATAGCTATATTATGGCAATGAGTGAGTATATGTTAGATTTGGATGTGAGATATGCTGTAAATACTATACTCTATCCAGATAAGCCTAAAGAATCAGTTATATTTGGTAAATATATTCAGAAGAAAAATGGTTTGCCAGAGCCACTAGAATGGAAACAACTTGATATTTGGCCTGAAGGAATCTTACTTATAAGTGAATATCTGCTTGATGGGAAGCAATTTCATACTGGATCGAACGGTGAAGCTTGGAATGACAGTTCACTAAGAAAATGGTTGAATGATGCATTTTTATTAGAGGCTTTTTCTGCTGATGAGCGTACCATAATTGCGGAGATATCAATTGATCCGTACGAACAAAGTTATTCTCCATTTAGCGTAAAAGATAGAGTTTTTCTCTTGAGTACTTCTGAAGTAGAAAGAAATTTTAGATCAGAAAACTCCAGAAGGTGTATTCCAACTGATTTTGCTATATCTAAAGGAGTAAATAATTTTTGTGATGAAGAAGATGAGGAAATATCAATTGGTGGAAAGCCTGCTTGTACGTGGTGGCTTCGCTCTCCCGGTGGATACGAGGATTATAATAAAACGAGAGTAGTATTAGCTAACGGTCTCATTGCAAGTTCTTCACAAAAATATGATCATATTGGTGTTCGCCCTGCATTATGTTTAGGTATTGATGTGTTCCAAAAACTTTCGAAAAAGAATTAGAGCTACAAGATTATATATCAAGAAGCAAACATATAGATAATAAGCATTTCGAAAACACATAAAAAATGATTAGGGAATAACTAATGAATTAGTTTGTTAATTAAATATTTAAAGGAATACGGGAAAATGAGAATATTAAAATGCAAAATGTGCGGTGGTGTATTAATTGTCACTCCCGGATCAGTTGTATGTGAATGTGAATACTGTGGCAGCAAACAGACAATTCCTAATACTGATGATGAAAAACGTCTTAAACTGTACGAAAGAGCGAACAAACTAAGATATGAATGTGAGTTTGATAAGGCCTCTGGGGTGTATGAATCAATAGTAGCAGACTATCAAAGTGAAGCAGAAGCTTATTGGGGCTTGGTTCTCTGTAAATATGGTATCGAGTATGTTGATGATCCTAAGACCGGAAAGAAGATTCCGACCTGTCATAGGTCTTCTTTTGATAGTGTTTTTGATGATGCCAATTTTGATTTGGTGATGGAGAATGCCGATGTCATAGCACGAAGTGTTTATAGAGATGAAGCAAAACAGATTGAAGAACTAAGAAAAGGTATCATAGAGGTTTCTTCTAAAGAAGAAGACTATGATATCTTTATTTGTTATAAAGAAACCGCTGACGATGGTCAAAGAACAATCGATAGTGTCTTGGCCCAGGATATTTATGATGAATTAACTGATAAGGGTTATAGAGTATTTTTTTCCAGAATTACTTTGGAAGATAAACTTGGACAGGAATATGAACCTTATATTTTTGCAGCATTGAATTCTGCAAAGGTAATGCTGGCATTTGGTACTTCATATGATAATTACAATGCTGTATGGGTGAAAAATGAATGGAGTAGATTTCTTCAGTTAATGGAAGCCGGCCAAAAGAAGACTCTTATTCCTTGTTTTAAAGATATAGATGCATACGATATGCCGAAAGAATTTGCAAAGCTTCAGGCTCAGGATCTTGGAAAGGTCGGAGCTACTCAGGATTTGCTTAGAGGAATAGATAAAATATTCGGAAGAGATAAAAAACTGAATGATACTGATAAATCCAGTCGAAACGTTGTTAGTGATGGAAATGCATTTATAAAGAGAGGTTATTTTGCTCTTGAGGATGAGGAATGGGATAAAGCTATAGATTATTTTGATCAGGCATTAAATCAAGAACCAGAAAATGCTGAAATTCATATAGGTTTCTTTTTAGCAAAAAGAAAAAATATAGATTTAAATGCATTTGTTGAGAACACTTTAAAAGAATTAGATAGAATTGTAGGAAATAAGCATACGGCTTGTAAGCCATATACTGATAAGATAAATCAAATAGCTAAAGAAAATGCCGTGGAGGGTTATCTAAGTAAAAACAGTTTAATGAATCAATTTGATTATGATCTAACATATGTGTCAATTGTATCTGGATTAGAGAAAGCGAAAGATATATTTGATGATAAGGACTGGAATAAGGCAGAAAGATTTGCACAAAACGAATTTGCTGAAAAGCTTCAGAAAACGAAAAAAAGAATCATTTCTGAAATTGATAACAGAATACGAAATGAAAAGAATAAAGATGAAGAAAAAATCGAACGTATATTAAGTGAATATGACAAATATGTGGAAAAAACTGAAAAGAGTGTTATAGAACAGCGTTTCGAAGCAGAGTCAAAACGAGAAAAGGATTATGTTTTGTTATGTGAAGAAATAGATGGTACGGATTCAGAAGGTTCTTTTAGAAAGATAATAAAGCGTCTTGATCTTTTTGGAGATTATAAAGAAGCAAAAGAAAAGATTTACGTATGTGAAGAAAAGATAGCTGAAATAAAGAAAAAGGAGCTAGAAAAAGAAAGAGAAAGACAGATTCAACTCAAGAAAAAAATCAAGAGAATCTGTATATGTTCTTCAATTGTTGCGATTCTTGTTATTGCTGGAATTATTGGCTATAAGATATATCGGAAGGAGGTAATTATTCCAGCTCAGAGATATGAGGTTGCTGCACAGTTGATGCAGGAACAGAAATATGAAGAGGCTATCAGCGTCTACTCTGAACTTGGAGAGTATAAAGACTGTTCGACTAAGATAAATGAATGTAAGGAGTTTATTCAACAGAAAAAAGAAGAGGAGGAAGTGGCTGCGAAGGAGGCTCTTGTAAAAGAACAACAGGAAAATTATGAAGAATATCAGAAAGCGATAGAGAATGAGGATTTGGAATCCGTACTATCTCTATACGCTAAGTTATCTGATGAAAAGAAAACTGAAGCGGTTACGTTGATTGAAGATACAATCGAGTCAATGATTAATGACGATGCTTCTGGTATGGAGAAGAATAAAGAATGGTTGGAATCGTGTGGAGAAATTATTTCGAAAGAAAAGAAACAACAGTTCGTTGACACTTTTGATGAGAAATGTATAAATAAGATAATAATTACAGGCCAGATATTTAATTGGAGAGAAGCAGACTATGGTTTTTTTGATGATAAAGTTTCTAATAGCATTGATTTGTTTGTTGATTATTTGTCAGAGGATGGAAAATATAGTGAGACAAAGAATACTTTAAAACAACTTCTAGAAATTGCTAAGTCATATTCTGAAAAATGCAAAAATAACATACATTCTGAAAAATATGATTATAGATTAAGAATATATATTGAAGATGATCACAGTTTAAGTGTGAGTGTTTCCTGTGCAGAGAATGAAACATTTTTTGAGAATATAGAAGGGCATATTTTCTCAGTTGGAAGTGATTCTATTCAAATTGGTGAAGAAGATAAGATAACCAAAGATTTATATAAGGCTGGGAATATAGAAGAAAGAACTTCTCCTATCAGTGGTGAATGGTTAACTATTCCAGTTGCAGACTGATATGTTTGAAGAGGGGTTGGGGAGAAAATATATGACAATATTAAAATGTAAAATGTGTGGCGGAGAACTTAATATATTTTCCGAATCCTCTGTTTGTGAATGTGAGTATTGTGGAAGTAAACAGACGATTCCCAATACTGATGATGAGAAACGCCTAAAACTATATGAACGCGCCAATAAACTACGCTATGAGTGTGAGTTTGATAAGGCCTCTGGAGTATATGAATCAATAGTAGCAGACTACCAGAGTGAGGCAGAAGCTTACTGGGGCATGGTTCTCTGTAAATATGGTATCGAGTATGTTGATGATCCTAAGACCGGAAAGAAGATCCCGACTTGTCATAGGTCTTCTTTTGATAGCGTTTTTGATGATGCCAATTTTGATTTAGTAATGGAAAATGCTGATTCTGTTGCAGTTGATTTATACAGGGAAGAGGCTAAACAGATTGAGGAACTAAGAAAAGGAATACTTGCGGTTTCATCTAAAGAACAACCATATGATATTTTCATTTGTTATAAAGAGACTGATGAAAACGGAGACAGAACCATAGATAGTGTACTGGCACAAAATGTGTATAACGAATTAATTAACAGCGGTTATAAGGTCTTTTTCTCAAGAATATCCTTGGAAGATAAGTTAGGAAAAGAATATGAACCATATATCTTTTCTGCATTAAATACTGCCAAAGTGATGTTGGCATTTGGTACTTCCTACAAGAATTATAATGCTGTATGGGTAAAGAATGAGTGGAGTCGATTTCTTCAATTAGTTGAAGAAGATTCCAGTAGGGTTTTAATTCCGTGTTTTAAGGGGATTGATGCATATGATATGCCAAAGGAATTTGCAGTTCTTCAAGCTCAAGATTTAGGAAAGGTCGGAGCAACACAGGATCTGCTTAGAGGAATAGATAAGATATTTGGCAGAGATAAGAAACCTGGAGATATAGATTCATCAAGAATAAATATCGTTGGTGATGGAAATGCATTGGTTAAACGTGGATACTTTGCTCTTGAAGACCGTGAATGGGAAAAGGCTATAGAGTATTTTGATCAGGCATTAAATCAGGATGCAGAGAATGCAGAAATCCATTTAGGACTCTTTCTGGCAAAACGGAAAAATCAGGATATAAATGAGTATTTGACTGTACAAATTAATCGTCTGGATAGTGTTGATGAAAAAGAGATTTTGGCATGTGATACGGATGAAGAAAGAATAAACAGAATTGCAGAAGAAAATTATGTAAGAGGATATCTGAGTAAAAAAGAAATAAAGGATATGCTTCAATTTGATTGTGCGTATAAGTCTATAGTTGATAGCCTGGAAGAGGAAAAAACGGTTTACAATGATGGGGATTGGAAGAAAGCTGAAAGATTCTCAAAAGGTGAATTATCTGATCAGATTCAAAACATTAAAAGTCAACATATTAATGAAATAAATGATCGAATTGAAATTGAAAAAGAAAAAGATGGTATCAATAGTCAAAAGAAAGCCGAAGAATACAAAGCGTTTCTGGACAAGTATGAAAAAATGGTAATCGATAGGCGATTTAATGCTGAATCCAAACGTGAAAAAGACTATCTGTCATTATGCGATCAAGTTGATAAAGCTGAAACAGAATTAAAACTAAACAACATTGTTATTGGATTTGAACGTCTAGAAGGATATAAAGATTCCGATGATAGGATACTTGATTGTAAAGAGAAAATAAAAAATATACAAAGAGAAGAATTTTTAAAAGCGCAAGAAAGAAGAATAGCAAAGAATAAGAAAATAAAAAGAATTTGTATCATATCGGTAGCTATTGCGATATTAATAGTTGCTTGTTTTATAGGCTGGAATATTTATCAAACAAAGGTGGTGATTCCTGAACAAAAGTATCAGGCGGCTTCAAAACTGATGAAAGAACAGAAGTATGAAGAAGCTATAGCTGCATTTGAAAAGCTTGATAATTATAAAGATAGTACTGAAAAAATCGACGAATGTTATAGTATTTTAGATGATATAAAGACAGCGGAGGAAAAAGCTGAAGAGGAAAAAATTCAGAAAGAACAAGATACACTGTATCAGTCTATAATTGAAATGATTGATAAGGAAGATTTTGATGGTGCTATAGAAGAGTATAACAAGCTGTCAGATGCTAACTATAAAACTCAAGCTATGTCTTACATGGTAAAAAAAATAGAAGAACAGTTAAATAAAATAGGAAATACGGATATATTTGGATTTAAAAAGGTTCATGAGAATTGTTTAAAAGTTGTAGAATTAGCTGATGAAGAACAGAAAGCAAAGCTTACTGAATTAAATGATAAAAAAGATATAATTATAACTCTTTCAACCATAAATAATTCTGAAACAAATTCTTCTGGTAATATAGTGAATAATGCTGACACAGATTTTAATGATTTAATAGATGATGAAAAATATAAAAAAGATGTTGAAATATTTAAAGAGATTTATGAAATTAATATACGATTAAAAAATGTGGGTGAATGGTATACATATGATGATTTTGTTTTGAAATATGATTTTAAAAATCATTGTTTTAAAGTTAATATTGAAGATTATAAAGGATATTATATAATTTCGTATGGTTCTGAAAGCCTTAATATTGGAGCACAGAAAGGCACAGCTACGCATAGAATAAGTAAGGATAGAGTGGTTGAAAAACTAGAGATAGAAGAACAGGGGAGTCCTATATATTTATTTGAAGATATAACATTAGATTGAATGCTTTGATCGAGATATTCCTCATTGACGCACCCCTGTGATTATGGTATCATTTTCATAGGTGTAGAAATTGAATATTAGGCAAAATAGGAGAAATCCTGTGACGCAAAGCTATAGGGCCTTAAGTTATTATGGCAGCCAGTTGCAATTGATGAGAGAGAGTTGAAAAATCAATTATAATAAGCGTCACGCAAGTGACGCTTTTCTTTTCCTATTTTGTACATTGCAGCCATGCAATTATTATTAATATTTGGTACACCTGTCTCCTCAACATGTGATATAATACCCCTTGTGGCGGTCATGAAGATTGTCACAAGGGGTATTACATTTTGCTCCAATAATTTAGATAATTAAATGATTAAAGAAATTAAAGAGATTAAGGAGATAAAGCTATGAGTTACGATAAGTATGTGAGTCCTCTTTCGGAAAGATATGCAAGTAAGGAGATGCAGTATATCTTCTCGCCTGATAAGAAATTCAAGACCTGGAGAAAGCTCTGGATCGCTCTTGCTGAAGCTGAAATGGAGCTTGAGCTTCCGGATGAGAATGGTAATCCCAGGATCAATCAGGAGATGATCGATGAGCTTAAGGCTCATGCAGAAGAGATTGATTATGAGATGGCTAAAGAAGAGGAGAAGAAGGTGCGTCACGATGTTATGGCTCATGTGCATACATATGGTGCTTCATGTCCAAAGGCTGCAGGTATCATCCACCTGGGAGCAACAAGCTGCTATGTTGGAGATAACACAGATGTCATCATCATGACTGAAGGACTTAAGCTTGTTCGTAAGAAGCTCCTTAATGTTATCAGCGAGCTTTCGAAGTTTGCTATGGAATATAAGGATCTGCCTACTATCGCATTCACTCATTTCCAGCCGGCGCAGCCTACAACTGTAGGTAAGAGAGCAACTCTCTGGCTGAATGAGCTTTACATGGATCTTCAGGATGTAGATTACATGATCTCACAGCAGAAGCTCCTTGGTTCAAAGGGTACTACCGGAACACAGGCTTCTTTCCTCGAGCTCTTTAACGGAGATCATGAGAAGGTTAAGAGACTGGATAAGATGATCGCAGAGAAGATGGGCTTCGATGACGTATATCCCGTTTCCGGACAGACCTATTCACGTAAGGTTGATTCACGTGTGTTAAATGTCCTTGCCGGCATCGCACAGTCTGCACACAAGTTTTCAAATGATATCAGACTGCTTCAGCATCTGAAGCAGATAGAGGAGCCATTTGAGAAGAGCCAGATCGGTTCTTCAGCCATGGCATATAAGAGAAATCCGATGAGAAGTGAGAGAATCGCTTCCCTTGCAAATTATGTTATTGCAGATGCGATCAATCCTGCTATCACTTCTTCAACCCAGTGGTTTGAGAGAACATTGGATGATTCCGCTAATAAGAGAATATCAGTGCCGGAAGCATTTCTCGCTGTAGACGGTATCCTTGATCTCTATCTTAATGTAGTTGACGGACTTGTTGTTTATGACAAGGTTATCTATGCTAAGTTCATGGAAGAGATTCCTTTCATGGCTACAGAGAATATCATGATGGATGCTACCAAGGCAGGTGGAGACAGACAGGAGCTTCATGAGAAGATCAGACAGTATTCTATGGAAGCAGGCGCTGTAGTTAAGAAGGAAGGTAAGCCAAATGATCTCCTTCAGAGAATCGCAGCAGATCCGGCATTTGGCAGAACACTTGAAGAGCTTGAGAGCCTGATGGAGCCTTCGCTTTATGTAGGACGTGCTCCTCAGCAGACAGAGGAATATATTAAAGAGGTTATCCAGCCTGTTCTTGATGCCAATAAAGAAGAGCTCGGACTTAAGGCTGAGATCAATGTTTAATTGATTATAAAATATTTTTGGTTTTTTCAGTTTGATTTAAGTTTTCCGTTTTATTCTATGTTCAAATAAAACGGAAAGGAGCTGATCATATGAAGAAAAGATATTTAAAACTTGTAGCATTAATGTTATCACTCGGAATGGTAATGGGGCTTTCAGCCTGCGGCTCGGATGATATCGATGAAGAGCTTGCTCTGATCGAAGAAGAAGATGATTATGACGAGGATGACGAAGACTTCGAGGAAGATGAAGACGGCGACTTCGAAGAGATACTGGAAGGCGACGACGATTACGAAGAATTAGCTCCGACTAAAGAAAGCATTTCCATCACTCATACTTTTGAGGATTCGACTGATGGCGGACATGTTGCTGAAGCTGATTCGGAAGAGCTTTACTATACAACTTCAAAGATCGTCAAGACCGGCAATGCGGAAGGCGACGAGGCAGATTTTTACGGAGAGAATGCGGCGTGCCTTGCCACTAACGGCGGAACGGTGGATATATCGAAGTCGATCATTGAGACAAACGGTAAACATGCAAATGCATTATTCTCCTATGGAGAAGGATCCACGGTATCTATCTCGGATTCGGTGATCGAGACCACGGGCGACTGCTCGGGCGGGCTTATGACCACCGGCGGCGGAACAACGACCGCAAGAAACTTAAGAATAACCACATCCGGTAATTCTTCCGCAGCGATACGTTCCGACAGGGGCGGCGGCACGGTTGAAGTGGATGGCGGAGTCTATACGACCTCCGGCATGGGTTCGCCGGTCATTTATTCGACGGCGGACATCACGGTGACTGATGCTACGATGGAATCCACTTCTTCACAGGGAGTTGTAGTGGAAGGTAAGAATTCAGTGACGCTTGAGGCGGTGGATCTTACTGCAGATAACAATACACAGAACAGTGATAAGTCGGATTATTACCAGGCGGTTATGATTTACCAGTCCATGTCCGGCGATGCAGCAGAAGGGACGGCATCATTTACCATGTCGGACAGTCTGCTGACGAATAAAAAAGGCGACATATTCTTTGTGAATAATACGGTTGCTGTAATCACGCTTCTGAATAATGAGTTTATAAATGAGGACGAAGACGGCGTGTTCCTGAGGGCGGCCGGTGCCGGATGGGGCCAGTCGGGTTCTAACGGCGGAAATGTGACACTTAAAGTCGGCGAGCAGGTTATCGATGGCGATATCATCGTTGATGATGTATCGACTCTGAATATGTACCTTGCAAGCGAGTCGGAGTTCAGGGGAGCGATAAATCCTGACGGACAGGCCGGAGATGTGTATGTTGAGATCACCGGAGATTCCAAGTGGATACTTACCGGAGATTCATATATCTCGAGTCTTACCTGCGATGCTTCGGCGATCAACCTGAATGGTCATAAGCTGTATGTTGATGGTAAGGAATATAAGGCCGGTACGGAGTCAAGCGGTGAAGCTGTCGAAGCTAAGGTGAGCGAAGGTGGCGGGATGGAAGCACCACCTGACGGAGGTCAGGGTGATATGGGCAACCCTCCTGACGGAGCACCCGGAGACGGTAATCCCCCTGATGGAGAGCCACCTGAGAAACCGGATGGTGATAATGGAAACCCGCCTGAAAAGCCGGATGGGGATTCGAGCGGACCGGGAAACGGAAACCCGCCTGATGGGGAACCACCCGAGAAACCGGAGTAAAATAATATAGAGGTAAAACCATGAAATATTTTGTGACAGGTGTCTGCGGCCAGCTTGGCCACGACGTAATGAATAATCTTGCAGCAAGAGGATATGAGGGAGTCGGAAGCGATATCCAGCCCGAATACAGCGGAGCGGCTGACGGGACTGCGGTAACGACAATGCCTTATGTATCACTCGATATCACAAACAGGGATGCGGTGATCAGCACGATCACAGAGCTTGCACCTGATGTAGTGATCCACTGCGCAGCATGGACTGCGGTAGATGCCGCTGAGGATGAGGAGAACCGTCCGAAGGTTAAAGCCATAAATGTTGACGGAACTCAGAATATCGCCGATGCCTGCAAGGCTGTAGGATGCAAGATGATCTACATCTCAACCGACTACGTCTTCAACGGACAGGGCGAGAAGCCATGGGAGCCTGACTGCAAGGATTATGCACCGCTCTGCGTTTACGGTCAGACAAAGCTTGAGGGTGAGCTTGCGGTTGCAAATACACTTGAAAAGTATTTCATCGTTCGTATAGCATGGGTATTCGGAGTGAACGGCAAGAACTTTATAAAGACTATGCTGAATGTCGGTAAGACACATGACAGAGTCACAGTAGTATGTGACCAGATCGGTACGCCGACCTACACATTTGACCTGGCAAGACTTCTGATAGATATGAGTGAGACCGAGAAATACGGATATTATCACGCAACAAATGAGGGCGGATACATATCATGGTACGAATTCACGAAAGAGATTTATAGACAGGCGGGCTACACCACAGAGGTTGCTCCCGTAACGACAGCCGAGTACGGAATCTCAAAGGCGGCAAGGCCTTTCAATTCCAGGCTCGATAAGAGCAAGCTGGTCGAGATG
This sequence comes from Eubacterium sp., assembly GCA_017619835.1. GTDB lineage: Bacteria > Bacillota > Clostridia > Lachnospirales > Lachnospiraceae > Eubacterium_Q. The sequence goes on from JAFZRN010000017.1 coordinate 65,023, forward strand.
GGATTTGAGCCGCTTCCGACGTGGCAGGATGCATTGGAGAGGTATCTTAAAGAGATCATGTAGGTATAGGTATATATGGGGGCAATATGGCAAATATACTGGAGTACCTGGACTGGCGAGGGGATATCCCCTTCAGTGTCAGCCCGTTTAATGAAGTTGATAATTTAATACTGGCAGAGATTTGTTATACGGACTTTGAGGGTGTCATGACGCAGGATGACACCCTTTCTATCGTTGATGCGGCGAGGCTGTATTTTGAGATACATACCGAACAGGAGATACTGGGGCGGGATACATTTTACAAATTAGCGCCCATTCTTATGAGGAAGGCTTCCGAGTCTGTCAGGTTCAGAGATATTCTTCTGAAGAATTACATTAATATCATCAGTGAGGACAGAGAAGAACAGTATTCGTCAATCACATTTGTCCTTCCGAATAGTACTACTTATATCGCATTTCGTGGTACGGATAATAATCTGGTTGGATGGAAAGAAGATTTTAATCTAAGTTTCATGAGTGCTACTGCCGGTCAGAAGAGAGCGGTGGAATATGTTGATTATTATTTTGGGAATGCAAATAATGAGAAATGTGATCCTTATGAGAAGCTGATTCTGGGAGGGCATTCCAAGGGCGGTAATTTTGCGGTCTATGCTGCTGCTTTTTGTAAATCGGATATTCAGAAGAGAATCGTAAATGTATATTCAAATGATGGACCCGGTTTCAGGGATGAGATTCTTGAAACGAAGAATTACAAGAAGATAGTTCCCAGGATAGTGAGCATACTTCCGGAGGAATCCATGGTAGGTATTCTTCTTTCCAATGAATATGATAATAAGATCGTAAAAAGTGATGCCAAGGGATTCGGTCAGCATGATCCTTTCTCATGGCAGGTATATGGAACCGGCTTTTTAGAGGCTGAAAAGAGGACTGAAGTAAGCCGTGTTATAGATAAGACCATGATGAAATGGCTTTCTGAAATAAGCGATGAAGACAGGGCCATCTTTACGGATTCGCTATTCTCTGCGATTGATACTACCGGTGCGAAAACCTTAGAGGATCTGAGTGACGGCGGTATTAAGATCATTTCAGAGATACTGAAGACAATAAAGGAAATGCCTCCGGAAAAGCAGACGGAGCTATCCGGAATGGTAAAAAGGCTGGTCAGGATCGGCGGTGACATGGCTGTATCCGAGATAAAAAATAAGGCAAAAAAATCAAGACCTGCTATTCAGAAGAAAAGCGGACCGAAGGATTCTTTAAGACATGAGATGATAGAGGCAAGAAAGGCTTTGCCTGATACGGAAGTCATTGAGAAATCCTTCGCGATATGTAAGTATTTGATGTCTACGGATATCTATAAGGAAGCGGATATCGTGCTTGCATATATGAGCAAGGGAAATGAGGTGGATATCAGCTACCTTATAAGTACCGCAGCAGAAGAAGGAAAGAAGGTTTATATTCCCAGGGTAGAATCGAAGACCAGGATGGATTTTTATCAGTATGACGGATCATTTAATGTGGGGAAGTTTGGTATTAGAGAACCTTCCGGGAAGAAATCATTTGACATAAAAGAAGTGAAAGATGAGAAGGTACTCATGATCCTTCCGGGAGTAGCCTTTGATAATGAAAAAAACCGGGTGGGTCATGGCGGAGGTTATTATGACAGATATCTGGAACGTATCATCCCGGCTAATGATCCGGCGGATGGTTCGGAAGATAAAGATATCAGTCTTGTGGCGGTCTGTTATGATTTTCAGATAAAAGAAAGTGTTCCGTGTGGCGAGCATGACAGGAAAGTTGATATGCTGGTCACGGAGAGCAGGATTATTTAAATTATCGCTTTACTTTTACATGCAATTGTTGTATAGTCGGAATGTTGTGTGTAAATGAGGTTCTTTTTGAAAGAGGAGGATACAAATGGTTACAGCAGTAGTAGGAGCTAACTGGGGTGACGAAGGTAAGGGCAAGATCACTGATATGCTTGCCGAGAAGGCTGACATAGTTATCAGATTTCAGGGCGGAGCAAACGCAGGCCACACGATCATTAATGATTATGGCAGATTTGCGCTGCATACGCTTCCTTCGGGAGTGTTCTACGACCATACAACAAGTATTATCGGAAATGGCGTCGCTCTTGACATTCCCAAGCTTTTTAAAGAGGTTAAGGAGATTGAGGCAGGCGGAGTTCCGACACCGAAGATCCTGGTGTCTGACAGAGCTCAGATGGTAATGCCTTATCATGTGCTTCTTGACACTTATGAAGAAGAGAGACTGGCAGGAGCTTCTTTCGGTTCCACAAAGTCAGGTATCGCTCCTTTCTATTCAGATAAATATGCTAAGATCGGTTTCCAGGTTTCAGAGCTTTTCGCTGACGAGAAGACGCTGAAGGAGAAGATCGAGAGAGTCATCGCACAGAAAAATGTGCTGCTTGAGCATCTCTATCACAAGCCGCTTCTTACAGTTGATGAAGTTTATGCAACTCTTATGGAATATAAGGAAATGGTTAAGCCATTCGTTTGTGATGTTTCCGCATTCCTTTACGAGGCTCTTAAGGAAGGCAAGAACGTTCTGCTTGAGGGACAGCTTGGTTCAATGAAGGATCCGGATCACGGAATCTATCCGATGGTTACATCATCCTCAACACTTGCAGGATACGGTGCGATCGGTGCAGGAATCCCTCCTTATGAGATCAAGAAGGTTGTAACTGTCTGCAAGGCATATTCAAGTGCTGTCGGAGCAGGTGAGTTCGTAAGCGAGATCTTCGGTGAAGAGGCAGACCTTCTCAGAACTCACGGCGGTGATAAGGGTGAGTTCGGTGCAACTACCGGACGTCCTCGTCGTATGGGATGGTTCGACTGCGTAGCTTCAAAGTACGGATGCAGACTTCAGGGAACTACTGACGTGGCATTTACGGTACTGGATGCACTCGGATATCTTGATGAGATCCCTGTATGCGTTGGTTACGAGATCGACGGTGAAGTTACTACAGACTTCCCTGTTACTACAAAGCTTAAAGAGGCTAAGCCGGTATACAAGGTGCTTCCGGGATGGAAGTGTGATATCAGAGGTATCACCAAGTATGAGGAGCTTCCCGAGAACTGCAGAAACTATATCGAGTTCATTGAGAAAGAAATCGGATTCCCGATCACAATGGTAAGTAACGGACCGGGAAGACATGAGATAATCTATAGATAATATAATACACGAGGCTTCGGCCTCGTGTTTTTGTTTGTTGGGATATAGCCCGAGTTGTATTTTGACTCATGCTCTACATGGTGATACAATAAGTCCATGAATACAAGTGATATACTCTCAAACAGAATAAAGGAGCTGGCCGAGAGAGCGTACAGTGAAAACAGATATCTGTTCACGGATTTTCTGGATATGTCACAGCTCTCGGTTTTTTATGCCCTGGAGCGGGAGTTAAGGTATGTTGGAACGGCGGTATCCGGCGGGATGCCGGTTTCAAGTGGTGTGGATGGAAATGATTCGGCCGGCGGTCTGGGTGACAGGTGCATGGTCCGGTTCGGATCTCCTGAGGTCTGCGGCTATGAAGAGGATTTTCCGATAGATGTGCTGCATATCAGTCCGGTTCAGAAGAAGTTTTCCGATACTCTGACGCATCGCGACTTTCTCGGTTCGGTCATCGGGCTCGGGATAGAGAGGACAAAGCTCGGAGATATTCTGGTAAGGGATAATGAAGCTTATATGTTCGTATCGAATACTATAAGTGATTATATAATCGAAACGCTGAATAAGGTGAAGCATACAAATGTCACCGTAGAAAGATGCACTGAGCTTCCTGCGGAGCTCGCACCGAAATTCTCGGAGGAGAGTGTTGTAGTTAGCAGCAACCGCCTTGATGCGATCATCGCAAGAACCTACAACATGTCAAGGGAACTTGCTGCGAGGTTTATTACTGAGGGGAAGGTTTTCGTTTGCGGAAGGGAAATCATTTCCACTACTAAATCGCTTAAAGAAGGCGATGTAGTTTCGGTCAGAGGTAAGGGCAAGTTTATCTTCGACGGTGAGGAAGGTGTCACCCGGAAGAGTAAGCTCTATGTGAAGATAAAGAGATATGTTTAGATGAAGAAAATGAGTTTGGGAATCCTAGCGCATGTTGATGCGGGCAAGACGACTCTCACTGAGAGCCTCCTGTTTGATACGGGCATGATAAGATCGATCGGCCGCGTGGATAACGGCGACGCATTTCTCGATACGGGAGACCTCGAGAAGAAGAGGGGCGTCACGATCCTGTCGAAGCAGGCCCTCTGCACGCTGGGTAAGGAAAATGAACTGAATAGATCTTCCGATGATGTCAGGATCACGATAATCGATACGCCCGGGCATGCCGATTTTATCGGTGAGGCGGAGCGTGTTCTTGGTGTGCTTGATGCAGCGCTGCTTCTTATAAGCGGGCCCGACGGCGTGACTGCTTCTACGAAGAGGCTTGTCGGAATGCTAAAAAGCTACAAGGTTCCGTATTTTGTTTTTGTTAATAAGATGGATATGTGTGAACGCCCCGAGGAGGAGATTCTTGCGGAGCTTACTGAAAGCTTCGGAGAGGGCTTCGTTAAGTATACAGGAGTAAGATTTGAAAATGGCACGGCTGACGGTACGTCAGATGAAAATGACTTCCTTGAGGAGATCGCTTCCCTATCAGAAGACACGATAGAAAAATACCTCGAGACCGGTTCGATATCTTATGATGATATCTTAAACCTGATATATTCCGGACGTTTCCATCCGGTAGTGTTTGGTTCGGCGCTGAAGAATATCGGCGTTGATAAACTTGTAAATCTGGTTACGGAATATCTTCCGGACATTAAATACAGAGAAACATTTGCGGCAAAAATCTTTAAGATCGGTTATGAAGACGGACACAAGCTTTCGTTCGCAAAGGTGACCGGCGGAAGTATCGCGGTGAGGAGCGAGATCGATGATGAGAGACTCGCGGGCGAGAAGATAAGCCAGATCAGAAGCTACAGCGGAAGCAGGTTTGAGGCTGTCGATAAGGCCGAGGCCGGAGATGTCGTGGCATTTGTGGGGCTGGAAAACGCTTATGCCGGAATGGGTATCGGAGGCGAGTTTGATGAGGAGTCGCCGCTTGCGCAGCCTGTTCTAAGATATGATCTCGAGCTTCCGAAGGATGTGCCGCTTCGTGTTTTCTATCCGAAGCTAAAGGAGCTTGCGATGGAGGATCCGCTGCTTAAGCTTGAAGCGACGGACGATGACAGAGTGAGCATCTCCGTTATGGGCGACTTCCAGATGGAAATCCTGAAGGATACGATCCTGAGCCGGTTCGGGGTCGCGGTTGAATTTGTAAAAGGAAGTTTTGTATATAAAGAAACGATTAATTATCCCGTGATAGGTTACGGACATTTTGAACCGCTCAGACATTACTCTGAGGTACAGATATTGATCGAACCCATTTCCCGCGGAAGCGGTATTGAGGTGGCGAGCGACCTCAGCGTAAATGACCTCGACATCAACTGGCAGAAGACAATCATTTCGACGATGACCGAGCATCTTCCGGTCGGCGTTCTGACGGGGGCCGAGCTTACGGATATCAGATTCACTCTGATCGCCGGGAAGGCGCATCTTAAGCATACCGACAGCCAGGACTTTCGTGAGGCTGTGAGGCGTGCCGTGCGTCAGGGACTTATGAAGACCGAAAATGTGCTGCTTGAGCCTGAGTACGATTTTGTGATCACGGTTCCGACGGAGAGCGTCGGCCGGGTGATGACGGATGTGTCCGAGATGGGCGGAAAGTGTGAGATCAGCGCGGATGGTACTCTTGTCGGAAATGCGCCGGCGAGACTCATTTCCGATTATCAGACCAGGCTTACGCAGTTTACTTCGGGCAGCGGTTCGATCGAGCTTAAGTTCGCCGGCTACCGCGATATGCCGGAGGACGTGATGCTGAGCGTGATCGAGGAGAAGGGGTATGCCCCTGACAGCGATAAGAATAATCCGTCGGGAAGTATCTTCATTGATCATGGCGCGGGCTACTATGTGCCGTGGTTCGAGTGCGAGGCGCTGATGCATCTTCCTTCGATGGAGAGTGAGTATCTCGGAGTTGAGGAAGAGAGCGATGATGAGAGGCTCCAGCGCGAGGCCGAGCAGGTGAAGCTGGCGCGGGAGAGGTCCGGAAAGGGTTCTCTCGAGGCCGGGCTTCAGGCGCTCGGAACCGATGAGATAGATGATATACTCCGCAGTGCCACGCATTCAAATGCGGGCAAGGAGAACCGCAGGACGAAGAGGGTTTATCTTACGAAGAGTACCGTGAAGGCCGAGACGAGGGCGAAGAAAACTCCGGTTGATAAGAAGAAATACCTTCTTGTCGACGGCTACAATATAATCCATGCGTGGAAGGATCTTAAGGGGCTTCTGGAGGATGAGAATTCGACTTCGGACAGGCAGTCGCTCAGCCTTGAGGCGGCGCGCTTTAAGCTGCTCGATATAATGTCCGAATATAAGGCGATGAAGGGTACCGAGGTTATCGTGGTCTATGATGCGTACAACGTACGGGGCCATTTTACGGAAAAGATGGACTATCTCGGGGTGCATGTGGTATATACTAAGGAGGCGGAGACGGCGGACCAGTATATCGCGAGGTTCACGGTCGAGAATTCGAAGAATTTCGATATCACGGTTGCGACGTCGGACGGTCTGATCCAGCTCATTATCCGCGGAGAGAATTCAAAAATGCTCACCGCGCGCCAGCTCGAAGACGACTACCGCACCCTCAGACAATCACTTTTGTGAATTTTTTGTGTCCGGGGTCAGACCCCGGACACAATTTGGACACAATTAAAGGATGAATATATGAAGAGAATGTTACGGGTCTTTCTGGCTGTTCTAATTGTGGCCTCCTGCATGATGGCAGGCTGTTCGAAGGCTGAGGTTAAGGAAGAGGTCAGAAAAGAGGAAAAGGAAATTGCATATCTTTACATGCCGCCGCTCGTGGGGCTGATGGAAGAGGAGGCTGTGGGAAAGCTGGATAATCTCGGCTTCTACAATTTTGTCGTGGAATATGAAGCCTCGGATTCTGTGGAGCCCGGCAGGGTGACGAGGCAGAGCATCCCGGAACATACCACGGTGGGCACGGACTACGAGATAAAGATTTGGATATCAGATAAAAAGTAGATCAACAAAGGACAAGCTATGAATGATACAATCCGAATTAAAAAGATAAAAACCATAAAAAACATTCTGCTCGGCACGATTCTTTCCGGCAGCCTTATCGTATCAGCGGCAGCCGCAGGGATATCCGTTTCGGCGGATCCGTCCGACTCGAAGGTTGTGAAGGAACATGATGTGAGGCCTCTTTATTCATGCTCTGATATCAGTTATGAGGAGTCTACGGATCAGATTGATAATCCTTATATCGGCTTCTACAGCCCGATCTATCTGACTCTTAAAAGAGAGGGAAGTTCGGCTTCCAAGTCTCACTATAATCTGACTCATATCAGATGTGATATATCCGATTTTTCCGGTTCCTATAATGGCGTAGCGGACACGGAACTTACGGATGACGCGCTAAATGCCTTCGAGGACGTTTTGAAAAATCTCAGAAAGTACCACTGCACGGCAATAGTTCGATTTGCGTATCATCCGGGTTACACCGGAAGTACCACCTACGAGCCGGATATAGATATGATCCTTACTCATCAGACGCAGGTTGGCGAAGTCATTTCCAGATACAGCGATGTCGTGGCCGCTGTTGAATGCGGACTTTTCGGCCTGTGGGGCGAGATGCACGGAAGCTCAATGTGCAATAAGGAGAACTTCAATAAAGCTATCGATAAGTGGCTCGATGTCCTTCCCGAAAATGTCACGGTCAACGTCAGAACACCGAAGTATTACTGCAACTGGAGCGGCGTGGATATTAGTAATATTTCAAATGATATTACGCAGGAAGGTCAGAAGGCATACAGAGTCGGGATCTTTAATGACGGATATCTCGGTAATTCCGGAACCGATGCTATAGATACCGATATGGGAACATATGTAAATAGGGAAGAGGAACTTAAATGGCTTAATTATCAGGCGCGTCATACTCTGTATGGCGGTGAGATAGTTAAGAATGACGGACTCGGAACAGTAAGGAATACAGCAGCCTACATGGAGACGGAAGCATTTACGACTCATACAAGCTATCTGAATGTTCAGTGGAATGATGAGGTTATAAATGCAATGAAGCAGGAAGCCTACAGCGGCTCCGAAAAGCTTTATGAGGGAAAGACCGGTTTTGACTATATTCAGAACAGGCTCGGTTACAGATTCGTCGTAAAAAATGTCAATATGACCCAAAAGACCACTACATATGAAGATTTCGGCATGGTAGTTGATATATATAATGCGGGCTTTGCAAATCTTGTAAGAGATAAAAAGCAGATTCTCATATTCGAGGGTACAGAGGGCATCTATAAGTTTGAGCTTACAGATAACATTGTTCCGGTAACTATGTGGAATTCGAAGGCGTGGGCTACGATAAATCCTACAGTCGATCTTCCGGCGGATATGCCTGTTGGAAAATATAAAGTTTATCTCAGACTTGCGGATGATCTTGAGAGCGAAGGACTTAACGGCTATCCGATAAGATTTGCCAATGATAAGAAAAATGATACCGAAATATGGAACAGTACTCTTGGTGCAAACCTGCTCGGATCTGTAAAGATTGAGGATGAATCTACGATCATTAAAGATGAGCCGACTGAGACGCCGGCACCGTCGGAGACACCGGAAATGACTCCGTCAGCTGAACCGACAGCAGTTCCGACAGAAGAAGTAACACCTACTGCAATACCAAGCTCAGCTCCAACATCGGATGTGACTTCAGCTCCGACCTCGGAAGTTACCCCGGCACCTTCGGAAGCTGTGCAGGAAAAGGTAAAGGCTCCTTCAAAGGTAAAGCTGAAATCAGTAAAGAATAAAAAGAAGAAAAAGCTTACAGTTAAGTGGAAAAAGATCAAGGCTGCGGATGGCTACGAGATTCAGTATTCACTGAAAAAGCTTAACAAGAAGAACCAGAAAAAGATTAAGACAAAGCTGACGTCAAAGACGACATTTACCATAAAGAAGCTGAAGAAGAATAAGAAATATTATGTGAGGGTCAGGGCATATAAGCTGGATTCGGCAGGCAATAAGGTCTATGGTAAGTGGAGCAAGGTAAAGAAGGTCAAAATTAAGAAGTGAAAATAAAGAAGCGAAAATAAAGAAGTGAGGATGATGGATGAATAAATCTCCCGAGATAACGACTCTCTGCTACATTGAGCGGGATGGGAAATATCTGATGCTGCACAGGATTAAAAAGGAGCACGACATCAACAAGGATAAATGGATCGGAATCGGCGGCCATTTCGAGTACGGCGAGAGTCCCGACGAATGCCTCGTCCGCGAGGTGAAGGAAGAGACCGGGCTTACACTGACCGATTACATGGCGCGGGGGATCGTGACATTTATCTATGGTGACTCGGTTGTTGAATATATGCATCTTTACACGGCGACAGGCTTCGAGATGCCCGAGGACGGGCTCATCGACTGCGACGAGGGCGAGCTGGTCTGGGTGGATAAGGCCGAGGTTTACGACCTTCCGATCTGGGAGGGCGACAAGATATTTTTCAGGCTTCTGGAGGAAGACAGACTTTACTTTTCGCTGAAGCTTGTTTATTCTGAAAATGACATCCTGACGGAAGTGATTCTGGATGGAAAAAAGATAAAATAGGAGGACTGACATGAATCAATTCAGACTGCCATATCATTTGATAGTAGATGACGGAATATTCGGAAGGATCCCCGCGGTGATGGAGGACGTGGTTCCGGGCATCGATAAGAAAAAGACGATAATAGTCACAGAGGAAAATCTGAAGAAGATCTTCGGCTCGATCTTAGAGGGGATCGAGAAGAGCTTTCCGAACAGTGAAATGTACTTAATCCAGCAGGCATCCTACGATAACGCCGTTGCACTGGCGAAGTACATCACGATGAACGATATAAAGGTAGTTATCGGCTTCGGCGGCGGCACGGTCCTCGACCTTGCAAAGTTTGCGTCCTTCGTAAGTAAGGCTCAGCTGATCTCGCTTCCGACAACCCTCAGCAACGACAGCCTTGCGTCACCGGTCGCAGTGCTTGGTACGGAAGGTAAAGCCAGGAAGACATTTAAATGCACGATCCCGGACGCCATCCTTGTGGATGCAAGTGTGATTGTGGGCGCACCCGAGAGACAGCTTCTTTCGGGAATCGGCGATACGATAAGCAAATATACCGCACTCAACGACTGGAAGATCGCGCATGTTGCCGGAAAAGATTACGTGGACGACTTTGCATATATGATCTCTAAAATGGCTTTCAACTCGATAGCATACAACGATATGAAGGAGCTTAAGAGTATCGACTTCATCAAGCGGCTTACTCAGGCCCTCGTTATGGGGGGACTTGCAATGGAGATTGCGGGAACATCTCGCCCCAGCAGCGGCTCGGAGCATCTGTTCTGCCACGCACTTGAGGAGATTTATCCCGATCAGGTAAATGTGCCGCACGGCATCGCAGTTGCGATGGGAAGCTACGGCGCCTGCAAATTCCAGGACAGAAATATTGCGAAGATAACAAGGATCATCAAGGAGTATGATATCCCGGTTGTTCCTTCGGACTGGAATATAACTGAGGAGATATTTGTGGGGGCATGGAAAAATGCGGCCGCAAGCCGACCTGACAGATATACGATACTTAATGAGACAGACCTCTCAGACGACGTTCTGAGGAAGCTGTATTATGAGATGGAAGATGTGTTCGCGAATCTGAATTAATAGAAAACATCCTAAAATAGCCATTTTTACAGGTATCCAATGGATACTTTTAAGTAAAATGGCTATTTTATATTGGAAATGAATATTCACTATGATATTATTCGTTCATAAGAATTAATAAGAACCAGAAAGAGTGATGGAACGAAAGGAGTAGTATTGCAGCTATGAAGAAAAAAAGCAAAACATTAACAAAAAGCATAATGACCTTTATGATGACAGCAGCAATGGTTCTTGGTACCATGTCGCTTCCCAGTGAGGCATCGACGCCGAAAGAATTTCGTTGGTTAGGCAAAGACGGTGTGGCCCGTGTTAATACAGGCCTGGGTAATGGAAACGAAACTGAAGGCCTTTGGTGGGTTGCAAACGACAGTGCCGATGGCGGCAAATCAGAATTAATACTAAGCGGTAACACCGATCCGTTTCTACCCGGAAATTACATCAGCGATGAAGATGTCAAAAAATCCGGGGGGATCAGCGGTACGGCAAAACTGAAAAAGGGTGCTCTGACTTATAATCCAATGATATATGTAGGCTTCAACGTTGTGGGAGTGGATAGTGAGTCTCATGCGCTTGTTGAAGATGCCACGGACTGGGGTGGTCTGTCTATTGCCTATGAGTGCGATATTGACGCGAGCCTTGAACTTGGTTTTGGTGACACTGTAGATTCCCAAATTGGTTATGCCAATCATTGTGTCAATCTTCCTAAAACAAACCCCGGAGAATGCAAAGTGCTATCTTTTGCCTGGAGTAAATTTGTGCAGCCGGGTTGGGGGAAGACAATAATACCCATTGAAGATGCTATCAAAGGGTTGGCATCGATCAAGTTCAAGATACAAGGCAATGATGGCAGCGAAGTCCATTTCAAGATTATCGGTATCGGTTCCAAAGATGCAGACCTGTCCAGCAATTGTTCCGTTACATTTGAAACAAACGGCGGTAGTGCAGTAGCCACGCAGTCTGTAGAGCCGGGGCAGAAAGTAACTAAGCCTGCAGATCCGACAAAGAGTGGTTTCACCTTTGCAGGCTGGTATACGGACAGTGCTTTAACGACACCTTTTGATTTCAATGAACCAATTACCAAAAACACAACTATATATGCTAAGTGGATAGATGCAACTGATTCTGTAACATATACTGTAGCTTTCAATACAAATGGTGGAAGTCCCGTATCTTCTCAGAGTGTAAAGAGTGGAGAAAAAGCAGTAAAGCCGGCAGATCCTGTTAAAGAAGGATATATATTTGACGGCTGGTATAAGGATAGTGAGTGTAAAACAGTATTTGATTTTAATACTCCTATTACAGAACCTATTATGCTTTATGCTAAGTGGATAGATGCATCTGCAATTAAGACCCATACAGTTACATTTAATACTAATGGAGGAAGCAAGGTTGCTTCACAGACAGTGGTACATGGAAAGAAGGCTGCGCTTCCGGATGATCCTACTAAGGAAGGTTATAAATTCGAAGGCTGGTTCTCTGACAGTGCACTTACAAAACCGTTTGAGTTCAATGATCCGATTACTGATGACGTAATGATTTATGCTAAGTGGAGTGAGAATAATGCTGCACCTGCACCGGCAGATACGGGAACTAAGCTTGTAGATGAAGAAGGTGAAGCAAACTATGTAGTTCTCTCAGCCGGAAAGACTGATGCATCGGATGCTTCCAAGAATGAGATGCCGACAGTAGAGTATAGTGGCACCACTAATAATATGGCAAAGAAGGTTACTGTACCTGATACATTTACATATAACGGTGTAGTCTACAATGTTGAAAGCATATCAGCCGATGCGCTTAAGAATAATAAGAAACTCACTTCGGTTACAATCGGAAAGAATGTTAAGGAGATTAAGAAAAATGCTTTCGCAGGCTGTACCTCTCTTAAAACAGTAAACTGTAAGTCCAAAGTTCTTGCCAAGATAGGTGCAAATGCTTTCAAGGGCGACAAAAAGCTGACTAAGATCACTCTGAAGACAACCCTGCTTAAGAAGTCCAAGGTTGGTTCAAATGCGATTAAGGGAACTTCCAAGAAGCTGAAGATCTCAGCACCGAAGAAGGTAAGAAAGTCCTATCAGAAGATCTTTAAAGCAAAGGGAAATAAGAAGGTAAAGGTTAAGTAACCAAAGAACGTTTTATACATATCCGTAGATTCCGCGGACGGAAACTTCGCCGCTGGAAACGGTAGAAATATTGCCGGAGTTATCCTCAATGAGGAGGGCTCCGGTATTATTTATGCCTTTGCAGGTAAATGTTTTGGCCGGCTCCGAAGTACCGGAAGAAACACTGTTAACGATCACAACTTCCTCATTCATACTTACCAGCATTTCATTATATCTATCAACGATAAAATCAAGACTCTTTGATTTCTCATATTCTTCAACAAGGTCGGTGAATTTTCTTATTATCAAATAAACAAGAGTTTCTCTCGACCATTCATAACCACTCTCGATAAAAAGTGAAGTTGCTTTATCTATAAGCTCTGCATCGAATTCTTTTGTATTTGCATTAACTCCGATTCCTGTTATCACATAGTTCGGAGCGACAAGCTCGGTAAGGATCCCGCAGACTTTTTTCTTATTTATAACGATGTCGTTGGGCCATTTGATCTGAACCTTTCCGATAGCATATTTATGTCTTTCTGCATATTCGGTTATCGCATCTGCCACTGCAAGTGAAGCAAGAAGTGTAATTGAAGGAATCTTCTCCGGTGAAAGCTTTGGCGCAAAAAGATAAGACATCCATATGCCCGATTCGCTGTCTGAAGACCAGGTTCTTCCGAGTCTTCCGCGGCCGGCAGTCTGAATGTCTGCAACATATAAAGCCGGCAGTGAATAGAGTAACCAGTCTTCATCTTCCATATGATCGCGGATATCTTCCTTCGCTCTCTGGTTGGTGGAATCGGTCGTCTTGAATTCATGTATCAGCTTGACGGCTTCTATATTATATAGAGATTTTAATAATGTAAGGTCCATGTTTTTCCCAGTTATTCCTTAGGTTCGGTAGTGCTCTCGGAGTCATTTCCATCAGAATCATTCTCTTCGGGTTTTTTGACGTCAAGCTCGAGCGTCTTCGTCACGACGCGCTCATTTAAAAATGCATACAGCTTGTCGGCAACCTCCTTCTTATAGGAGAAGGGGAGCAGGTACTGCTTCTTGCCGATGGTGATCTGGATGATGCTGTAGAACATGTCATTTTCGGGGATGATCTGGTTCAGGTCGCCGATCTCGTCGTAGGTGTGGTGCTTGTCGCCGTACCTGGTGTGGATCACGAAGTCGTCCTTGCGGAATTCGTAATCGATGTCGTAGGCCGCGCTCCTGAACGAATTGAAGAAGAGATAGAACCCGTAGAGGCAGAGGATGCCTGCGATGAAGGTCCCGATCTTGTAGCCCCTTCCGTAGCCCATGAGAAAGGCGATTATCTGCGACATGCAGACAAGCACGGTCACGAACCCGACGAGGCGGAGAGTGTATCTCGTTCTCTTTCTTTTTTTGACATGATAATTGATCATATGGCCAACCCCTTTTTTGACTTTTGACATATGACGATATAATGACATACGGATTGCTTCGTTTCTGACGAAACTCTCGCAATCCTTGAAACACTCGCATTACGCCGGTTTTCTTTGAAAACCGCTTCATGCTCGTGTTTCAGCGTGTCATAAGGTCAACGCGCTTATCCTGCAAGCAGGAACGCGCTTTGACTTTTGACACTTATGTCATTATAATTGTTATTTGGTTCTATGTAAAACAAAAAATGTAAAGGAATACGAAAATGAAGTTTTTGATCCAGCGTGTTAAAGAGGCAAATGTCACCATCGACGGACGTGTTTCGGGAAGCATCGGGAAGGGCTTTTTCGTCCTAATCGGAGTTACCGAGAGCGACACTAAAGAAATCGCAGATAAGATGATAAAAAAGCTGATGGGACTCAGGATATTTTCGGACAGTGAAGGTAAGACAAATCTCGCCTTAAGCGACGTGGGCGGAAGCCTGCTTCTCGTTTCGCAGTTCACCCTTTATGCCGACTGCAAAAAGGGTAACAGACCATCATTTATAAAGTCCGGCTCGCCTCAGCATGCAGAAGAGATATATGATTATATAGTTGAAACCTGCCGCAGTCTTACCTCAGGAACCCCGATAAAAGTCGAGACCGGAGAATTCGGAGCGGCCATGAGCTGCTCACTTGTTAATGATGGTCCGTTTACGATTGATCTTGACAGTGATGAGCTGTAGGTTTTCGATATCATTTGACGCTAAAAAAACATTGTAAAACTAATGCTTAAATGATAAAATATTGCCTCGATATAAAAAGAAGATAGGTGTATTTATGATTAAGATGATCGCGACCGACATCGACGGAACTCTGGTGCCCGATGGCACCGCAAAGATCGATCCGCGGATGTTCGATATAATCAAACGATTAAAAGCGCACGGCATAACATTTGTCGGGGCGAGCGGAAGGCAGTTTGCCAGTATGGCTCGACTCTTTGCACCCGTCAGCGAAGACATTTACTATATAACCGAAGGTGGAACTGTGGTCCGCGACACGCGTCATGTTTATGACATGCATGTCATCGACCGCACCAAGCTTTTCGAGATGGTAAATGACGTCAAGAAGCTGAGGGACTGCGACATCATGCTGAGCGGCCTCGATACCGCATACTGCGAGGATAAGAGCGAGATGTTCTACTGGATGCGCGACTCTTACAGATTCAATATCGAGGTGGTCGGCGATTTCGAGACGCACCTTACGGACGAGATCGTGAAGCTTTCCATTTATCATAAGGATAATGCCGAGGCCATCGTGAACGAGTGGTTCACGGATAAGTGGAAGAGTGAATTCAAGATTGCAAGCGCCGGCATCATGTGGATGGACGTGACAGGCCTTACGGCCGATAAGGGAAATGCCTTAAAAACGCTTCAGAAGCAGCTGGGAATCACAAGAGAAGAGACCATGGCATTTGGTGACAACCTGAATGACATCGGAATGCTTGAAGCAGCTGAAGAAAGCTACGCAATCGGAAGCGCCCGCGATGAAGTAAAGCAGGCGGCAAAGCATGTGGCTCCGCCACTCGGCGACTACGGCGAATCCGAAGTTCTGCTGAACCTGCTCGAAGAACTTGATGCAAAAATACGATAATAAAGTAATAAAAACGATAGGGGGTCAGACCCCTTTTATGTAAACTAGGAGGAAATATGGATAAGATTAAGATGATGAACCCGATAGTTGAGATGGATGGAGATGAGATGACCAGAATTCTCTGGCAGCTTATCAAAGATGAACTCCTCAGTCCGTTCGTCGAGCTGAACACTGAGTACTATGACCTCGGCCTCGAGCATAGAAATGAGACCGACGACCAGGTTACCAAGGATGCTGCTTATGCAACAGAGAAGCATAAGGTTGCAGTTAAATGTGCCACTATCACTCCGAATGCTGCAAGAGTAGAAGAGTATAACCTGAAGGAAATGTGGAAGAGCCCGAACGGTACTATAAGAGCTATTCTCGACGGAACAGTATTCAGAGCTCCGATCCAGGTTAAGGGAATAACTCCATGTGTTCGTAACTGGGAGAAGCCCATCACTATTGCAAGACATGCATATGGTGATGTATATAAGGCAAGCGAGATGAAGATCCCCGGACCGGGAAAGGTTGAGCTTGTTTATACAGCAGCAGACGGTTCTGTAGATAAGGTTACAGTTCATGAATTCGACGGACCCGGAATCGTTCAGGGTATGCATAACATCAACGCTTCGATCGAAAGCTTTGCAAGAAGCTGCTTCACTTATGCACTTGATACAAAGCAGACTCTCTGGTTTGCAAGCAAGGATACGATCTCAAAGCAGTATGATCATACTTTCAAGGATATCTTCCAGGAGATATTTGATGCTGAATATAAAGAGAAGTTTGATGCAGCAGGCATCGAATATTTCTACACACTTATAGATGATGCAGTAGCAAGAGTTATGAAGTCAAAGGGCGGCTTCATCTGGGCATGCAAGAACTATGACGGAGACGTAATGAGCGACATGCTTTCGTCGGCATTTGGCTCACTTGCGATGATGACTTCGGTTCTCGTTTCTCCTAAGGGCTACTATGAATATGAAGCAGCTCACGGAACAGTTCAGAGACATTACTACAAGCATCTTAAGGGTGAAGAGACATCAACCAATCCGGTTGCTACGATCTTCGCATGGACAGGCGCTCTGAGAAAGAGAGGCGAGCTCGATTCAAATGCAGATCTTATGGCATTTGCTGATAAGCTTGAGAAAGCTACGATAGATACTATCGAGAGCGGAACCATGACAAAGGACCTTGCGCTCATTACAGAGCTTGAGAATGTAACGACACTCAATACACAGGACTTTATCAAGGCAATCAGAACAACTCTGGAAAGCCTGTAAGACATAAGAAAAACTCCCCGTCAGGGGAGTTTTTTGTTTTCTGAATCAGCATCTTGCTTTTCAGTATCCAAATTATCTTTCATTAAGCGGCACATATCCCGCGTCCTCAGCCACTGACATGTAAGCCGGACGGATTATCTTGTCGGCGCAGGTCAGCTCCTCGATACGGTGTGCGGACCAGCCGGCGATCCTTGCGATCGCGAACAGCGGAGTGATGAACTCGCGCGGTATGTTCAGCATGTCATATGCGAAGCCGCTGTAAAAATCGATGTTGGTGCAGATCCCTTTATAGATCTTTCTATGCTCTCCGATAACCTGCGGAGCGAGCCTTTCGACTGCCTTATAGAGGTGAGCCTCGGCGTCGCGGCCCTTAAGCTCGGCGAGCTGCATCGTATATTTCTTCAGGATCAGCGCTCTCGGATCGGACAGCGAATAAACCGCATGTCCCATTCCATATATAAGTCCTGTTTTGTCAAATGCCTTCCTGTCGACAATCTTCTCAAGGTAGGATGCCACCTCGTCATCATCATACCAGTCGGAAACATTTGCCTTTATCTCATCAAACATCTTCACAACCTGGATATTGGCACCGCCGTGCTTAGCGCCCTTGAGTGAACAAAGGGAAGCGGCAACGGAAGAGTAGGTGTCGGTTCCGGATGAAGTTACAACGTGAGTCGTAAAGGTCGAGTTATTACCGCCGCCGTGCTCTGCATGAAGCACCAGAGCGATATCGAGAAGCTTTGCCTCCACATCCTCGAACTTCTTATCCTGACGGAGCATCCTTAAAAGGTTCTCCGCAGTTGAAAGCTCCGGCTTAGGATTGTGGATATAAAGTCCTCTTCTCTGGAGATAGTGCCTGTAGGAAAGATATGAATAAGCGGCTATCATCGGAAGACTTGCGATAAGGCTTATGCTCTGACGAAGAACATTAGTTATATCCAGATCATCCGAACGCTTATCATAAGCATTCAGTGCAAGTACGGCTCTGGCCATGGAATTCATGACATCCTTATTGGGAGACTTCAGGATAACGTCCTCTATGAAGTCATTTGGAAGCATACGGTTAAAGCCTATAAGCTTATTAAAATGCTCCAGCTCCGTCGTATCGGGCAGCTTCCCGAAAAGAAGAAGATAGATCGTCTCCTCAAAACCGAAACGGTGGTTATCCGTAAATCCCTTCACGAGATCATTTATATCGATTCCCCGGTACCTGAGCTGGCCCTCGACCGGAGTCAGAACTCCGTCTATTTCTTTTGAACCATGAACCGTGGAAATCTCCGTAAGTCCGGTAAGGACTCCCTTGCCACTTGGCTCACGGAGTCCTTTCTTAACATGATATTTGTCATAAAGCTGAGGTTCTATTTTGTTGTTGTCCACACACAGCTTTGCAAGCTTATGGATTTCCCTTGCAGCCGTGTTTGCTGAATACTCTGCCATTTATACCCCCGCAAATGCGCTGCTGTAATGCAGCAATGATATGGTTTCTATGCCGGCGCAAAGTTTATCTGCCCAGCACACGATACGTGCTTCCCTTGAAGCCGGTATATGAGTGAGGTTAAGCGGGAACATATGTGAGTAGATGATCCCGGCCTCGTGCTCGGTTATATCAAAATCCCGTCTAGCGTTTGCCATGGATCTTTTCGCGTGTGTAAAGCCGTGAGTGTTATGATACTCATTCTTCTCATGCCAGTCATACAGAAAATAGTCATGAAGAAGAGCACCACGGACTAATGCGCGCATATCGACCTTTTTCTTTGACCTTAATGCAAGCCATACGCTGATATAGGTTACGCAGAGTGAATGCGTATAAGTCGAGAGCGTTCCATGCTGTATATAATTTTTTTCTTCTTCGAATCTCTCATCGTTAATGATGTCATCACCGAAGGTGTGGATTATCTCAACGATGGATTCGTCGTAACCGATCTTAAACATCCGTTTTTCTCCGTACATGGTTTTTATTATAAAAGCACATACCATCATCAGTATAACATCTTTTGTCAAATAATGCGAATTAAATATCTGTTGAAGAAGATTTTGTGTTTTGGTATAATCATACGGAAAATGTCTTCCCGCGCTATCCGCGGCGGACTTTCAGGAGGAAAACATGTTTGAAAACGGACTGATGATGCAGTACTTTGAATGGTACATGAAGAGTGAACCCTCACTCTGGAGTGTGCTAAAGAAGGATGTCGAAAAGCTGAAGAAATGCGGAGTCACATCTCTCTGGCTGCCCCCGGCATATAAGGGCGCTGCCGGAATAGAGGACCGCGGCTACGGCGTTTACGATCTCTATGATCTCGGCGAGTTCGACCAGAAGGGTACTGTCAGAACTAAGTACGGAACTAAAAAGGAATATATAGACGCGATCGAAGCACTTCATAAGGCAGGGATAAATGTCTACGCAGACGTAGTGCTTGATCATAAGATCGGTGCCGATGCCATGGAAGAGGTAACGGCTCAGGAATTCAACGGCTCCAACAGATATCAGATGGTAGGCGAAGGCAAGACCATCGGAGCCTGGACAAGCTTCACCTTCCCCGGGAGAAAAGGAAAGTATTCCGACTTTACATGGAACTGGAATCATTTTGATGGTATCGACTGGGATCAGGATAAGCTGACCAAGGCGATATATAAGTTCACCGGTAAGGAATGGAATAATGAGGTAGATCTCGAGAACGGTAACTACGATTACCTGATGGGCGCCGACATAGATTTTAACAACAGGGATGTATATGAGGAGCTTGTAAAATGGGCCGCCTGGTATATAGATACCACAAAGGTGGACGGCTTCAGGCTCGATGCGGTAAAGCACATACCGGCATCATTTTACAGAGACTTCCTGAATGCCGTAAGAGAAGAGACCGGAGAGGAGCTCTTCACTGTCGGCGAATACTGGAACGGCGATGTAAATGTCCTGACCGCATATCTCAATCAGATCAATTCCGAGGCATCACTTTTCGATGTTCCTCTGCATTATAACTTCTACCACTGCTCAAAGGCAGGCGGTGCATATGACCTAAGGACGATACTTGACGGAACACTCATGAAGGTATGTCCCGTAAAGGCAGTTACCTTCGTTGATAATCATGATACCCAGCCCGGTCAGTCACTGGAATCATTTGTGGAAGACTGGTTCAAGCCTCTGGCATATTCGATCATCCTTCTCAGAGAAGAAGGTTATCCATGTGTATTTTACGGAGACTATAAGGGTATCCCTCATGATAAGATAAAAGGTAAGAAGCAGCTTCTCGATAAGCTGATGAAGTTAAGAGCAACCAAAGCTTACGGCCCGCAGCATGATTATCTCGATGATCCCGACTGCATCGGCTGGACAAGAGAGGGCGATGAGGAGCATAAGGATTCCGGTCTCGCCGTAGTAATGTCCGACGGCAAGGGCGGCACCAAGAGGATGTATATAGGTACACAATTCGCAGGAGCCCATTTCTCCGATGTAATGGGAAATGCGAAGTATAATATAAAGATTGATGAAGACGGATGCGGAAACTTCTATGTAAACAGAGGTTCGGTAGCAGTCTGGGTACGAAGGGAACCAAAGTAACATGCAAAAAACTATTAAAACACAGGCTGTGGAAGACCTTTTCGATGCGATCCTCTCTCTTAAAGATAAGGAGGAGTGCTACAGCTTCTTCGAGGATATCTTCACGACAAATGAGATCCTCGGCGTTGCAGAGCGCCTCGAGGTAGCAAAGCTGCTCTATCAGAATAAGACTTATATGGAGATAGCAAAGAAAACAGGTGCATCCACTGCGACGATAAGCAGGGTAAACAGATTCTTAAGCTACGGCAACGGAAGCTGTGATGTGATATTTGAAAGGCTCGGGATCAGTAAGGAACCCGGGGATAAGGAGTGATAGACTCAGTGGACCCCAGTGCCATAATTCAGTTGATCATCTTGATCATACTATTAGTTTTATCGGGATTTTTCTCCTCCGCGGAGACAGCTCTCACTACAGTTAATCTCAATAAGCTTCGGCTTATTATCGATGAGGGTGGAAAAAAGGCAAAGTCCGCGGGGCTTGTTATTAAAATGCGGGAAGATTCCAAAAAACTTCTTTCTGCAATACTTATAGGAAATAATATAGTCAACATATCTGCCTCAGCTCTGGCTGCGGTCTTATGCACCAACTTATTCGGCAGCAGGTATGTTGGCTTTGTTACGGGTATTCTTACCCTTATCGTTTTAGTCTTCGGCGAGATAACTCCCAAGACCGTGGCATCGATAAACAGCCTTGAGATGTCTCTCTTTTTCTCAAAGCCCGTCTATGCCATGATGGTTCTTTTTACTCCCATAATCTGGCTGCTTGATAAGATCTGCAGAGGTATATTCTTTATCATCAGGATAGATCCCGATAAGAATCCGGATCAGATGACAGAGGATGAGCTCTTAAAGATAGTTGATGTCAGCAGCGAAGAAGGTGTCATCGAAAATGACGAGAAGAAGATGATCAATAACGTGGTTGATTTCGGTGATATCGTCGCAAAGGATATAATGATCCCGAGAGCAGATATGGTCTCGGTGGATGCGGATATATCCTACAGCGAGCTGCTTGAGATCATCGGTGAGGAAGGCTATTCGAGGATTCCCATTTACGAAGAAACAAAGGACCATATAATCGGTATCCTTCATATAAAGGATATACTGCTTCAGTCAGATAAGATCAGTCCCGAAGACTTCCATATCAAGGATGTCATGAGAGAAGCTGTCTATGTCTATGAATATCAGAGGACGGCAGAGATATTTGCGGACCTTAAGACTTCTTCCGACAATATGTGCATTGTCCTGGATGAATATGGTATAAGCGCAGGACTCATCACGATGGAAGACCTGATCGAAGAGATAGTCGGAGATATCAGGGATGAATATGATGAGCATGAAAGCGAGTTTATAAAAGAGATAAGCCCCGGTCACTACGATGTGGACGGCTCCATCAAGCTGGATGACTTAAATGACGCTCTGGGTACCACACTTTCGTCGGATGATTATGATTCCGTCGGTGGTCTCATGATAGAGCTTCTTGACAGGCTTCCGAATGAAGGAGACATGGTCAGGACCGGAGAAGTAACACTTAAGTGCAGCAGAGTCATTAAGAATCGCGTGGAAAGAGTAGATATAATCAGGGATTAAACTATGAATGATGAATTGAAAGAATTTAAAAAATATATCCGCGACATGATAAAACTTGACTTTATCAGACCCGATGACATTCCGGATATCGAAATGTACATGGAGCAGCTGACGGACTTTATGGATGACAGGCTGGGCAAGAATCATATCAGCCCTGAAGACAAGGTTCTCACCAAGAACATGATCAACAACTATTCCAAGAATAAGCTCCTTCCTCCCCCTGATAAGAAGAAGTACAGCCGGAAGCATCTCATCATGCTGATCTATATTTATTACATGAAGAACGTCATTTCCATCGAAGATATCAGAAGGCTTACCAAGCCGCTTCTCGATGATGACATGTACAGTGAGAAGCTGTATGAGATATATCAGAAGACATTTGAAATGGAGAAGCCCCAGTACTTCAACATTGAGCAGAGTGTGGTAAAGGCTGCCCAGATAACCGATAAGCACGTCCCGAAGGACAGGAATGAATATCTGAATAAGATGCTCTTCATCTTCCTTCTGGGCTATGATGTATATACAAAGAAGATGCTTATAGAAAGACTTATTGATGAACTGTAAAGTCATCCCGGGCTAAACCTTGGGATCTTATATAAGGAGAAAATTATGATAAGCGCAAACAACATATCGTTAAGATTCGGTAAGAAAGCTCTTTTCGAGGACGTAAATATTGTCTTTACCCCGGGCAACTGCTACGGCCTTATCGGAGCAAACGGTGCCGGAAAATCAACCTTCTTAAGGATACTCTCCGGAGACCTTGAGTCCACAACGGGAACAGTTACAATGGACCCGGGCGAGAGACTCTCTGTGCTGGAGCAGGATCACTTTAAGTATGATGAGTATACGGTACTTGATACAGTCATCATGGGTAACCAGAGACTGTATGAGATAATGAAGGAAAAGGATGCAATCTATGCCAAGGAGGATTTCTCTGATGAGGACGGAGTAAGAGCTTCGGAGCTTGAGACAGAGTTCGCAGAGATGGACGGCTGGAACGCAGAGGTTGATGCAGCAACACTTCTTAATGGTCTCGGTGTCGAGACAGAAGATCACTATCTGCTGATGAAAGACCTCGACGGCAACAAGAAGGTCAAGGTTCTCCTTGCAAAAGCACTCTTCGGTAATCCCGATGTACTGCTTCTCGACGAGCCTACGAACCACCTTGATATGGATGCTATCGCATGGCTTGAGGAATTCCTCATCAACTTCGAGAATACCGTAATAGTAGTCAGCCACGACAGATACTTCCTTAACAAGGTCTGCACACATACAGCCGACCTTGACTACGGAAAGATCCAGATATATGCAGGTAACTACGACTTCTGGTATGAGTCCAGTCAGTTGATGATACGTCAGATGAAGGAAGCCAACAAGAAGAAGGAAGAGCAAATCAAGGAGCTGAAGGAATTCATCGCCCGTTTCTCTGCCAATGCTTCAAAGTCAAAGCAGGCTACCTCACGTAAGAAGGCACTCGAGAAGATCGAGCTTGAAGAGATCAAGCCTTCCAGCAGAAAGTACCCCTTCATCGATTTCAGACCTAACCGCGAGATCGGAAATGAGGTTCTTACGGTTCAGCATCTTTCAAAGTCTGTCGACGGAGTGAAGATCCTCGACGACATTTCCTTTACAGTAGGAAGAGAAGATAAGATAGCATTCGTGGGTCCGAAGACACAGGCAACCACGATGCTCTTCAAGATACTTGCCGGCGAAGAGGAGCCGGACGAGGGAGAATACAAGTGGGGCGTTACTACTTCACAGGGTTATTTCCCGAAGGATAATACGAAGGAATTCGATAACGACCTCGTTATCGTGGACTGGCTGACACAGTTCTCCGAAGAGAAGGATGCAACTTATGTAAGAGGCTTCCTCGGAAGAATGCTCTTCAGAGGCGAGGACGGACTTAAGAAGGTCAAGGTCCTTTCCGGAGGAGAGAAGGTAAGATGCCTTCTTTCAAAGCTCATGATCATGGGAACAAATGTTCTCATCCTCGACGAGCCTACGAACCACCTTGACATGGAGGCGATAACTTCTCTCAACAACGGACTTATCAAGTTCCCGGGCGTTGTACTCTTTGCCTGCCAGGATCACCAGTTCATCCAGACAACCGCAAACCGCATCATGGAGCTTACCGAAAGCGGCCTCATCGATAAGCAGTGTACATACGACGAGTACCTCGAAAACGATGAGCTTGCACGTAAGAGACAGATCATGAACTATGATGTAAGTGAATAAGAAAAAGGACGGCATCGCCGTCCTTTTTGCAACTGATCCCTCGTCCCCGAGTTTCACTGGTACAGATATCCCAGCAGGTCATTCACTGCTTCGTGGTTTCTTTCCTGATTTCCGGGGAAGCAGATATAAACATCTGTATATCCGAAGTTCATCCTCTTTGCTATATCGGTTCCGGAGATATCTACTACAGCTTCAAATGGCTGACCGTTACTTCCGTTAAAGGTCTTCACATCGCCCTTTACCTTGTTATAAAGATCGGCATCCAGGTATTCGTTTACCGGATTAATGAGACCTTCCTTTGCAAGATATGTTGCACCTTTTCCGTCTGTGAAGACTACATCATAATAGTCAGAAGTGATCATGTTCATAAAGTTAACGTAGATCTGGTTGTTGGAATCATCGACATATTCCTGTGCATCTGTCTGAAGGTTTATGTTTGCATCACCCTTAACCTGATGACCCCTGTATTTTCCGATGGCTTTTGCATATTCTTTTATGACATCGGTATCCAGATCGAGTTTGTCATGGCAGTTTACTACTGCGTAGGATATCGTGATCGGCCTCGTTATCTTATAGATAGTAGATATAAGGAAGATCAGGCATGCAATCACACCGATCGTTATGATGATCGCTTCTTTGTAGTAATAGGCAAGGTACTTATATTTTTCCTTGTCGGTCATCCCTTCGGTCTCTTCTTTGAGACGCTCTCTGATGATCGCCCTTTTTTCTTTTCTTGAGAGTCCGTGCATATCGAGTCTCGAGATTTCGGTCTTCTCCTGCGGCTTCTCCTCAAATTCTTCCATCATCTGGCGCATTTCATTCACCTCATCTGTTAATAAATTAAAAGAGAGTATAGCATATAATGAATAAAAATATAAGTGGATTTTCTGTTAGATTATTTGCATAAATCGTATATTTAACGTATAATGAGAAAACGCTTTAAACAATAATGATCCGGAAGGAAAATGTCATCGTGAGCAAGAAGAAGAATTCACAGAAGAAAGAAGTTCAGAAAGAAGTTCAAAAGGAAGTTCAAAAGGAAGTTCAAAAGGAAGTTCAAAAAGAAATAAAAGAAGAAGTTAAAGCAGTAGAAGAAACTGCCGCAGAGGTTGCAAAAACATCCAAGTTCGACGAGGAGCCCGAGAAGGAGGAGCCGAAGACAGTCGGACAGAGATTCCTCAGCAAGTTCAATATCTTCGGAGATCTCTTTGTTTTAAATGTCTGCTTCTTCGCTACATGTATCCCGCTCTTTACTATAGGGGCATCCATAACCGCACTTTATACCGTTACCAATAAGATGGTAAGAAATGAAGAGGGGCCGATAACCCAGACGTATTTCAAGGCATTTAAAAGCAACTTTAAGCAGGCAACTGCAATCTGGTTTATAGATATTTTATGCGTTCTTTTTGTTGCATTCCAGATGGGATATTATCAGACGCATGAAGGTGATTTTTCAAAATTCCTCTTTATATTCATGGGAATGGAATTCGTGATAATGGCATTTGCATTTCCGCTTCAGTTCCCACTTCTTGCAAGATATGAGAATACTATTGGAAGGATAATGCTGAATTCCCTGCTGCTTGCTCTTAATAACTTGAGTGTATGGTTCAGAATGTTCTTCATCTGGCTGTTTCCGTTTGCACTTTATTACATGAAGCCGAACTGGATAATGTATACCTGGTTCTTATGGGGAATGGTGCTTACCGCACTTCTGGCCTATGCCTGCTCCATGTTCTTAAGGACCTTCTTCGATAAGATCGAGGCCGAGGAAGATGAGAAAACCGAAGCAGGAAAATAAGCCAAAGAATAAACTAAAAACAAGTATAATATATACAGAACAATTAATTAGAAAAAAATCCTTTTTTGTCAAAAAATAAAAAAGGATTTTTTTGATTTATGAATAAGAATAAAATGTACGCTGTCTACCTGTCATATTTGTGAGGTATAGAAGTATGAACATAAGAGAACAATATGAGAAAAACGAGCATGAGCTTCTGAGCCGGTATGCATCCTTCAGTGATCAGTCGAAGGGCAGGGAAGTTCCCGAAGAAGAGAGCGATGTAAGGACTGTCTATCAGAGGGATAGAGACAGAGTCCTGCATTCGAAGTCATTTAGAAGACTGAAGCATAAGACTCAGGTTTTCCTTGCGCCCTATGGGGATCATTACAGGACGAGGCTGACTCATACTCTTGAAGTGTCCCAGATAGCCCGAACCATTGCAAAGGCTCTCAGGGTTAACGAGGAGCTGACCGAGGCGATCGCGCTTGCGCATGATATCGGACATACTCCCTTCGGACATGTGGGTGAGAGGGCACTGACTGCAGTGAGCGGCAAGACCTTCAGACATAATGAGCACGGCGTACGTGTTGTGGAAAAGATCGAGAATAATGGACAGGGCCTTAATCTTACCTGGGAGGTAAGGGATGGCATCCTTAATCATAAGACTTCGCTTAAACCGGCTACGATCGAGGGAGACATCGTAAGAGTTTCCGACAAGATCGCTTACATCAGCCACGATATAGATGACGGCATCAGAGCCGGCGTCCTCTTCGAGGAGAAGCTTCCGAAGAATCTTACCGATATCCTCGGTTCCTCTACCCGCGAGAGGATCAATACGATGATCCATGATGTCATAGCGAATTCACTCAACTCTCCGACGATACGCATGTCGGACGAGTGCTGGAACGCCCTGATCGAGCTGAGGCAGTATATGTTCGAGACTCTTTATACGAATGAGATCGTAAAAAAAGAGGAAAAGAAGGCGGCCAAGATAATAGAGATACTCTATGAGTATTACATGGATAATATCGAGCTTCTTCCGAAGGAGTTCAGGGATATGATGGAAAATGATTCGGCTGAGTCCGACATCATCTCAGATTATATAGCAGGCATGACCGATAATTATGCGGTGGAAGCTTTTGAAAGTATATATATTCCGAAGGCATGGAATGTATATTAGGCCTATGGAAAAGGTGAATAGATATGTTTTACCCCGATGATCTGGTTGAAGAGGTGCGTTCCAGGAATGATATCGTAGACGTCATCTCCGAATACGCAGGACTGAAAAAAGCGGGCAACTCCTACAAATGCTGCTGCCCGTTTCATAGTGAAAAGACTCCGTCCTTTACGGTGAGCCGTGAGAAACAGATGTATCACTGCTTCGGCTGCGGTGCCGGCGGAAATGTATATACCTTCATAATGAAGTATGAGAATTTTACATTTCCGGAGGCAGTCGAGTTCCTGGCAAAGCGGGCCGGGATCACGCTTCCCGAAAAAGAGATGAGCGACGAGGATAAAAAGAAATACTCCCGCAAGCAGCAGATGTTTGAAGTCAATAAAGCGGCTGCGGCATATTTTCATTTTCTCCTTACGAAGACCGAAAGAGGTAAGCTCGGCTACAATTACTATAAGCAGAGGGGCTTTACCGATGAGACGATAGCAAAGTTCGGTCTCGGCTACGCGGATATCTACAGGGACGACCTTTATAAATATTTAAAGAAAAAGGGCTTCAGCGACACCCTGATGAGGGACGCCGGCCTTGTGGATTTTGATGAGAAGTACGGAGCGAAGGACAGATTCTTTAACAGGGTCATGGTCCCGATAACGGATATAAACGGCAAGATAATCGCATTCGGCGGACGAGTCCTGGGAGATGCAAAGCCGAAGTATCTCAATACGAAGGAGACCGACATCTTCAATAAGAGCCGGAACTTATTCGCGATGAATATAGCGCGGCACAGCCGGCGGCGCGGAGTAATCCTCTGCGAAGGCTATATGGATGTCATTTCCCAGCATCAGGCAGGCTTTGATAATGCGATAGCTTCCCTTGGAACGGCATTTACGGACGGGCAGGCGAGTCTGATAAAAAGATATACCGATGAGGTCTTCCTGGCCTACGACAGTGATACCGCGGGGCAGGCCGCAGCTATGAAGGCGATATCGATACTCAGAAATCATGACATGTCCCAGAGAGTCATCGACCTCAGCCCCTATAAGGATCCGGACGAGTTTATAAAGAACCTCGGCACCGAAGCTTATGAGGAGCGGGTAAGGAATGCGATGACCGGCAGGATATATGAGATCAACAGCATTTCTGCTTCCTACGACCTTAATAACCCGGAGGAAAAGACCCGGTTCATGAAGGCAGCATCGGAGCTTCTGGCAGGGATAAATGATTCGGCTGAGCGTCAGAACTACATAGAATCCGTCGCGGCGAGATACTTTCTCAATGCCGGAGAGCTGAAGAAGCTCGTAAGTAATGCGGGTATGTCCGGAAATGTTTCGGAAGCCGTGACATTTACCGAGCCAAACAGGAGAAACCGGATAGAAGTCGACCCGGCTGAGGAGGACCAGAAATATCTCCTTACCATAATGGTGAACGAGCCCTACCTTTTTGAAGGGCTCAGCGGCATCATAGACGAGACCGACTTCACGGCGGACATCATAAAGGATGTGGCGGCGATACTCTTCAAAGAGTATAAAGATACCGGCTCCGTCAATCCGGCCCGGATACTCAACATGTATGAGGAGGCCGAGCTTCAGGAAAAGGTCAGTGGGATATTTACGAAGGAGCTCGACTTTGATACGACTCCGACAGTGATGGAAAAGGCGCTGACGGATCTGATAATAAAGATAAAATCAGGCAATATCGACAGACTCCTTAAGTCCGATACGGGCATGAGTCAGATAGAGCTTGCTAAAAAGAAAAATGAGATCAAAAAGATAAAAGTAAGACTGTAAAGAAAGAGGTAATATCATGGCAGCAAAAAAGGCAAACAGCAAAGCAAAGAAAAAAGTTGAAGAGGAAATCGTAGAAGAAGTAGTCGAGACAACCGAAGAGGCTATCCTCGAAGAGATGGAAGAGGAAGAAGCAGAGGAGGCTGTTATCGACGAGTCTAATGCTGAAAAGGAGGACAGCCTTACTGATGAAGAGCGTGAGAAGATCTTCGAGACAAAACTGAAGAAGCTTCTCAAGGAGCATAAGAAGAAGGGTACCGTTCAGGACGATGATATCATCGATGCCTTAAAGGATACTCAGTCACTTCTTACTCCCGACTATATGGCAAAGGCTCTTGATTTCTTTGAGAAGAATAATGTGGACGTTCTCAACTTCTCCGAGGACGAGCCGGATCTCGATGATGATGATCTGGGAATCGATCTTTCAGAGGAAGAGGAGATCGATCTTGAGCATATCGATATGTCCGTTCCCGAAGGCGTAAGTCTTGAGGATCCCGTAAGAATGTACCTGAAGGAGATCGGTAAGGTTCCCCTTCTTACGGCTGATCAGGAGATCGAGCTTGCACAGAAGATGGAAGAGGGTGACGAGTCAGCAAAGAAGCAGCTTGCGGAGGCAAACCTTCGTCTCGTTGTCAGCATCGCCAAGAGATATGTAGGCCGTGGAATGCTCTTCCTTGATCTTATCCAGGAAGGTAACATGGGTCTTATCAAGGCGGTTGAGAAGTTCGATTATCGTAAAGGATATAAGTTCTCCACATATGCAACCTGGTGGATCAGACAGGCTATCACAAGAGCCATCGCCGATCAGGCAAGAACTATCCGTATCCCGGTTCATATGGTTGAGACCATCAATAAGCTTACAAGAGTTTCAAGACAGCTTCTCCAGGAGCTGGGACGTGAGCCGAGCCCCGAAGAGATCGCGGAGGAGATGGATATCCCTGTTGACAGAGTAAGAGAGATCCAGAAGATCTCCCAGGAGCCTGTTTCACTCGAGACACCTATCGGTGAAGAGGAAGACAGCCACCTCGGTGACTTCCTTCCGGATGATGATGTTCCTGCACCTTCAGAGGCTGCAGCATCCATGATCCTTAAGGAGCAGCTCGGCGAGGTTCTCTGCACACTTACAGACAGAGAGCAGAAGGTTCTCAGACTCAGATTCGGTCTTGATGACGGAAGAGCAAGAACTCTTGAAGAGGTAGGTAAGGAATTCAACGTAACCCGTGAACGTATCAGACAGATCGAAGCAAAGGCCTTAAGAAAGCTGAGACATCCAAGCCGTTCACGTAAATTAAAGGAGTTCCTTGAGTAATATGGTCAGACTTTCAGATAGAATGAACAGGATAGCCGGGATGGTAACTCCCGGTAAGGTCATGGCAGACATAGGCTGCGATCATGGCCTTATTTCTGTTTATCTGATAGAGGAAAATGTCTGCCCGCGCGTTATCGCGATGGATATAGGCGAGGGACCCCTTGCTTCGGCTAAAAAAAGTATCGCCGAACATCTTGGGGAAGAAGCTGATAAGATAACGCTCCGTATATCCGACGGTTTTAAAGAACTTAAGTCCGGTGAGACCGAGGGCGCTATAATCGCGGGAATGGGCGGAATGCTCATAATATCGATCCTGGAGAATGGTTTACATAACGCCGACACTCCCGTGATAACACCGGGGTATGAGCTAGTACTTTCCCCGCAGTCAGACATTTACCTTGTAAGAAAGTTTCTAAGAGAAAATGGCTTTTTGATCATAGATGAAGACATGCTTATCGAAGACGGCAAGTACTATAACATCATAAAGGCCGTATATAATGATGTATTAGCAGAAAGTGTCGATAAAGACACTGAAATGATATATGACAGCTTCGGACGGATCCTTATCGAAAAAAGGTCTCCCGTGCTGCTCGGCTTTCTCGAAAGAGAGCTCGGCAGGAAGGAGACTTTGTTCTGCAGGCTGTCAAAAAGCACCTCGGAGTCATCGGTAGAAAGACTCGGGGAGCTTAGAGAAGAGGTTACGATGATAACCGGAGCACTGGAAATGATTCGCTGACGGTTACATATAGGAGGGGACTATGGCAAAGGAAATTAAGGTTACAGTCAGATTATCCGGAAATGAGGCTTATGAAAAGGTATTCCAGAGCGGCATCACTCTGTATGAGATCCTTGAAGCATCTGTTGAAGGAGATAACAAAGATTATGTTGCTGCTCTTGTGGATAAGCAGCTTAAAGAGCTTACGTGGAAGATATTCCGCGATGCCGATATAGAATTTATAACAAGCAAAACCGTGATAGGCTTTGATATGTATAAGAGAAGCCTTATCCTTCTCATGCTTAAGGCTGTAAAGGACGTTCTGAATAAGGCAGAGGGAGATTACCGTATAGAGGTAATGTATTCGCTGGGACGCGGCTTCTTCTGCAGACTTGAGGACTCCGATACAGCTATCACGGAGGAGCTTCTCGCTAAGATAAAAACAAGGATGAAAGAGCTTGTGGAAGCCGATATCAGGCTTGGCAAGAAGACCGGAATAACTGCAGATATGAGGAAGCGTTTCGAGGAGAGAGATCTTCCCGGAAAAGCTGCGCTTCTTAAATTCAGACGTGCATCCAGAACAAATGTTTACTATTTGGATGATTATGAGGATTATTATTACGGTTATATGGTTCCGTCAACAGGCTGTCTTAAGGAGTTTGACCTTGTAAGCTATGACGACGGCTTCGTTTTGGTAATACCCGAGAGAGCTACCGGAAAGCTTCCCGAAGCCTATAAAGCTCCCGATAAGCTTTACAGCGTTTTAAGAAAGTCAGAGGACTGGGGAAGAAAGCTTAATATCACCTGCGTCGGTGAACTTAATCAGAGAGTAGTGGACGGAGGAGCAAGCAATCTTATCCTTGTTCAGGAAGCTTTGATGGAAAAGCAGATCGCCGATATCGCTCAGCAGATAATAGATGGCGACAGGAAGATTATCCTTATAGCAGGTCCGTCATCTTCCGGTAAGACCACATTTTCAAACAGACTCAGCATCCAGCTGATGGCACATGGAATGTCACCGCATCCGATAGCTATGGATAACTTCTTCAAGGAAAGAGTTGATACTCCGAAGGATGCAGACGGAAATTATGATTTCGAGTGCGTCGGCGCCATGGATCTTGACCTCTTTAACGGCACAATGTCAAGACTTCTCAATGGTGAAGAGGTTGATATGCCTACCTTTGATTTTACTCAGGGTAAGAAGGTTTATGACGGAAACAAACTTAAGATGAATAAGGACGATGTCCTTGTTGTCGAGGGAATACATGCGCTTAATCCGCTTTCCACGGAATCCCTTCCGAAGGACAGCAGCTTCAAGATATATATAAGCGCACTTACACAGCTGAATATTGATGAGCATAACAGGATTTCAACAACAGATACGAGACTATTAAGAAGAATAGTCCGCGATGCGAGAACAAGAGGCAATACGGCTACAAAGACTATCAGCATGTGGCCGTCGGTAAGACGTGGAGAAGAGCAGAATATCTTCCCGTTCCAGGAAGAGGCTGACGCAATGTTCAACTCAGCCATGATCTACGAGCTTCCCGCGATCAAGCAGTTCGCTGAGCCCCTCCTTTTCGGAGTGCCCGAGGACAGCGACGAATACTACGAAGCAAAGCGATTACTTAAGTTCCTCGACTACTTTATCGGAATCGACGTACAGAGTATTCCACAACACTCACTCATGCGTGAATTCATAGGTGGGGGTTGCTTTAAGGTTTAAGGCATTAAAAAAACGAGTAAGACTATAAGCCGGGTTATGTCATAGGGTGCTTCGCACCCCGGGATGATCATCTATCTGGACCCTGCATTACTGCAGGGCTCTAGCAACCTACCTGAAGCTCGGCGGGCCGCGTCAACACTTCTGCTTGGTCTTGCTTCGGATGGGGTTTACAATGCCCTGTCTGTTACCAGCCAGGCGGTGAGCTCTTACCTCGCCATTTCACCCTTACCATACTAGTATGGCGGTATACTTTCTGTTGCACTTTCCTGTGAGTCACCTCAACCGGACGTTATCCGGCATCTTGCCCTGTGAAGCCCGGACTTTCCTCACCGGCCAAAGGCCGGAGCGACCATCTGTCTTACTCGCAGTTAGGATTCTATCACAGGAAGATATGTATGTCAAAGCGGCTTTAGAAACTAAATGGAGGAATGATTTCTTCAATGAAAACAAAAAGATTACTGACAACAATTCTGGTGGTATTTATGCTGACTCTTTCCCTTGGGGGAGCCTTCAGTGTAGATGCCGCCGAACCATTTAATGTAGGTCTTACAGTCGCATCCCAGACACATGACACCTACGAGGTTCATGCGGAGATAACTAATAATGGAAATGATTTCACGGGAACTCTCAGAATTATCGTGATGGGACCGAGTTATAATGCTGTCGGATATGATTTAGATATATCGATCCCCGCAGGATCCACTAAGGATTATAAGCTCATGCTTCCGCGTGACTATGTAAATCCCAATGAGAATACCAGGGTCATCATCTACGATAAATCCATGCATAAAAAATATACGGAGCTCTTTAAAAATGTCTTTACCGGTTTTTCGGACACCATAAAGGTGGGACTTCTTTCCGACAACGCCGATAAGCTTAAGTTCCTTGATATGTCCGGAAATAAGGTTGAAGTCGGCGGAGAAAAATATTTTATAAAGCTGAAGGAGACTTCTTCCGATACGATCCTTGATGATATTGAAGGACTCAGCATGCTTGTCATAGATGATTATGATACTTCGGTACTCGGCGAAGATAAGATGAAGAAGCTCGAGAGCTGGGTAAATGACGGCGGTATGCTGGTGATCGGAACAGGGGAATCTGCCGAAAAAGTATTGAATGGTTTTCGTGTGACCTCTGATATCAGTATAAGCTCCGGAAATATCTCAATGAGCAGTATCACTTTTGAAGACGGAACTTACTTTGCTTCGAATCCTTATATGAAGGCAGACATTTACTGCGGTGACGGTTTTTATTCGGGCGTATATGATGATTATATAAAAGCATCCGGTTTCGGCAGTGTTGTTGTATGTCCTATCCGTATAGGAAATTTAAGCGATAATTCTTTTGATGCTTCTAGTGTTGCAAACGGGCTTTTAAGAGATGCAATCCAGGCGAGATCCGATAACGGATATTCTAATGGCAGCGTTATCGATTATTATGATATCAAGAATGTGGAATGCTATATGGAAAAGCCCGCTAAGATGGGAAGAGGTGCGCTGGTTGCCATCTTTCTTATCTATATAGTTCTCGTTGGCCCGGTCATTTACCTGATACTTAAAGCAATGAATAAAAGAGAGAAGATATGGGTTGTCATCCCGGCACTCTCGCTTCTTTTCATGGGCTTTGTTTTCCTTCTCAGTCTTTCGGTCAAGGTTAAGGGGCTGACACTTAAGTCGGTTTCACTTGTGGATCTTGAGAATAATACTGAAAAGGCATATATATTCGGTTATCAGCCCGATCCCAAGGAATGGACCGTAAAGACAAAGGATGATAAGTACTTAAGCGGAACTTCTCTTTGTTATTCATATAACAGAACCGAAGAATCCGTGAGCGGAGCCTTTAAGAAAAGCGGAAATCTGTATATGACAGCTTATCCGGCCAGTACATTTGACATGGAGACATTCCTTGTTAATAAGATTCCCGAAGGTAAATACGGAAAGTTTGATGTAAATGCAGGTATCAAGGAGGGGTCGAACTTAAATGGTTTATCGGATGATCAGGCATGGACATCGGCCCTGAACGGAAAGATAACGAATAATACGGGGGTTGATTTTGATTATGTTCTTTTCAATGTCTCCGGAACCTACCAGATCGTCGAGGGACTTAAGAACGGCGAATCATTTGATATAGACCTTAGTTCGGGCCAGTATTCTAATTACATGGGTGACCTTGTGGATAAAATCTGCGGTCCGGATTACAAAACCAAGAATTATGATAAAGCCGCAGACCTGGCTGCGCTTTCTCTTGCATATGGAAGCTATTCCCAGAATTCAAACGGAGCGGGTGTGTTCGGTATCGTAAGATCCGACAGCATAACCGATTCCAAAGAAGACGCCTGGACCTGCTACTATATGAACATCAACAGTCTTTTATATTAAGGGGGAAATGACATGCTTTATATAAATAATCTATATAAATACTATGGCACATTTCCCGCAGTCCAGGGACTGACTTTAAGAGTTCCGAAGGGCGACCTCTTTGGTTTCGTGGGGCCCAACGGAGCGGGAAAGACCACAACGATAAGAATAGTGTGCGGACTTCTTCAGGCATCCTCCGGAGAAGTTACGGTAAATGGCATCAAGCGTGGTGCCGATGCGAAGGAAATGGTTAATCTGAAAAAGCTCATCGGATATGTTCCCGACTTTTTCGGAGTTTATGATAATCTCAAGGTTTCCGAATATATGGAGTTCTACGGCTCTCTAAACGGAATGAGCTATAAGGATATAACTGCGGTTTCGGGTGACCTTCTCGCACTGGTCAATCTTCAGGATAAGACCGAGAATTATGTGGATACCCTTTCACGAGGAATGAAGCAGAGACTCTGCGTTGCAAGAGCACTTCTTCATAACCCTCAGCTTCTTGTCATGGATGAACCCTCATCCGGACTTGACCCTGTGGCAAGAGTGGAGATGAAGGAGCTTCTAATGAACCTTCAGTCCATGGGTAAGACCATAATCATAAGCTCGCACATCCTTTCCGATATATCAGAGATGTGTAATGCGATCGGGATCATGAACCACGGCAAGCTGATAGCGGCCGGCAAGATGGAGGATATCCTGAGGACAGGTACGGATTCCAGCAGACTTATCATCAATATCAAGTCCGAGACGGATCAGGCAGTAAGACTCCTTCAGGAAAACCCGAATATAAGGACCGAGTCCATCAGGGAAAATGAGATCGTAGTCGGCGGAGTTGCAGATGATACTGCATCTAATCAGCTCATTATGTATCTCATGC
The DNA here is from genome assembly GCA_017619835.1 of Eubacterium sp. Classification (GTDB taxonomy): domain Bacteria; phylum Bacillota; class Clostridia; order Lachnospirales; family Lachnospiraceae; genus Eubacterium_Q. Next base: position 101,339 of record JAFZRN010000017.1, read on the forward strand.
AGAAGGGCGTCATAATAGGAGGCTTCAGAAGAGAAGAAAGAAGCCTTGAGAATATATTTATGGCAATTACACAGGAAGGAGGCTCAGATGTTTAATCCGGTAAACAGTCCTATCATCAAAAAGGACCTTAAAGTTATATCGAGAAGCATGAAGTTCTCCTGGGGGCTCTTTGCCTATGAGGTAGTCCTCACGATTGTATTCCTGTTTTCTCTCAGTATCATGAGTGTAAGCCGCTCTTATACGGGAGTATATTCCAATACCGATATGTACAGCGGATATATATATTTCTTCCCTATCGTAGGTATCACGGAGCTTATAATCATCGCTCTGATCGTTCCGATAATCACGGCATCCTCCATATCGGGAGAGCGTGAGAGAAAGACGATGGATGTGCTCCTTACAACTACGATAACATCGACGAATATAATCCTCGGCAAGATCGGATCTGCGGTAATAAGAGTTATGATATTCATTATCGCAAGCCTTCCGCTGCTTTCCGTATCATTTATAGTAGGAGGTCTTTCCTGGATAACGCTTCTTGAGTATGTTGTGATGGCATTTATCTTTGCATGCTTTGCGGGAAGTGTCGGAACATTTGCATCATCGGTATGCAGGAAGTCAATTACAGCGATCATCCTTTCCTACGTGATATATCTCGGAGTATACGGAATTCCTTTTGTGGGATGGCTTTCGGAATTTCTTGTTAATACGAGCAGAACTACTTATTATCTTTCACCTCTTGCCCTCCTTGTGGATCCTGTATTTACATTCATTGTTTTCTTTGTGACCAGGCTCACGAGTGAAGAAGTAATAGGAATATTCTTTGATAATTCAAATGGAATCTGGCAGCTTTTATCAAATGATAACTTATATATAGTTTTATCTGAGATAATTCAGATCGCACTTACGGCAGTTTTTGTTGTTCTTGCATCGAACCGAATAAGACCGGGTAAAAAGTAATATGAATTACATTCTTTCGTTCATTAAAAAGGTACGAAAAAAACTCAATAATAGGATAATGAGAGCCTCCATGACCGATGGTCTTATGTGGGGGCTTCTTTCAATGCTCATCATCATGCTGATAAGTCTTGCGGTGCCGCTTTATTATGCGGCTCCTATCGGAGCGGGACTTGCTGTGGCAGCCCTTCTTATTTTCATAGTGATAGGTATTAAAAAGAAGGTTTCAAATGAGACGGCAGCGGGATTTATCGATAGCTTCGGTTTTCGTGAACGAGTGCTTACAGCATATGAGAATAGAAAGAGCGAGGACAGGATACATCTGCTTCAGCGAGAGGATGCAGAGAGGGTTTTAAGGAAAAATGAAGCGAAGATAAAGGTGCCTCTCAATATCCCCTGGATAAAGCTTGGGATAAGTCTATTGATAGCGGTACTTATAATCGTGGCAGGCATAGTCCCGACACCTGCAAAGGAGAAGGCTAAGGAAATGCATCTCACCCGGCAGGAGGCCAAGGAAGCAGTCAAGGAAACCGAGAAGCTTCTTGAAGAGCTCGGAAATATAGAAAAGAGTGAACTCAGCGAAGAAGAGATAAATGAGCTGGAAAAGATGATGAAGTCACTCGAGCTTTCTCAGGAAGCGATGAAGCAGGCCAAGACCAAGGAAGAGCTTAAAGCAGCTAAAAGCGGCTATGAATATAAGCTGGGGGATGCCGAGAGCAAGCTTTCACAAATGGCCGAAGGAAAGAACGGAACAACTCTTTCAAGTATAAAGTCCGCCGAAGAGATGGCGAAAAATCAGCAGAATTCCCAGATGCTCACAGCTAGTAACCAGAATGGCCAGATGGATCCGAATGCCCAGAACGGACAAAATGGTCAGAATGGTCAGAACGGCCAGAACGGACAGAACGGCCAGAATGGCGAAAACGGACAGAATGGCCAGAATACCCAGAATGGTAAAGGTGAAGGCGAAGGTCAGGGTGAAGGCCAGGGAGAAGGAAAAGGCGAAGGAGAAGGAAACGGAGAAGGAAATGGCGAAGGCCAGGGCGAAGGTGAGGGCCAGAGCCAGGGAAACGGAAAGAGTAATGGAAGCGGCCAGGGCGGAAACGGAGCCGGCCAGGGCGATGAGACCGCGGAGAAAAAGGTCGAACATGATTATGACTATGTAAGCGTGGATGAAAACCTCTCCGGAAAGTATGGTGACAACAGCACCTCCCAGTATTCCCGTGAAAAGAACGGCCTTGTCTGGGACGGAAAGAAGGTTCCTTACAGCACGGTCATCAACCAGTATAAAAAGAGCGCATATGACGGTATCGAGAAGGGCAAGTACCCCGGTGCCGTCTCTAATATCATAAAGAATTATTTTTCAGGATTAGAGTAGAGGAGTAGAATATGTCAGAATTCGAACAGGCCGCAGGCAGAATCAATGAAGTTAAAACAGAGATCGCAAAGGAGATAATCGGGCAGAAGGATACTGTCGATAAACTTCTTATGGCACTTCTCACGGGAGGTAACGTACTTCTCGAGGGTATGCCGGGACTCGGAAAGACAAGACTCGTCCAGACCATAAGCCATGTCTTTGAGATGTCATTTAAGAGGATACAGTTCACACCCGACCTTATGCCGGCTGATATCACCGGAACAAATATAATGGTAAGGGATGAAAAGGGCAGCGGCTTCAGATTCGAAGCAGGCCCCATCTTTGCAAATGTCATCCTGGCGGACGAGATCAACAGAGCTACTCCGAAAACCCAGTCAGCTCTTCTCGAGGCGATGCAGGAGCATACGGTAACGGTGGGTGATACAACCTACGCACTTCCGGATCCTTTCTTTGTAATCGCTACCCAGAACCCGATAGAGCAGGAAGGAACCTATCCGCTTCCGGAGGCACAGCTTGACAGATTTGCAATGAAGCTTATGGTTGAGTTCCCCACAAAGGAAGAGCTGGGCAAGATAGTTACTCTTACAGAGAATTCTTCATCAGAGCCTGCAAAGGCCGTTCTTACTTCGGAAGAACTCTTATCCATAAGAAGCATGATCCAGCAGCTTCCGATAGCAGAGCCTGTTCTTGATAAGGCACTCTCGATCGTAATGAAGACACATGAAGAGAACCGCTATATCCGTGAGGGAGCCAGCCCGAGAGCTGCACAGCATATAGTAAGATGTGCAAAGGCGAAGGCATTTATGGATAAAAGACTTAATGTAGCTTTTGATGATATAACAGCGGTTGCACCGGATGTATTACGCCACCGTATAATCTTAAGCTTTGATGCCATCCAGGACGGCATCACTCCCGATGATGTTATAAAGGAACTTTTATAGAAACTTATATATTAGGAACTTATTTAAAGGAATACTATGCAGACTATTGATCTCCACGAGCTGGAACGCCTCCGCGGCTTAAAACTGAATATACGCCGGACTTTAAGCTATAACGAGGGTGCGAGACGTTCTTCCTCGAAGGGTCGTTCTGCGGAGTTCTCGGGTTATCGTGAATATATACCCGGGGACGATATGCGCTATGTGGACTGGAATGCCTACGCACGTCTCGATAAGCTCTATATAAAGGAATATATGGAGGAGCGTGAGGGGCGCGTAAATATCTACCTTGATACGAGCCGTTCCATGGAGTTCGGTGAAAAGCTGAAGAGCACACTTATGGCAGAACTTACCGAGGCCATAAGCTATGTTGCGCTCTCCGGAAGGGACAGCGTCTATGTGACCGACCTTCAGAACCCCGCCGCTACGTTAAGGGTTCCGGCAGGAGAGACCGGCACGGTGATGCTCCGCAAATGGCTTGAAGATATAAAGCCCGCCGGCCAGATAAATATTGTCGACGCACTAAAGAATGCAGTCAGGACAAACGGTGGAAGAAGCTTTATAATCTCGGACTTTATGGATGAAGACTTTCTTTCGAGAGAGCAGGAAGCTTTAAGGCTTATGAATTATAGACGTATGGAGGTCTGTCTCATCCACATCCTTTCAAAGGAAGAACTTGAGATAAAGGACACCGGCTCCTTCAGATTCATCGACAGTGAAAATGAGAAGAAGGATATAAGGCTTACTCTGGAAAAAAGCGTGGTCGATGATTATACGAAGGCGCTCAATGAATATATTGCAAATATCAGAACAACTGCGCATAAGAACGGCGCGGACTACATTTTATGCAGGACCGACGAACCGCTCAGCAAGGTATTTTTCGATAACATGAGAGGAATCTGGTAAGGATGACATTTGGCACACTGATCCCGCTTATATTTCTTGTCGGGGTTCCCGTGATAATAATCATATATCTGATGAAGCCAAAGGGTACACCGAAGGTGATACCTTCTCTTTTGCTGTGGAAAAATGCCGAGCGAAACGAGAAGAGCATGACCTTCTCAAAGAAGCTTATTAAAAACATCCTGATGTTCCTCGAGATCGCGGCCCTTATCCTTCTGATGTTTGCCACAATGTCACCTGCGATAAAAAGAGGCGGCAGCGAAAAGGCCGAGTCATCACTCATCGTGATCGACACCTCGGGAAGCATGAATTATAAGGCAGACGGCACAAAGACCCGCTTTGATCTTGCTTTAAGGGACGCACTTGATTATGTGGAAATGACTTCGGGCGATATATCCGTTCTAAGCTCCGGTGCCGAAAATAAAGTGCTCATCAATACGAGCAGGGATAAGCTCAGGATTAAAAAACTTATCTCGGGACTCGAATGTACGGATGCGGCGGGAAGACCGGACGGAGCTGAGGGACTTATAGAATCCGTAGGTGCCGAAAAGGTCATCGTCTTTACGGATAGTGAAGGCAAGGCTGCACTGGAGGATATCAGCTCCCGCATCAGCATGGATATCTATGTTTACGGCGAAAGAACAGATAATATAGCTCTCAGCCAGATGTCCATGAAGAAAAACGATAACGGGCTTTTTGATATATCGGTTAATTACAGTGTGTTCGGAGAGCATGCTGCAAGCTTTGATATCTCCGTTCTTGACAGCGGGAATAATCTTCTGGGGATCAGGACTATCGATGCTCAGGCCGGGACCAACGGCTCGATCCTTCTTACGGATAAGAATGTAAGAGGAGGATATGCCAAGGCAGTTCTTTCGGCAGTGAGCTTTGATGATAAATCAGGCGATAAGACTGCGGACGGACTAGATAATGATAATACAGCTTATGCCGTGGCTGCTGAGAAAGCACAGTATGATGCATATCTTATCGGTAACGGCAACATCTATGTGGAGAAAGCCTTTAAGGCTGCCACCGGGGAGAATGTGATTAAGAATGCTTCCGACAGCGACATCATTTCCGGTGATAAAAAGACAGTTGCGATCTATGATGATCCTACATTTATAACGAGTGATACTTCGAGGCTTATCTTTAATTATCCTAAGGATATCGCGGCCGATGAGAACGGCCATCTGGTAAGAGTCAGGCAGGAGCCCTTCCTTAAGAATCTGTCCGAATTTACCTTCGGAGCGGGCGGGCTAAAGTATCTTACAGTTCCCGAATGGGGAAAGCCGCTGATGACGATAGATGACGCCGATGTGGGCGAGAGGGTCGTTGCTTATTACGGCGAGCATGACGGGATAAGGGAAGTCATCCTCGGCTTTGATATAAGAAACAGCGAATTTCCGCTGATGGCTGAGTTCCCGGTATTTATTGCGGATGCAATGACTTATCTTGCGGACGACAGCCTCATCAGCGAGCATTATATAATGGCAGGAACCGACGGACCGGCCGGCGAAACGGAAAACAGGGCCGGCCTGTATGAGATGGAGGGCGAGCACTATGTTGTAAGATTCCCGCTTTCCGAATCCGAGGGCGGAGCGGTGGAAGCTGTTTCCGTTAAGACCGGAAATGAGGACTACGGCATCAGGTACAGCCCCCTCAGGAGGCTCTGCCTTGTTATCGCACTGATCCTGATAATAATCGATCTTGTTATATATTATAGGAGAAACAGAGTATATAGAGGCCTGCCTCTTATCTTAAGAGCACTTCTTATTCTGACTGTAACTTTAGCGATAATCGGCATCAATCTTCCGGGAAGGAAGAAGGGAAATGCCACGATATTTGTGGTGGATATGTCGGACAGTAATATCGATACTCTTCCCGAAAAAGAGGACTATCTCAGGAATCTGATAAGCGGGATGCCCCGCGGCGACGCATTCGGAATCGTAACCTTCGGTGCAAATGCCATGACGGATCAGTTTGTTAATTCCGAAGCAAGATATCTTGGCATCGCCACTGCTCCTAAGGGCAGGGGAACGGATATCGAGGGCGCGATAGAGTATGCGGCTGCACTTCTTCCCGAGGACAGATTCGGACGTATCATGCTGCTTACCGACGGATGCGAGACCATCGGTGACGTGAATGAAACCTACGGCACCATCACAAGAGGTGACATCGAGCTCTGCCTTAAGCTTTTTGAAGGCGAGCTTGGAAATGATACCTATATCCAGTCTGTCGATATGCCGGACAAGCTTTCGGTCGGAGATACCTACAGGATTAAAGTAACAGTCTTCAGTAATTATGATACGGATGCCGTGCTTAAGCTCTGGGACAGCAGTAAGGTTGTATCGGAGTCAAGTGTCAGTCTGGTAAAGGGCGAGAACACATTTGTCCTCGACGGAGTTGCGGGAGATGACGGAATAGAAGAAAAGCATGTTACGATCGAGGCGCCGGGCGACACTGTTGAAGAAAATAACAGCATGGTTGCAGCTGCGCTTGTTGATGCGCCGAAGAAGGTGCTTATTATATCAGGTCTTTCCGAGGACAGCTCGGGCTTTAGCGATATGATAAGCGGTCTCAATGTGAACCTTTCGACGGTTTCCGCGATAAATGCGCCGGAAACTATTACGGATCTTCTTCAGTATAAGACGATAATCATTGATAATGCCCATATCTCCGATCTTCCGGAGGGCTTTGTCAATTCTATAGAAAGCTATGTAAAGGATTACGGCGGCGGACTTATCACAACAGGCGGTCGTGAAAGCTACGGACCGGGCGGATACAAGGACACGGTTCTTGAGAAGATTCTTCCGGTTGATATGACACCTAAGGCGGTAAATGAAAAGCCGTCACTTGCAATGGTCATGGTAATCGACTGCTCGGGCTCCATGGATTCTCCCGTGGAAGGCTATGGTGCGAGCGGAAAGCCCAAGATCGATGTGGCTGTGGATGCTGCGATAGAAGCAGTAGAGACCATGGATGAAAATGACATGGTCGGCGTTCTTACATTCAGCGATACTAATCAGTGGCGTCAGAAGATCGTAAAGCTTGATGATAAGGATGCTGTCATCGATCAGATAAAGAAGATCGGTATCGAAGGCGGAACCGTGATCAAGCCTGCAGTAAAGTCGGCGGCCAATGCACTTATGGATGTGGATGCGGGAGTCAAGCATATCCTGCTTCTTACGGACGGTGAAGGCGAGACCAGGGAATTCTCCGATGCGATAGAACTTATAAATGATAATTATATAACCATGTCGACCATAGCCGTAGGTTCTGATTCTGATACCCAGCTCCTTGAGCATCTGGCCGATGAATGCGGCGGAAGATACTACTTCAGCGAAAGCTCTTCGGATGTCCCGAAGATATTTACGGAGGAGGTTTATCTTTCGGCCGGAACATATTATAAGCATGGTGATTTTACGATAAGCATGAACAGCTCCAATCAGCTGGTCGACGGCCTATATCCTGACGGCCTTCCTCATATTGAGGCTTATATTGCAACCTCCGCAAAGTCAGGGGCCAGAGAGATAATGGCGACCGATGAGGATGATCCGCTTCTTGCTTCCTGGCAGTACGGACTCGGAAATGCGATATCGTGGATGAGTAACGGCTCCGGAACCTGGGACGCAAATCTTGTCGGAATGGATGACTATGCCGCGATGTGGAAGAGGATGCTGGATATGGCCAGCATGGACGGCGATGTTGGAAATGATTCCATGAATATAAACAGAAGAAGAGGAAAGCTCCTTGTGGATTATCACGCCTTAGAATACTCGGAGGATACCGAGCTTAAGGGAGTATATACATCACCTACGGGTGAATCCGGTGAGCTTAAGCTTCTTTCCGATGAGCCGGGTAATTACACTGCAGAGTTCGACGCTGATGAACCCGGAGTATACAGCATAAGCGTAAGACGAATGGAGGATGGAGAAACAGCTGCTGCGGTTACCGGAGTCCAGGCAGTCCAGTTCTCTGATGAGTACAGAAAAGATATATCCAACGAAGGCCTCGTCAGCTTTGTTACCGAAAACGGCCGTATCATTAAAGACGGTGACAAGGTATTCACTAAGCTTAAAGGAAAGAAGAATAATAAGAGAAATATCACATTTATCCTTATCGTTCTTTCGATAATACTTCTTATACTGGATATAATCGCAAGAAGGTTCGGTATTCAGGAAAAGCTTATCACACTTTGGAAGAAGATCAGACCTGAAAGGGCCGAAAAGAAGAAACCGGTTAAGAAAGCCGGGAAGAAAGATATTGCAAAGCCAATCAGTGAAGCGGAAGATGGTTGGATAGAAGCAGGTGAGACAGACAGTCCGGGAGCAGCTCAGGAATATACCAATACATTAGAAGCACCACAAAAAGAAAAACCGGGAAAAACAAAGAAACAGGTGAAAAAACCGGCTGAGTCTCCTGCAGAGACAGCACTGGATACAGCCGCACTTCTGAAAAAGAAAAAGGACAGAAATCTCTAGAGTGATAGCTCACTCTGGAGATTTTTTTTCTTTGGAGTTTGTGAACTTTTTGTGTAGATTCTTTGGATAGAGCAGATTTTTATAAAAAAGTGCTGATATTTGATAAAAGTAAATGAGTGACAAAAGATATAATATGAACGAATTATGAACAAAAAATGAACAAAATAATAATAATAAGTTATTTTTTTGTGGTTGGTATTTATAGAGAGAGGGTTAATTAAATATGAAGAGTTATTCTTGCCACGGTCGCAAAGCGGCCGCTTGTCTCATTTGTGCTATTTTTATCATTTGTGCAATATTTGTTGCAACCCCTGTTAATGCTGCTGAGGCACTCGATGCAAAGATCACAGTGTCTTATGATTTTCAGGAAGATTTCGATATGATCTTCAATTGTAAGGTCTATTCCAGTGGTAATTTTGAAAATGTCAGACTTTCCGTGGAATTCAACGGAGAGACTGTAGTTTTGACCCCCGATTTCGATGATCCGGAAACGGGTCTTTATCGGTTTACCTTCCGCGGCGTATCCGCAGCCGAAATGACATATGTGGCTAAGGCAACACTGATAGCCAATATCGGTAATACCGAATATAAGAGTGAAGTAAAACAGGCCTGTATAAGAGATTATGCGATGGCTCTCATAAACTTCTATGATGATATATATAATTCCGATACAAAGGCGAAGAAGCTCTGCACAGCCTATGTAGATATGCTTAATTACGGTGCAGCTGCTCAGAAATACTTCGGAAAGAATACTTCCAATCTAGCAAATAAAGATCTGACTTCGGCTCAGCAGAAGATGGCTTCGTCACTTCCGACTTCA
>JAFZRN010000018.1 GCA_017619835.1 Eubacterium sp.
CAAGCTGGAATATATAATGACTCTCGAGAATCCGTCGGCAAAGAGCTATACGGTCAAGGGTCTTAAGAAGGGTACTTACTACAAGTATGTAGTAGTAGCTTATAAGATAACCAGCGCAGGAGACAGAGTAGTAACAACCTCCAAGTCGGTCCATGTAGTGACAGACGGCGGAAAGAAGGGTAATCCTACATCCCTTAAGGTTAAGAAGTCGAAGCTTACGGTCAAGAAGGGTAAGACCGTCAAGATCAAAGCAAGCTTCAAGAAAAAGAAGAAAGTGGCAACACACATTGCTAAGTTCCGTTACGAGAGTACCGATACTTCTATCGCAACCGTTGATAAGAACGGCAAGGTAAAAGGTAAAGGAAAAGGTAAGTGTAAGATCTATGTATACACCCAGAACGGAATATGCAAGACAGTCACTGTAACAGTTAAATAGTATTACTTTGAGGCACTGCAAAAGCGGTGCCTCATTTTTTTGACATAAATCACATTAAATGGTAAAATATACAAGTTATCGTATGAATTATAAAAAAAGGAAAAATTATGAAGACACCATTTATCACAAAGGCTCAGGTTGAGGAGATCGTAAAGACCTGGCCAACCCCGTTTCACATCTATGATGAAAAAGGTATAAGGGAGAATGCACGTGCGCTTTACAATGCATTTTCCTGGAATAAAGGATTCAAAGAATATTTTGCTGTTAAGGCTACCCCCAATCCCTCAATAGTAAAGATCCTTCATGAGGAGGGCTGCGGCACAGACTGCTCATCCATGGCAGAGCTTATAATCTCCGAGAAGAGCGGAGTTGTAGGACGTGACATCATGTTTTCGTCAAATGACACGCCTGCAGAAGAGTTCATAAAGTGTGCCGAGCTTGGCGGAATCATCAACCTGGATGATATCACTCATGTGGATTTTGTATATGAGGCTCTTAAGGATGCAAAGATAGCGGAGCCTTGTGCTTCGGGCAGAATGCCCAGGGTTATGTCCTGTCGTTTCAATCCGGGCGGAGTTTTCACTCTCGGCGAGAGCGGAGAAGGCTTCCAGGTTATGGATACTCCCGGAGATTCCAAGTACGGAATGACAGAGGATCAGATTATCGAAGCATATAAGAAGCTTAAAGAGCTGGGTGTTGAGGAGTTCGGAATTCACAGCTTCCTTGCCAGCAATACAGTGACAAATGATTACTATCCGACACTTGCCGGAATCCTTTTCGGGCTTGCCGTAAGGATTCAGGAGAAGGCCGGTATCAATCTTTCATTTATCAATCTTTCAGGCGGTGTGGGTATCCCTTACGATCCCGATACTGCTCCGAATGACATTGCCAAGATCGGTGATGGCGTTCGTATGAAATTTAATGAGATAATGGTACCTGCAGGACTGGGTGATGTTGCTATCTATACCGAACTCGGAAGATATATGCTCGCTCCTTTCGGACATCTTGTTACGAAAGCTATCCACGAGAAACACATTTACAAGGAATACATCGGTGTGGATGCATGCGCAGCTAATCTTATGCGTCCCGCAATGTATGGTGCATATCATCATATAACTGTTCTCGGTAAGGAGGATGCTCCGCTGGATCATGTATATGATGTTACCGGTTCTCTTTGTGAGAATAATGATAAGTTTGCAATAGACCGTAAGCTTCCGAAGATCGATAAGGGTGACTATCTTGTTATCCATGATACCGGAGCGCATGGTCATTCAATGGGGTATAATTATAACGGACGTCTCTGGTCATCTGAGCTCCTTCTTCGCGAGGACGGCTCGGTGGTAGAGATAAGACGAGCCCAGACGCTAGATGATTATCTTGCTACTATAAATGATTTCTGGGACGTTATATAAGAGGGTTTTATGAAAAAAAGACAGTTGATAACAATTATAGCAGCCTGCCTTCTCATGTGCGTTGTTCTCTTTGTTTCGAACACGAACAGTGAAGCTGCCGAATGGAGACAGAAGGGTACCAAGTGGCAGTACGTTAAGGATAACGGAAAGGTTGTTAAAAAGAAGTGGAAAGAGATCGACGGCAGATGGTACTACTTCGATAAGAAGGGTTACATGGTGACCGGTCTTCAGACCATTGGCGGCAAGAAGTATTACTTTGCGCCGAAGACCAAGGGCAGCTGGCGTATCGGTCAGAGGATGTATGGATGGCAGCTGGTTGATGGAAAGTATATGTACTTCAGCATCAACGGTGAGTATCTGCCTGAGTGCTCGTCCTATGAATCCGGAACCATAAAGGGTATTGATGTTTCCCAGTATCAGGGAAGCATGAACTGGTCAAAGGCCAAGAAGCAGGGCATCGAGTTTGCCATTATCCGTGTGGGTCACGGCAAGCATAACGTGGATCCTTACTTCAATACAAATATGATAAATGCAAATGCTGTCGGTATCAAAACCGGTATCTACTTCTACAGTACGGCTAAGACCGAGAGTGCTTCGAGAAAGGATGCCCAGTGGGTTATCCAGCAGCTGAGAGGTCATAACGTAACTTATCCCGTTGCACTGGATATGGAGGATAACTCCCAGATCTCACTTGGACGTACCAAGATCACTAAGATTGCGAAGGCATTTCTTGATGAGATAGCTGCTGCAGGTTATACACCGATGATCTATCTGAATGAGAACTGGGCTATCAACTATGTTGATCTTTCCAAACTGCCCGGAGTTTACAGATGGGTTGCACGTTACAACGGCTCTTTCAATACTTCTATATCAAGAGATATCTGGCAGGCCGGAAGTACTGTATTGCTTGACGGAATAGATGTTAACTCGGTTGATATAGATTTCTGTTACAGAGATTTTTCAAAGATCGTTACTCCGAGAACAAAGCCTATATCATCCTATAAGACACATGTTAAGGGCTTTAAGAAATGTGCTCTTGGTATATGGTATGATAAGGGCGACGGCACATTCCCTTATAGCTGCTGGATGACGATAGGAGATAAGACTTATTACTTCAATGATGAAGGCTATCTGACAAAAGGCTGGCTAAAGACTACGACAGGAATTTATTTCCTTAATGATGACGGAACGAGAGCTGAGAGCCAGTGGATCACAGATGACGGACTTTACTATTGTGGTAAGGACGGACGACTGGTTACAGGCTGGAATGATATAAACGGCAAGACCTATTACATGAACGCAATCGGAAAGGTTCAGACAGGATGGGTTGAAGCTGATGACGGAATATATTACCTGAATCTTTCGGGAACACTTGTCAGAAACAAGTGGATCACCTATGAGGGCGACAAATACTATATCACAAGTGACGGAAAGCCTGCTGTAGGCGAGTATGTGGTCGATGGTAAGACCTATGTATTCGATGATAACGGTGTGCTTCTGTATGAGGCAGAGAATAAGCCGGATCAGACGGATGAGACTAATCAGAGTGATGATCAGAATTCGAATGATCAGACGAATACAAATGATACAACCGATTCGCCGGATCAGAATCAGATGTCTGAACAGTAGCGGAATGACTTAGATAATAAAAAAATAAGACGGTGGAAATCTTACGATTTCCGCCGTCTTTTGATTTGTTCTTAGTGATGGAATAATCTGATTCCCGTGAAGCACATTACGATTCCGTACTTGTTGCAGGTCTCGATTACGTTATCATCTCTGATTGAGCCGCCGGGCTGTGCAATATATTCAACACCGCTTCTGTGAGCTCTTTCTACGTTATCACCGAAGGGGAAGAATGCATCTGAACCTACGGAAACTCCGGTGTTCTTCTTGAGCCATTCCTTACGCTCTTCTCTTGTGAATACTGCAGGCTGCTCTGTGAAGTATTTCTGCCACTCGCCTTCACCGATAACATCTTCATAATCATCGCTGATATAAACGTCAATCGTGTTATCTCTGTCTGCACGTCTGATGTCCTCTTTGAAAGGAAGGTTCATAACCTGAGGTGACTGACGGAGGAACCATTTATCTGCCTTATCTCCGGCAAGTCTTGTACAGTGGATACGTGACTGCTGTCCTGCACCGATACCGATTGCAGCGCCGTTCTTAACGTAGCATACTGAATTGGACTGTGTATATTTAAGAGTGATCATTGAGATAGTAAGATCGATGATCGCTGACTCGGGAAGCTCCTTAGCGTCTGTTACGATATTTGAGAAGAAGTTCTCATCGATAACCAGCTCATTTCTTCCCTGCTCAAATGTCACGCCGTAAACATCCTTTGTCTCTGAAGGAGCGGGAGTGTAATCGGGATCGATCTGGATAACGCAGTAGTTACCGTTCTTTTTAGCTTTGAGGATCTCAAGAGCTTCATCTGTATATCCTGGAGCAACGATACCGTCGGAAACCTCTCTCTTTACAAGCTTAGCTGTATCAGCATCGCAGATATCTGAAAGTGAGATGAAATCACCGAAGGATGACATTCTGTCAGCACCTCTTGCTCTTGCATAAGCAGAAGCGAGCGGGCTTAAATCACCCATGTCATCTACCCAGTAGATCTTCTTTTCAACGTCTGTGAGCGGAAGACCGACTGCAGCACCTGCAGGAGATACGTGTTTGAAAGAAGTTGCTGCCGGAAGGCCTGTTGCCTTCTTAAGCTCCTTTACAAGCTGATATCCGTTAAATGCATCCAGAAGATTGATATATCCGGGCTTGCCGTTCACAACTGTGAAAGGAAGCTCTCCGCCGTCCTTCATATAAACCTTTGAAGGCTTCTGATTGGGGTTACATCCGTACTTAAGTTCAAGTTCGTTCATTTCTTTTTCCTTTCTCTTACTTATTCTTATTAACGATGCGGCTCTCAACTTCGCCGCTTTCAACATCGATAAATCTCGTGAAAAGTGAAACCTTGTTTTCCTCGTCAAGAGCGTTCCAGATGGTCTCTGTAAATTCATCGAGATCATTTGTCTCTATCTCAACAGGAGTGGGCTCGCCTTCAAAGCTGGGAAGCGGGTTCCCATCGCCCATATATGTGTGCAGGAAATGAGCCTCTCCCTTAAGAGGTACATCATATGAGAATGTGTATCTGTTACATGCTGTCGGATCACCGTTGTTGCTCTTTAAGATCGACATTTCATAGCTGTAGTTATTTGTGTCAGCCGGGATGTGAAGAATTCCTGAGATACGAGGGGTATAGTTGGGGCCGTCCGGCTCGAACTCTCTTGTTCTCAGTGACTCCTCGAAGGTCTTGCCTTCCGCCATCAGATCATAGATAGTATCGGTCTGATCTCCGTTAGTTACAATGGTGTCATTTCCCCTGACCCTTACGGGTGCATAGATGATGAGACTCGGATCCTCCAGCTTGGATGGATCAAATGCCTCGGTCCTGATGCCTTCGCCTTCTGTTACGAAGACTCTGTTGCGGCTGTTGGTAGAACGGCCCATGATGAAGTAGCCGATTGCTGCCTTTTTGCCGTCAGGTGTGAGCCCGATCACGATTCCTCTTCCGGGATAGGATGTGGCTCCGATCTCTGATGCCATAGATACTCTTTTCATAATTATCCTCCTGAATGAAAATGCATTTTTGACTCTTTGCTTCATTAATAACCTCCTGCACGGGCGCACCTTAATACGACCGTACAGATGATACTTTAACATAAAACACGGCTCTAAACAAATACTTTATTGTGAATTTTGGGGTCTGAATCTTTACAGACTTTTCAGCTCTCTCAAGGTGGTGCTGAGAGCCTCGAGGCAGGAAGCCATTTCCATTAAAAGAAGGTCCATTTTAAGTATCTCGGGGCGTATCGCATCGTATCTCTCGATGTAGCTTTGGGACAGCTCGCTGTGCCAGGCATCTTTAAGATGTCTCATGGTGTCATCAGTGCTGCATAGACAACAGGAAAGCTCGTATTGGCGCTCATTTATCTCGCGCGACAGAGCTTCCAGGTCGTCATATTTGATTCGTACCATAGCGCGTTCCTCCCATATGGAACCTGATAAGCTACATCTACATTATACAATAGTATGTGAATTAGCGCTTTATGAAATATACATATTATGGTAGGATAAGATTATATTTTACCAGAAAGGAAATTAAGAATATGGCAAATCCGATTGTTACATTTACAATGGAGGATGGCGGGGTTATAAAGGCTGAGCTTTATCCTGAGATCGCTCCCAACACAGTTAATAATTTTATCTCTCTTGTGAAGAAGGAGTTCTACAACGGACTTATCTTCCACAGAGTTATTCCCGGCTTCATGATCCAGGGCGGAGATCCGGACGGACGCGGAACAGGCGGCCCGGGATATTCCATAAAGGGAGAGTTTTCGGCAAATGGTTTCGAGAACAATCTCAAGCATACGGTAGGAGTGCTTTCAATGGCACGTTCAATGATGCCTGACAGCGCAGGCTCACAGTTCTTCATCATGCATGCCGATTCACCTCACCTTGACGGTCAGTATGCTGCATTCGGCAAAGTCATCGAAGGACAGGAAGTAGTTGATGCGATTGCAATCACTAAGACCGGCTGGGCTGACAAGCCCATCGTACCGCAGGTGATGAAAACCGTGACAGTCGACACCATGGGCGTTGACTATCCGGAACCTGAAACTTTGTGAAAATTCTGTGACGGGGGTCTGACCCCCGTCACATTTACATTTTGGGCAAAATGGCAAAAATTCATAAAAACAATTTGTATTTTTTGTGAAATATGGTAAAATGAAATAGTAATTTTTCATCCATTTGGCATCATGAGATACATATGAATGAAATGCAAAAAATATAAGGAGGTATTGGGATGAAGAGAACTTGTAAGAAAATCCTGGCGCTTATTCTGGCGGCAGTGATATGCGCATCAACATTATCATTTAGCTCGTATGCTGTAACATTCCAGCCAAAAGCTGATGATACGCTTTATGTGGGTGCAAAACAGAATGCAAAAGGTGGATGGTCTAACATCTCTAAAGTAAGAATGGAGGTATTCTCCACAAAACAGTTAAATTTTGAATACCTTGGTAGTGCACAAGTATCGGTAAAGAGTAATAAACCGGCCGGACTTAAAGTTACTATTAACGGATACTATGATGATAAGTATGAGTATGATCCAAAGACTAATTCATATAAAGGTGTGGTAGATGGCTGGATCAATATGTATGCATTAAAGACAGGAACATATACAGTTACTGTTACTGCAACTCTTTCAAACGGAAGCAAGAAGGAGCAGAAGATAAGTGTACTTGTTGGAACACAGACCGGTGTCATGAAGACAGCTAAGCTCGGCAAGAAGACTATCTATAATAATGTAGGAAAAGTTAAGAAGGGGGAGCTTATCAGTACATATTCGACAAATGATTATATTACTGCCAAGTCAGGTAAATTAAAGATAACACCGAATACAAAATATAAGATTACAGGCATGGTAGTTGTAAGTGTTAATGCAAAAGGCAAAGTCTCTTACAAGAAAGTTAAGAACGGAAAGAATATAACTCTGTCAAGAGGCTATCAAAGTAAAAGTTCTGATGCAATAGATGAAAGCAGTTATAAGTCATGTAAGAAGCATACATATATCTATGTTTCATATAAGGACACATTTACTGGTGACAGCGTTACTTATTCTGTTTCCACTAAGCGCGGTAAAAAAGAGATAAAGGCTGTATATTTTGATAAGCAGACAGGATTTAAGACAGTAGGATACCAAGATACAGCTACATTCGATCTTTGGAATTACTAAGGGATAGGAGGGGAATGATATGAGATTTAGTAAAATCAAACTAACTATCGCCGCTGTAGCGCTAGCTGCTTCCTTCTCTATGTTCGGATCTGTAGCAAATGCAGAAACAATTGATAATGGAACAGTTACTACATATGTCGGTGATTCGATTTCTAAGAGTACATCAAATCTTAAAATAAACGGAAAAGCATATAAGAAGCAAAAGTCTAAGGTTAAGACTATTGTAGTTGAAAAGCATGCTCAGAATTCGATGTATCGTACTAAAGATTATTATACAACGAGTGGTGCATATGATACTTATAGTGCTTATGCAGCAGAGAACGAAGATGAGGCATATAAGTTTTATCCCAAAGAAACTACTTATACAATGATCTTTAAAAAAGCAGGTTCTTATAAGATAAGCGTCGAAGACTATGTTTCGGATTTTTATGACTATGAATATGATGATTATGATTACGATAATGGTGTATACGTTTATGATATTTACAAGCTTGACATACAAACCGGATATTTGGAGGATATTACAAAGGCTTACAGGATTACCGGATATGATTATTATGACGATGATGACTATGATATCAGCGATACTGTAACTATAAATGGAAAAACTTATCAAAGAGCAGTTGAGACTTACTATGCTGGTTTTGATGGTTCTATTTATGCTTATGGTGATGAATTTGTTCCTGCCAAAATAAATAAATGTAGTGATGGTCGTTTCCATGTAAGATATTCTGCTAATAAACCTAGAAAGGTTAATTATGTTACAACCTATAAAGTTCTTGCCTGTGATGCTATTATTAAATCGGTAAAGCTTGGAAAGGCAAAGCAAACTTATAGTAACAAGCATAAAGTTGGTGGATATTCATATAAAGCTACCCGTGGTAAATTCCTTACAGGAAACAGCGGAAAACTTGAAGTTACTATGGGAGACAAAAACTTTAAGCTTGGTGGAAATATAATTGTTGAAACATCTGATGAAAAGAGCAGAACAGTATATAACCAGGTAGGAAACAAGAAAACAGTGACCTATGGTAATTATCTGTATAATCAATTTGCAAATTATACGTATGATGATGGAAAAAAATGGGGCTATCAATATGTAGATCCGTTTAAGGCTACTACACTCCATATACCTTTTACTGTAGTATCTGATGAATGCGGAACAACAGTATCCGGTTCAGGAGACAGCTATGTTATTACAAATTATTATCAGGAAATAATAAAAGGAAAAAAGTATAAGCATCAGACAGTATATAATATAAATATTGTAAAAGAAACTTTTGATGACGGAAGTTTTGAGTATCAATTTAAGTATAAGTATACAGTTACTGATCCTTACTATGACTCTGCTACTAAGACAGTAAAGACAGACACTATAGTTTCAGATGATCTTACAAAAACGGCAAATGATATAACTGATTTTATGAGTTATTATCATACATATGTATTCTATAAAAACTAACTGATATTATTTGTTCAGCAGGCCTTGTGCCTGCTGAATTTTTTATATCAGAATTCAGATATATATATTATGTATATGTCTATTTTGCTTAAAAAACATTGCTTAAATTGTGAAATGTGTTAAAATATTTTCTATCCAAATACAAAAAAGGAGGGAGAGAGATGAAGTATTCTCTGAAAAAAGTATTGGCGCTTTTACTTGCAGCTGTTATCGCTATTTCCGTATTTAATGCTTCCCCTGCTGCAAATGTAGAAGCAAAGTCGACTAAGTATAAGGCCGGTGCTGTTTATGTTACTCCGTATTCTCTTAACAGAAATGATCCTAACGAGATATGGAAGAGCGTTAACAAGATAAGAGCTACGGTTTATAACGTAAATTCAATGTGTGTTTACAAGTCAGATCTGGCTGCTATAGTTGACGTTAAGGTTAAAGGTAAGGGGCTTGCTGCTGCAGCTTCCAGCTATGTTGACAGGACCGGAGATTGCAGGATAGGATATGTTGATTTCGAAGCTAAAAAAGCCGGAACATATACCGTATCCTTCAAGATAAGGACAACATCAGGAGCAATAACCAAGAAGTATTCATTTAAGGTATTTGCTACCATCAGTGGTGAAACGTATAAGTCTGTTAAGTTTGGCGGACAGACAATATTCAGCAGCAGTGCAAAATTAAAGAAGGGTGTTCGTACTATCAAGAATTCAAATAATTATAAGATTTCCAAGAAGTCCGGAAGACTCTATGTAAAGCCAAACAGTGGTTATAAAATAACCGGTTTAGTTGTTGTTACATCTAATGGGAAGAATGGTGCGCCTGTTGCCAAATCTTATAAGAATGGCGCAAATATTCAGACTTCTTCAAAGTATTCTTATAAATATTCCAGCGCAGGAAGTTCTTCACGTTCAGTTGAAAAATATACTGCGATATATATTTCATATAAGGATACCAAGATGGGAACATATGTTAAATATTCCGTAACAAAGAAGCACGGGACTCAGGAGATAAAGCGTGTATCAAAGTATGCTGACGGTTCGGTTTATACCAGCTATATCTATCCGAGCACAGGCGGCGGAAACTTTACTCTTTGGAATTTCTAAGGAAGGAGGAAATAAATTATGACACAGTTTAAAAAATCAAAAGTATTAGCATATGCTTTAATTTTAGCTTTTGTTGTTAGTCTTTTCTCTTTCTCAAGTATTCCGGTAGAGGCTAAGGCTAAGAAGACAAAAGTTGCAACCGTTAAGACTACTTCATCCATAGGTGGAGGAATAATATTTTACGGTGTTACCGATATCAAGGTAAAGAAGAGCAAGGGAACAAAAAAGAAAAAGATTGAGACTCACAGAAATTCTGTTAAGCTGAGAACAGGCGGATATTATACAAGTTCTTCAAATTATAAGAGCCAGAAGAAGTATGAGAAGGCCAGAGATCAGTATAAGTATAAGACGACCTATGACTATGTTGTTTACTTCCTTAAGGCCGGAACATATACGGTTACATATAATACTTATGTATCTTCAGAGTATAAATATGTTGACGGTAAGGGCGGATATTATGGCCCCGGAAAGATTGTTAAGCATACAGTTAAGGTTACTGTAAGTCAGCCCGGATACGGTGTAAAGTCTGTTCAGTTTGGCAAGGCGATAAATTCATATTCTGTCACTCAGAAGAAATTTAAGAAAACATCTGTATCCAAGTATAATCCTTATGTAACTTCAAGTTCTGCCAAGCTTACGGTTAATATGTTTAAAGGGTTCAAGATCCAGAAGATTGAGGTAGATATAAGGAATGCAAACGGAGGATGGCAGACTTTTACATATAATGGAAATAATAAGACTAAGCAGGTTGTAAAGGGTGTTCCTGTTAATACCTATAAACCGGCATCTGCAGGTTCCAGTTATGCGCCTGCAACATATATTTCTGTGTATTATAAGACTCCTTCGGGAGGTACCGAATACGATTCATATAGGTTCTATTACGGCAGGTAAATATGCTCTTAAGACGGACGGGTTTTCCCGTCCGTTTTTTTCTTGACGAAAAAAAGAAATTAGTGTAAATTTTATAAGGTTACATATGTTTAACCGCTTATAAAGTTCCACCAATTTTCATGAAAGAGGTACACAAAGCAAATGGAAGAGTATTCTTTGAAGACCAAATTAAAACTGGGCTTATGCTTAGCTCTGTTTTTTGTTTTTACGGTATTCTTTTACGGCCCAATAAGTATATATCTGTCAAATGCCGACGAGCTTAAATTCGGACTCGGAATAGTAATGAAGGATGTTGCAATAGTATCGATCGTAATGTTCATCCTGATCGCAGGCTTCAGCCTCATAGTTCCGAAAAAACTTTTCAAATGGTACATGCTGCTTCTTCTCGGCGTCGGAATAGGCTTCTATGTTCAGGGAAATTATATAAACTATAACTACGGCGTTCTGGACGGAAAGGAGATCAACTGGTCAAAGTATACAGGCTATGGATTTATCAATACAGCTATCTGGGCTGTTTGTATTCTGGTTCCATTTATCATTTATCTTGTGATCAGGAAGAAGGGCGATGCTCTGATCAATAAGGTGGTGGTGGCTATATGTCTCTTCCTCGTAGCGATTCAGATCCCCGCATTTATTTCACAGGCAGTATCCTATAAGAAAAAGGACACCGAAGCGCTTGTGATCACCGATAATGAGATGTTTACCTATGCTCCCGATGATAATATCGTTGTTTTCCTGCTTGACTGCATGGATGAGGTATATTATCAGGATTATCTTACGAGACATCCCGAATTTGAGGCTGAAAATCCGGGCTTTGTACATTATGATAATGCCATGGCCGGTGGAGCAAGAACCATGCTTGCAATGCCTGTATTCTACACTGGTCAGACCTATGAAAGACAGAACAGCTACAGCGATTATATAAAAGAGATTTTTAAAGGCGATGATAACCTTCTCAAGAAAATGAGTGACGCCGGATATGATGTAAGAGTATACTCTGAATCATTATTCTTCCCGGGCTATACTTCGGAATATGTTTCAAACTTTGAAACAGTTACCGATCCTGTTACCTCGGAAAACATTTTAACAAGAAAGCTTTACAAGCTTTCACTCTTCAAGTTTGTGCCTCATTTCCTGAAGCCTAGATTCTGGATGATGACCTCAGATTTCGAGCAGGCAATGAAGAGAGATAATACTTACGAATTCAATGATCCCCAGTTCTATGACAAATACTATCATCAGCATATGACGATAGATAAGTCTAAGAAGAAGACATTTACCGTATACCATCTGGAGGGTAACCACAGGCCGTTTGATATGGACGAAAATTGTGCCGCTATCGAAAAGTCCGCACGTAAGAAACAGATGGCCGGAGTTTTCAGGATCGTTAAGGAAATGCTTGATGAGATGAAGGAAAAGGGAATCTATGATTCATCGACGATCCTTATCACGGCAGACCACGGCGACTTTAAGCAGTGCCAGTGGATGATGTGTATGCTTAAAGAGGCGGGGGCTGAGGGCGAGTGCAGATATTCTCACGCACCCATTTCCGCTTTTGACTATTCAATCTATCTTGCCGGACTTGCTGGTCAGACCATGACTAATAAGTACGGAGTTGATATGCTGAGTCTTGCCGAGGATGAAAAGAGAGAAAGACACTTATTCCGTAATACTACGGACAACAGTAAGCCTGTTGTTATGGAATTTGTGACAAACGATGATGTAAGCAAATATAAGAAGCTGAAAAAAGTGAACGAATATGTTGATGACGGAGAGGTGGTTCCGTACATACTCGGAGACAGACTGGGCTTCGATGCGGATGACACCGGTAACCCATATGCTGTGGAGGGCTTTGCCGATAACCACGGTTTCAGGACAAGACTGAGAGGTCCACGTGCAACCCTTGTGATCCCATTTGCGGAGAAACCTGATAAGAAGCTGACCTGCGATATTGAGATCCACGAGCGTACAGAGCAGAGCTATGGAATGAACTGTGTCATCAAGGCCAACGGAGTAGAAGTTTACAGAGGAGTTGCGGACGATACTATGATCGAGAAGGGTATATCCTTTGATCTTGACAAATCTATCTTCAAGGATAATACTTTGCAGCTTGACTTCGAATTCCCCGACCTTCCGGAGGAAGAAATGAATCTGGAGCTCACTCAGCGTACGACGACAATATCGATCGTTTCGATCGTAATCGAGTAATAACATAGCTTTAAAGATGTTTTGAAAAGGAGGCTATAAGATGAAATTAGGTATCATTGGTGCCGGAAATATGGCTAGCGCCATCATCGGCGGAATCATTAATAACAAGGTGATCCCGGCTGACGAGATCATATGTTCTTCTCCTGTTGAAAGTGAAAGAACTCGCGTAAAGGAAAACTTCGGAATATCCGCAACTGCAGATAATAAGGAAGTGGTATCGGGCTCAGAGATAATTCTTCTTGCAGTTAAGCCTCAGGTCATTCCCGTAGTTGTCGAGGAGATCAAGGATACGGTAAAGGCTGATCAGCTCATAATATCTATCGTTGCCGGAAAATCTATCGACTGGTACAGGCAGGCATTCGGAAAAGAGATTAAGCTTATCAGGACAATGCCCAACACACCTGCCCTGGTAGGTGAAGGCATGACCGGAATCAGCCCCAATGCAAATGTCGGCGACGAAGATATCCAGAATGCTCTCGCTATCTTCTCATCCTTCGGAAAGGCAGAGGTTGTTCCGGAAAAGCTGATGGACAGTGTCGTTGCAGTATCAGGCAGCTCACCTGCATACGTATTCATGATGATAGAAGCTATGGCAGACGGAGCGGTCAAGCTCGGAATGCCCAGAGCACAGGCCTACAAATTCGCCGCTCAGGCAGTTCTCGGAAGTGCCAAGATGGTACTTGAGACCGGAAAGCACCCGGGAGAGCTTAAGGATATGGTATGCTCACCTGCGGGAACCACGATAGAAGCAGTAAGGGTTCTCGAGGAAGCCGGCTTCAGGGCAAGCCTCATAGATGCAATGGAAGCCTGCGCCGAAATCTCAAGAAGCCTCTAAAATATCCAAATCATTTTAAACAAAATGTACCACTACCCATGTTTTCTCCTTGAAATATGGGTAGTTTTTTTGTAACATTTTTGTAATGGTGCCTGACCCCATTACAAAAGTGTTACAAAGATGAGGATGAGTATGCTGAGATATGAGGATATAAACCAGATATCGGATGGAAAGATATATGCGGCTGATGATATGGTGCCGGCCGGGACCAACGGCTGCGCGGGCTGCAGCAGGTGCTGTGAGTCGGATATGGGTAATACCATCGTGCTTACACCCTACGATATGTACGAGCTGACGAAGGCAACGGATAAGACCTTTGACGAGCTCCTGACCGAGTTTAAGATCGAGCTTTCGATGATGGATGGGATCATCCTTCCCAATCTCAAGATGGACGAGGGCTGCGGCTTTCTTAAGGACGGGCGCTGCACTATCCATGCCCACCGCCCTGGTATCTGCAGGCTTTTTCCTCTCGGCAGGATCTACTATGACAGCCTGAAGGATCCCTCGAAGGATAAGAAGGACGGCTTCGGCTACTTTCTTCAGACCGGCGAATGTCCCGTGCCTGATAAGTCCGATGTAAAGGTCAGCGACTGGCTCGGGATAGAAAACCTTGACCGGAACACCGCCTTTATCAACAAGTGGCATAACTTCCTTAAATTCGAAAAAAGAAAAGTGGGCGAAGTAAGGTCCCGTGCCGAAAATGAGATCAAACGCCTCAGCACCATAAGTGAGACTGACCTCGAGGTCTACGCAGGCATCATCGGCGAAAAGGAGATCTACGACGAAAAGGGCTTCAAAGCATATAAAAAGGAAAAACAGGATCAGCAGAAGGAAACTTCTGACGAAAAGGTTAAAGGAATAATAAAAACAGTTATTGCATACTTTTATCTGGACAAGTATGATATAGAGAGTGACTTTTATCAGCAATTTGATGAGCGTATGAAAAAATGTCTCGCAGCGCTGCGAAAATAAACGACCCCAAAGTATTACAAGAGGAAACAGATGACCGGAACCGAAGCGACAACAAAAAAAGCACTTGTAGCCATGAGCGGCGGAGTGGACAGCTCCGTAGCAGCCTATCTTATGAAGGAAAATGGCTTCCTTCCGGTAGGTGTTACAATGATGCTTCATGAAGAAGATGCCGCATCGATAGTCGGAACACATTCCTGCTGTACTCCCGATGACATAGAGGACGCGCGGGTTGTGGCTTCCACACTGGGGATATCGTTTCATGTGGTTAATTTTCTCGAAGGCTTCAGGGAGTGCATAATCACTGATTTTATCGAGACTTATATGCGCGGGGAGACTCCGAATCCCTGTATAGAATGTAACAGATATATGAAGTTCGGAAGGCTTTTCGAAATGGCCGAAAAGGAAGGCTGCGAAAAGGTCGTGACCGGACATTACGCAAGGATAGAATATGACGAAAAGTCAGAGATATACAGACTGAAGCGGGCGGTCGATAAGACAAAAGATCAGACCTATGTTCTTTATTTTCTGGATCAGCAGCAGCTCTCGAAGCTTGCCTTTCCCGACGGGGAATACGAAAAGACAGAGATCCGCGAGATTGCAGAAAGAGAGGGGCTCTTCGTTGCATCAAAGCATGACAGTCAGGATATCTGTTTTGTTCCCGACGGAGATTATGCAGGCTTCATTGAAAGAAACCGTGACGATCTCCCCGGTGAAGGCGATTTCCTTGATATGGATGGAAATGTCATCGGTAAAAGTAAGGGTTATTTCCATTATACTATCGGTCAGCGTAAGGGGCTCGGCATATCCTCGACAGCACCCCTTTATGTAACAAAGATAATACCGGAGAAGAATCAGGTCATACTAGGATCGAATGACGACCTTTTTACAAGAGAGGTTCATGCCATTAATTTCAATCTGATCAGTATGCCCGAAAATGTGACTTATCAGGGTGACGATATTCTGATGCATGTCACTGCTAAAGTAAGATACAGGGCCAAAGACACTTCGGGTGTTCTGACTCTTCATGGTGACAAAACAGCGACCATGCTTTTTGACGAACCTGTAAGAGCCGTAACGCCGGGACAGAGTCTTGTGGTATATGACGGCGAATATTGTGTGGGAGGAGGTATCATTAATGAAGGCTAAAGAAGTTCTGGAGTACATGGAAAAGGGGGAAAAGCTGTGTCGCTCCGTTGATGTGGTTAATGAAAAACTTTACGATGAATTCGGTGTAAAGAGAGGACTTAGAGATCTGGATGGACATGGTGTGCTTACCGGTGTCACCAATATATCCAAGATCGTTTCATCCAAGATCATAGACGGTAAAGAGGTTCACTGTGATGGTGAGCTCTGGTACCGCGGCTATAATGTTATAGATATGGTCAAGGATTTTGGTTTTAAGCGTTTCGGCTTCGAAGAGGTTGCATATCTCCTTCTTTTCGGAAAACTTCCGAATAAAGATCAGCTGAAGGAATTCAGGGCTGTACTCGGAAAGCTGAATCACCTTCCGACTAATTTTACAAGAGACGTTATCATGAAGGCTCCGAGTAAGGATATCATGAACACCATGACAAAATCCGTACTCACCCTTGCATCCTATGATGATTATGATGTTTCGGATCTTTCAATCCCGAATGTTCTTCGCCAGTGCATGGCTCTCATCAGTGAGTTTCCGATGCTGGCGGCTTACGGTTACTGCGCCTATAATCATTATGAAAAAGATGAGAGTATGTATATCCACAGACCCGACATCAAGCTCAGTACTGCCGAGAATTTCCTTAGAATGGTAAGACCCGACAAACAGTATACCGAGCTCGAGGCTCAGGTTCTTGATGCTGCACTTGTCCTTCATATGGAGCATGGCGGCGGTAACAACTCCACCTTTACAACGAGAGTTGTATCCAGTGCGGGTTCGGACACTTACTCTGTTGTTGCGGCAGCTCTTTCATCCCTTAAAGGACCGAAGCACGGCGGTGCTAATATCAAGGTTATGGAAATGATGGAAGACATCAGAAAGCATATTTCGGATTACAATGATCTGGATGCTCTGAAGGATTATCTGGCTAAGATTGTCGATAAGAAGGCATTTGACAACAGAGGACTCATTTATGGAATGGGTCATGCCATCTATTCGGTTTCAGATCCCAGAGCAAGAGCCTTTAAAAAGTTTGTGGAAACTCTTGCGGTTGAGAAAAATATGGAGAAGGAGTACGAACTCTACTCCAATATCGAGAAGCTTGCTCCTGAGGTCATTGCCGAAAAACGCCGTATCTACAAGGGCGTCAGCGCAAATGTCGACTTCTACAGCGGCTTTGTATACAGCATGCTTGGTATCCCGACCGAGCTCTATACTCCGCTTTTTGCCGTTGCCAGGATAGTAGGCTGGTCGGCTCACAGAATAGAGGAGCTGATAAATGTGGATAAGATAATCCGTCCGGCATATATGAGCGTCATGAAAGAGAAAAAATATAAAACTCTTGAAAAAAGAAAATAGAAATAGTAAATTTTGAAGGGTCTGATACGGACCCTTCATTTTTTCTTTTATTATAGGTAGAAATGTGCTAAAATATTGAAGTGTGTTTTTTGTAGGAGGTTTATTATGAGCAAGACAATTGAAATCAGATGGCACGGCCGCGGAGGCCAGGGTGCCAAAACTGCCGCACTGCTTCTGGCAGATGTGGCATTTAATACGGGAATGTACGTACAGGGCTTTCCCGAATACGGTCCGGAAAGAATGGGTGCCCCAATCACCGCCTATAACAGGCTGAGTGACACCGAGATAAGGAATCACTCCAATATCTATAATCCGGATTATGTTGTAGTGGTTGATGAAACACTGCTTCACAGTGTTGATGTGACTGCCGGTCTTAATAAGGACGGAGCCATCGTGATCAACACAACAAAACCCAAGGAGGAGATAATCCCGCTCCTTAAGGGTTATGAAGGCGAGGTATATACTATCGATGCCAGAACCATTTCCATGGAAACTCTCGGTAAGTACTTCCCCAATTCGCCGATGCTTGCTGCAATAGTAAAGGTATCGGGCGTAATGTCAAAGCAGGACTTTTTAGAACAGATGAGAGGCTCATATCAGCATAAGTTTGCTAAGAAGCCCGAAGTAATTGACGGAAATATGCAGGCTCTCGAGCGCGCATTTGAGGAGGTGCAGTAATGGCTAACAATAAGAGACTTGATATATCAAGAATTACGGAAAAATCCCCATACCAGGATATCACTCCGGGTAATGCGGTTTACGGAGGCGGCGGTGCCGTTACCTTCAATACAGGAGAATGGAGAACACAGACTCCCGTCATCGACTGGGATAAATGCGTTCAGTGTCTTATCTGTGCTCCCATGTGTCCCGACTCATCTATTCCCGTTGAGGATGGAAAGAGACTTGATTTTGATTATGACCATTGCAAGGGCTGCGGTATCTGCGTAGGCTGCTGTTCCTTCGGTGCAATAACAATGAAGGAGGGACTGTAGGATGTCAGATATGAATAATCATGTACGTCCCATCGACGTACCTGCAAGAGAGAGCAAAAGCCCTTACGATGCAGAATATAATGAGCACAAAAGAGAAGAGATCAAGAGGAAGGTTCAGGGAACAGCCATGAAGCGTAGAGACAGGATGTCCGGAAATGAGGCCGTTGCTCTGGCGATCAAGCAGGTTAATCCCGATGTTATGCCGGCATTCCCGATCACACCTTCGACTGAGCTTCCTCAGATAGTTTCAACATATATTTCAAATGGCGAGATTGACACGGAGTTCATCCCCGTTGAGTCCGAGCACAGCTCGATGAGTGCTGCGATCGGAGCATCCGCCGCAGGTGCAAGAGCCCTTACGGCTACATCATCCGCGGGTCTTGCATTCATGTGGGAAGAGCTTTATATAGCTGCTTCCGACAGACTTCCGCTGGTTCTCTGTCTCGTAAACAGAACACTTACCGGACCGCTTAACATCAACTGCGACCACTCCGACAGTATGGGCGCAAGAGACAGCGGCTGGCTTCAGGTTTATGCAGAGACTAACGAAGAAGCATATGACAATTTCATCATGGCTTACCGTGTAACTGAGCATCCCGATGTAATGCTGCCTATGATGGTATGCTACGACGGATTCATCACAAGCCATGCTGTTATGAATATCGAAACACTCGATACACCTTCTGTAAGAGATTTCGTTGGTGAGTATCATCCCGACAACTTCCTTCTCAATAAGGAAATGCCTATGGCAGTCGGACCTTATGCCAACTCTCCTTACTATATGGAGACGAAATTCTCACAGAGAGCAGGAATGAAAAACGCAAAGAAAGTCATCCTCGAAGTATGTGAAGAGTACGAAAAGATATCCGGACGTAAGTACGGCCTTATCGAAGAGTACAGAATGGAGGATGCTAAATATGCCATAGTTATCATGGGCTCCGCCGCAGGACAGACAAAGGATGCGGTTGATAAGCTTCGTGAGTACGGCATCCATGTAGGTATGATAAAGGTACGTGTATTCAGACCTTTCCCGGGAGAAGAGCTTGCAGAGGCACTCAAAAAGTGCAAGGCTGTAGCAGTCCTTGACAGAGCAGAGAGCTTTTCGGGAATGGGCGGACCTCTCGGATCAGAGCTGAAAGCAGCTATGTACGATGCGGGGATCAAGATACCGGTTGTCAACTATTTCTATGGTCTCGGCGGACGTGACTACACTGTTACCGAGGCAAGAGATGTCTTCAAGGACATTCGTGAGATAGTAAAACGTGGAGCCGAGCCCGAGCAGTTCAAGTATGTAGGCCTTCGTGATGCTGACGCAGACGAAAGACCCGAAGTATTTGAGTTCAAGGGACCCGATCAGATGGACATTCGTCTTTCAGGTGACGGTGTCAAAGTGGAAAATGTATAAGTTTAGGAGAATAAAACAATGGCATATAATTTAAAAGAAGTAATGAGTAAGCCCGATCGTCTTACTCCCGGCCACAGACTCTGTGCCGGCTGCGGTGCTGCCATCACGGTAAGGACCGTACTCCGCGCACTTAAGGAGGAGGATAAGGCTGTTATAGGAAATGCAACCGGATGTCTTGAGGTTTCAACATACCTCTATCCCTTCTCTGCATATCAGGACAGCTATATCCACAATGCATTTGCATGTGCGGGAGCAACACTTTCAGGCGTTGAGACAGCATATAATGCATTAAGAAAAAGAGGACGTATCGATGATACAACCTATAAGTTCATTACCTTCGGTGGTGATGGAGGTACCTATGATATAGGTTTCCAGTCACTTTCAGGTGCTATGGAAAGAGGTCATGATATGGTCTATGTATGCTACGATAACGGCGCATACATGAATACAGGTATCCAGAGATCTTCGGCTACACCGAGATTTGCGGATACAACGACAACACCCGTAGGAAGAGTCAGCAATGGTAAGGTACAGTCACGTAAGGACCTTGCAGCTATCATGGCTGCACACAATATCCCTTATGTAGGACAGTCTACCTTCACTTCCGGAATGAAGGATCTTTATGAAAAGTCCGAAAGAGCCATTTATACAGAAGGCCCGGCTTTCTTAAATGTCATGGCTCCGTGTCCGAGAGGCTGGAGATTCGATGCCGCAGATATGGCTAAGATCTGCAAGCTCGCAGTGGATACCTGCTACTGGCCGCTTTTCGAGGTTATTGACGGTAAATGGATCCTAAGCTATGAGCCTAAGAATAAGCTTCCTATCGAAGACTTCCTTAAGCCTCAGGGCCGCTTCAAGCATCTCTTCAAGCCGGGTAACGAGCACCTTCTTGAAGAATTCCAGGCAGAAGTAGATAAGCGCTGGGAAGAACTTCTTAAGAAATGCAATTAATGACGAGGAACCCATGATTACCAGAGACGTTTCTGCGATGATAACTTACTCTCTCTCTTACGCGGATGAGATCGGCCGTAAATTAAACGGGTCTTATCCGCGTAACTCAGAGATTACTTTACGAGACCAGCTGAAGGATGATCTGCTGGTTTTCTTGGGTTACATTTATGATGCAAGTAGCAGTGACAACCGCGCTCAGATTGAATTTATCAACGAAAGTCTGAACATAATAATCAGCGAAGAAAACTTCATGAGGTTCCGACAGGACAAGAGTCTTCGTCCCGACCTTCTTGAAAAAGCACCGCTTTCTCTTCAGTATTTTGTAAGCGATGACACCTCGCCCTTCTCCAGAAGATCGGGCTACGGTATCTCTCTTGCAAAATATCTTGTGAATACATTTAACGATGTGGGCTGCTACTTTGCGGCCTTCAACGGTATCAGCGATTATGAGGCTGAAAGGATAGCCGAGTATATCGGCATGATGAATAACTATCTCGACAGCTTCGGACTTCTGGAACTTTCACCCGCTGAGGTGCGTGCCTCAATGGGAATAGTCGATAAGCCCGAAAAACGTCCCGAGAGCCGTCCCGACACCAGCAGAAGTTATTATGCCGACAAGAATATCGGCATGACAGCAAGACCCTCCTCAGCAGGAGCATCGGTCATCGGCGGTGCCGTAAGCTCACTCTTCGGACACTACAATAAAAACACACTCGGCAGTCTTATCTGGGGTAATGCATACAGAGGAAACGAAGAAAATACCCCGTATTCATCCGCCCAGGCGGATATGGATACAATGATAATGATGGCCAATTACAACATGCAGCATGCCGAGGCCGGAACAGGCTTCGACGAGAAACTGCTGCATAAGACCCCCTCCGGTGCAGTTGACAGGAGCATGGTAGTAGAACAGACTTCTTCGGGTGAAAGGATAGCAGAGCCGGATGCGGCTGAAAAGTATAAGCCGGCTTCTTCTGAAAGCACCACTTCCCGCAAGGCAAATGACACCGAAAAGCTCGACTCTCTCATGGAAGAACTGAATTCGCTGATCGGCCTTAAGTCGGTAAAGAAGAATCTCAGCAATCTTATCAATCTTGTTAAGATCCGTAAGCTCCGTGAAGAAATGGGCTTAAAGACTCCGGATATGTCACTTCACCTTGTATTCTCGGGTAATCCCGGAACAGGAAAGACAACTGTCGCAAGACTTCTTGCAAGGATATATCACCAGCTGGGTGTTGTAAGCAAAGGACAGCTTGTGGAAGTTGACCGCGCAGGACTTGTGGAAGGCTATGTGGGTCAGACCGCGCAGAAGACCTCCAAGGTCTGCGACGAAGCGATGGGCGGAATCCTTTTCATAGACGAAGCCTATACACTTACCAATTCCGAGGGCCAGGACTTCGGTCAGGAAGCAGTTGACACCATCCTTAAGAGAATGGAAGATAACCGTGCCGACTTTGTTGTTATCGTGGCCGGCTACACCGACCAGATGCAGGACTTCATCGAGTCCAACCCCGGTCTTAAATCAAGATTCAATAAGTTCATCGAATTCCCGGATTATACGGGAGAAGAGCTTTATAAAATATATGATCTTATGTGCCTCAGTCAGGATTATCTGATGACAAAAGAGGCAGATGAATACGTAAAGAAGCATCTCGCCGAGATAGCCGAGGCAAGTGAAGAAAACTTTGCAAACGCAAGAGAAGTACGTAACTACTTCGAACGCTGCGTTGAGCGCCAGGCTTCCCGTGTCGTTACTGAGGACGTGATCGATGCCAACTCCCTCACCACTTTACGTATCGAAGACGTAACCGAATGAGGTTTATATGAAAACAGTATTATTCGACATGGACGGAACGATCCTTGATACCGAAAGGATCTACCAGAAATACTGGTATATAGCGGCTCACGAGCTGGGCTATGATCTTACGCATGAGGATTTCCTCGAGTTCAGAAGCCTGGGACACACCTTCGGAATGAAGCTGATGGAAAAAAAGACCGGCGACCCAGAAGCTTACGTTAAGATAAGAAACTATCGTAAGCAGATGATGGAGCCGATTCTTGAAGAAACTGAGATACCGCTTAAGCCCAATGTAAAAGAAGCGCTGGCCCTTCTTAAGGCAAATGCCTTCCACCTTGCTATCGCAACAGCCACGAAGACCGACAGGACGGAGCATTATCTTAAAAGAGTGGGCCTGATAGACTACTTCGATAAGCTGATAAGTGCCCGTGAGGTAAAGGAAGGAAAGCCTTCTCCGGATGTTTATCTCTATGCTCTTAAAGAGATGAATACCGATGCCGCAGATGCCTATGCGGTTGAAGATGCACCGAACGGAGTTCTATCCGCCCATGCGGCAGGCATAAAAACGATAATGATACCGGATCTTACCGAGCCGGATGAAGAGCTGATGAGCCATCTCGTCTATCGTGCAGACGACCTTTTGGACGCAGCAGGTTATATAATAAAAAACAGATGACAGAGAGTCATCTTCAGAAACTATAAATCAGGAGGAAAATATGGTAAAATTATATGATACGGGAGCATATCTCCTTAATGGAAATGAGCTGGTTGAGGACACACAGGATGTGGCAGCAGTCCTTGCTTCCAAAGGAGTGACTACGACTAAGGAAGAGGCTAAGAAAGGAACCATCGCACATGGTATCCTTACAAGCCACAATACATCCGGTGATCCGGAAAATCTCAAGATTAAATTCGACAAGATGACATCCCACGATATCACATTCGTAGGAATCATCCAGACAGCTAGAGCATCGGGACTTACAGAGTTTCCGATCCCTTATGTGCTTACGAACTGCCATAATTCCCTCTGTGCTGTAGGCGGAACCATCAATGAAGACGATCATATGTTCGGTCTTTCCGCAGCAAAGAAATACGGCGGAATCTATGTTCCTCCTCATCAGGCAGTTATCCATCAGTATGCCCGTGAAGAGCTGGCAGAGTGCGGTGCAATGATCCTCGGCTCCGACAGTCATACACGTTACGGTGCACTTGGAACAATGGCAATCGGTGAAGGCGGCGGTGAGCTTGCTAAGCAGCTCCTCGGAAGAACCTATGATGTTAAGTCTCCGAAGGTTATCGCAATCTACCTTGACGGCGAGATCAAAAAGGGCGTAGGTCCTCAGGACGTAGCACTTGCTCTTATCGGTGCAACCTTTAAGAACGGCTATGTCAAGAACAGTGTAATGGAATTCGTCGGTCCCGGCGTTGATAAGCTTTCAAGCGACTTCCGTATCGGAATAGATGTAATGACAACAGAGACAACCTGTCTCTCATCCATCTGGAAGACAGATGATAATACAAAGGACTGGTTCGAGACTCACTACAGACCCGAAGCTTATAAGGCACTCAGTCCTGCAGACGTAGCATATTATGACGGTGTGGTTTATGTGGATCTTTCACAGATCAAGCCTATGATCGCTCTTCCATTCCACCCTTCGAATACATTTACCATTGAAGAGCTTAATGCAAATCTTAAGGATATCCTTCACGAGTGTGAGGAAAACGGACGTAAGCAGCTCACAGGTGATGTTGAGTTCAAGCTTACAGATAAGATCCGTGACGGAAAGCTCTATGTAGAGCAGGGAATCATCGCCGGCTGTGCAGGCGGCGGCTTCGAAAATATCTGTGACGCAGCCGATATCCTTAAAGGCCATTATATCGGAAATGACGAGTTTACTCTCGACGTTTATCCTGCAAGTATGCCGGTCATGATGGAGCTTGTTAACAACGGACGAGCAGCTGACATTATGAAGACAGGTGCTATCATCAAGACAGCATTCTGCGGTCCCTGCTTCGGTGCAGGAGATACACCTGCCAACAATGCTCTTTCAATCAGACATTCGACACGTAACTTCCCGAACCGTGAAGGATCAAAGATCCAGAACGGCCAGATCAGTTCGGTTGCACTTATGGATGCACGTTCCATCGCAGCTACAGCTGTTAACAAGGGCTTCCTTACACCTGCGACCGATATAGATGTAGAGTATACAGGACCGAAGTATTACTTCGATAAGTCCATTTATGAGAACAGAGTTTATGACGGCTGGAAGAAAGCAAAGCCCGAAGAAGAACTTAAGCAGGGACCTAACATCAAGCCATGGCCCGCTATGCCGGCTCTTACCGAGAATCTTCTTCTCAAGGTATGCTCCGTTATCACAGATCCTGTTACAACAACAGATGAGCTCATCCCTTCGGGAGAGACTTCATCCTTCAGATCTAATCCAATCGGACTTGCAGAGTTTACTCTTTCACGTAAGGATCCCGAGTACGTAGGACGCGCAAAGGAATTCCATGCTGTTGAGATCGCAAGAGAAGAGGGCGGACATCCTTGTGAGATTTATCCTGAAATCAAAGAGGTTATGCCGAAGGTTAAGGAGAAGTTCGAAGGCGTAGATAAATCCAATACCGGCTTCGGAAGCACGATATATGCAGTTAAGCCGGGTGACGGCTCTGCCCGTGAGCAGGCAGCTTCCTGTCAGAAGGTACTTGGCGGCTGGGCTAATATCGCACGTGAATATGCTACCAAGAGATATCGTTCTAACCTTATCAACTGGGGCATGCTTCCTTTCGTAATGGATGAAGCCGATGTGGATGCATCCGAGAATCCTTACGGATTTGAAAACGGAGATTATATCTTTGTTCCCGGAATAAAGAAGGCTGTTATCGAGAAGGCCGAGGTTATAAAGGGCTACATCGTTAATAAGGATATGAAAGAGATCAGCCTCAAGCTGGGAGACCTTACTGATGATGAGAGAACGATAATCACAAGCGGATGCCTCATCAATTACTATAGAGATAACTAAAAAGATGACCGAAAAGGCTATTTCTCCTTTTTAGAAAAATAGAAATAATTATTTTACCCCGAATAATATTCATGTATTTAACCCTTTTTGATAACATATTGGGAAACTGAATGTCATCCGGAGCTAAGTTGCGAAGGATCTTACATGAGTTAGAAGGAAGGTGGCGTTATGAGTTACGGTACATTTTGGGTAATAGTTGCGGCGGTTGCGCTGGTTGCCGAGATCGTGTCTCTGGGACTTACGACGATCTGGTTTACCGGAGGCGCGATAGTTGCAGCGATAATAGGATATATGGGCGGACCTCTATGGGCGCAGGTTGCTGCGTTTATAGTCGTATCGACAATACTTCTTCTGGTCATGAGGCCAATAGCAAAGAAGTATCTTGCAATAGGGCAGGAAAAGACCAATACCGACAGCCTTATAGGGCGGATCGAGAAGGTATTGGTGGAAGTAGATAATAATGCCGGAACGGGAAAGATAAAGCTTGGCGACGTCGACTGGCGTGCCGTATCCGAAGACGGAAGCGTTATCCCGGAAGGCACTCTCGTCAAGATAGAACGTATAGAAGGTACAAAGCTATACGTCAGACGGGAAATAGATGGCGTAGACAATATAAATGCATAAGGAGGTATAGTATTATGCCAGGATTAATCATTGTTTTAGTTATTGCAGTCATTTTACTTTGCAGCTCACTCAGAGTTGTTAGGCAGGCAAATGCGTACGTTATCGAGAGACTCGGTACCTACACAGCTACATGGGGAGTTGGTCTCCACATGAAGATGCCTATCATTGATAAGGTTGCAAGACGTGTATCCCTTAAAGAGCAGGTTGCGGACTTCCCGCCTCAGCCGGTTATCACAAAGGATAACGTTACAATGAGAATAGATACGGTTCTCTTCTTCCAGATCACAGACCCGAAGCTTTACTGCTACGGTGTTGAGAATCCTCTGGCAGCTATCGAGAATCTTACAGCTACAACACTTCGTAATATAATCGGTGATCTTGAACTTGACCAGACACTTACATCACGTGAGACGATCAACTCCAAGATGAGAGCTACACTTGATGAAGCTACAGACCCTTGGGGAATCAAGGTTAACCGTGTAGAGCTTAAGAACATCATGCCGCCTGCAGCTATCCAGGAATCAATGGAGAAGCAGATGAAGGCAGAGCGTGAGAGACGTGAGCAGATAATCAGGGCAGAAGGTGAGAAGCAGGCTGCCATCACAGTATCCGAAGGTGAGAAGGAAGCTAAGATCCTTCGTGCAACAGCTGATAAGGAAGCAACGATCCTTGCCGCTGAAGCTAAGAAGCAGGCAGCAATCCTTGAAGCTCAGGCACAGCGTGAAGCTGCTATCCAGAGAGCACAGGGTAATGCAGAAGCTATCCGTCAGGTACAGCAGGCTGAGGCCGATGCAGTTAAGATGATGAATGAAGCATCGCCTTCACAGAGCACGATAGCAGTTAAAGGACTTTCGGCATTTGAAAGAGCTGCACAGGGCCCTGCAAACAAGCTCATTATTCCTTCAGAGCTTGCAGGTGTTACCAGCGTAGCAACAGCTATCACCGAAGCTATCAAAACAGGCAAGCAGGACGCTGCCAAAACTGAATAATCATATTATAATTCCTGAGCCGAACCCTGACTCTTATGAGTCGGGGTCCGGCTAAAGGTCTTTTATCTAGGAGGAAAAAATAAATGTTTAAGAAGTTTTTAGCTATTATAGTGACAGCCATAATGACTATCGGACTTGTGGCATGTGGCGCCGAAAAGGGTGAAACTATGGAAGGAGAGCTTGTTTCTCTGGATGATAGTTCGGCAGCAGTTGTTGAAGATATCAAGGCAGTTAAGGAAAAAGGTAAGCTTGTAGTCGGTATCACAGACTTCGAGCCTATGGATTTTAAGGATGAGCATGGTGACTGGATCGGTTTTGATGCCGAGATGGCTCAGGCATTTGCAAGCGAAAGCCTCGGAGTTGATGTAGAGTTTGTTGAGATCGAGTGGGATAACAAGGCACTTGAGCTCAGCTCCGGTAATATCGACTGTGTGTGGAACGGTATGACTCTTACAGATGAAGTTAAGAGTGCAATGGACTGTTCAAATCCTTATTGTAACAATGCTCAGATAGTTATCGTTCCGAAGGATAAGGCTGATAAGTATCAGGATGTTGAAAGCCTTAAGGACCTTAACTTTGCTGTTGAAGTAGGTAGTGCAGGTGAGGAGCAGGCTAAGGAAAACGGCCTTAACTATACTGCTGTTCAGAATCAGGCAAATGCACTTATGGAGGTTGCTGCAGGCACTTCAGATGCAGCCATCATCGATTCACTCATGGCAGCTGCCATGGTAGGTGAAGGCACAAGCTATTCGGATCTTACTTATACAGTTAAGCTTAACAGCGAAGAATACGGCGTAGGCTTCAGAAAGGGTTCTGACCTTACAGAGGAGCTCAACAAGTTCTTCAAGAAGTTCTATGATGAAGGCAAGATGCAGCTTACAGCTGATGTTTACGGTGTATCCGCAGCTCTTATCGAGCAGAAATAAACTTTGACCGGGAGACTATAAAATGGATCTCTTCCTGAAACAGTTACCAATAGTAATCAATGCACTTAATATAGGCTTTTTACAGACGTTGAAGCTGTTCTTTGTAACGCTTCTCGGAGCGCTTCCTCTGGGACTTCTGATATCATTCGGTTCCATGTCAAAGGTGCGCCCCGTAAAGTATGTATTTAAAATCTTAATCTGGATCATAAGGGGTACTCCCCTTATGATTCAGCTTCTTATCATATATTATTTTCCGGGACTTGTTCTTAAGAGAAATATATGGGGAGGAGACGAAACAGGAAGATTCATTGCGTCTGCCGTGGCATTTATAATCAATTATGCATGCTATTTCTCTGAAATATACAGAGGTGGTATAATTAGTATACCGGTGGGCCAGGACGAAGCAGGTCATGTCCTGGGTATGACGAAGAGCGAGGTTTTCTTCAAGGTCAAGCTGCTTCAGATGATCAAGAGGATACTGCCTCCGATGTCAAATGAGGTCCTGACACTGGTGAAGGATACTTCCCTTGCGAGGATAATCGCACTTC
Organism: Eubacterium sp.; assembly: GCA_017619835.1. Classification (GTDB taxonomy): domain Bacteria; phylum Bacillota; class Clostridia; order Lachnospirales; family Lachnospiraceae; genus Eubacterium_Q. The sequence goes on from JAFZRN010000018.1 coordinate 28,858, forward strand.
AGGAAGTCATCTGGGCAGGACAGGCATTCATGAAGGGCTCACAGGGAATATCGGGTGCGATATGGCCGCTCTTTTTTACGGCAGTCTACTACCTGATATGTAACGGACTTCTCTCACTGCTTCTCGGCGGTCTTGAGAAGAAACTCGACTTTTTCAGATAAGGATCGGAGGATGATATGAGTATATTAGAGGTGAGTCACCTGGGAAAATCCTTCGATAAGACAGAGGTTCTTAAGGACATCTGCTTCGATCTGGAAAAATCACAGGTGCTTTCGATAATCGGTTCATCGGGAAGCGGCAAGACTACGCTTCTCAGATGTTTAAACTTCCTTGAATTCGCAGATAAGGGAACCGTGAAGGTTGCGGGTGAAACCGTCTACGATGCTGCGGACAAAGAATTCCGAAAGGAAGCGGTAATAAGGAAAAATATTCTCCATTTCGGACTTGTATTCCAGTCCTTTAATCTGTTCCCGCAGTATACGGCACTGGAAAATGTCATGCTGGCCCGTCAGCTTCAGGCAAAGAGAATGCCTGACTTTAAGGCCAACAAAAAGGAGATACTTGAAGGTATTAAAAATGATGCCGAAGAGCTTCTTAATCAGATGGGGCTCTCGGACAGAATGGGTAACTATCCGCACCAGCTGTCGGGCGGACAGTGTCAGAGAGTAGCCATAGCCAGAGCTCTTGCAATGCAGCCTGAGATACTCTGCTTTGACGAACCCACATCGGCTCTGGATCCGGAGCTTACAGGTGAGGTTTTAAGAGTTATCAAGGAGCTGGCTGAAAAGAAGATGACCATGATAATCGTTACACACGAGATGTCATTTGCAAAAGACGTATCTGACAAGGTTATCTTCATGGATAAGGGTGTAGTACTCGAACAGGGTACTCCTGAGGAAGTTTTTGAACATCCCAAGGAGGAAAGAACCAGACAGTTTATCGGTTTATGATCTGTAGATGGTAAAGGGAAAACTGGCACTGCTTCTGGGGCAGGCAGATGAAAATTATCAGAGTGAATTCATTCGCGGAGTCATGTCGCGCGGTTTTGAACTGGGATATGACGTCTGTGTTTTTTCCATGTATATAAAGTACCAGAACAATAAGGACAGGGAGACCGGAGACTCCAATATCTATAATCTCATCAATTATGATATGTTCGACGGAGTGATCATCCTCTCGGATACCATTCAGACTCCCGGAGTCAAGGATCAGATCGAGGAGAAGATCAGCCAGGTTTATAACGGTCCTGTGGTATGCGTTGATACCGACAGTAAGTTTTTCTACAGCTTCTGGACAGACGGATATGATCTGGTCTATAAGCTGATGGAGCATGTGATAAAGCATCACGGCATGAAGGATATTGCATTTCTTACAGGCCGTAAGACACATAAGCACTCACAAAGACGACTTGAGGCATATAAAAATGCCCTTACCGATAATGGTATAGATATAAGAGAAGACAGGATCTTTTACGGAGATTTCTGGTATACGAGCGGTAACAGTACCGCCGAGATTCTTCTTCGTGACAGGGAGGATTTTCCCGAAGCGATAGTATGTGCCAACGACTGTATGGCGATCGGCTTTGCCGAGGAAATGGAAAGAAGAGGTCTCACGGTTCCCAAGGATATCGCGGTTCTGGGTTACGGTACCAGCGAGGAAGGACAGCTCTGTCCGAGACCGCTCACCTCGACCTATGTTCCCGCGTCGGATTACGGAATCTACTCTGTAGATACGATCATGAGATTAAAAGATTCTCTCGAACCGGAGAAGCCGACCTACGAAACCAGATTATTCATAGGTGAAAGCTGCGGATGTGAGTCAGAGACTCCGGATAAGAATCTTGACAGACGACTCAGCTGGCAGTCCAACAATTCCGAAGAAGGATATTATTCCATTCATAACTATATGATGGATGATCTCAGCGGAAGTGATAACCTGGGAGAGCTTTTATCCAGCATATTTGAAAATATATTCCAGCTCAGAGGAGTTCAGAGATTCAATATCTGTCTGAATGACCTGTGGCTTAATCCCGGCAAGATGATCTCCACGGAGTTTCAGGAAAAGGGATATTCGGATATGATGGTGAATGCCATTTCCTACAATGCTTCGAAAATGTCCGAAAGTGTGATAGGAACCGAAAAGGTTTTCGAAAAGGATGACCTGCTTCCCGAATTTGATAAAGAAAGACCTCACGGCTATATCTTTACGCCGATCTATATAGAGAGCAAATCCTTCGGTTATGCCATGGTCAGCTATGGTGACAGGCCGAGCAGCTATGATGAGGTCTACAGGCTCTGGATAAGGGACGTTGCCAGAGGCTTTGAAAGCCTGCGCCGTCTCATGATAATGAGAGAATTTGAAAAGAGGAGAATGGAGTTCATCAACTCCAAGGTGGTTCTTGGTCCTGAGGATAAGGAACTAAGCGAGGTTGAAAAGATCCTCGATAATAATCTCCTTACATATCATTTCCAGCCTATCGTAAATGCTGCTGACGGCGAGATATATTCCTACGAGGCTCTGATGAGATCAGCCTCCGAATGGAAGATACCGCCGATACAGATAATAAAGCACGCGGATGCCCTTAACAGGATAAGCGATGTAGAGCGTGCAACCTTCGTAAATGTCCTCGAGATCGTTGATCAGAATACCGAGCTTTTCGAAGGGAAAAAGGTCTTTATCAACAGTATTCCGGGCTCCAAGCTCGAGTATAACGACTTCGTTGCTGTCGAAAAGATGCTTAAAAAGTATAATAATATAGCTGTTGTTGAACTTACGGAACAGGCCGAGATGAGTGACAAGGACTTAGAAGAGCTTAAGGACCAGTTCAGAAGATACGGTATCGGTATTGCCGTCGATGATTACGGCACAGGCTATTCCAATATAACCAATCTTCTCAGATACATGCCCGAATACGTTAAGATTGACAGAGCGCTCCTTACCGAGATACAGACCAGCGCCCAGAAGCAGCATTTTGTAAGAGAGGTCATCGAATTCTGTCATGCCAACAATATTATGGCACTTGCTGAAGGTGTTGAGACCTCGGAGGAGCTGAGAACAGTCATCAAGCTCGGCGCCGATCTGATCCAGGGCTACTATATCGCCCGTCCGTCGGCACGTATCGTCCAGGCGGTTGATACAAATGTCAGGATGGAGATCAGCAGATATCACCGTGAGAGAGAAGACGGAACCTCCGACAGGTCCTATATTGCCGGCCGTGTGGGCAGGGTTTCGATAAGTAATCTCATCAAGGAAGATACGACGACCATCGTTATCGGAGAAAAGGATGTAACCTTCAGGGACATCACGATAGTCGGTACTCCCGGCATAAGATCCGATATCCATATAGAGGTTCTGGAAGGCTTTGACGGCAGGATCACACTTGAAAATGTCTCGCTTTCCAACATAAAGAACCGCCCATGCATAAGGATGGCGGAGAATTCAAATGTGACCTTAAGCCTTGTGGGAGAGAACTTCCTTCAGGGCGGCGGGATCAAGGTTCCCGAGGGTTCGAGTCTTACCATCGAGGGAGACGGAAATCTGAAGATAATCCTTTCCGCATCGGAGAATTACGGAATCGGCAATACCATCGACAGCCGCCACGGACTTATCGAGTTCTATCAGGATGGCGAGGTTCATATCGAATCCAATGGCAAGACCTGCGTGGGAATCGGTTCCGGTGAAGGCGGCGAGATAAAGATCCACAAGGGCAAGTATATAATTCTCGTTAACGGTGATGAAGGAGTCGGCATAGGCTCCCTTAAGGGAAATGATTCCATTATCATTCATGATGTGGATATGAGACTGGATGCCACACTCTATAAGGGTGTCTGCATCGGTAATGTAGAAGGCCCTGCCGATATTGACATGTGGAGATCCCTCGTTAAGTGCCATGGCTCCGGAAAGACAATGACCATGATCGGTACCATAGACGGAGATAATGCCAAGGTTTATATCCATGACATGAGTCTTAATCTGAACCTAAGAGCGGATTATTCCACCGGTCTGGGAAGCTACGCCGGACATACTGATTTTACGATAGATGCTTCTTCGCTCAGATATAACGGAATGGGAAGAAGCGCGCTTGTATACGGAGGCTGCACCGAAGACTCCGATATAGTAGTCGATCATTCACACGTGATCGTAGATATTGTCTGCGATAAACGTAAAATAACAAATGCTCCGACTGACAGGATCAAAACGGTATTAAGCCGCTATGATCTTACGATAAACGGAGAAAAAGCTTAGAAACCAAGAGGTAGAAAATGCTGCAGAAGCTGAAGGAAAACCAGTTTCTTTTCGAAGAGCTGGTCAAGAGAGATTTTAAGAAAAAGTATAAGAGAACGGTACTGGGAATGGTATGGAGCATGTTGAATCCGCTCCTTAACCTGCTTGTAATGGCGCTGGTATTCACCCAGTTCTTCGGCCGAAATTCACCGCACTATATCATTTATCTTTTCAGCGGCAACATTATTATGGCTTATTACAAGGAATCTACCAAGGGAGGAATGTCCTCGCTGGTGGGTAATGCTGGAATCTTCTCAAAGATCAATGTTCCGAAATATCTCTTCGTTTTTTCGAAAAATGTTTCGGCGCTGATCAATTTCGGACTCACGATCGTAATCTACTTTTTATTCGTCATTATCGATAGGATACCATTTCACATTAACTTCTTCTGCCTGATAATTCCGGTATGCTGTCTTGTGGTAATGAATGTAGGTATCGGAATGATCCTTTCCGCACTGTATGTTTTCTTCAGGGATATCGAATATCTTTATGATGTATTCCTTACGCTGCTGACCTATACATCGGCTATATTCTACTATGTCGACAGATTTAAGAATCCGTGGGTACAGAGAGCATTTCTCTGTAATCCGGTATATGTTTATATAAAGTATTTCAGGACCATAGTAATAGACGGCAATATACCGAGTCTTCCTTATCATGGACTCTGCCTCTTTTATGCACTGGTATTCTTCGGTCTGGGAAGCTTTATCTATAAGCATTATAATCAGAAATTCTTATACTATATCTAAGTTGGGAAAATGTCTATGAACGCTGTAGAAGTTAAAAATGTATCCATCGCCTACATGACGGGCGACTTCAGGAATATAGGTTTTAAAGAGTTTCTCGTTCGCAAGATAAAGGGAAACTACGAGGTTCAGAAATTCTGGGCGGATAAGGATATTTCTTTCGTTCTCGAGAAGGGAGATATGCTCGGTATCATCGGAACCAACGGAGCCGGAAAGTCGACTCTCTTAAAAGCCATAACCGGAATAATGGTCCCCACCGAAGGGACAGTTAAGACCAAGGGAAAGATAGCGGCTCTTCTGGAGCTTGCATCCGGCTTTGACGGAGACCTGACTGTAAAAGAGAATACGTACCTTAGAGGTGCACTCCTCGGTTACACCAGGGAGTTCATGAATGAAAAATATGATGAAATAATCGAGTTTGCCGAGCTTGAGGAGTTTCAGGACAGAATGTTCAAGCAGCTCTCCAGCGGTATGAAGAGCCGTCTCGGATTCTCAATCGCATGTCTCATCAATCCCGACATCATAATCCTCGATGAGGTATTAAGTGTCGGAGACGGTGCCTTCAAAAAGAAGAGCCGTGACAGGATGAGAGAGATACTCGACAGAGGTGTTACCGGAATGCTCGTATCACATTCCGTAAGCCAGGTAAGAGATATGTGCAATAAGGTTTTATGGCTTGACCATGGAAACCAGATTGCATTCGGAGAAACCAAAGTTTTATGTGATGCTTATGAGGTATTCCTTTCTATACCGAAGAAGAAGCGTAAGGTTCCTTCGGGAATGGATGAGATTACCGAGTGGTCACGAAGATATAATCTTTATATCAAGATGTCCGAGAAAGAGAGGGTCGAAAATCATACGGACGAAATGATAATGGACGAAGCAGTAATGGACAGACAAAAGAGGTGGCTTAAGAAGATTGACGCAATGACAGATGAAGAAAGGTCATCTCACTATAAGGAGTTTAATATAAAATAAGTTATGAAGTTTTTTAAGAAATGCATCAGAAGATGGACAGTAATAGTTTTAGCAGTAACCATAGTGATTTCTTCCGCAAAGATCAATACATTTGCGGAAGGTGAGACAACAGAGACGCCGGTGGAACAGACTACAGAGGATCCGACAACAGAGCCAAGCCCCGCACCGACTACTGAGTCTACGCCGACTCCCGAAGTTACACCGACTCCCGAAGCTACACCGACACCGACAGCGGTACCGACGGTGGCACCGACTCCGGACCCCAATATGCCGCCTACATATGTTCTTCCTGCCGATACAATGCAGGCAGGTAAACAGTTTACCTTTACCGGTATGCCTTATAACGGAAAGTACAGCCCTGTAAGATGGCTGAACGGTAAGAAGATCAAGCCGGGAACAACACAGAACTTTGCGTATACACCTGATGGTAAGTATGTATTTGCCACATGTCAGGGAATGTGCGGAACAGGGCGACATACAATCTTGTCAAGGTGTTCACTTCCCAAGAAAAAGAACAAGGATGCCAAAGCTGAATTTCAGGATGGTCTGATTCTTCAGGGATACGGACATGGAGAGACTCTTGATGTCACTCAGGCGGATCTGAAGAAGGAAGAATATGACATCTGGGTTGCTACCAAGCCTACAGGCGGATTTTACGGGCTCCAGATTGCAAGGATCACTTACAGGGTCGAACCAAGCGGAATGGGTTCGATAGTCAAGATCGTTAGGCTCGGAAACTTTAAATGGACCAATGTAAATAAAAAAGGAAAAGCCGACAAGTTCAGAGAAGGTACTGAAGTATTCAATGTAAACAGAGTAAATGTCTCCATCGATAAAGACAATAATCAGATATGCTTCAGACTCGAATTTACAAATGATCAGATCAGGTATGTCATATATGATTTTAAAAAGATAAACAAAGCACTTAATAAGCTTGATTATGGTCAGTGTTTTAACATGAAGGGCGCTGCGAAGTGGCAGGTTGCCAATCTTAAGATTAATGCTTATCCTTACAAGACATTTCAGAGCTTCTGCATAATGGATAATACACTTTATCTCTGCGGCGGCTATCTTAATAAGGGTGCCCAGATATATGTAGTAAAGTATAAGACTCAGAAACGTGGCAAGACAAAGGAAGTTAAGATAGTCAAGAAACAGTATGAAAGATTTGTTAAGATCGAAACGCAGCTCAAGATCGGGAAAAAGACTCTCGGAAAAGATCGTCTTGAGATAGAAGGCATGAAGGTCTATAAGAACAAGAAGGGTAAAAAGGAGTTTTTCATCAACTTCTATCAGAAGGATATCCCCATAACAAGCAGTGTAGGGGTATATAAATTTAAGATGAATCAGACCGTTCCCGAGACTGAAATGGAGTAATATGGATAAGATTAAAGAGTTATATCTGAAATATAAGGAAATAATTAATTATTTTATCGTAGGAGTACTTACCACTCTGGTCAATTTTGTAGTATACTATGGGTGTGTATTTACAATCCTGGATCCGAACGATGGCTTTCAGCTGCAGGTGGCTATAGTACTTGCCTGGATAGCAGCCGTGGCATTTGCGTATTATGCTAACAGAAAATACGTGTTTGAAAGCAAAAATCCTGATATAATAAAAGAAGGAGCTGCATTCTTTGCAGCCAGGATCGGAACACTCCTGCTTGAGGCGGGAATGATGGCGCTGTTTGTAACACTCCTGGGCTTTAACGATAAGGTGATGAAGCTTATTGTTCAGGTTTTAGTTATGATCGCAAATTATGTATTCAGCAAGTTTTTCGTATTTACTAAAAAGAAAACAGAAGTAATTGAAACAGAAGTAACAGAATAAGTAACTGAAGAATATTGACTTACGAAAGGAGAGGGAGTAGTATGGCAAACTCAAGGAAAAAAAGATTTGTAAAGATCATTTCCATGGTTCTTGTTATGGCAATGGTTTTTACGGCAGCACTAAGCGTTGAAGCAAAGACCAAGAAAACAAAGATCTCTGCTTCTAAGCTTCAGGATGGACAGCAGTTTACGATGATCGATATGCCTTATAACGGCGCAAAGAGTATCATCAAGAAGTATAATGGAACAAAGCTTTCAATAAGCTCTGTTCAGAACTTTGCATATACACCGGATGGAAAGTATCTCTTTACAACCTCCGAGTGCAGAACAGGTTCTACAAAACACACAATGCTCTGCAGAGTTGAGATTCCGGAAAAGACCGGTCCTGATGCAAAAGCACAGTGTGTTGAGGCAGTGGTTCTCGGAAAGCACGGACATGGTGAAGCAATCGAGATCACACAGCCCGATCAGGATAAGGAAGAGTATGACATCTGGGTTGCTACAAAGCCTTATAAGAATAAGTATGGTGTCAACATCGAAAGAAATACCGTAAAGATCAAAGACGGTAAGATGAAGATCACGAAGAGCGTTACCATCAAGGACTTTGATAAGGCAAATGTTGTTAATGGTAAGGCCTGCAAGTTTGAAGCCGGTTATCCGCAAAGACGTATCGGTCTTGCAATCGATGAAGATAATAATCAGATAGTTTTCAGAGTTCAGTTCATGTCAGGCGTTAACTATGTTGCTTATGACTTTGGAAAGATCAATGACGCTCTTGATAATCTTGATGACGGAAAGAGCTTCAGTATCAAGAAGGCAAGGAAATGGCAGACGGCTAACCTTAGAACAAACCTTGTTCCTTTTAACAACTTCCAGAGCTTCCAGGTACATGACAATAAGCTTTATGTATGCGGAGGACATTTCAATAAGGGTACTCAGATCTATGTTATGAAGCTTAAGACCTATAAGCAGGGTAAGGCTCAGCTGGATCAGAAGTATGATACAAAGGATCTTACAAGAATCATCACAGTTGATACCAAGTTCAGCGTTAAGCCGGATGATTCCGAGAAGTCGATTTCCTTTAATAAGAGCAATCTCGAGGTTGAGGGAATGAAGCTTATGGAGAATGAAGACGGTAATCTTGATATATATATTAACTTCATGATGGAAGGTAAATACAAGAACGTTAAAGGCTATAAGATGGGCTTCCAGAATAACTGCCTGGGAATTTACAAATTTGAAATAAAGCCATAGGTCAGGTAACATGTCGTTTATTTCACTATCGTTTTTTGTTCTTTTAATAATATCCTTTGCCCTGTATTTTCTGATACCGAAAAGGTTTAGATGGATGGTTCTTCTTGTGAGCAGTCTTGCCTTCTATGTATGTGCCGGAAAGCTAAAGATACTCTTTGCTTTTGTCGGAGTCATAGCGGCATATCTTGCTTCGGGAAGAATCTCATCCATTTACAGTGATGACAGCCTGGATAAACAGGCTCAGAAGAAAAAGGCAAAGCCATATCTGGTAGCAGGGGTCATAATCCTTGTACTCCTGCTGCTTTTCTTTAAGGTCGCTCAAAGGACCTTTTCTTCGCTTTATATGGTTTTATTAGGAAAGACCATAACTATCAGCATGCTGGTCCCGCTCGGTATATCTTACTATACATTTTCCCTTATCGGATATATGGCAGATGTATACTGGAGAAAGACGAGCCATGAAAAAAATATCCTTCACCTTCTGCTATATGCAATCTACTTCCCGCAGATCGTGGAAGGACCTATCCCGAGACATAAGGCGCTAATGCCGAAGCTTCTCGAGGGACATGATTTTGACTATAACAGAGTAACCTTCGGGCTCCAGAGAGTCCTTTGGGGACTCTTTAAGAAGATGGTGATAGCCGACAGAGCAGCACTCATGACTGCCGAGGTTTTCGGAAATCATCTCGCATATTCAGGAATATTCTATCTCCTCGCTGTACTTGCATCTGCAATCCAGCTCTATGCGGATTTCTCCGGATGTATGGATATAGCACTCGGTGTATCCGAAATGTTCGGAATAGAACTGACCGAGAACTTTAAGAGGCCATTTTACAGCACTTCGGCTGCGGAGTTCTGGAGAAGATGGCACATCACACTAGGAGCATGGTTTAAGGACTATGTATATATGCCGCTTGTAATCAGCCCATGGCTTCTTAAGATAAGCAAGAAGTTCAGAGATAAATGGGGTATAAGAGCAGGTAAAAATGTAATGACCGTTATCCCGCTTTTCATTGTCTGGATTCTTACGGGACTCTGGCACGGAACGGGACTCGGATATATAATCTGGGGACTTTACTGGGGACTTATCATAATCCTGTCCACAGTACTTGAACCGGAGCTAAAGAAACTAAATGGAATTCTGCATATAAATGCCGAGTCTTCAGGCTGGAAAAGATTCCAGAGGATAAGGACCTTCCTTATATTCAGCGGAGGACGTCTCCTTACCGCACCCGGAAGCTTAAGAGTGAGCGGTGCGATGGTCAAGTCCTTCTTCAGAGACTTTAATCCATGGATCTTCGCAAGTAAAGAAATCTATAATGCCGGACTTTCAGCTCAGAATATGTGGTGTCTCATAATAGCGCTCCTTGTCATGGCATTTGTAAGCTATAGGCAGGAATGTGGGGTTAAGATAAGAGAGAGAGTAGCATCTTATCCGATCGCACTGAGATGGATAATATATTTCGCACTTATATATGCGATAATCATTTTCGGAATTTACGGACCGGGTTACAGCTCGAGTGCGTTTGTATATTCACAGTATTAGGTCAACAGTAATAAGACGTAAGAATAATAAGAAGTAAGAATAATAAGACGCAAGAAATAATAAACGTTTTTGAAAGGACTTTAGAAAAATGTTAGAAGAAAGAATACTCAGCTTACTGGAAGAGGAATTCCCCGATATCGATTTCGAGTCATCAGATGAACTCGTAGATGACGGTATCCTCGATTCACTTACGATCACAGGAATAATCGCAGCTCTTACAATGGAATTCGGGATCACCATCCCTTATGAAGAGATTGTTGAAGATAACTTTAATTCCATCCGCGGCCTTGCCGAGATGGTAGAAAGACTTTCATGATAAAGTGAAGCTTAATTTGGAAAAATATAATTGTTGAATAATTGGCTTCGGCAATAAAAATCATTGGAAAATCGGTAATTATAGCCTAAAAAGTTGAAAAATAAAGGATATAATGACAACGTTTGGTCAAGTCCTAAATGTGGTGTAAATTCTCCTTTAGGTAATAAACGAATGTTAAGCTGCAAGTAATCGTTGTTGTTCCTTCGCAATTATTATAAGCTTTGAGGTACATTCTTCTAACTGAGACATGCTGTTTTTTCCGATG
>JAFZRN010000019.1 GCA_017619835.1 Eubacterium sp.
GATAAAGGTAATGGCAATACACTCCTGTCGAGTAGTCAAGCTACAAAATGTCATCAAATGTCCACAGTATCTGAATGTATTGAACCACAGTATAAAAAGAAAGGAAATGTGATGTATCTGCTTCTGACTACATCATACAAGGAAATGTCATGAAAGGACTTATAGCAATAATATCACTTTTCATTATCGCATTCGGAGTAACTGAAAATGCGATAAAAAATAATACAACAGATTACGACAGTACATACAGCGAAACACTAATAGACTGTGGTGCGGACATCGGGGATTCCTTTGAGGAAGATCCCACAGTGGAGTATACCACTGAAGATGATACCGCGGTTGAAGACGGTGACTGGGCTCTCATCCTCGTAAATAAGGATAATCCGGTCCCTGAAGGTTATGAAGTGAAACTGACCCGTCTTTCCAACGGAACCTCAGTTGACAGCAGGATCTATCCGGCACTTCAGGCAATGTTTAATGATGCAAGAGCCAATGGTCTCGGCCTTTTCGTAAGGGAAGGATACAGAACCTACGGTGATCAGCAGCGCATAATGACCGAAAGGATCCATAGCTATATCGATCAGGGTTATTCAAAAGAAGAAGCCGATGCCCTCGCCCGGGAATATGTTGCAATCCCCGGCACAAGCGAACACCAGCTTGGAATCTGTGTAGATATCAACGCCGATACATCAATAAGCTCTGACGACGCTGTATATCAGTGGTTATATGATAATGCTTATAAATACGGTTTTATCAAGCGCTATACAGGCGATAAGTCAGACATCACAGGAATATCCGATGAGCCCTGGCATTACCGCTATGTCGGTAGAAAGGCCGCACTTAAGATTCATGAAAGCGGTCTCTGCCTCGAAGAATATGTTGATCAGATCAATTAGTCTACATATTCTTTCCTCTCCGCATTACATCTGCGGCACTTATATTTTACATATTTCTCTCCGGTAGATGAATCTGTAGCTCTCTCTGTCTCAACCCAGTCATGTCCGAGAGGATCGATGGTCTCGGATTCGGATGCCTGACAGCGCTGGCAGTATCTGCTTCTTGATCCGGCACCCTCACAGGTCGGCTCCGTATCAGTTGACCAGTCACTCCATGAATGTCCGAGTGGAGCGATCGTTTCGGATTCGGTCTCACCGCATGAACATTTCCTCTGTTTTAATCCGGCTTCGGTACAGGTAGGTTCCTTAACAGTCTCCCAGTCACCGAAGCTATGCGTATGTGTAGTCTTTTTCTCTTTCTTTGACTTTTCCTTTTCGGTAGTTTTCTCGGTTTTTTCCTCAGTCTTCTCTTCGGTTGTACTCTGAGTCGTCTTCTGAGTAGTCTTTTCTGTCGTCTTCTCAGTCGGCTCCGGTGTCGGTTCCTCGGTCAGTTCAGGTGTAGGTTCTTCGGTAACAGCTTCCGTAGTAGCCTCAGTCGGTTCCTCGGTCGTCAGTTCCTCCTCTGTTTCCTCTCCCTCTTCTTCAACTGACTTAAGAAGTGCGATCAGCCTCTCAACTCCATCCTCGGGAAGTACACTATAATCAAGATACCATACAGGACTTCCTTCCTCTGACATAACAAATTCGGAGAAATCATAGTTTCCTCTGATAAGAGCATTCTCTCCGGCCTTGAAAGCTTTTTCAACTCCCGTAAATGTCCCATCCTCGGTCATGAGCTGAGCCAATACTATGCCCTCCTCGACTTCGAGAAGTGTATATACCAGTCCTCCCTCCTCATAAACAGTCATTCTGAAGGTTGTACCTCTTACAGACATGGTCGAATTCGGTGTCCCGACCTCATAGTAATCATTCTGCTTAAGCTTTGACTTAAGGACATTCAGCTCGGATCCCTTATCAAGATTAATCCTTATCCTGCTGTTCTTCCTATTCGAACTGGATTCAAGTGTAAAGTGCGTATTGGCATCCGCATAGACATACTTATCATTATCCATGCACATAGTAAGAGACGATTCATCCTTCACGGTAACATCGTCACCGCTGTAGAGCCTCTCTCCCGAATATGCCTGACCGTTGTTACGTTCGCCGATGACATCTACGATTCCTTCAACCTGCTGTACAAGAATACTCCTGTACCCCAATCCCTGAAGGATCACGGCAACAGCAATGCCGACGGCAACCACTGAGACCCCGCCTATCGTAACAACCTTTCCTTTTTTCGTCTTTAAGAATTCCTTAAACTTCATGAGGCTTCCTCCTGCTCCTTAAGGCATTGATATAGATATTCAACCAACTTCCCGTCTATGTTTCCGTTCTTCGCCATATCCCTCATGATGTCGAAGGCCTTCTCCATCGGGATAGGTTTCTTATATGGTCTGTCCGTCGCAAGCAGCGCGTCGCAGATATCCGCAACAGCCATTATCCTCGCATCAGTCGACAGCTCCTCAGCTGTCAGCCCGTCCGGATAACCCTTGCCATTAAGGCATTCATGATGCTGTCCGGCAAGTATCGGCGAATTCCGAAAATATTTATTGAAATGTACCTTTGAAAGGATACGCTTCGTAATGGTAACATGACTCTCCATTACCTTACGTTCCTCATTGGTAAGTGTACCCTTAACTATACTGAGGCATTCCTTCTCGCTGTCCGTAAAGAACGGCTCATCCTCATATGAATATTCAAGAACCTTTGCAAGCTCTTCCCGGGTTTCTTCATCAACAAAGCCCGCTCCGTTGACCTTCGATATCATTTCCCATGCTGTCTTTGTCTTCTCCTCGATATCCTTGTACCAGGCCTCGTCCTTTTCGCCCTGAAGATATCTCACATTTGCTTTAAGGCAAATGATGTCGAGCCTCTTCTTTATCTCTTCTTCCCTTCCTCCGAGCCTTGTAGCTTTATTCATAACCTCAAGAGGAACGGCGATCTTACCGATATCATGCATCAGAGCGCCCATCACCAGCTGCTCACGCCTGTTTGTCGAGAAATGCTCCTTTTCCTTACCCTTCGCATGAAGAGAATTCATGTAGTCCGCCATCATGCCGCAGTATTTGGCGACATTTCTGGTATGGCTTGCATTATACGGAGTCCTCTCATCGATAGCGGCTGCCATGGCCTCGGTAAAGGACCACATCTGAGCCTTAAGCTCTCTCTGATATATGTCTATCATGAAATATAAATCGGCAAGGAATAAGAGAAAGATTATATAAACGCACGGTATCACGATCCCGCCCACTGCAAGAGCCTTACCGATAAGCATATAAATGATCACCGCCAGGACCGAAAATGCCACGCATAACGGAAGGCTTACCTTCTTCTTTCTCATTACTATCATGAAGGCTCCGATAAGAAGAGCAGTAATGACAGCCATGATGATCTTATTTGCCACAACCATGGTCTTATTCTGGAAAAAGGCCTGAATGATATTGGCATGTATCTCTACTCCGTACATCGGATTTTTTCTGTCCGTTGCCGGCTGATAGCGGTCCTGGAAACCGGGCGCATAAGCGCCTACCATGACTATCGCATCCCTGAATGCTTCCGCAGGGATCTTCCCCGAAAGTACCGCACTCAGGCTGACCTCTGAGAATTCTCCCGTCTCACCGGAATACCTGAACTGGAACTGTCCGCCAGAATTTGTGGCTATCTTCTTTATTTCAAGCCCTTCAGCCTCGCAGTACTGCTTATAAACCTCGTAAGCAAAGCTGTCCTGGAAATCATTTCCGATCAAATCTATCTTATCTTCGGGAATCATGACGGTCTTCATCGCATATCTGATATAGCCGTCATCTGCTATTCCTTCATTTGTAAAACCGACCGTGACATTTTCCTTAAGCTCATCATAGGGCATCTCGATATCGGAAATGTATTCCGAATTATAATAGAGCTCTTCTCCTGCCCCGCGTTCGACACGGCCTCTGTAGACAATATTTGAACCGGTGACGATCCGTCCGCCGGAATTCTTAACAGCCTCTGCAAGAAGGCCGTCGCTTTCTTTATCCAATGATTCGGAAAGGATAAAATCGAGTCCCACAACTGCCGGCGCATTTGCCGGGTCACTGTAGAGCTGATTGATAAGCTCAGCAAGCTTCTCTCTGGACCAGAGATTGAAGTTTCCGTATTCAGCCAGAGTTTCTTCATCCACTCCGACTATCACTATCCTGCTGTCGGTTCCGGAAAAATGCGTATAAAGATGGTCGGTGACAAAGCAGTCCGCATCATAAAAGGGATCAAAGAACACGAGAAGAAAGGCCAGTATCATGGCGATCACTATTGCGGTTTTATTGACCTCACTGCTCACGGCATCTTCCCCCTTTGAATAATTTCGGTCCCACATTTTCAACCAATTATACTATACACATTAAAAGCATCTCATTCAAGCAAATCATCCCATTTTCCGCAAAAGTATCCATTGGATACCATCCAAAATCAATTGTAGAAACCGCCTTTTAATGCTATACTATCTCTACATTCTATAGTAAGTGAGGATAGAAGATGAAATTACATGAACTGCTTTCCTTTAACGATATCGTGATCCAGTGTCACGACAATCCCGATGCTGACGCGCTCGCGTCAGGCTACGCCCTTTATACATATCTTAAAAAGAACGGCAAAGACCCGAGATTCATCTATCGCGGAAGATGGAAGATCGGCAAATTCTGTCTTATGCTCATGATGGAAGCTCTCGAGATACCCATCAGCTATGAGCCTGACTTTGATGAAGTGCCCGAGCTTCTCGTGCTTACCGACTGCCAGTATGGCCAGAAAAATGTCACGACCACGGAAGCCAAAACCATAGCTGTGATCGACCACCACCAGATTTCCGGCGAACTTCCGCCCCTTTCGGAGGTCAGAAGCCGTCTCGGAAGCTGCTCAACCTTAATGTGGGATATGCTTCGTGAAGAAGGAATAAGTCTGGACGATAACGTTAAGCTTTCGACAGCCCTCTATTACGGGCTCTATACCGATACCAACAAGCTTTCCGAGGTTTCCCATCCTCTCGACAGAGATATGATAGATTCACTCATCATCAACAAGAGCCTTGTGAAAGAGATGAGTAATTCCAACATCACCCTAGGCGAGCTGAAGATAACCGGTAAAGCCATACTCGGAAGCGAGTACAGCAAGGAGCACCGCTATCTCATCATCCAGGCTGAGCCCTGCGATCCAGTGATACTCGGTGTAATGAGCGACTTCTCAATGGAAACGGAAAATGTCGATATCTGTGTCGCTTATTATGACAGCCCGACCGAAGTCAAGTTCTCGGTAAGAAGCTGTGTGAAGGAAGTTCACGCCGATGAAGTAGCCGACTACATAGCAGACGGCTTCGGCGGAGGCGGCGGACATATCTATAAAGCCGGCGGAATCCTCTGGCCCGATAAGCTTGCTCTGGCCGGAGTAGGTGTTAACGGTGCTACCGCAAATGATTTCATCCGCCAGCGTCTCGATGATTACTATGCCGAGTACGAGATACTCTACGCCCGCACTGCCGAGCTCGACAGATCAGACATGAAGCTATATGAAAAGAGACCTCAGCTTCTCGGCACCGTCAAGATGACCGACCTCTTCCCAGCAGGAACCCCTGTCGAGATACGTACTCTCGAAGGAGATGTTACGGTAAGGATAGATAACGAGACCTTCCTCATGATCGGAGTCGAAGGAGAGGTTTATCCCATAAAAGAAGAAAAGCTCCGGAGAAGCTACACCTTTTCAGATGAAGCTTACACCAGAAGCTTTGAATATGATCCAAGTATTAAAGATATGCTTACGGGCGAAAGGAAAAATGTCCTCGAACACGTAAGAAGCGTCATAGCCAAGGGCGGCGCACGGGTCTATGCCAAGCCGCTCACAACTCATGTCAAGCTCTTCACCGCATGGGATGAAGAAAAGTATTACAGTGGTGTTCCCGGCGACTTTATCGCCTCGAGGGAAGATGATCCACATGATATCTACGTAATAAGAAGAAGGCTGATGGATCAGCTATATAAAGAAGTATCAGTCATCTGATATTCCGTACTGCGACTTCTGTTCATCGGAAAGCTCGGCGCCATTTAAAATGGCACGGGCTTTTTCCTTTAGCTCTTCTGTCGAGTATTTCTGAAAATAGCCTATCGCATATTTATCCGAATCAAGTCTTCCGTAAGTAATGAATCTGTCCGTACCCTTATGATAACCGAAGCAGGCTTCGACCACAAAGTACGGAACCCATGACTCTGTATCGATCGCAGTCAGGGCATTGAAACCGCTGTGGCGGATATATAAGATATCCTTACTCTCATCATACTGGAAATAGATAGTGTCATCATAGCTTGTTTCGCCTTCCATTTCGGATATGACGGTATTTCCGGCAAAGCTTCCGTCGGAAACATTATATCTTACGATGGTTCCGTTATCCTGAATTACAAGGATAAGTTCAGTTCCGTCCTTCTGCTTAAAGTACTTCACACCTGCAAGAAACTTCCCATTGAATTGAAGCGTATATAACGTTTCACCCTTGGGACTTACTATAAGTATCTGTCTTCCGTCGGACACCGCATAAAGCCCCGCCCCATCGAGAGAAGACACATAATTTGTGCCCATCCAGATTTCAGGCTGATTGATATCGATCAATTCTCCCGACTCGGTATCAACTATACGGTTGACTGCATCATTGTAGCAGAATACCGAATGCTGGCTCTTAAGCGAAACCGGTTCAGTCATGAAAAATTCAGGAAGACTGTTCGAAGCATCCTTACGCTGAATATTATATTCCTTTGTTTCCTTTGTAGTCAGATCATAACTGCAGAGCACGTGATTATAGTTCTCGTCATACGAATAAAAGTAAATTACCGGATCATCTTCGGTAAGAGCGCTGTATGCCGATATTTCCTGATCAGAAAGAACTGTTTCTTCCTTTTCACCGGTAGTCTTATCTACGGCTATAAGCATCTGCTTTTCGTCTTTCGTGTATGTCAGATAAAGCTTTCCGTTATAAGCACCCATGATCTCATAGACATAATCATCACCGTCATCAAAAGCAACCATCTGACAGTCATAATCCTCATCATTCAGATTTATCATCGTAAGGCATTTGGACTTATCCGGGAAATAAGCACATATGTCATCATCAAGAAAGTAATTATCCGGAACCGTTTCAAATGTATCTTCCGGAGTTTTTATCCTTTTCCAGCTTTCATCGAATAATCCCGACCTGTAGCTTATCAGCTCTTTTGAAGAATTCTGGTGAACGCAGATGCTTCCTTTTCTGATATCGGCAATATCAAGCTCATCTGAAAAATACGTTCTTATAACTATCTTGTCGGGATCATCCGGTCCGGCCGGATAGCAGATGTTTCCGTTACGTGTGATAAAATACGGGATCTGGGCACCGGAGGACTGGAATGCATAGATTATCGAATCATTTACATCTCCTTCATAAAGAACCTCACCATTAGATGCATTTATTACCTTGTAGATATTTCCATTATAAAAGGTAACCGAATCATTTTCCTCGATATAAAGGAAGCCGGTGTTGATCACTGTCTCGGTACTTTCGAAATCCATATCCCAGGATGCCTGCATGGTATTTAAGTCAAGACATACAAGTCTGGAATGATTTTTCATCTGGATCTTTGTGTCGCCCAAAGTCGAACTCGAATTATATACATCATCCAGATACTGGATCATTACATGATCTTTATCTATCAGACTTGTCTCGGAGATCATACCCGGTGTCTGATCATACCACTCGCTCTTTCCCGTCTTAGTGTCGAAGCTCATCAGCACTCCTCTATCCGAAAATGAGTTGAAAGTATAAACTATCTTATCATTTTCCTCTGATATCAGAGTGTCACTGAGATAGATATCATTTGAATAATCCGCATCGGTTTCGGAAGCGCCGTCGATTGAAAAAGAATCAACGAGATCATTAAGCTCCTGAATAGCATCGGTAAGCGAAGCATCAAGTCCGTAATAATTATTTTCCGTATCATTTTTAGCTTCTTCCGACGGAACATATCCGGTTGGAACATCATATTCATTTACCGGAGTTCCGTCCTTGGGATCTATGACCATCAGCTTATCGTCCGAAGTCGGAAGATATATATATTCATCTGAAACGACAAGGGCTTCGGAACTGAAGATTTTACTTTTATCAAGCTTATAGGTCCATTTTGCCGTTCCGGACTTGGCATCAACAAGAACAACCTTGTTATCACCGTAATAGACAAGGGAATCGTCCTGCATAAATTCAATATTATTGACCCATCCGCCGGCATTACCGTAATAAACCCGTGAATAATCTTCAAGGTTCCATATAGCGACATTTGCGCTTTTATCTTCAGCGGCAAGATATCTGCCATCAGGTGATATAGTAAAATGTTTAACTACATCTACCATCTTATAGCTGCAGTCGGAATCGATCCTCGAACCGGAGTAAGCCCTGTAGGCATAGCACGCCCTGGTAAGGGCTCCTACTGCCTCGGGGATCACGGGGCGGGGATCATTTTCATCCTTGGGAAGAGCCTCGAGTGCCAGCTGAAGAGCCGTCATACGCTGAAACTTTTCCATAAGATAATCCGATTCATTTGCAAGAAAACGGGACTGGTTTTTGAGAGATTCGACATAATTCTTCTGAACCTGCCTTCGGCTGTAGAACATGTATCCCGCAAAAAGGAGCGAGAGCATGATGGCAGCGGCCGAGGCCAGGATGACACGTCTCATCACATACTGGCGGTGGCGGTTCATAAGGTCATTATAAGAACAGCCGATGAGTGCGGCCGCAAGTCTCGGAAGCTCGATCCTTTTGGCCCTGCCTACCGGCATTCTGAAATCACAGGAAAGCGGTTCCAGATTCTCCCTTATGGTAGTCGGCATTCCGAGATTGTTATAGACTGTCTTTTCATCATATAGAAGCGGACCGGGGATAACATCTCCGGGTTCTCCGTCAACGAGCACGGTAAGGACCTTATCCTTTGTGTGGGTCCTGAGGAAGAACTCTATCTCACGGCTTACCCACTCTGACTCCTTGGTCTTGGTGGAACAGATGACAATGAGATAGTCCGAATTATTCAGCGCATCAAGAATAGTATCGCTCAGATTACTTGTGGTCGGAAGTTCATTTTTATCACGGAAGATCCTGTTGATTCTCTTTACTCCCGTAGCCTTCTTGATCTTGGAAGGAATACTGTAGTTTTCCAGGTTTTTCTGGACCAGCGCGGCAATACGGCTGTCCTTCTTTTCATGCTTATAAGATATAAATGCATTGTAATGTGTACTCATCTCTCGGTTTCTCCCGGGTAATTATCTCAACCCATTTAATATTTCATCCACATATCTTTCGAGATACGGGTCATTGATCTTGATCAGTCCAAGCTCCTTCATCATGTTTGCTATCATAAATGCGATCTGTTCGGAAATGAAAATGACACGGTCATTCATATTTATCGAGACAGGACTATATGAAGTATCTGTCCAGGCCTCCGGATCAGCCTTAAGGTCAGCCAGTTCTCTTATCAGCTGTGCGAACCTGCCATCCTCATCTATCTCGGTAAGGCGCCTGTAGGTCCATTTATAATATGGCGGATATACTCTCTTCATAAGGAAGAAGAGCTGCATCGCCGCTTCGAGTCCCTTTGACTGACAGAGCTTTGCCGCTACGATATCATTTCTTGTCATGCAGCGTGCGTAATTAACCTGAAGTGCAGCCGAAAATGTATGAAGCTCATTTACGATACGGTATTTCCAGGCACGATCGGGATAATAATCCAGAAGATAATTTCTGAAAGCTGTAAAATTCCCAAGATCATCTCTGAATACTTCACCGTTGACCGCAGTCGCAAGGCAGTTATGATCAAGGCTCAGCCACTCATTCTGTGTAAGATAAACCCCATTCGTATCACAGTCGATGTTCAGGTTATTTGAATAAAAATCATGTATCGTCATCACGCCGCGGCGCTCCGTCAGACGGGCCGTAAGAGTGATGCCCTCAGCCTTGATAAGCGCGTTGTACTTATCGCTGAGATCATGTCCGATCCCGGCATAGTCCTCATCGGTAAGCCAGAGGCATACGCCCGTCCCATAGTCATGATCCCTTGACATCAGGTCATCATAACCAAAGCAGTCCGAGCCCTCCCCTGCGATACCCACCGCAATACGGCTTTCATATTCCGGAAAGCTCTCGCGGATCATCGGTGCAACGTGATCATTATAAAATCTTCTGCTGTCTTCAAATGCTTTCTTCATATCTCAATCGGTTTTTTAAGAGCTATTACGGTAATCTCATAAGTACGCTTTATTATATCATAAAGACCTTATTATTCATAGAGCCCAAGCACCCGGCCCCCAAGCTTCTCGCGAAACATTTCATCATGCTCGACAAGTATCATTGTCGGATTATACTGTGCTATCAGTTTCTCAAGCTGCATCCTCGAAAATACATCAATAAAGTTCAGCGGTTCATCCCAGATATAAAGATGTGCGGGTGTCAGAAGACTTGCCGCAAGCAGAACCTTTTTCTTCTGTCCTTCAGAAAATTCTTCCATATTCTTTTCGAACTGGATACGGCTCAGGTCAAGCTTTCTGAGAAGTGTAAGCAGAAGGCTGTAATCAAGCCCTTCATGTTCGGCATAGTCCTTAAGGCTTCCATTAAGATGCGATGTATCCTGATTCACATAGGAGATTATCAGTCCTTTTGCGACATCCAGCTGTCCCGATGTTGTCATACCTCCGACATCGCCTGCATCATATTCCGCCTCTTTAAGTATTGCTTTTATAAGGCTCGACTTTCCGCAGCCGTTAGGTCCGGCAAGGAACAGTCTTTCGCCCCTCATTAACTGGAATGAAAGATTCTCCAGTACTGCATTATGGCTATCCGAATAACCAAGCGAGAAACCCTTACAGTCAATGATACATTTTTTATGATGTTCCATCGGATTAAGCTTAAGGTCATCAACCTTTTCTATATCCTTTAAAAGCCCTTCCTTCTCGGAAATCTCCCTGTCGATACGTTTTTCGAAGTTGCTTACTCTGGACTGCATCTTCTTTGTCTTTGCACCGATATAAGCTCTCGTCGATATATTCCTGTCATGCTCCTTGATCGGATCAAATCCTATCTTCGTATTCTCATTCTTATCAGCCCAGCGCGATGCCCTGTCGGCAGAAGTCTTTAGCTTGCCGATCTCTTTCAGGTGCTTCTGGTTTTCGGCCTCGGCAAATGCATCCGCCTTCTGTTTATTTTCCCACCAGCTGCTGAAGTTCCCTGATACAACCTCAATGGTTTCACGGTTCAGAACCAGCATGTGGTCGCATACATCATCCAGAAGCTTTCTGTCGTGGGATACGAGGATAAAGCCTTTCTTGGAATTAAGATACCGGGTTATGATCTCTCGTCCGGTCTTATCCAGGTGGTTGGTCGGTTCATCTATTAGCAGGAACTCATTTTCACCTGAAAACAGGATTGCGAGCATGACCTTGGTCCGCTCACCGAAGCTGAGTGTCCTTATCGGACGATAGAGAACCTCGGGATCGACTCCGAGATTACCAAGCTCGATCATAATGCGCCAGCTCTCGGCCTCGGGCTTCCAGACGTAGCTCATCTCATCCATCGTCTTATCCATATCCGCCGCTTCTATTGGATAAGGGAAATAATCAAAATGAACACTCGTTGATATACTGCCCTTATACTCATACTTTCCGAGCATGAGATTAAGGAGCGTTGTCTTTCCTTTTCCGTTCCGGCCGATGAAACCGAGCTTCCAGTCGGTATCCACCGAGAACGAAATCTCTTCAAATATATTGTCAAAACTGCCTTCGTAGCAGAAGGTCAGATTTGAAACTTGTAGTAATGCCATATCATACCTCCAAAAAAATCCCCGCAGGGAAATTCCCGCGGGGCATAATATGATCCGACAATATATCCAAAAAAAGACACTATAAGAAATTCTCCTGCAATAAGTATATACCATTATCTGCAAGAAATATTTCTCATTGGTCTCCTCCGTTTCTTTCGTAATATCACGGTGAGTATAACAGCAAAGCCGTTTCTTTGCAACCGGTTTTTTTTAAGCCCTCACGAATCTTTACAGAAGCAGCTCGTAAAAAAGGACATTTTTCTTATACGTCACCATATAGATTTTTTCATCGGTCCCTTCGAATTCGCACGCACGGACATCTATCAGTTCATAGTTGATCAGGCCGTTTTTCAGAACCTTCCTCAGATTTGCGCCACCGGTCTTCTTATACTCCTGAAGGTATTTGTTCATGACCTCTTCCACTTCGGTGTTACGGGAAGCTACATACGTGAAGTTACCCAGATAATTCTCATCCATAAAAGACTCATTAACTTCAACCAGCTCATATCCGTCGGCCAGCATCTCTTCCTTAGTCTTATCCATGGAAATGGTTTGGATCTCGGAGACATTTCCATCCTTACTTATGCAGTAATATTCAAGATATTCCGGCACGAAGGTAAAATCCTTGATGTAGAGATTCTTTATCGTAAAGTGAGCATCGGCACCATCGGCAATCTGATTTTTGACGTCCGACATCGCCTTGGAAAACTCATCGCCGGTATAAATGTAATACAGCTTTCCCTTACATTCATCGTCTTCATAAGCGACCTGATAGTAGATAGCATCGTTTTCATCCGGCAGGATCGGGTTCATGTCCGAATCATAGTACATCCAGTAATCTTCCATCCCGAGCTTTTTTGACTTGATGGAACCTGTATTTACATTACACGCAACCTCTCCCATGAAAAGCTTCATCTGGGTCACCTTTTCCTCGGCGGTAAGCGTCCGACCGATCATCTTTTCACATGCTTTATCGTATTTTTCGGATTCCTTGAGTATGTATTTGTTATATGAATTCCTGATCAGCTTCTCCGATATCCTCACCTGCATACTATCGAAGTTTTCTTCCGATCTCTTTTTCAGATTGTTTATAGTAAGGCCCAAAAAAAGAACGACGATGCATACCACCGCGAGCAGGACAATACCTATGATCTTGTAGAGCTTCTTCATGCTAGCTTTGTTTTCCTTTGAAGTCATTTTCATGCACCCTTAACATTATCTTTCTTTATCTGAAAAGGATACCTTAACCTCCCCAAAAAGGCAACCAAAATGTGACAAACAGTTCAGATCTGTTTGTCACATTTTGGTTGACGTGTGTATTAAAAAGTGTTATATTTTGTGTGTAACAATAAGTGCTGTTTATAATATATAGGGCTAAAACAATGCGAAAAATGATCTATGACCGTTTAGATGAAATGGCAAATGAAAGTAACGGATATGTCGAGACTTCAGAGCTGTTCCAAAAAGGTTTTACTACCAGGCAGATTGGATCTCTCCTGGATGAACATAGATTGGAAAAGGTATCATTTGGCATATATTGGATAGTAAATGATTCTTTGGTGAAACCGAAAGATTATAAGGCGATTGAGATTTCCATGACTGATCCGGAGGCCGTAATCTGTGCGGATAGTGCCTGCTATATGCATGGCTTGATAGAACGTGAGCCGTCAAAGCTGTCGGTGGCTACCAGACGTTCTGACAGACATAAACTGGATATGGGTTTTCCGACCAACAGGTATTATATCTCGGATTCTATCTTTGAAGAGGGTATTGAAGAGGTTAACACGGATTTTGGAAAGTATTACATTTACAATATTGAAAGAAGCATTTGTGATTGTTTTAAATACAAGAATAAGATAGATGAGGAATCGTTTGAACTCATCAGGAACACTCTGGATAATATGAGCCATGAGGAACAAACGTATCTTAGACTCAGTATATATATGAAAATGCTTAGATTAGGAATATCTGATTATGAGTCAGGAAAAATTGTAGACGGAAAAACAGCAATGAAAAAACTTAGGCAAAAGTATGGTATTGACCCAAGAAGGAAAAGTTAATGAATACACATTATTCTGTAATAAAAGATGCTGATAACAGGAATATTGTCATAATAAATGATATTAGATTTCGTGGAAAAAGAAAGATTAATTGGAGTGAAGTAGAAGAATATATTAAACAGTATATCGGTAGTTTTTTTGAAATAGCAGAATCAGGGGATGTTGTATATATTGGAAAAGATTTTCCAGATGAATATAGTGGTTCAGAGGATTCCGCCAGATTACAGGGAACACTTGCAAAGGCTAAAGCTAATGCGGCACAAGGCATACCACAATTAATTGAAAATGCTTCAAATAAAAGATATAAGGAGAATCTTGCTTACAAACACAAAGGAGATGCGCGTTTAGGGTGGTATCGATTTACTTCGAGATTTGCCTTACCTGTATATGAATCAGATGGAGAAATACTTAGATATAATGTTTTTCGTATTGAAGTATTGATTCGACAAGAAGCGGACGAAAAAATGTATTTATATGATTTAGTAAATATAAAAAAAGAAACGAGCACCCCGCTTGAGTCTTAAAGACTGTACGGTTACAAACCCATTCCTTTGAAAAAATAATACTAATTATTTATAATATTGTCAACTCTAATGTGACAAACAGTTCAGATCTGTTTGTCACATTTTTAGCTTTCCAGTTCTTTAATCTTATCTACTCTGGTAATACCCGAGGCGATAAACGCAAGACATATCCCGGAAATGATTATGATGATCGAGGCACCTTTCCCGGCTCCTCCTCCGGTAAGTCGTCCCACTGAGTCTGCCATCAATCCCGAAGTTCCATATGCCACAATGTAACCAAGCTGCGAGATGAATCCTATCAGTCCCCAGGCTCTTCCCTGAAGTTCATCGGGAATGTTTGTTCTTGCAAGATAATCGAGGCAGTTATTCGCAACAGACAGGGCCGCAAAGAATAAAAATCCAAAAGCACAAATTATAAAGAGATTCTCTGTCAGGGCAAATCCCGTCATTGTAATTCCCGAAACAACAAGTCCCAGACTAAGATATCTTACGTAATTCTTCTTAATTCCTCTGACACCCAGGATCACACCCGAAAAAAGCATTCCCGTAGCCACAAGAGTTTCAACAATTCCGAGAGTTTTAGAATCCGAAAACGAGAGAATAAACGGCTCTGCCAGAATCTGAAACATTCCCATAAAAAGTGTGATAAGTGAAGTAATTATGATAAGAAGCATCAGTCCTTTTTTCGTGGAAACAGCTCTCCAGCCTTCCTTCATGCTTTCGATAAATGACTCATTTACCTCTTTCTTATTAGCATGTATATTTCCTTTTACAACTGCTGCTGTGATAATCGTAAGGAAAAATGTGCAGATGTCGATTATGAGTATAAGCTTTATATCACTGAATGTAAGAAGGAATCCGGCTATGATGGGAGAAAAAAGATATCTCGAACTTCCGGCCATGGATACGAGACCGTTAGCCTTTGAAAATTGTTCTTTCGTAAGAAGGTCTGTTATGGTTGCAATATATGCCGGCTCCAGTAACGCAGAGAAAACCGAGCTTATTATCACACCGAGATATATCTGCCATAGGGCGGGCTCTCCCTTAAGCATGCATATAAGAATAAACAGAACTCCAAGCCCTGAACATCCGTCTCCTATCATCATAAGAAGACGTCTATCGAACCTGTCAGCCAGAACTCCGGCAGGAACCTTCAATACCAGGACAGGCAGGAATGCGAGGAATGTCATGAAAGCCATATCCGCCGCGCTTCCGGTCTTCTGAAAGATATATATTCCAAGGCCAAAGCTGGTGAGACCTCCTCCGATACAGGACACAAGCTCTCCAAACCATAACAGTAAGAACAGTTTGTAGTTGCCTTCTTTCTTTTCAGCCATATTTTGTCACTGACTCCTTTTCATTTTCTAGAGTCAGTTTATAATATCTGAAACTGAAAGTCTTAACCCGCTTCTAATATATTCCTTATTTATTTCTTAAATCCTAAAATGCGGTGATTATTATTGTTACGTTATCGCATGCCTTTAATGCGTCGGGATGAAAGTCTTTTAATCTGAAGCAGTCTCCGGAGACGGTCTTTTTCTCCTTTGTCCAGATATCCGTAACTTCGTAGCCGGATGCACTGAAGAATTCCTCGAAGCGGATCATTTTCGAACCTATATAATTCTTTATCAGCTCTTTACTGATAAAGATATCATCACCCCTGTCGCCAAGGCTCACATTTATGAAGGAAAGCGCAACACTACCGTCAGCCAGCGGCTTTGCCAGAACATCCAGTCTGTCATTATCGCGGATATAGGTCGTATCGGGAGATACAGCCTTCGTAGTATATATCCTCTTCGCCTGAACCCCAAGCGCATCCTGATTCAGCGCGATCACATCGCTGTTGCTGATCACACTATATACCCAGTCTCCTTTCTCGACATTTCTAAGATCCATCCCGAGCATGAGCGGAGAATTCAGCATGCACCACATGGTCATATGTGTTTTGCACATCGTCTCACTAAGGCCGTTCATCCCGATCATCAGCATGTCGGGGTCATTCCAGCCCTTCCCGAGCCCGGCGAACTCATCCATTATGACCGCCTTATTATACTGCGCAGTCACGCTCGTGGTATAAGCGCCCTCCCAGGCAGCATGCCCGCTGTCTCCGTCCGAGCCCACCTGAAACGTGATATCATTCAGTATTCTCCAGGAGTCTCCGACCTTATAGCCCCAGTTCTGTGGCTGGGTTTTACCCCATTCGCATATAGAGAAAATGATGTCGCTATCGGGAGCGATCTTAGCAAACTCCTCCCTGATCTTCGCATACGAAGTAAGCGTATTTTCCTGACGTCTGTGGTTCATGAGACGGAGCAGGTTTTCTCCGGAACCAAGCTTTATCCTGATTGATTCAGACCATATCGCAGATCCGTTCCCGCCATCAGTTTCAGGCAGAAAATCATCATAATAATATTCAGAGCCGACTGCCACCTGAAGCCACTGACCGCATCCTTCTGACTTTCCGGAACGGTATAATACGGATAATCCGTACTCTCCAGGCTCGGTGACAGGTATTTTAAAATGCAGCTCACTGCTTTCTTCACCGACCGGCGAAGCATCCGGCCCGGTCCCGTCATAGGTTCCGTTCCCGGTTACATGATCACCTGAGATAAAAGCACGGGTACCTGTTATGATACCGTCCCGGGGCGAAGTCATTTCCATGAGCACTTCGCCGTCCGGCCCGATAAGCCTGATCCCATAAATATCCGGCGCAAACGTGAAACGCGCATTTTCGGGATTTGAAAATGTCGCATTATCCCACACGTTATAGCAGTTATCTATCTTGAAATAATCAATCTTCCATTTGATGTAGTCGCGTGCATCTATATCCTCGTAGCCGCAGGTTCCGACCTCCAGACCGGAGCAGAGTCGCGAGCCCACGTCATTATACATTCCGAACTTAAGGCCTTTTCCGTGGATAAAGTCGGACATAGCCATAAAGCCGCCGGGGAATTTCTTCTCATCACTTTCAAGATGCCCGTCGACACGTGCCGCCCTGTAGCAGCCGTCATCCAGAACAACGTACTTATATCCGAGCTTATCCAGCCCGAGCTCTACTATCTTCTCTGCCATCGCTTTTGTAAGAAGCTCGGTATTACCGCTCCCGAAAGCATTCCAGCTGTTCCAGCCCATCGCCGGAAGGCAGTTCTTTTTGCCAAACAGAACCTCACCATTTGAAAATGAATCATATCTATAGGCTGAATCATTTATTACAGCCGGCATTTTGTTCTTTTCATCCATAATGCGCCACCCCACATTTTTATCATGTATATGTATGACAGTTTACCACCAAAATGAAAATGTGACAAACAGTTCAGATCTGTTTGTCACGAACTGTTTGTCACATTTCCCTCTCTCAAAAATATGTAAAAGAATCACCTTATTCCCATCACAGAGTTACCTTTTTCATCCGTCCCGTAACTCTGTGACGGGATATCGGTTATCTCTCTCCCTCAGTATCTATATCCATATTCCCGGTCATCCATGAATATTTTGGTTGCTGCCGAGAATGTGATAAAGATCGATGCAAGTGTGGTAAGCTTCAGTACAAAGAATTTTGCCACATAATCCGGGAAGGTTCCTGCCGAGATCCTCGCAGTTCCGAAGCCTGCAAAATTCAGGATCAATGTATTATTAATACCCTGTGGAAATCCACAGTTCAGAAGAATGTTCAGCTCATCGCTGAATGCCGGATTATAACTGAAAGCCTGAGCCTTAAGTTCCTCCAGGAGGGCTTCATCCTTCAGCTCCTCTCCGGTCGCCATCTCGTAATCTCTCTTAACCTTGGTCTCTATATCTTCATCAACTATCCGGCTGAGCGTCTGTTCGAGCAGCCCATGCTCGCCGAGCCTGTTGATCAGAAAAGCATTAACCTTGGGAGAGATGCAGACCATGAATGCTATCAGCAGGATTCCCAAAAGGATTCTTTTACCGAGTTCCATAAGTCTCTTAATTATAAATGACATCGTAATGATCACTATGATTGCTATACTGATCTTCATTGTGATATCCATAACCACCTCTCCTTTCTATCGATTTTGTGATTACATCATATCACCCAATGTATAACAAATGCGCAACACATTTTTGATATTTTTGCATTTTTTTACGGATTCAAGCCCTTCGGATTTTGATTTTTAGTATTAGCAGCGTCCAATCTTTTTGCCTGATTCTGCATCGTCTTCTCTCTATTTATACTTTCATTGAGATTTCCGGCAAATTTTTTCATAGTTTTCCTGATATCCGCAACAGGTGCATTTATATCTACGGCATCAACCAGAGGCTTGATCGTATCATTCAGCTTCTTTTGTCCCTCCTGGGTCCTGAGTCTTCCGTGAATCTGTGGGATCGGCTTATAGGACTCATTTTGATACTTTGTATCAATCTTTATCAGATCGTCGCCTGTTATATCATTTCTCTCTCCGCTATATATCTGGGCTGCCAGGGTACCGTATTCTCTCTTAAAGTCCTGAGCAACCTTATTATTATTAACCTGCTCATTCCTGAACCTATCGTGGTTAACAGTAAGAAAATCATAGGCTATTATATCCTTGACACATGCTTTCTTTTCGGCTTCGCTGAGTTCTACATTGTTCTTGATCGCATTATCCAGCTTTTTCTCTGCATCAATACATTTATCAAGATATTTTTTCATATTCATGGTGTCTTCATAATCCTGCTTAGTTTCGGGAGAAAGCTTTTTCATAACAGCATCATAAAGCTCGGGATCCTTTTTTGTGAACTCGACCATCCTGTCGAGAAGACCGATACCCATGGCATATCCATTTCTTCTTGAACCTGTAATGACACCGGTATGCATACATTCATAGATTTGTTCACTGATACCTATCGCCATCATATCAATGAGCGGTTTTTTATCACCTGCCCTGTATTTATCGTAAGCTTCTTTAGCCTTGTCACGCGACGTTTTTATAAAGTCCACACCATAATGATTAA
Organism: Eubacterium sp.; assembly: GCA_017619835.1. Classification (GTDB taxonomy): domain Bacteria; phylum Bacillota; class Clostridia; order Lachnospirales; family Lachnospiraceae; genus Eubacterium_Q. The sequence goes on from JAFZRN010000019.1 coordinate 19,320, forward strand.
TAGCGTTTTTCCTGGTTCCACCACTTATATCAAGCGTATACATTGTTCTTGCCTGGCTTACTCTGTCATACTTTGTTACAAGCGGACTCTTTGAATCCGAATGTCTGTTCACAATTTCATCAGTAAAATTGTTGTGATCCATTACAGCCGCATATGCTACCAATGCAAAGTCGTCATTTGAAATACCTTTACATTCAATCGCAGGACATGTTGCCTTAAAATTCTCATGACTATAAAGTCCGTTTTCAAAATGTTCGGGAATGAATACCGGCTTCTTCGAATAATAATTCAGTATCTCATCAACTCCCTCATCATAAGTTCTCTCTGCTTTTTCATTAAGCATTGAAGCATAAACCACGGAAGTGCCTTCGATTGAATGCTTATTATGATATTCCTTGTTCTTATCAAATCTTTTACAGAGTTCGGAAATGTCTTTAGAAGCCGCATACCTGGTCTGGCCCATCCGTGTCTTGGGTTTCCATGCCTTTAACCTCTGAACGACCGCTCTTTCCTGATCTCTTCTCTCCTGACTGTTTTCAGGAAGAGATTCGTCGATCAGCTCTGCCCTGAGGCGCTTTTCCTCAACAGATTTTTTTGCTTTGGTGTAATTATTGGATTTTGCCGAAAGATCACTCATGATCTTACCGAATTTTTCATCCTCGAATATATTCTTATCGCGATTAGCCTTAAGGTATTTGATTGCTTCCCTTGTCTTATCCTTAAGCTCGGTCATCTCCCTTGAATCAAGCGCATCCTTATGGAGAGTACCGCGGTGCTTTGCCTGAAGCCCCTTCATCATCTTTTCAAGAGACGCGATCATATCATTTCTTATCCGTTCGTCAGGAAGGATCATGACGATCGGATTCTCTCTCTTGTAGGCCATTTCCAGTGAGCCTTTAAAATGCTCGATCGTCTTTTCCATTTTTATGCCCGGATCCGGTTTAGCATACTTTTCATGTGTTTTGAAAATGGGTTTGAGGGAGTCAAGTGCCTTCTTCTTATCATTTGCGTCCCCAAGACGGGTATTCATAAATTTATTATATATATTTGTAATCTGTTTTTTATCTTTTTCAGGTAACTCTTTGGTAACATCAAGATCACACTTCATCTGATACAGATTATGGATCAATTCAAAATCATCCGGAGTCCAGCCATTTTCAAGAGCCTTAAGCTCCCTGTCGACTGCGTTACTTCTGAGTCCGCCTACACGTCCTTTTACCCAGTCATCATAAGCCATGATGTTCGGAATATAGCTCCTTACTTCCTCATCGTTCGGAACCTGCTTTAGCTTACCAAGAATATCTTTTTGTCTCTGAAGATGTTCATAGGTGGCATTTATATAATCCTTGACCATCTTATCATCAACCTTACCGTTCTTCTTAGCCTTTAGGTACGGAAGCTGGATTTTATCCCTGTAATCCTGCCTATCCTCAATAAGATCAAAGAAGGGATATTTATCCATAAATTCATTATGTGCCTGAATATCACGCTCCTTAACCTTTTCACCATTCAGCTTGGTCACCTCTTTTTCAAGAGGAAGCGGCATATCATTAAATACTCTTTCATACGTAGTATTTATCGTATGGCTGTCATTATATAGAATTTCCTTATCTCCGTTTGCAATCTGTTCCATCTGATGATAGATCATCTTCTTCATTTTGTAAGCATAGGAATTAATGTCGAGATCCTTTTTGATATTTGTATCAACAAGATTCATTAATTCCTTACCAAGCTTGTCATAGACTTCCAGCTCATTTTCGGGAAGAGGCGCATTATCATTTTTTTGCTTTGAGGTCATGGTAGCAGCTAGGAACTCGGTTGCTTTCGCTTCCATTTCGTCCTGCATATCTCCGAAAAGAACTTTTATCGAAATGACATTAGTCGCAAAATTCCTCATATCCATTTTGGAACTGGATCTCGGAAATCTAAAGGGGGTTTCAATTACTTCGAACTCATCCAGGTTATTCTCATCATAAACTTCTTTCATTCAGGTATCCTCCCTAATAATTCTTTCTGCCTTTATATGTAAAACTTAACATTGTCATGTCATCAAACTGAGGCTCAGTGTCCGAAAACTTATTAGCAGCCTCCTTAACGGCATCGATCAATGCCTTGTTATCCGATTCTTTGTTATCATTCAGAACCTTCAGCATTCTCTCGGTTCCGAACCTGTCCGAATTCGGAGCTTTAGCTTCGACTATGCCGTCAGTATACAGGAATATCCTGTCACCCGGCATCAGGTCAAAGCTCGTTCCCGGAAATGTCATCCCGGGCAGAAGTCCTACAGCAGGACCATGTTCCGTCTTCTCTATCGTAAAATCCTTACCCATCTTCATGATCGCAGGATAATCGTGGCCGGCATTACATACATCTACATGTCCCGTCTCAAGGTCAATGATACCGAACCATAGAGTTACAAACATTCCGGCCTGATTATCCTCTTCGATCTTCTCGTCAACAAATGTCACGATCTCCGATGGTGTTCCTCCCATCTGGGCGCGGGTTTTGATAAGGCTCTTTGATATAGTCATAAAAAGCGCCGCTCCCATTCCCTTATCGGATACATCCGCGATGAGGATTGCAAAATGTCTGTTATCGATCATAAAGAAATCATAGAAATCTCCGCCCACCTCACGGGCAGGTACCGTCTGGGCATATATATCAAAATCCGTCCTGTCGGGAAACGGAGGAAATATACTGGGAAGAAGTCCTGTCTGAATCTGTGAAGCAATCTCCAGCTCATTTTTCGTTTTTGCATAATCCTTGCCGCGGTCGGCTATTACGATTCCGAAATTGATCAATATGGCAAGCATTATTGCCCCCGGCTTTGTAGATATCCCGAATTTGACATTAGTCAGGAACTCAGCCAGAAACGGAAGATAGATAACCGAAGTTATCGTTATGATCTTTTGGATCGGTTCCTTGGATTTTATACACAGTTCTATCAGGCCCGGCACCAGGATGAAATATAAAAATGGTTTGAAGACGTAAAACGCTTCTCTTTTATATTCTCCCGACGAATCTACTGAAAAGAATATGGGGAGGAAAAAGTCCGCAATACAGATGATCATTACAACTATGAAGCCGATGTTGAAGGCCGCATTCGTGAGAGTCAGCAATCTGCTGCGGTATCTGAGCATCTTATAAACATAGATCCAGAACATATATCCGATCATATAGTAGCAGATATGAAGCAGCCCGTTTGATAAGATATTCAGCACGATAGTATCCGGATTAGACTGAACCAGCCACGCACATAGATCCAGGAAAAGCGCCGAAGCACACGGGATAAGCATGGATATAAATACGACCATCTTTTCATCCGGTTCATCAACATCCATACTTCTCATACAGCTATAGTATATGATCGCACAGATGAATATCCCTATCGATTCGATTCCCGTACTGAAGGTCCATGTGGGATCCATACCATCAAAGCCACGGATCATCTGAAGGGCAAAACCCGCAACCGACAAGATCAACACATATATGAACGCCCCAAATATAACCTTCGGGTTTTTCAGAATCCTGTCGATCAGAAAATTATGTAATTTACCGAGGTTTTTTAGCATAGCAAAACCCCTTTCTATCATTAGATACTTTGAACTGTTCTATTCTGAACCGTTTTGTTCTGAACCATTTTCTTGTTTGACTTCTTGGCAAGATGCTCTCTGTTCTTTATGGCATTTGATTTTATGATCTTGTTAATCCTGGTCTTGTTCTTCGCCATCTTTGCTATATTCTCGGGATTTGTAAAGGCCTTCGGATTCTTCTTTGACTTAAGAGACTTTTCGAATACACCCAGCGAAAGCTGCTTTTCCATAAATTCCTCAAGCGAAAGCCTCTTTCCGGTATTGGCATCTACCGGTGTCTTATTCCCCGCTGCACGATACATCTGACCGAAGATAGCATAGGCACTGTCTCTTACAAATTCTTTTTTACTGGTGTACATATCTTTTCCGAGTTCAAGACGTTTTATTGCTTCATCGGTTTTCTTGAGGAAACTTTGATTCTCGGCTTCAATCCTGATAGTTTCTTCAGCAGGGAAGCCTTCTGTGACCACGAGCTTTCCATGAGCAAAGTCAGGTTCATACTTGGTTTTTTTCATAAAGCTTCCGTCAAGCATCTTAGGAAGAAGTGGTTTAACATATTGAGGATTACTCTCAATAATCCCAAGTTTTGGGGCCAGGGCACTCGGAAGAGATCCGGTTACAAATCCCATCTGAGCATGATCTGCTTCATTAAACCAGTCATTCACATGAGTATTCATACTCATCTGTTTTTTCTGATCCATTATCTCCAGATTTCTTCTGATGATCTCTGTATTACCTATGACTTCTGACGTTGCGGTTTTTACAGTTGTCGGCGTTCTGGATGTGGAAGCAGTTATCGTGGCTTTCTTTAATCGTTCCATCGACTGAGCTATTTCCATCATCGGAGTCCATAAAACCTTTGCATCGTTCATAGTCCTGAAATTCGGATCAGCCTGCTTTGCAATCTTAATATAATCTTCTCTGATGTGGAACATTTCCTGTTCAACATCAAATCTGGCTTTATACATATGCAGGAGCATAGTAAATTGTTTATCATGATATATATCTACATTCTTAAAATCCGTTTTCTTAACCTGTTCATCCAGCATTCCGTCAGTGACCTTACGTCCATCATGAATCCACCTTGCTACCTTTTCCCTATTTGCCGGATCGTCGCCATTTTTGAGGGTCTGGATCACCTCATCATACATAGCCTGCTTTTCTTCTCTATAGAATCTTGGATCCATCAGATCTTCAAAACTGTATTTTCCGGTAGCAGCCAAAGCCATGATCGCTATGGATGTTCCGGCAGAACGAGTAGTCGAAAACTTGTTACAGGGTACGCCATGAATCGCTCTTGACTGTCTGTCTCTATATTTATCTCCATAAAATGCTTTATTGCTATCATTCGAAGGGTCCAAAGAATCATGTAATTTGAATTTATCTCCAAAAAATTCCTCGGTTATTTTATTTTCTGTGATATTCTCAGCCCACTCTATATTATGCAGGGTTGAAAGAAGAACCTTTTTCATCTTTCTTACACCTGCCACCTTTTGTAATGAGGATGGTTTATCCAGATTATCCTTATTCATAAGATAATGGTCCGCAAGCTTGTTTACTTTATTGACAAGCTTTGTATAGTCAACTCTTTCCTCACCGCCTATAGGTCTGTCATCCATTGCAAGGGCCTTCGTATAATCACGAAGCTCCTTAAGAGCTCTTTTCATATCCCCGTAATTCCTGGAGCCGTTCAGAGTATCATTTTTCTTCACCATCTGATAAAGGTCATCTATCAGCTTAGCCTTTTCCAGAACAGAATCACGGCTGAAATCATTAAATTCTTCCTGATCTGCCCAGAACGGATCATTTGCATTATGATGCCCCATTGCCAGATCTGCCATTTCGGCATTAAGCTTTGTTAACTGAGTTTCCAGCTCCGGTCTGCAACCGGCATTTATGGTCTTAGCCATCTCTTTAAACTGAGCCGGGATTTCGATTCCGGACAGGGCATTGATTCCCTTCTGGGTCTCATGATCTGCAATCATGAGATTATCTATCATGGTTTTGGGATTCTCAGAATTCACGATATTCCGATAGATATCCGACTGCTTGATCTTATCCATGTAAGCAGCCTTAAGAGCATCTCTCCCGTAAGGAACCGACATCAGAACATCAAACTCGGAGATCGTATTATTATTGATTATATAGGAGGCTTCCTCTGCCTTTTGAGAAAATATATTGTTCTGATTCTGGGTATAACGATTCCAGTTATCATCAGCCTCAGTAAGGCCGATATTCCGAAATGTATTCTCACGGTTTTTCTGTACAGCCTCCTGATGCTGCTTTTGCTGAATGGAACCCATGTTGGCTATGATGCTGTCAAGAAGCATCTCACCGACGATCTCTTCTTTTTCCTGCCTTGTCAGTCTTCCGACATCATTTATCAGTCTCTGCTTGCTTCTTTCAGCAGCTTTAAGAGAATCCAGCTGTTTTGAATAGCTGGTAAGTTTCTTCTCATTGATATCAGTATAATAAGTTACTTTCGGTTCAACCCGAAGAGGTCCGTCTATTACGAATTCCTTACAGAATTGATAAGATTTTTGTTCAGGAGTCAGAGCATCAGAAGAAAGGCCTGCTGAAACCCCCATGTTTCCGACCGAACTGGCAGTATAAGTTGCATAAGCTTCCAGGTAACCCTTAATCTTATTTTGTCTTCCATTTGCATAATCATTTATTGCTGCACTCACCCGGTTTAATGCAGTATTGAATACAGGATTGAGTCTTCCGTCAATCTGTCCGTTCGAAAAAACTTCGGTCACAAAGTATTTCTGAAGGTTTTCTATGGAACCGGCCTCTTTTATCATATCCGGAACCAAATCCTGAAGAAGTGTTCTGTCCATAAGAGCGCCAATTACCGCTGCAGAGATCACTTCGCGGGAAAGACCGTCGGGAATCGGAAAATCATTATCCAGAGCATAAAAATCAGTGATAGGTTTATAACCCTGATCAGCCTTTTCGACCATCTCGTTTCTGCCCTGTCTGTAAAGATTTCTCACAGCTTCGGCATTAGATTCCTGCTGACGCCTTTCGGCCGCCTGTCTTTCACGTTCCTGCTGCTGACGTCTCCTAAGCTCGGCAACCTGACGCTGGTTCGCACGTCTGGCTCCCTGTCTGAAAAGCTGATTCAGATCAATATGCTCCTGATTCGGAGCTGCCTGATTCTGCTGCTCCGGTTCATTATTCAGCTGATCCTGAAGATTATTCAGCTCTTCATTAACCTCGGCATCACCTTCTATATCCTGATTGAAGAAATTATTAAGATTATCATTTACATTTTCTACTTCCTTCATATCGAAAATCCTTTTATCTTACATTCTCTCTTGCCTTTGGCTTACTTTTCTCAGCCGCCATTCTCCTATCATGAGCCATCTTTGCTCTTTCGGCTCCATATCCTTTAGCGAATCTGTTTGCGTCCGAAAGAATATTGTCCTTTCGGACCTCATTGATCTTGTTCACTACCTTAATGACACTTTCGTTCATAGCTTTACCTTCATGCCTTGTATATTTGGATACTATCGAAAGTGCATCCATAGAATTGGCAAATGCGTCATTGCCTTTATCCTGAATCCTTACGGTTTCTTTTCCTTTAACATACTTCTGTACGGCCATTACTACTTTTATATTTGCATTTGCAAAGGCATCCGCTTTTTGTTCTTCGGTCATACCTGCCGTCTTTTCATTCATTTCAGATGCCTCTTTGATAGCGTTGCAAAGTGCCGTGTATTCATTGCTTCTTCCCTTGGAGGTTCTCATGGAATCCTTAAGTGTATTCATATCCCGGACAAAATCATCATATTTTCCGTTCTTAATTCCATACAGACCAACACGGATATTAACAGCTTCCCGGATCATTGATTTTTCGTCCTTGGTGGCATCCATAAGGCGCTCTTTACCACCCTTTTTAGTATCATAATCCGGATTGGTTTTGATGCAGTAGAATTCTTCTATCTCATTTGCGGCCTTGTGTATATCCTTAACACTGAATTTTTTACCTTCCTTCTTCAGTGAATACGCTGCTATGACCTTGGCGATATTTGTCTTCTTTTCACCAACGGTTTTTCCGGAATACTTACCGGAATGAAGTCTGATATACTTATCAAAGCTGACTTCCGCAGCAGAATTCTTAAGAATGGAAACCGTACTTTCCAGATTTTCTGAAAGCTCATCCAAAGTGCCTATACGGTTTGACTCTCCAGCTATTAATCCTTCGGTTTTTTCTGTAGACTTCTCAAAGGATTTACAATTCTTAACAGCCTTCTTAATAGCAGAAGCATTGGTCGCAAGCTGTTTTGTATATTTTTCCTTTAATTTATCATCCGATAAGCTCTCTGCCGCTCTTATCTTCTTATAGATTCTCTTATGTTCCATAAGCGAAGCAGCCAGCTTCTCATAACTATCCTTGGACTCATCCGGCTTCACATTACAGTCAGCCAGAGAATCCGAAAGCTTCTTCAGCGAATCATCTATAGATCTGATATAAGCATCATCACCAACCTTTGGAAGGATGGTCAGCTTATTCAGCTTTTTTGCTTTCTCAATATATTTCAGTTTCAGATTTGCATCTTCTACTTTTGACAAATTGCCGCCATCATTAGCCTTGGCATAAGCCTCAGTGATCTTTTCAGCATTTTCCTTCATCTGAAATATATTCTGCATGGTTTTAACCATCTTTTCAGCTGCTTTAAACTCAGAAGAATCTGTCATTCCTTTTTCTTTAAGATCCTCGTATTTATCAGCTGCATTATCAAACATTTCCCTCAGCGACCTGTCTATTAACGCTGCAGCATTCTGGGCACTTGCAGGATAGATTTGTTTTTCCGGTTTAACAAGTTTAGCCTCGACCTCTCGGTTCTTATCAGATATTATTTCCACCGATTCATACTTATAATCTTTACCGAGGTGGGTAAAATGTTCAAGACAATAGCGTAAATCTTTATATGCTAATGTTTCTTTATCCGGCCAGTCAATGGAATCAAATTCCTTTAAAAGATGGTTAGCAACCTTAACCGTAGATTTGATCTGTTTTTCATAATGATCATGCTGATCGAGTAGCGCATTAAGCGAATCCTCAAGTGCTTCAAGTTCTTCAGCTGACTTGCAGGACTGCACTACCTTCAGATGCTTTGGTAAGTCTGCAAAAGGCGATTCACCCGGAGCAAGCTCTCCCTGCTTATACCTGAAGCCGAGAGAATTATGATAATCTCTGTTTTCGAACTCCTCCGTATAGTCAAGGGTTTTTTCGTGGGAAATGCCTTTTTTCTCCTCAATACTCTTATAAACTCTTTCGCTTGTCTCAACATTTATTTCCTGTGCTTTTTTACCGTTAATGCTCTTTCCTTCCAGAGAATTATTCAGAGTTCTATAGAAATGGACATAGGCATCAGAAGCTACACCATCATCCCTCATTACAAGATCATGGGCAATCTTCCTGACTGTTTTGGGTTCATCCTTTACAAGCTCAGTTCCCTTTACTTTGCCTCTCTTTATCTGTTCCACGTAGGCATCTCTTCTGCTACCGGCATCGTAAACCGCATTATAATATTTTTCCGAAAAGGCCTGCATGATCTGATTAAGAAAAGCAACGTTCTCCGGGTTTATTTCTTTACCCTCTTTCTTTGATTCTTCACCTTCCTTTACAGGTGACAGTTCCTTTAAAAATTTTTCGGTTTCTGAAAGGCGTGCATTTGCACCTTCATCTCCCATACCGCCATTATAATAATCTTCATGAGCTTCGTAGATCATGTCAACAAGCTCGTTTACTTTACCCTCATCCTTCAGCTGACGAAGGTTAAGAGCAAACTGCTCGGGTGTTACATCTTTAAACTTTATATCTGCCATTTCATGAACTCCTTTTCTTAGTACTTAATATTTCTCTATACTAATAAAAAATTATATCAACGAACGTGCAACAAAAGGGCAACACAAAAAAATGCCAGTTTGCAAACTGACATTTTTTAATTCATTATACATTTGGTACTTTGGGTACGCCATTTTGTGCTTTTGGCTCCTTTACCGGAGCATTTATCGTAGGCCCCTTCTTTGCATTGGTATATCGGAGTGCTTCTTTCTTATTAGTCTCTATGATCTTTCTCATGCTCTCTTCATTCGTAGCCATCTTAACTACAGTAGAAGGCTTTACGAACTTACTAGGATTCTTATTGGATCTTAAGGACTCCTGAAAATCTTTGCTCCTTATTTTCTTTGCAGCATATTCCTCTAAGGTAAGCTTCTTTCCGGTCTTTGCATCGATCGGCGGTCGGTTTCCTGACATCCTGTACATCTGCCCGAATATTGCATATGCAGAATCCTTGATAAATGAATCAACACTCTTATACTTACCGGCTTTCAGTCTGTCTAACGCCATATCGGTCTTTTTAAGGAATTTCTGATTGTCCGCGTATTCCTTCATCTCTTCTTTTGAAGGAAAGCCCGTGATCTTTGCCTTACCCTTAGTCATATCCATGGACATCTCAACATTCTTAAGGAGAGTGCCGTCCACAATCCCCTTGGTAACAAGCTGTGAAAACTTCGGATCATTATCGAGATATCTGAACTTCCCCTTTAATTCCTGCTGCCCAACCGCTGAAGCAAGAGCAAGATTCTCCATTTTCTTTTCCCGAGGAATCCAGTCCCTCATCGGCTTATCCTTTGCTTCACTTTTCTGCAAATCAGCAAGAGACTTTAAGGTTTTTTTGATAAATGCACCCTGCAGCACCAATATACTTGCGGTATTATCAAGATTTTCCTTATGAGTCATCATTTCGACTGCCGCATTCTGCTGCTTGTTCATTGCATCATTGATATCTCTAAGCGGCGTATTCCTTCCTGTCCACCACTTCTTGTAATCATTCCACGAATTCATCTCGGGATGATCATGCTTTGCAATCTCAAATATCTCATTCTGACAATGTGCCATCTCCTGCCATGCATCCTGCTGATGTAGCGTCAAATGAAGCATCTGACAGAATGTCTTATTCTGACGGATATTCGGATTGGAAAAATCGACAGTCTTTGCTGTATCTTCTATCATTTTCTCCGTTGCGATCTGTCCCTTATATATCTGCTCTGCTATCCATTTACTATGTTCATTTCCGGGAGCCGAATTCTTAATATGTTCAGCTACCGTATCATACATTGCAGCCTTCTCTGCACGGAGCTTACTGTTATCCATCAGCTCGTCCATTGTATATTTGCCTGTAGCAGCAAGCGCAAATATAGAAATACTGAGTGCTCCCGAACGTTGTAATGAAAAACCGTTATTACTTAACTCACGCGTCTTCGGATCCGCGTACTTCTGTCCATAAAAGGCATTATTATCACAACGCCATGGATCTGTTTCATTATATGTCTTGTTGACATCTCCGAATACTTCCTTTATCACAGCCTCCTTCATGGAAGCCGCTGCTTCTTTAAGTGGTGCAACGTTAGCCTTAAGTGCATTTCTCAGCTTCTTCATGCCATCAACTCTTTTTTGAGCATAAGGTGAGTTGATATCCGTCTTTTCGGCAAGGTACTTTTCCGCCAGCTTATCAACATCATTTGCCAGCGAACGGTATCTGACCATCTCAGGTTCACCAAGTACCATACCATGCTTAGCATACTTTTCGGAAAGTTCCTTTAACTCTTTTAACTTGGAAAGAGTATTCTTATAATTATTATTCTTTGAGCCGCCCCATGTATTGTTACCGTCGATCAGCTTATACAGCTCACCTATAAGCTTGGCATTTTTCTTAACTGCGTTAGGATCCAGAGAAGTAAATCCGTACTTTGTGAAATCTTCTTTTGCAGTTTTAACACTTTTTGCAGCCTTCTTCTCAACCTTGACAGGCTTTGGAAGTATGACCTTGCTGTTATCCGAGTCAAGTATCGGAGGATTGATAACATTAAGCTCCTCATTTTTTATCTCATAAGATGAGCCCTTAAAAAGTGTGCCCTGAATACTGTGCTTCACTAATTGCTGTGATAATTCATCATCAAACCGAGTATCAATCCAGTCATCATTAAGAAAAGAACCTGTGAATGCTCCCTCCAGATTATGATAGAAGGTTCTTCCCTGTTTTTTCAGAGAATACTCGGTAAGAGGAATATCATTTTCTCTCCAATCCTCAACGAGTTTTTTCATTTCATTTACCATGAAAGCACCCGTAACAACACTCAAAGGATTTGCCGTTGGATTATTATTCTTTATTTTTTGATATCCGTTCATGATTTTATACTGGTCGTTTGCAAACTCTGTCATCATTCCTATGTACTTATCAAGCATATAATCATGAGCTTCATCTTTCGTTTTGATATCCGGCGCTTCTCTCTGAACAAAATCAAGCTGCTCTTTACTGTAATTGGCATCTAACTCCTGCCATGCATCATGCATCATAACCGAAAGACCCGCAAGCTTCTGGAACGAGGGAGAATACTCATAGTTAGGATCATCAAGATTAAGCCGGGAGGCATAGTCGCTCACAACCTCTGAGCCTCTTTTAAGACCATTTGTTAAAGTTTCATGGATAAGCTTCTTATCCTCATCATTTCCCCTGAGCGTAGCCTTGATATATTTATCGAACATTTTCTGCTTTTCTTCTACGAAAGCATTCGGGTCACATATCTCTTCAAAGGTATACTTCGGATTACCCGCTTTGTCTTTTTCCAAAAGAAGTGCAAGCACAGTTATACTGTAACCTGCTGAACGTCCTATACTTAGTTTGCCCGGATTACCACCCTTAAATTGATCCATCTTGCCCTTATAAAGAGGACCCTCAAGACTCTCCCTGAATGCCGGATTAGTCTTTGCATCATAGATCTTTTTCAGATTATTGGCATACTCCATCTTCTGATCGATGTTTTCAAACTCCGGTAACTTCTCATCAATTAATTCAACTTCCTTCATATCATTTTCCCTCTATCACTTACTTATTCCCGTATTCTTTTTCGGCTGCATGGTAGCAATATCTATCTTTTTATCTACACCGCGGCCTTTAAGTTTTGTTTCTATCGTCTTAAGATCATTTTCCATCTGATTCTTTGCAGGATTCTTCATGTTAAATATGTTTGTTTTATTTGCTATTCCTCTGAACGCCTTATTGTTATACATTCTCTCTGCCACTTCATCAATTTTGGATTTATCCTGTATTTTATTCATGTCATAATATTTGTTTATCAGAGTTTTTGCGTATTCCTTTTCATATTCCTGATGAGGATTTCTTCCTTCCTCTATGGCTGTCATGACATTACGTATTTCAGTACAGACATTCTTTCTTCTTTTCTGCCTATTAGTTGGTCCGAGGAGTCTTTTATTTACATGCTTTTCATAATCCCCTACAAGCTTAAGTAACGGCTGAGTAAGCTTCTTCATATCATCAATACTTCTGCCCTGAGCCCCTGCCAGATTGTGGCGGAACTGCTTAAGTCCTTCCACAAGATCTTTATACTGCTGTGAGTCATTTGAATATTTAGAATTAGTACTTATAAGTGCATCATAAAGATCATTTGCAGATTTCATATAATCAGTGAGCTTATCATTTGTTACACTGTTTTTTTCGTTTTCAGCTATCTGCTCAGGGGAAATGATATCGTAACCAACTATCTTTTTTGCCGGCTTATCTGACAGGGCTTTATCACCATTATAGTGAACCTGCTCGAAGTCATGTACAAAGTCTTCGATCTCCATATCGAATACTCCGTCCTTTACATTCACCCACTTTCCCTTCACCTCGCCTTCTTCGTTAACATACTCCACACCATTAGAAGTTGCGAACTTCGTATATGGATTCTTGATCCTGAAGTAATACTTTGGCGGAACATCATCTGATGCAAATGCTCCGATAAGTGAATATGCATGTCTTTCATCAGCAAGATTCATTCTATTTGCAGAGCCGTAAGTCGAACAGGAAACAGGAAGCCCCTTGTCAATAGCTTCTTTAACCTTATTGAAGAATGTTTCTGTTTTTTCTCTTTGTGGTATCTCTTCTGCCAGTCCGATATCCAGAATACCTGTACGGATTTCCCCATAAACCTTCCTTATTGCTTTCTCAATATTATCAGCTTCCGTATCCTTTATTCCTTCTTGTTCGAGGGTACTACCGATGGCATTGGAAAGTGATAATCCAAGTTTGTTTGTAAGTATAACCTGTGTTCTTTTCATATTCTTTGTTTCTTCAAGAACATTTTCAGCCGTTTTCTTTATGGCTTTATATACAATATCCATATTTTCAAAATTCGCCCCCGTATCAGGGAAAAGAGAGTCTACCGCTTCTATCATCTTATTCTCAGGAAGCTTTTGGAAATCCTTTTCAGACAATTTTCCGCCTTTAATCTTGTAGTGTTTATAAAAAGCGTGCCTTGCAATAGACTCAGGATCATTGATATCCATATCCTTAATGGTGTTAAGGGCATCCAGGCTGCTCTCCAGTTTTGTTCTTTCCTCTTTGACTACGTTATACTCTGCTTTATCTATCCTATGGCTCACTCCTTCCGGTCCGAGCATATTTTCAAGAAAAAGGTCTTCTTGTCCACCCTCGATTGCCTTTACACTCGGTTTCCAGTCTTTATACTTCGGCACACTTGTATAAACAGGAAGGTTTTCTTTTTTATCATAAGTTTCGTGAAGCCCGCTCATGGCATAAGCACGTTCTATCAGATTTACCCATAGACAATCCTCACCCATTCTCTCATATTCAGCTCCTAACGCGCCAAACTTTGATAACTTTTTATCTACACGGACATAGACCGGATTAAACTCGGTCTTTGAAGTCTTTTCATTATACTTTTTTGCATACAATCTTACAGTGGCGGTTCCATCCCCATTATCCTTGATCATATCCTTGATCTTTTGAGGATACATCCTGGCAATATTCTGAAGTCCTGCATACAGATAGCATTCTCCGGAATAATGCTGTGACACATCTGTCATCATAGGCTCATGAGGAAATATCGGTGCATCCGGAACAGCTTCCTCATAAGTAGTTTTATTGGCAATACCTGCCATAGCCTTCTGGAATTTATCCAGTCCATCCGGATCCAGATCTAGATTCATATCCACACCGGCTGAATTAATGTAATAACACAGAACGCCGTCTTTATTATAAAATGTAGAAACCGCGCGTTCCTTAGAATTATTGGCATATTCAATCTGGAAGTCTGTATCTATAACCGTCTTTTTTAATCCCAGTTCTTCATCTTTTTTCGACTGTGGCAATGTATACTTAAAGCCTTTTAGCTCATCCAGATCCTTCATATTACCTTTTGTGATACTTTCAAAATACATATCAAAAGATGCAAGAGCCCTTCTTCTGTTGTCTATCGTCTCCTGCCTCATTGTATATCTGCGGTCAAACTTTTCCTTCTCCTTATCAGAGAGCTGATTATATTTTTCCTCATCGATATCCCTGATCTCTTCCTGGAATTTCCTCTCTTGTTCGTCCAGCGCCTCATTTAATCTATTAAGCGCAGCAGGAATGCTTTCAACGAAGTCTTTTTCTTTCACATAATTATCATGTGTATAGGGATCCAGCTCCGCATATTCCTTCATTTCATCAAGAAAACTCTTAAAGGCGGGATCTCCTTCAAAGAAAACCTTATATTGTTCGCAGAGATTCCCTATCATCTGCTTATCGGCAAATGAATCCTCTTCATAATCATGGAATCCCGCATTGATCCTTGCATGTCTTTCAAGCTGCTCAAGAGATTTCTCACCATATTTGGCAATAACATCGATCTCCGAATCAAAATTCACCTGATTTTTCTCTTCAACTTCCTTCATAGTATAGCCTCCTGATTACATATTTATCCTTTGGGGGTCATTTTTTACCTTCCCATCTTTTTAATCTGCTCTGCAGCCTGTTTCTTCATATCGATATTTCGCTTCTCGTAGTTTGCCATGGTTTCCTGGCGCTCTCGGTCATTCTTCGGGCCATCAAGATGCGAATTATACTCTTCTACAAATTTCAGCATCTTCTTAGCATAATCAATATGCTTCTGTTCATATTTATTCTTACCCCTAAGCTCATCCAGGGATTTCACACCTTTTTCTTTCATCTTGTACTCAAGATATGCATCGGCTTTTTCCATAATGCTTTGGAAATTTGTGCTTGAAGCCTTTAAAACAGGTCTTGCATCCATTTCCGTGAGCATGGCCTTTTTATCATATTCCTCACTCTTGGACAGCTTTGTGTGAAATGCCTTCGCCTGTTCAACTGCTCCGAGAAGGTCTCTGAACTTTTCTGACATACCACGGGCTTTTGTGACCAGCCCTTCTTTATTTTTTATATCGTAGACAACAAGTCTGCGTAATGTATCCTCAACGCCTCCTACGGTTCCTTTTCTCTCCGTAGCACTTATGGCCTTAAGTTTTGGATCTATCTCTTCTTCAAGAGGAGTAAATCCAAGTCCCGACATTCTGGCTTCCTTAACTCCGTCTGAAATGAATTTACTAACGGAAGCAAAAACATTCCTTGCATTTTTAGGTGGTTTCAGATCAGCAAGGTTAATCTTATTAAAGCTCTTATCATCAACGACTTTGATCATTTTTGCTTCAATATACTCTTTGATCTGAGTCAGTCTTTCAGCTGATTTATTAAGTTCATCCTCTGTAAGGCCTCTTCCTCTCAGAGAAAATTTAAGCATTTCAGGTGTAAGGGTGTTCAGCTTATCGGCCATACTCTTACTTACAACACGAAGCTTCAGAATATCGTCAGGTTTAATATCTCTCGTTCCGAAGGAGCTGTCATTATCAATTCCCTGAAGTCCTATGACATTCCCTTCCTTATCCACCTGATACATCAGATTTCCCGGATGCCGGTCAACATTAAGACATAGGAAATCGATGACCTGAAGATCCGCTATCTGTTTCAGCAGCTGATTCATCTTTTTGAAAGGTTTGTCGCCGACATGCTTGAAAAGCTCCGGATGCTCATCGAGATCCAGTCCCTTTCCGAAGTCCATGAATGTTCCTTCGACAACATTTCCGTTATCATCTATATAGTTCATGCTGTCAGATCTTGCGACAAGTTTTGAAGCTCCGAGGAGACCTGCCACCGCACTCATACAGGAATTACGGTGATCTACTCTATCACCCTCTTTAAGCTCCAGATTCCAGTTGGATATCTCCGCACCAACATTTTCACTCAGCTTATTCATTCCGTCCGTAAGCTTTTTCATGGTAGCTTTTGAGATCTTTTTTACATCCAGTTCAAGCTTTTCTTCAAGAAATTCCTCCAGGGCAGCAGATGACATATCACCTCGATAATGATTATAAAGGTATTTTCTCAAATGACCGATCAGATAATCATCGGATGCTTTATCTGTTATAGGTTCATTATTTCTTTTTGTAATATTGTTGTTGATAAGAAATGCTTTGTAGCTGCTCAGTATTTTTTTTACTTCCTTTTTTCCCTCGGGAGAAGATTTTTCAGCAGCTTCCTCAAGCATCTTGTTAAAATCGGATTTTACCGTATTATAGTTCGCCTTGGTGAATACGCCTTTCCTCTTCTCTCCACGGGAACCCCGTACAGTCATCGGTATACGGGAAGACTGCATATTACCGAGCTTTGTAAGGGTCTCTCCTCTCAGATCTATGGTTCTTGTCCTTGCCTTCTCCTGAATCTCGGGAAGGGTCAGCTTAGTCTCGGGATCATATTCAGATATAGCATCAAAATCTTTAGACATGATACCCTGAAGCTTATTGACAACTCCGGGAATACCATGTACAAGGCTCTTTTTTTCCTGCTGCATCATAGCAAGAAAAGCCTCCCCGGCTTTTCCTGCCTTAACCATAAGACCGAGAAGCTTTTCTTTTGCTTCCTTTGTGAGCTCCGGAGCAAGACCCATCGGATTATCCTTAGTCCTCTCTCCTGTACCGGAGAGCTTTTCCATTTCCTTATCCATCTCGGCAAAAGCTTTTTTATAATTCTGATATATATCGTTACCTGTAAGCTCGGCTCCGTTCTCAGCCTCCATTTTCTTTAGCTCTTCAAGGAGCTG
This sequence comes from Eubacterium sp., assembly GCA_017619835.1. GTDB lineage: Bacteria > Bacillota > Clostridia > Lachnospirales > Lachnospiraceae > Eubacterium_Q. The sequence goes on from JAFZRN010000019.1 coordinate 36,887, forward strand.
AATTCTTTCTTTTCTTGTAGGAAATTTATATCCTGGCATATCTTATCTCCTCTTATCATTTCCGGCATTATTCATAAGAGTAATAGCCATATCCGTAGTCACTTCATCAGCCATCATTTTTATCATTTCATTTTCTAATAGCTCTTCATTATAATGCTCCTTTCTTTCTGGACGAGCATGTCCATTACACAAATCTGTTCCCATTATATCCGACAAATAATAACAAAAGCGCAACAAAAAAAGATGACAAAAAAGTATACCATTTTTTGTCATCTTAGAAATTTTATAATTGAGGGGATGTAGCCGGCTGAGTCGGTTTTTGCCTGTTCTGAGGCTGGTTCTTCTGCACGGTCTGAGTCTGGGCAACCGGAGGAAGAATAGTTCTGTAGTTAACAAGACCGTCGCATTCTCCTACGAGAAGTGCTTTTTTCTGATCATCGGGCACTTCCTTCATGAATCTCTTGAATTCCGGACTTGCCAGTACCTTTTCAGTCTCCTTAATATATTTTCTTCTGTCGGCTTCCTTTTCAAATGTTTTCTCGCCGTCCAGGAATCCAACATAATCAAATTTCGTACGCATTGCTATTATTGCAGCGTAGTCTCTTTCGGTTCCTTTCCCTTCCAGCAGTCGATGCTTGGTTTCAGCCAGAGCACATCTTACCGGTTCCTTTTTATAACCGAACATCTCCGGACTTACGTACTTCGCACTGGAAGGTTTATTCTCCACACCGCGTGAGACATTGATCTGTCTGCAATAATCCTCGAATTCCTTCCTTGGCATGGTCTCCTTAAGGAACATCATGCAGAGTCCCCACTTTGTCCTGTCGGCACCACGGGCATTCATCTTATCGCTGATATATTCCTTAACATTGTTCACACACTGCATAACCTCCTGTGAGGAAGCATTCTGTGTTGCACTGATATATCTGATTGATTCAAGAGTAGAATCAAATTCCCTGTCATTTTTACCCGCACCGGCTTCTTCAAAACGAGCGGCCAGGAATTTACAACGCTTCTGGGTAAGCTTACGATGGGATGAGATATCATAATCCCTTTCGCTTTTAACAAGCTTGATCGAGCTGATCAGACTGCTCTTGAGCTTCTTTGTATCTCGGAGCTTAGCAAGCTTGACATCATTACCGTTTGCTATCATCTGATTAAAGGCTTTATCTGTCTTTACCTTTTCGGTAAGATCACTGAGCTCCCTGGTAGTCGTCTGAGGGTTCTTATCACCCTTCATCATCTTTCTGGCCTGGATCTCCGAAAGTGCAACTATCTCAGCAAGCATATCCTTTCTTTGATCGGGAGAAAGTGTTCCGGGACCGCCATCGGGATTAAGAGCCCTCCAGCGCATATCCATCATCAGCTTGGTATCCTTTATAGATCCAAGTGTCTGGGATCGTCTTAAACCTCCCAGTTCAAACACTTCAATGGTATCATTGATAAATGCCTTCGTAAACTGAGCCGGATTGGCAGTGAAATTCTGATTAAAGGTATCCTTTATACCGGAATATTCTCTGGAGAGATAAGGATCAGCAGTGATTATATCCCATAGCTTTGTGACATCCTCGCGTAAAAATGTATCCAGGAACTGCCCCTTATAATTATGTGCGATCGCATCATCAACTTTTTTGTCCAGATTTCTGAGAGTAGCCACGAAATTGTTAGGGAGTCCCTGCATCTTCTGCTGAAGCCCGAGATTATTAACAAGATCATCAGAAAGTGATATCGAATAACCAATGGGATCATTCATAAAAGCCGCATCAAGATCATTTCGCAGATTAGGATCATTAAATCTAGAACTGATATTCTGATCATTTAATATATAATCTCTGACCCTTACATAATCCTCTTGCAGAAACTGAACAGCCTGTTCATATGGATATCCATTTTTACGGGCCTGAACGGCTTTTCTCTTAAAACGTCTTATGGACGGTGCAAGATCAGGATTGATCTGATACTGTCCATTCTGACGATTCCTGCTTAGTGTGGGATCCTTCAGATAATAAACTTTATTCGGATAATATGAATCATAACTGCCCATACGGTAAGATGAATTTTTCTGGCTTTTAGAGGTAACCGTTTTCCCTGGCAGGACATTCAGATCCATAACAACCGGTATATTCAGGCCCTTACCCTCTATCTGACCTGCAGTCGGTTTTCCGTAAGCTGAATAATCTTTATTTTCAGTCAGGATTTTTATCTCCAGATTGCCATCTTCATCCGCATCTATATAATCCTTCTCATCCTGTCTTCCTGATATATGCTGTATATTTCTCTTATCATATTCAGGAACTTTAATATCAGACAGCCATGTCATTCCAAAACCTGTCGGGAAAATAGTTTTTTTAGTCGGAGGATCAGTCGATTTATCTATAACCTCCTTTTCCTCCATGGCATCCTTGACAAAGTCCTCAATCTTAATATATCTGGTACGTTCTTCGGCAGTTGCCTGAAGCGTATCCTCACAACGGATCCTTGATCCATCTTCGGATATACCGGTAATAGTCATATAATGTCCGTTTTTTGTGACCGCAACAGGAGAATGGTCCTCTGTTAATGCTCTTGTTACAGATTTTTTAAAAAGCGTAACTGACTGCTCTATATACTTTTCCTTGATCGCTTTTGCTTCCTCGGCAGTCGGATTCTTTCCGTCTACCTGGATGTCAGACATGAATATAGGCACTGCCTCTATGGTTTTCATAGAGGTATTCGGAAGCACCTGTGTCAGAAGGTCTGCATTTTCGGGAATATTATTGATCTCATCGGAATTCATTCGCTGATTGGCTGCGGCTATCTCGCCCTGAGCATTCAGTTTTTGCTGATCCGTAAGATTTTGCTTTGTCTGATCCGGTCTCCATCCACGTATGATATCCTGAGACAGATCAACGCCACGACTTTTAAGAAGTAATGAATATGCAACTGACCAGCATCCATTCCCACTGGTCTGAATTCCCGGACTCTTTATGTCGGCATAACCAAGATAACCATTCTGATTTGACGGCGTCTGGGTTTCCGGCTGTCTGCCCTCTGCTATATCTGCATATGCTTTATTCCTAAGACGGTCTATCTCTGTTGAAGCCTCTATACGGGCCTGCATATAGACTTTTTCGTTCTCAGTCATCTTGTCCTGATTCTGTTGATAAAAAGACATAAGTGTAGCCAGATCACCATTACTGATAATCTCCGGAGTAAGTCCTGTCAGCTTCGGAGAATAACCAATGATCACATCTTCAGGCTGATTGGTCTGGGGATTCACAACCTGCTGAGTTATTGCCTCATATTCTATAAAAGGATGATTCTTGTCTACCTTGAAATCTTTTCCAATAGGTGGCATATTACTACCTCCTGTCGTACCGGAATGAAAAACATCAGTATTCCGGTGTGGTTATATCGATATATACTAAATCCTTGCCTGTAATCGTAGCTGTTTTTTCATTTACCAAGGTTCCGTTATAATCCACAGTATTGCTTATGTACTGTTTTCCTCGTTCATGATCAAAGTAAACCGAAACCTCACTTTCTCTGATCCCGAATAATCCTATCGTAACTCGTCCATCCGAATCTTTAGAATAATTATTCGGACTTGATTTACTCAGATAACTTGAAGTATTGGGATTAAGATCCAGAGGATCTTTACGGTTGTATCCGAGTATAATCTTTCCTTTGGCACGGTTCTCTATCTTACTTCCTTTATCAACTATTCCATATGTAAGTACAAGATTTCCGTAATTGATCAGTGTTCCTCCACCTGTCAGGCTTAAAGGAGCGTTAGTCTGATCATAAGGATTATCAGGTTTTGTTGAGCCATTACAAAAGCCGTATATACTTCCACCTTCCATAATGACCACATTTCCACCCTGGCAGTCTATAGTTCCCTGCCCATCACAAATCTTTGTATAAGGGAATATGGTTCCGCCTTTCTTAATTAGAAGAGTACCGCCATCTTTGATAACTATTTTTCCGTTATTTATCAGCTTACAGGATACTGTGACAGTTCCTTCTATGGTTAATGTTTCTCCCTTAGGGATAATGATTCCTTCAGACTGTGCTGCTTTATCTTTACCATCATCACTTGGTTTCATAAATGCTTCATTTGAGATGGGATACAGCTTTCCGGCGGGAATTGTACGTGTAGTAATAGAGGTAAAAAGATGCGGTGTTCCGACAAATGGTCTGTAAACGCAATATGAATTATATCTTTGCATCGGTCCAAAAGGGCGACCATCTGAATTCATGAAATATGCCGATTTCGTTCCAATGGCTACATAAGGATAAGTCTGATTTCCAAGTACTGCAAAGAAAGCAGAATCCGTTTCACCGGTAAAGACATTAGCATAAAAATCTTCGTCACTGACATCATTTCTATAGTCATCATTATATGCCATAATGTATGCCATGTTACCATATAAAATGAGATGAAACCAGTCTTTATCACTCATAGGGTCACCATTCTTATAATTTCCCTTTCTTGCGTATAAAGTCGGTTCCGGTCCGTCTCCGGTGGTATGATACGCAGCTGAATATAGATAGAATTCCGAACTGTCAGGCTGATATACCATTGCCTCTTCCGTCGTCATCTGCTTTTTAGGAAAACACATTTTGATGGCCTGCCTCGCAGTACTGTCTCCCCACTGTTTAACCATAACCCAGGGAACTCCCATAGAATCTCCCTTCGTGAAGAATCTCAGGCTGTTAAAATCTTCTTCTGATATGGCATTTTTCACGCCTCGATTATCCGACTTAATCAGAAGACTCTCTTCGCAGTTTATGAAATATGCAGCACTATGCTCTTCCGTACCAATACTGGTTGATAAACAGCTGCCAAATCCTTCAGGACACGTTGTAGATTCTACATTAACAGATGTAGAATTAAAATCTGACTTATAATCATTCACTCTGTCTGTTTTGGTTGGAAGAAAATAATGGCTTTTATCGGCATAAGATGAAAGAAACTGATACTTGGTCTTTCCTTCCCCGGGTGTGATATAAAATTTTTTTGCAGAAGCAGCATCGGTAGTTGCACCTGGAAGTTCATCAATAGAATTTCCTATAAAGGATAAGTATTTATTATTTTTTTTACTATAAAACTTGTACATGCAGAACATAACCGGATGATATTTATTATCGCCAAATATAGACCTGACATTATTACCGTCAAACCTCTTCCATTCCCAGAATTCTACCCTTCCGGTGTCAGGAGCAAGGATGTTACTTTCATCCGTTTTTTCCTCCCCCTCTATTTCAGCAGCAGCTTCAGTAGATGCTTCTTCAGCATATACTGCCTTCCCGGGAAATGAGGGAAAAGCTGCGAGGCATATAAGACCGGCAGTTATCATTGCAATAATTCTGCATCTGATCCTCTTTTGATTTTTAATTTTTTCATTTACTCTTTTCATATGCAACCTCATTTATATAGGCTTTATTTATCTACCCTGTTAAATTCCATATGTCCATCTGAATAGAAGCTCACATTATATGTCACAGTAATATTCAGAGACTGGCTTGAAAGTGTAAGCAATGCTTCCTTCTTATCCTGAGCTGAATCTGCAGTTATAACTGCATCCCCTCTGCTTGCTGACGGTATATCGGAACCGGCAGTTGTTTCTTCCTCCAGCATTTGTGGAGAAGCCCCTTCCAGTGAATAGAAGAGATATGAAAAACTTCCGTCTTCTTCATCACAATCCAGTATTTCTATGTCACCATTATCAGCACTAATGGTCCAGTCACCTCTGCCATTCATAAAGAAAATATTGCCATAGATCATACCTTCTTCATAATAACCATCAGAGCTGTTATCGCGGAGAATAACCGGATGATCTGTTCCTGAACCTATAATCTCATCTCCTAAGATCAATTCAGGTTCTTTAGAAAAACTGACATCAAATCCTTCCAGAGTTTCTTTTACATATATATGAAAAACTATCTTTACCTTATCAACATTTATGCTTCCAGCTTCTACGGATTTCGTAAAGCTTACATCCACTTTTCCGGGAGATTTGGGAGTAAGGATATAGCTTGCCTTTTTTGTCCCGGTCTTACCCTTTGGTTCCACTACAATAAAATCAGGATCATCTGAAGCCGCTGTCCATACAATATCACTCCGGGTCTTATCCTTTACTTTTACAAGAAGCGCTCCTTCATCCCATTTCATGCTGACAGGATAATCTGTATCCTTAAATAAATACAGATGGCTTCTATAATTTGCTATACAGATTATACCGATGATAACGGCTGCCAGAAGAAGAATTGCAGCGATTATTATTATCTTTGTTCTTTTTTTCATCCCAAACCTCTCAAATGTAACACCAATGATGTATTATCAGCACTCATACTATCATAGCAAGAGCAACATAAGAGCAACACCGCCTTATCAGTTCGTAGTTACCCGTGACAGACTTACTGATCCGTCATTATTATATGTAACCTTAAGCTTTTCATTCTTCTTAAGAGAAGAACTGGAAAGGATTATCTCACTGTTATTGACCACTGCTCCTTCAGAGGTTCCGTCTCCGGAAGCGCTTCCTCTTGTTATATTAACGTAATCATTTCCATTATCGCTCTTATAGTCGAAAACCGCAACCCCATCCGGACTGTCAAGTGTCCAGTCGCCTTTACCGTTTACAAAATAGATATCACCCATAAGCGCCCCCGTATCATTCAGGATTACCGGATGATCCGAACCTTCCGAGATAACTTCCGGACCCTTTACAAGATAGGGTTCTTCCAGACAGCTTGTGTCAAATGAGTTCCCGCTCGAAGTGATATAAAGAGGAAGATTAATATTCGCGATCTCAACTGCTGTTCCCGATATATTCATGGATTTGACAAAATTAACCCTTGTTGTGCCCGCTGCTTTGGGCATAACAATATATGTATCCTTTGTATCGCGCCCCGAACTCTTCTGGGTAACGCTCACAATACTTTCATCGGCAATACGGACCTCCCATGGAAGATCCGGAGTCCTGTGGCCATCCAGCTTTATGGTTATTATACCGTTTTTTATCGTATAGCTTATAGGATATTCGGAATCCGCAAAAAGATCATCATTCTTTCGGGAGCTTCTTATGCCGATCACAATAAGAGCCGCTAAGATACCCAGTAATATAACCATTGCTATTATAAAAAATCTTTTCTTCATGATAATCCTCTACTTTGTTTTAGCATTCTGACGGACAGGCTGAGCTTTCTGTTTTGCCGCAAGGATCGGCCTTGTGATCTCACCAAGGCTTCTGAAATATCCGGAAATGTTTCGCGGATCCTTAAGTATCTCGGCACTTTTATCCTCCAGACCGGATTTTTTTACATATTCCTTTACTTTATCTCTGAGAACATTACGTATCTTCGGATTCGCAAGATCATCTATGGAGCCTCTTACGATTGGTTTCTTATTCCGGTCTCTTTCTCCATAAAGATACATATCACATGCGGATTTAAATACCACATCTGTTACAAGCTCGGTTCTCTGTTCCTTAGTATCATACTTTCCGTCAAGAAGCCTGATCATGGATTTCTTATATTGGGTAACTATGTCCGCACCCACATTTACCGCCTTCATCCGGTCGATATCAGACTTTTTCATTCCGTTTTTAAAGGCAAGTCTCATAAGCTCGGGATCACGATCCATCATATTACTGATCCTTCCAAGCATTTCGTTATTGCAGATCGTCGCATCATCTATTGCATACTGATTCTTTGCGGTAGTAGTTATATTTTTTACTCCCTCCTGGAGAATCTTAGCCAGCGGTTCTTTCATGCCGCTCTGATAAGCTTTGAGTGCATTTTCGGCATATTCACGGCCATATTTTACCAGCTTCTTTTCGGGACTTAAGGATTTATTCTTGGAATCCTGATTCATAACTGCCGAAGTAAAGGATGCAGCATATGCTATAGCCGCAAAATCCTTATTGGAAAGTTCTGCCGCCTCGCGGAAAGGTCCTATGGGCTCGAATCTGGTCTTGATATCCGGACCCTTACCGAACTTCTTATCCATCCCGGCTACTTTTTGTTCATCCCTTGGGATCATCTTGGTGCTGTTCTTAAGTGTGGATTTCTGCACCAGATCTTCGCGGGCTCTCTCTTCCTGTCTCAGCTCACTATATCTCGAGCCTTTTGCATATTTATCTTTATAGGTTTTATCGTAATCTATATAATTACTGTTTCCGGGCTTGGCGCCTCTTTTGGCATTGATAGTACCAATCAGATTCCTGAAGTCCTTCTCGGGCATGATATCGGAGAGAATGAGCAGTGCATCATCGAATCTCTTCTGACCGTAAGCTTTAGTCCTTACTCTTCCCATCTTGTCGCCGATATAACTAAGACAGTCCTTTATAAGATCCTGTTTCTTATCCAGTGCGGTTCCACCGCTTCCGGCTTTCACAAGAAATGTATATTCTCTTAAAGTATTTACCATCTTATCAAATGCTATGGTATTCTTGTGTTTCGTACCCTTTGCGGAATTCTCAAGGTCATGATAGACGCCATTTAAAAACGAAGGATCCGAATTAATGATCTCCTTCTTATATATCTCACTAAGAAGTGCATTATCGCGGGCCCCCATATTTTTGCCACTGAACAGTCTTTCTTCGAAATTAGCGGTTATGGCATCGGCATTTTTAGATGAGAGCTCGTCGGCTTTTGCCTTTCCCTCTTTATTGATCCAGTCCGTGAAGCCTGTGATCTTTTTACTGATAGCATCCTGTTCCGGAACACTTTTACCGAGAGCGACATTGTCACCCTTCATTATGCTGATATCATGATTGGGATCATCATCAACCGGTCTGCTTCCGGTCTGGATATAATGCCCCTCCTGAAAAAGCTTTTTCTCGTTTTCGGGAAGTATGGAAACAACATCCATCAGCCCCTCATGGGTAATGTTCATGGAATAATTATCACAAATCGACACAAACTCATGTGTATAATCTGTAATAATATTCTTAATGATCTGTTCATCCGTTATATTCGGATCTTTTTCTTTTGCAGTCTTACTGAAAACATCAAAATACCTGAAATCCCTATTGCAGTTATTAGCCTTACAGAATTCCTCCAGTTCCTTATCATTCTTATCCAGAGCCTTAAAATATGCCTCAACGCTCATATTCTTTGAAAAGTTCAGACCCCTTCCGATGGTTTCGGCAGCTTCTTCATCAAATGATATATAATTGGATATACCCGATAATCCGAGAAGCTCCTGATAACCGGCATACATATATTTACCTCTGGAGTCGGAGGAATAAACGAGATATGCTGCTTTATTCTCGCGCTGGGGATCATCCTTCGGAATGGTCTTAAGTACATCTTCATAATCCATACCCATCTGGATATAAGCTCTTGTAAGTATATATCCAAGCTTTCTGTAGCTTTCCTTGATGGTCTTTAATGAACCGTCTCCAAGCATTTCCTTATAAAGACCGGCCTTCAGTTCGCCCATGGAATCCCGAAGTTCTTCGGGAAATCTTTCATCCTGGGGAATATCCTGTTTATTCTTGTCGTTAACCGAGGAATTGTCATATCCGGCCGCAAGCATCATAAAATACATACGGTCTTCGAGACTGTACTGTTTACTGTAGGTATTATTGAGATTATTAATCTTATCCCGAGTAGATAGCTTTTTAGGTGCCATTTTATTCTCCTGATATTATTATTTTCCGGCTGTAGGTGCTTTTACCGGTTTCTTTTTTGCAAGTTGTTTTTCGTATTGCTTTACCATTTCTTTTTCAGCATCTTTTGCAAGGAAATTAATGACATTTTCCTTAAAGTCGCCTTTCTTCATGTACTTATCATATATCTTATTGAACTCAGGACTTGAAGCAATCTCTTTTGCTTTGGTATTCAATATATTGGTATTCTTTCTGAGGTCAGACTTCTTTATATCCTCTACCATTTTTTTGAAGGCAGGATTATTTGTTTTTTCACTGACTTCCACAATTTCAAAAAGCAGGAGTGCTGCAAGATTTTCCTTGATACTGGCCTTATCAAACTGATTAAGCTCTCCTTTTTCCTTCACACGCCTAAATGCCTTCTGGGTTTCACCCATTGCCCATTCACCAACAAGAGCAAGTGTAGTTCCGCTCTTCTTGCCGTCTTTAACAGCAAGCTCCCCTCTATAAGACTTTTCAATCCTCTGGATCTTCGACCATGCCCTCATTTCGTTTGTAGCTTTCTTGCCGAGGTTTTTTACGGAAGGAACCATTCCTTCCGGAAGATCCTTGAATACCTTCCAGCATTCCATTTCTTTTCTCAGTTCGTTAGTATCCTGCTTAACCTTATCATTTTTCAGCTGAGGATCAATATTACCTTTTACCTCCATGGCAGCCATATAAAGTTTTGTGAGCTTTGTAACCTCCTGCTCCTTGGATTTATCGGCACTCATTTCAGTCATCTTCTGAAGAAGATTATCGGTATATTCTTTGAGCTTGTTATCAACAGCTGTTTCCTTATCGATGATCTCTTTTGTATATCCGTTTCCTTTTATAAAATCACTCTCACCGGTGGCAAACTCATTCTGAAGCCTTCTGGTTGTCAAAGCAATCTCCTGAATCTCCTTCAAAGTGCTGATAAAGAATTCTTTTTCTTCATCGGTAGCAACCTTTTCCATATCATTTTTAATGAACTTCTTAAGTGATATCTCAGCCTTTTCGAAGCCATTCTTATCGGTAAGGATTTCCTTCAGGATCCTTTCATTCTCAGTAAAATCCTGACTGAGTTTTCTTCCGGCATGAGTAAACTCACGTTCCATCATCTTATTATATTCGACCTTCTGATCCTGCTCCTCACGATTCAGACGGTCTGAATCATTCTTGGCCATCTCAATGAATTTCTTATTGTTTTTTATCTGATCAACCATATCGATGGTAACATACTTAAATTCATGTGACCTGAAATAAGCCTCTATCAGCTTTCGGTTTTTCTCCTCACGAAGGGCAGCTCTTTCTGCACGGGCAGCTTCTCTGTCGGCATCCATTCTTCTCTGACGTTCAAAAGCTATACGCATGCTTTCATTGGCAATACCGACAATGATAGCCATTTTGATAATACGCTCAAGATCTTTTCTTTCTTCTTCTGTCTTGGCCTTGGCGTACTGTTTTTCATACTCCTCCATGGCTCCTTTGACAGCAGTGGTATTCTGCTCGATGATGGTTCTTTCCTTCCTGAGACGGGCAACCTCTTCAGGATTATCTTCCTTATCCATTTTGGCTTCCAGATCCCTGCCGGCATTATCCAGCATTCTCAGAGTCTCATTCATCTTATCCAGTATTTTCTTTTTTTCTTCAGCGCTATTTCCCATATCTCACACCTTTTTTTCATAATGTGACAAACAAATCAGATCTGTTTGTCACATTTAGTACTTTTTGTTTATGTATGCGTATCTCAGGTGGTCACGGAAACGACCCCCGATTAAGATGCTCTCCTTCTCAAAGCCCTCGTGGAAAAATCCGAGCCTTTCAAGTACGTGTATCGATTTTTCGTTATCAGTGAGGACCCTTGACTCGATCCTGTGAATATGTGCAATGCTAAAGAGATGCTCCATAGCCGCCCCGCAGGCCTCGGTGCAGTAACCATGTCCCTGATAGGCTTCATCGATATTATAACCGAATATCGTACTGGCATAGGGCTCCTTCCTTATCCGGCAGAAGCTCATGGAACCTATCATCCTTTCCGGATCCTCTTTCAGAAAATAGTAATAATATGCAGAGGCCAGATGATCCATCTGCAATTTCTCATGCTCCAGTGACTTTGTCTGATATTCGATCGTATAATAAGAGTCTCCCATCAGTGGTTCATGCTTCTCGAAAAACGCACGATTTCCCCCGTAATACTTAAGAAGCTGTTCGGGGGTAATGTCGTGGGAGGTTTTAATTATCAGTCTTTCTGATTCAAATGTCGTCGTCATCGTTATACTTTCCAAGCATTGCTTGCTATAAAATCTTCGAGGATCACAGAATCGATCTTTCCTTCCTTAGCCATGTCACGAAGTATGTCAAATGCCTTCTCTGACGAAAGCGGCGGCTTATAAGGACGATCCTCTGCAGTTAATGCATCATAGATATCAAGGATTGTAAGTATTCTCGTCTCGCGGGGTATATCATCGGCACTGATACCCTCCGGATATCCAGATCCGTCTAGCAGCTCATGGTGCTTTCCTGCCCATTCGGGTACATCCTTATATGGTCCTTCGAATTCCATCTGTCTCAGCATCTCATAGGACTTTATAACATGAGACTGCATAATATCTCTTTCTGTTTTAGTAAGAGTCCCCCGCTCGATGGTAAGTGCTTCTCGCTCATATTCATTAAGGAGAGGAACTGTTTCACCGGATGGGGTAAGACACTTTATATCAGCATATTCCATGATACGGCTGCAGGACTCCTTATCCATATATCCTCTTTGATTTACATCAAGAATAAATTCAAGTGCTTCCTCAAGAAGCTTTATCCTTGTCGATTCCTCAGCCACATCGGAATAATCCTCCAGGCTGATATCTACGGCAGCCCCCGGATTATTACGGGCCTTTTCTATCTCGGAATCGGTCACAGCCTTACGTTCTGCTATCCTGAGTTTCTCACATAGTATAGCTACTTCGACTCTGTGTCTTACATCTTTTTCCTTATCGCCGAGTCTTGTAGGTTTATCCATTATCCGAAGAGGGATGACCAGCTTACCCACATCGTGCATCCATACACTCGATAAAAACGGATTTCTTTGTTCCGGTTCAAATCCCCTGCCCATCTCATTAAGATAATCAAGATATCTTTCTGCATATGCAACCATACTCTTCGTATGATTTGCATTATAATGAGACCTGGCATCTATTGCTCCGATCATAACCTTTACAAACCTGTCTACAAATTCCATCAGCTTTCTCATCAGGAGATCATTTTTTGCTCCCAGTTCCGAAAGCTCGGTTATATCACTGAACATTACTATTGCGGATATATCATCCATACGGTCTCTGAGCGGTGAAACAACAAGTCTTAAATTTGCTGTTTTATCATCCTTAATAAACGGAACAACTCTCGATATCTTTTCCTTCTTGTATACGGCATCGATTATGCACCCGAAGAACTCATCATTCTTTCCGTTCTTACTGATACAGTCAACAAGAGTTTTCCCATACAGAGTATCATCACTCATACCCAGTATCTTCAGAGCCAGACTGTTTTCCATACGGATATGTCCGTCATAGCCTACGACGAAAAAACCATCGGTAGTATTCTCAAGTAAATGTTCAAATGCGATTCTATCTGACATATCTTACATCCCCGGTACTGTTGGTTTGGGCTGATTCTGCTGAAGCTCCTTATTCTTCTGAGCCTCATTTTGTTTAACTGCTTCAGGCTTCTTCATGGTACTTTGACGCCATTTTTCCATGGCACGCTTATTTCCCTGAGCCTTTATATATTCATTACGGGATTCGGTAATATCTTTATTGGTAAGAGTTTCGTTATTATCCAGCTTTTCCATCCCCTGTTTACTGAGAGTCTTGAAAAGCTCAGTATTTTGAATCCTTAACGAATCCTCCTGAGTGAGCTCGGTGGATTTATTGAGGCGGTCCATTGCCTTATTGTAGGCTTCTCCCGGTTTCAGATCGATCTCGCCTTTCTTCTGAAGCTGCTCCATTCTCTCTGTATAGAAGATACTCCTTACGATAGATTCTTCCATCTTCGTCTGAAGATTCTTTCTTGCTTCGGGAGTCTCAGCCATATCCATCTGATCTCTTAAAGCCTCTGCCTTTTCGGCTTCCTTCTGACATTTCTCTGTAAGCTCCTTCTGCTTCTCGGCTATCTCTTTTTCGAACATTTCCTTACGCATACGCTCGATAGTCTCAAGAAGCTTATTAGTTCCGTCCATCTTAGCCTGATCTTCTGCATAATCACTGAACTCCGGAACATTCTTATCATCCTTATGCTTTTCATCATAAGCTTCTTTTGCTTTATCGTGTTTCTTCTGAAGATGTTCCCGATATTCCTTACCTGAATTATAAACTTTAAGAGAAAGGGCGTCGTATACTTCCATCTCTCTCGGTGAAAGCTTAGTACGGCCATCGATCTCTTTCATAAATTTATCAAATTCATTAAGATCCTTTACAAGCTTTTTCTGTTCTTTTGAGCCCTTGAACTTAAAATCATCAAGAATCTGTCTTGATGCATATTTCATAACGTGAACCTCCTTAGCCTGTTTTCCTATGAAGCCATCATCAAAAGCCTGATCCTTATATCCTCTTTTTTCTGAATAGTATTCGGCAGTACCCTGTTGCCACGCATATTTGAAATCATGTTCGGGAACTTTTTCTTTTTTCTCTTTATCATATTTTTCCTTTGCTTCTTCGGCCTTCTTCATTCTGTCTCTTGCTTCATCCTCCAAAGACTTGTTTCTTGTAGTCTCGGACTGTCTGTTCTTCTCTTCCTGCTCTTTTTTCGAGTTTGCATCGGCTGCAAGATTTGCCTTCATTCTGATATCGTTTTCTTTAACTTTTTCTGCCTCATCTTCCAGGTCTTCCCAGGAATCGAGACCCATCTCATTTTCCGCAAGGATACCCTGATAGAGATTTCTCTCAGCTTCAGCTTTATTCTCAGCCTCGATCTCACCTATGTTAAGATTCCCGCCAAGCTCTATATCTTCATCCCGAATGATATTCGGGGCATTCTGCTCAATATTATTGGCATTAAAATGAAGGTCCTCTTCTCTGATTATCTCCTCATTCTTCAGGACATTTTCTTCGTCACCAAACTGAAAATTTCCACCAAGGTCAATATTTACATCTAATTCTTCCCGGTCAAGTTCGTTATTTTCTAAATTAACTTCTTTCATCTATAACTCCCTCCTGCTATCCATTATATGTGAAGCTTAAGATTGTCATGTCGTCGAACTGAGGTTCATCTCCAGCGAATATCTTCACTTCATCGCTGATCTTCTCGATCATCATCTCATTACTGAGATTTTTATTGCTATTCAATACTTTAAGCATTCTCTCAATTCCGTATCTTTCTCCGTCTGAACGTTTTGCTTCATTGAGACCATCCGTATAAAGGAAGATACGGTCTCCGGGCTTAAGATCAGCCTCATAACCGACATGCTTTGCCCCGGGGATAAAGCCTACGGCCGGACCGTGAGGCATCTTTTCAACCTTATAATCCCCACCGGACTGCATTATGGCCGGATAGTCATGTCCGGCATTACATATATCCATATGACCGGATCTGATATCTATTATTCCGAACCAGACTGTGACAAACATTCCCTGAGGATTTTTCTCGGATATGAGTCCATCGACGTATTCTATGATATCGGCAGCACTTCCACCCAGCCTTGCTCTCGCTTTGATGAGAGTCTTGGATATTGCCATGAAGAATGCGGCAGCAAAGCCCTTATCGGAAACATCTGCTATCAGAATAGCAAGATGAGTATCATCTACCATGAAGAAATCATAAAAGTCTCCGCCAACTTCCTTAGCGGTCCTCATGGATGCTGCTATATCGAATTCTTTATAATCATCCAGAAGCTGATCCTTCTGGGGAAGCATTCCCATCTGGATCTTCGACGCAAGATTCAGATCTGACTCAATTCTCTGCTTATCCATCGTCATGGCTGATATATGTTCTATACGTTTTATAGTATCTGTCTCCATAATACTAATGGATTCTGCCAGACTGCTTATCTCATTTACTTTACATATATCAGCACTGAGACTTCCCTGAACAGGTGTCACATCCGTCTCACTTCCCTCTGCGAAACGCTTGGCCTCTTTAGCCATTATGTCGATAGGCTTTATTACCTGCTTCTTTAGAAAAATGGATTCGAGTACAAGTATGATTATAATAGCTATTACTGAAAGAGCACTTGTACCCTGGATAAAGGTTCTTATTGTAAGTTCAAGCTCATCCGTATATCTCTGAACACAGAGTATTCCAACTATATTGCCATCTTCATTTTTTAAGGGTGAAAGACCGGTTATGTGAGGTCTTCCGCTTCCAAGGTTATTATATCTCTTAACAATTTCAATCTTTGAATCTTTCTCATATATATTCCTGTATGCATCATAATACTCTTCAGGTGTCTCAACCCTTCGTCCCAACTCCCAGGGTTCGTATCCACTGTCGTCATTCACGCAGTTAAATATACAGGTGTAATTCTTATAATCACTATCCGGAATAATGGCATATATAACTGACATATTCATAGTATTGCATATTGTAGACAGCAATTCTTTTGAACTTCCGTATACGGATCCCTTCAGATACAATTCTTTATCAAGCTCTTCCCCTTTTTCCTCGCACCATTCCTCATACTGGACAAAAGAAGTAAACGCATACATCTTTTCCAGGTCCTCCTGGGTATACTTCAGAAATTTCTTAATATCATATCCGTCCATATAATCCAGACACAGCTCATTCACTCTGCTGACTGACTCTTCATATTCCTTTGAAAAGGAACTGGTAAATGCAACATAGCCTATCAGCTGCACAAAGATAGAAAACATAATCATTATCAGTATTATGGAGCCTACGGTCATCGGATAAAGACCCATAAGCATATTTTTCAACTTTTTCAAAAGCATTCCTCCGTATATAGCAAATGCCACCTTAAGCCACATGCGCAGCCTATCGGTGGCAATAAACTAAACTTACTATACTATGTTTATACGTTACTTAAGTCAGGTTTTTCTTTATCCTGAGAATGTTTTTTCCATCTTTATATTCATAATCTACGTCATCCATAGTATTCTTTACCAGATGTATTCCGAAACCGCCCGGTTTCTCAAGGAACATTTCACCTGATGTATCAGCCGCTTCAACCTTAAGGGGGTCGAAAGGCTTTCCGGAATCCATGAACTGGATCGTAACGGTCAGAGGTTCTTCTGCAACATCACACCTGATCTCTGCTTTTCCGACATCCGGTCTATACGCATAGGAAATGATATTGACAAATATTTCCTCTACTGCAAGACGTATCTGAAGAAGAGGCTTCTTATCGCATCCGTATTTAAGAAGCTTTTCTCTTATAAAATCCTGTACCGGATCCATAGCTTCATCCACTGCATCAATTGTAATGGAATTGCCATCCTCACTGATCTTATACTCTATTGATTGTTCAGCTTCTCCGAAGCTTCCCAGATTAATTAATTCTGACATAATCGTCTCCCATCAATCATTCCAATCGGCGTTAAGGACTTCTGCGATATCTTTGTCCACCTGAGAATCATTTGTTTCCACGCCATCTGCTTTATTCTTCATATTATCGATTGCACGTTCAACTTCTTTATCAATATTATCATCTATACGTTTACTGATCTTTTGCTTACGTCTTTTATCCTTATTTTCCTGCCGCTTTTTCTTTTTCTTCTCAAAGAAATCATGAATCTTTTCCGAAAGGGATTTATCCTCGGGATCCATCCTCTCGATAACTCCGTCCATTGCTTTCTCGAATTTTCTTACTACCGTACTTATGGCAAGTCCGGATGTAAGCCATCTCGGAGTAAAGGCGGCAAGTTCAAGGACACCTTCTTTGTTTTCATAAAAAGCCAGCACTACAGGGTAGAATATATAAGTTCTGACAATACAGCCCGCAGCATCAGGATTAGATTTATAGTTGATCCCGCGACCCAGGGTTATCATTCTTTTTTCTGCCCTGAATATGACCTTTCTATTATTCATATCCGATTTATAGGTGCGCTCCCTGTGAGCCACACCCCAGAATCTGAGGCTCGCCTCTCCATCGGCGGCGCCCCACATCTGGAATCTGAATTCATCTACAGTAACAAAGCGGTCATGCGCATTTATCGTCACCTGATTCAGAAGCACTTTTCTGGCTTCCATCAATATTGGATTTTGTCTGCTTTTCTTTGTCAGCAAATCAGGTACCTCTTTTATAATTCATTAAGTCGTTATCAATCACCATCATCAGGCGGAGCGATCGGCGTCGTCTGAGGATCAAAATTCTCTGACGGCTTTGCACTTACTATTATAGTATCTTTGATCGACGAATCTTCAGCTGATGATACTACAATCTTAAACTGTGCGGATTCGCTGGTTATCTTAGGAATAATGAAACGGAACGAATCATCATACTTCTCAACCCAGTTAGCCATAAGATTGTCTGCGTTACCATCTATCGTGCCGGATGCCAGTGTAACCTTTAATTTAAAGCCTTCATCAGAACCATCGATAAGGATATATCCCGAAATCGAATCACCGGTCTCGGCAGATAACGACATCAGTCCTCCGGATACGTTGCTTCCCGAATCCGTGTTTTTGGCAATATTGGTAGTAAGCGTAATATTCTTGGGTTCCGGTGTAGGTTCAGGTGTAGGTGTTGCCTCCGCCGTCCCCTCATTATTAACTGTAATAACTACCGTATCAACAAGATCCGGATCTTCAACACAGGTAACTACTATCTTATAAAGCTCAGTATCATCAGATACTTTCTCTGGTATCTTAAGTGAGAAATGATACTCATCCGAAAGAGTAAGCAGATCCTTGGTAACATCGGTATCTTTATTCTTGGAAACCTTATATGCTTTAGCCGTAAAGCCTTTGTCGGAACCTACGATAAGTACTGTTCCGTTGATCGTATCCTTCGGTAAAGCAAACATCTGAAGCGAACCACCGGTAACCGTTACGCCGGATTCATTATTTCTTGCAACACTTGTATTAAGCTTGATATCTTCTCTGCTTTCTACATTTACAAGTATGGTATCTATGATATCCGGGGCATCTACAGGCGAAACTTCGATTTTGTAAACCACCAGACTTCCGGATGTATTCTTCGGTACCGTAAATGTAAAGTAGTAATCATCCGAACGGGTTATAGTATCCTTGGTGACATCCTTAGGAGCATCTCCTACCATAACGGATGCTTTTACATTAAAGCCCTTGGATTTTCCTATTGTTACCGTACCCTTGATCTTGTCACCCTTTTCACCAACGAGCGTAAGGAGATTATCTTTAACGGTAACAGCCGGTTTATTATTCTGCTGAATGCTCGTACGAAGAGTTACATCAAGCAGCCTTAGTACATCACCATTATCAAGTCCGTCAAATGTCTGATTGATATTGTTTCTATCGATCACACGTGCTCCGAAACCGATATCGGCCGAAACACTGGTTATAGTCCAGTATGCCGTTCTGCTGTCTATTATCTTATCTGCAAGCTTTTCAGCCTTCTTGGTCGAGGTATCAGCCTCTTCTCCGTCACCGACAGAATCTGCAAGAGTCTGTTCTGTGGACTTATCATCCACACTCTCAGCCACCTGGGCATCTTCCTGCTTGATCTCAACATCCGCATTATAAGGAAGGATATCGATAGTATTTAATGACAACTGGTCATTGATATTTTTAAGGAATACAACTACAGTCTGATTTTCACCTGACAGGAACTGTTTTGAATCGCTCTGAATATATGGACAGATATCCTCATATTCAACTCTTTCCTTCTGCTCAACCTTCTTGTAGTCAATATAGTGGAACTTCATTCTCACTGCAGACTTGGTACTTCCGTCCTTAGTAGCAGTCGAATCAGAAGTAGCAAATGTAAGCTTAACCGGAGCTATACTGTCTTTTCCATACGGAGTTTCAGACGTTCTCTTCTTCTTTTGAGGAGAATCCTTAAGTTCATGTGTCTGATTAAATGCAGCGTAGCTTCTCTTGGATCTGGCTTTAGTTTCCATCTCACACGTAGCAACATTCAGCTCACGTTCATCTACCTTATATACCTGTGCTGCAGCACCGGCTATATTAGCTTCTATAGATCCGTATCCGGCTATATAATATGCCGTGATGTCATTTACAAACGGAACGTCATAATAGAGCTCCGCATAGAGTCCTTCCGAAGTCTTCTTATATCCCTGATCCGTCAGATATACATACGGGGAATAATAAGTACCTCCATCCAGAGATGATCTGTATTCAAATGCAACAGCCACATCCAGTTTCATAGGCTGAAGGATCTTTTCCTTCGTTCCGGCGTCAAATCCTATACCGATCGTCTCTTCGGTATAATCAATATCTTCCATATTATCGGACAGGAAGCCCGAATTACCGCCGGTAGCTACTCCATCTATAAGATTATAGTAGTAATTACTGATAACCGTATCTTCTCTGACATGCTGAACTATAGCCTTATCGAAAGTCATATTACTCTTACAATATACGGTAAAGTCCTGAGCTCCGACAAAATCAGGTGCACTCACTCCCTTCACCATATACATGTCTCTGCCGTTAAGGTCCTTGGTAGCTTTAAGATCAGATTCGGCTATTACCTTATACTGTGAAAACGGTATATCATATCTGAAATTAACATTTACACTTGCACCGGTATCATTCTTCGAACCATATGTAGGATAAACAAATATGTTGATCTTATCATCTGTCGAATCCGGAATCCTGGATACAGGTGTTGCCCAGTCATCAGTATCATTCCAGATGATCTTGTTCGCTGTAAAGGTGATCGGACCGATATAATCCTTTCCTCCTATATCATAGGTTCCCTCTACAACACCGTTAATATTTCCTAAACATACTTTTCTGTATGCGATATTTCTGTAAAGCTCATTACTCTTTGTGAGCTGGATAGCTCCATCTTCGATAACCTGAAGAACAGATATGTTTTTTATACACCACTTGGCCGCATGAGAACCAAGATTCTGTCCCGTAAACTTAATGCTTACAAGAGATTCAAGATCCGGAATCGCAGGAAGTATCATACGATCGGTATGATTAGGTCTGAACATCCACTTTGAATCAGACAGAGTACCTAGTCCATCCTCTTTAACGATCTGAACATTTGGATTGGTTGCCGTTTCAATGGAGGCAACATTAATACCCATGTAGTCGGCCATGCACTGGACAACATCTATCGTAACTAGCTCTTCCTCGTGAGTAACAGCAGAAATATAAGCAATCTCAGCCTTCATGGAACCATAGAACGGATCAAATGTTCCGGACCACGGTTCGGCACTTATCTCACAGACAAGCTTAACATTTTTCTGTTTGTCGGTTACTCTGTAAACCTTGGAAAGCTCGTTTGCGACTCTTGCTTTCTGACCTCTCGGAGCAATACCCTCGATTTCATCGTGGTAATCGATATCTATCCAGCCTACATCTCCTATGATATAGGAAATATAGCTTCCTCCGCTGTTCTGTTCCGATACTGTTATCTTCTCTATATTGAGCTTATCAAAAGGATCCGAATCGGAAGATGTATCCTCGGGTATGATCCTGAGTCCCTTAAGCTCTCCGTAATTCTGATTTGTAGCTATAGTAAAGTATTCGGTATAACCCGATCTGAAACCATCACTTGTGATCTGCTGATTTGCAAGAACATAACCACTGTTTCCATTCTTAAAGATCAGCTGGAAGTAGAAATGGTTTGTTGAACCCGAATCACCATCACCGGTATCATGATCCGAATCCTTTGCAACCTTTACCCCGACACTATATATTTTTCTCTTTTTAAAGAATCCCCAGTTGATCTGTGTCTGATCATGAGTCATTGTATATCTGACTTCAGAATACTTGGTGGTTCTGAGATCGACATCATTTTCAGTATCAAAATCTATCCTGTAGATAGTGTCCGGCTTTAACGTGATATCGGTATTGATCTTGACATCATCATCCGTATCTTTTTCGTCATCCGGTACCTCTTCAAGTATAGGATTATTATTCTCATCCAGCTCATACTCACCGGTTTCGGGATCAACCTTATATCTGTATTCTTTTTGTTTTTCTCCGTTATTATCTACTGTATTACCGTCTTCATCCGTTACCTTTGTCGGATTTCCGAGAAGACTGAATATCTTAACTGCAATCGCAGATCTTTCAACCCAGAAATTGGAAGTTGCACCTGCAGAAGTAACTGTAGTATTATATGCAGCTCTGGAATCATATTTTTCAAGATATGCAATCGTTAAATTGTGCAGGGTCCAGGAATCTCCGCCCATATTGACCTCGACACCCGTAAAGTCTCTCATATTATCCGCATCAATAATGAAAGACAGCTTTCCGCCTGCCACAAGACCGGTTTCTTCAATAAAATCACCGTCGTTTACGGTTTTCCACTTACCCAGGTAATCGTCAGCAGCCTGCTTTATCTTATAGAGCGGAGTATATTTATTCGCCCCCTCCATATCCTTATAGCTGAAACGCATGCTTATATCTTTGCTGCTGCCGGCATTTTCAATATCACTGGTACTTACCGTTACAAGGAACTGATCTCCTCCCGGAGTATATCCGAGAATAGGTGCTTCAGCTTCATATGGATCAAGTCTTAAGGTATCGGTACCGTCGGCACGGATCTGATTTCCGTCCTCTTTGGTAGTTGTGTAATATTTTAAAGGATATTGATCCTGGAAAGCATAATAAAGCGTTGCGCCCTTAAGATGGTTTCCGTCACTGTCCGTTCCGCCAAGGGTATATGCCATACATCCGCCCTTATATACAGAGAATCCCTGAATCGAGATATCTTCAGATGCCGTACCGGACAAAGCCCTGCTCATCTTTGAAGTTTCTTTTGATATCTCTATTCCACCGGTATTCTTAACCTCTGTTCTGGCTTTAGTACCCGCCATTATCTTAACTTCGTCAACTATGGAAGCACATTCCGGAAGAACCGCCTGAAAGGCTATGGTGTCACCACGCTGTGCAAAACCAAGGATGGTGTCAGAGCTTGCGGTTTTTCTGGCCTGACCGTAGCTGTTCAGAATAACCGGAAGAGTTACCTTTCTGTTCCATCCGTGAATATCCTTATACTGCACCATAAGAGACAGGTCTTCTACTATACCATTATCTTCAGTAATTGGTGTAGCAGACGAATTGATAAAGCTTTCAATTCCACCTGTTACCGTATCGGCAAAATCCATTCTGAATGAATAAAGGGATTCCTCGCCGGCATAATTCTTCTCCGGACAATTATCTTCATATGTATTGAGAACAAATTTACCCGAATCATGAGTCCCGCCTATTGTAGTCACGAAATCCATTCCGCCGCCGCTAAGTGCAGCACCGGTCTTCTTTGTGGTATCCGCGATCATATATCCTTTAAAATCAAGGAATGTCTGACCTGAGATCATTCCATATTCTTCATATCCTTTATATTCATCAACCTTATAGATTGCCAGTCCCGAACAGCTGTAGGTACCCTGTTCGACATATATATCAATACTTCGTACTCTGTATATTGGAGCCTCAGTCTGGAAAGCATAGTCCTGTATAGTCCATGCTCCGAGAACAGCTGCTTTTCCGGGAGTTTCTTTATAATTCATTTCAGCTGCCATCTTTTTACCATAGGTAGCTGTGATATCTTCCTTGCTGTAGTAATTGAGGAATTTGTTACTCCTTTCATAAGCATCTACATGCGGGAATAGGAACTGGGTTCTTGTAATACCCTCGCGATCCATATATCGTATGGAAAAATAAAGAACATTCTCACCTGCTGTTGCAGCAGTACATACAGAAAGCGAATAGGTATTTTCGGGAGCCTTAAATGTCTTCCTTACCTTCCACTCCTCCATATTTTTATAAGCAGTATAGGTAGTAGTATCTGTATCCGGAATGACACTGTATGATTCTTCTTCCACTGCATCTGTTGCTGTGGAAATCAAATCATTACCAAGATCTATAGGATTACCATTGATATCGGTTATCGTCCCATTATCTCCAAACGGATTATTCGGATTATATTCATCCAGACCATCTCCGGAATATGTTTCTGTACTTTCGACAGAATTATAATCAGAGTCTGAAGGGGAAGACACATCAAAAACACGTGCAGCATTAACACTGCCGGAAACTCCGAATACAGACGGAGAATACGACAGGATCATCATAGCTGCAATGATTCTTGCAATTATTCTTTTGGATTTATCACCAAACTTCATAATTATCCTCTCAAATTATCAGATGATATTTTGATTATAGCCCCCCAGCAACAACAAAAGCGCAACACAAAAAAGTAATAAATTAACTTTATTTAAATATTTATTCACGGATATTCAGGAGTCCCGCAAGACCCGTCATCTCGAAAACTTCCATGACATTTTCATTGACATTTGTCAGTGAAAGCTTTCCTCCGTTCTGATTAACCTTGATATAGAGATTGCGGATCGCACGAAGGCCCGCACTGGATACATATTCCAGATCTTTCATATTAAGTGTGACATTGGTAAATCTGTCAGCTATCTGTGAGAAAAGCATATCTGCGTCCTTTGATGTTCTGGTATCCAGATCTCCGGACATAAGAAGCTCGCCTTCATCTTCTCTTGCTATTAGTTTGATATCCATAGTATCCTCCTAGTGCGCTGTTTTCTTCTTGCGCTGCTGCTTGATATATTCACCGAGTTCTTCAACTGATATCTCAAGCACATCGTCGTTCATCTCTTCCATTCTCTCTTCTAAATCCATACTTGCATACTCATCTGCCGCTTCGGCAAGTAGTTCTGCAAAAAGGAACGGAGCAGGTTCATATTCTTCGGACTCGGAATCAAAGCCGAAGTCTTCGTCTTCATCATCTGTAAAGAAGTCTTCGTCCTCATCCTCTTCGTCTTCTTCATCATCTTCGTCCACTTCATCAGGGATATAGATGTCTTCATCTTCATCATCCTCATCAGGGATGTAAGCTTCATCTTCTTTATCATCATCGAAGAAGTAGGAATCATCATCGGAATCCTGATCGTCTTCGTACTCGTAGGAATCTTCATCTTCATACTCTTCAGAATCTTCATCCTCATACTCATCAAAGTCTTCGGATTCTTCATATTCTTCTTCATATTCATCTTCTTCGAAGAGTAATTCGTCATCCTCTGTAGCAGTTTCATCCTCTTCATCAGGATATAGCCTTTCTTCCTCATCTGAAGTCTCTTCCACAGATACAGCTTTCACTGCAGAGGATGCTGTATCAGCAGCTGTACCCGCAGCAACTGTACCTGCAGCAGCAGCCCCGATTCCGGCTCCGGCAGCACTTGCTCCGAGCGCGATCCACTTGAATTTATCTTCGATATCCCTTGCAATCTCTGCACGGATGGATTCTTTGAAGGATTCGAGAGCCTTATCCATATCGGCCTGAGTGAAGAGTTTTTCATCCTGAGATGCGGCTTTCTTAGCCTCTTCAGCAGCTCTTTCGGCCTCTCTTCTGGCCCGCTTTACAGCTTCAAGCTCTTCTGAAACACGGACCGCTTCTTCCTGAGCCGCCAGTAGCTTCGCATTCTTCTCTTCTTCTATACGCTCAGCCTCACGCTCGGCCTCAGCAACTCTGGCTGCTATCTCCGGATCAACATCATAAAGCTCGATATCATAATCTTCGTCAGAATCTTCTTCTATTTCTTCTTCTGTTTCTTCTTCTGATTCTTCCTGATACTGATATTCTTCAACTGCCTTCGTTTCTTCGTAAGCTTCGGGTTCTTCAATCTCTTCAGATTTTTCTTCCGGTTCTTCCTCTACCTCCTGAAGATTGATGCTTCCGAAACGTCCCGTAAGGAGCTCATATTCCTTCTGGTTTACATACTCCTCGGCTGCTATCATCTTATCTACGGCACTCTTCATAACAGGTGTCTCTTCAGCTTCTTCTTCGGTTATCTCACTGAAGCTGAAGCTTGATTGTGTCTCCTTAGAAGTTGTGCTTTCGATATTTTCTAAGCTAATACGGTCTTCATAATTCCTGTCATGGATAGCCCTGCTGTCCTGAACAAAATCCTCCCATACGGCCTGACCCTCAGTACCATAGAAGTAACCGCTTCTGTAATCACTCTTCTCGAACATATCCACAAAGGAATCCGGAACTTCTATCATGAACGAGGATCTGGAGGTAGGACTCATAATGGTAAATGCCTGTCCTCGTTTAGCCTGAAGTATATCCTCCTGCTCACTTTCGTTGATTCCACCGGCCTTCTCGTATAATTTGCAGAGATCAGACATATCATTAGGAGCCAGACCAAATACAAAGCTGTACTGACAGGCATTGATGATAGCGGAGGATTTTCTTGCGATATCTTCACTTCCGACAAAGTCCTTGATATTCTGTGTGATAACTATCTGCATACCATTATATTTACGGATACGCTTTGCAAGCTGGAACATGAAATCCAGAGCTATCGGGAACTTGGTATCGATAAATACATGGGCTTCGTCGATAACAACTACGATCTTTCTGTTAAGACCGTATCTGGTATTATAGTCCCTGTTCTTGATGATCTCATTATCCACATACTTCAGAACAAGCAGCATCTGTGCATTTGCTATGGTCGAGTTTCTATTAGCCAGCATGGACTGGAAATTGAATACGGAGAAGTTCTCCTCAGTCGTAACCGTGGAAGGACCATTCCAGATATTCGCATTTCGACCGCCTGTCGAGAATTTGGATATATAATTCACGAGAGATCTGAGAAGATTTCTCAGGTACTCGTTATTGGTTCTTTCAAACTCGGAAAGGATGACATCATAAAGGTCATCAAATATAGGATAATCCTCTGCGGTAAAGTTCGAGAGATCTGTCTCGGGAGTGATGCCGAAGTTCAGATAAACTCTTTCAACCAGTGAGTTGAGGTATTCGAGAGCCTCTCTATCCACATCGGGCAGTATCTGCCTGAAGAATTCCTCAAGGAACTGCAGATGTGTGGCAAAGCTTCCTCCGGGGCCTCCGCCCTCGGTACCCGCTTCATCATCATCAAGTGCAGTGATTATATGGAACGGATTCAGTCGTCCATATTTTGCATTTCCTACATTTATAACTTTTCCGTGAAGTGTATGTGCCAGCTCGGAATACTCATTCTCCGGGTCGAGAATGAATATCTTGGCATCCTCGGAAGCAAGATTGGTAAGCAGCGACTTGGTCGCATATGATTTACCGGAACCGGACTTACCAACAATTACCATGTTGGAATTGACACGTTCATCATCTCTTCTGAAGAAATCAATGAATACCGGAACTCCGTCTGCAGATCCGAGCTTGATACCGCCCACATCCGAAATGTGTGCGAAGATCCAAGGAAACATTCCTGCTATCGTATTAGCGGGAATTCCCCTGGAATCCTTTAACATCGGATCATATGCTGAAATCTGGGAACCTATGAAGCTCTGAATCTGAAGGAAATCCATTCCGGAAAGTCTCATTCCTTCCTCGCTCCAGTTTCTCTTCAGAGTCTTCTTCATGTCCGCAACCAGCGGCATCATGGTCTCAAAATTCTCTGAAAGGATCGGATCGCTTTCAGTCAGGTAAGCATCATATGCTGTTATATATATATTTACGGATAGAAGCGCTTCATTATCCTGCTGAAGGGTTACCAGCAGACTGGACAGCGTATTGATATGCTCCTGCAGCTCAATCATCTTGGAATCGATGCTGGTGTTCATATACTGTCCTCTCAGCTCGGCCAGCGAACGGTCGATCGCCTTAATTGCTTTTGTTCTATCCATCGGTGTTATCTTGACAACAACCTTGGTGCTTGGGAAAGACATTACTCCCGCCAGCCATGAGTCGCCAACAACACTCGGATATGAGATAACTCTCATGTTATGGGTAATAAGTCCGTCTATCTCTGTTGTTCTCATAGAGAACTTGAGGTTTTCGGGCATCGCCCAGTTAATCCACTGTGATTCATCTATGTCATCTATCTCTCTCTCATCAAAATCAATGTGATTTGAATATTTGAGAAACAGTGCAAGTCCTCTGTTATCTAGTCTTCTTACTGTAAGTTCACCCTGCTCGAGAGACATTACAGCCTGTCTAGTCATGGTCTCCAGTCTGTTTTTATCAGTCTCGAATAAAACAAGATAATAGAAAGGATCAATAACCTTCTCTTCATTGCAGAGTCTCTGAACCTCATTTATCCTGTCGTACTGGATCTCAACTCTCGCCTGAAGCTCCTCTTCATTAAGCATTCCACTTTCATAGGATTTTCTGAGGGCATCCAGTTTATCGTATTCGGCATCGAGATAATCATCATACATAATGGGACGCTGAAGCTTAACAATGTTAGCTCCGTAGTCACCTGTAAGACCTCTCAATACTTTACCAAGGCAGTTTTCTATGGAATTATTGCGTCTATGTTCCGAGAAGAAACGGAATTCTACGGGATCTATCTCAATCACGGAACCGAAATACTGTCCGTTATATTCGATAAAGCCATCACTGATCCCGGTATATGGGATGAAGTCACTCATTTCCTCAAATGAGGCATTAAGCTCTTTACTTTCTGACTTTTCCTTCTTTTTCTCTGCACTTCTCTCAGCTCTGGCAAGCCATACAGCATCCTTTTCTTCGGGAGTTGCCGTCTTGCTCTTAAGGATCTTGTTCTCTTCCTTAATAATCTGTTTAAGGCGCTGTTTTTCTTCCTTTATCTTATTCTTTTTTTCTTTTACCTCTTCTTTTTCCTGCTGCTGCCTGTCAAGATACTCTATGTAAGAATTTTCTCCGGACTCTTCTTCGGATTCTTCTTCAGACGCAGTTTCGGTTTCGGTTATGGTCTCGATTTCGGCTTCATTTTCTTCTTCGGACTCTTCATATGATCCAATCTCATTCAGGAGATCACGTTCATTTTCATCTGATGATTCCTCTCCGAAGAATTCATTCAGAATATCCTGTCTGTCATTGTTGGACATTCTCTTGATCGCATTATCATCATAAACACGAACAATCCTTCTGGGATATGCCAGATACTTCAGCATATTCCAAAGGAATACATAAAGAGGTTCATCATCAAGTCTGAAAAGAAGCAACGCAAAGATAGCTGCCACGATTCCTGCTATTATCCAACGTCCGGGCAGTGATGAAATGGCACAAACAGTAACGGTAACAAGACCGATCAATCCAACGATCACGTCTGCTATCGTTACATGTCTGAATACCTCTATCTTTACTTTTGTTTTTCCTGGAATAAGTCTCATGTACTAACCTTATTTCCTATTATAAGTTGCTTTTTATACCTGATTATTCTGATTATTCTGGTTAATCGGGTTATTGTTCTGTGGTTGATTCATGTTATTAATCTGCGGATTTATCTGTGGTGGAACCTGCTGGTTGTTCATCTGTGGCGGTACCTGCTGGTTCTGATTCGGCTGGTTCAGCGGCTGATTATTCATCTGTGGATTCACATTGTTCATCTGCGGATTATTCATCTGTGGTGGAACCTGCTGGTTGTTCATCTGTGGCGGTACCTGCTGGTTCTGATTCGGCTGGTTCAGCGGCTGATTATTCATCTGTGGATTCACATTGTTCATCTGCGGATTATTCATCTGCGGAGGTACCTGCTGATAATTCATCTGTGGCGGTACCTGCTGGTTCTGATTCGGCTGGTTCAGCGGCTGATTATTCATCTGTGGATTCACATTGTTCATCAGCGGATTATTCATCTGCGGAGGTACCTGCTGATAATTCATCTGTGGCGGTACCTGCTGGTTCTGATTCGGCTGGTTCAGCGGCTGATCATTCACCTGTGGATTCGCATTATTCATCTGCGGATTAATGTTGGGTCCCGGCTGATTTATTTCCGGCGCCGGCACCGGACCTACATCATTATTGTCCTGCGGCGCCATCAGGGGGACCTGGTTATTCTGATTCTGCTGGTTTCCGGGGCCATCGCCACCCTGACCTCCGTGAGGTTCTCTCTTTGGAGGTGGATTCTTAAGCTTCATGGCTTCAATATTACCCTGCTGAATATTATCAAGCCTGTCTTCCTTCGCATCTATCTCAGCCATTCTCATGGCATCCTTAAAGTTGACGTTATTCTTCTTCATGTACTGAAGAGCTCTTTCCTGTTTCTTAACAGCCTCAGCCTTGTTCTTAGGCTTACTTCCATTAAGATGACGACCTGTCTCTTTCAGACTCTTTGTGTCTGCCTCAAGAGCCTTGGCCTGTCTCTGGTTCTTACGTACATTTTGCTGGGCCTTATCGGAATCCTTCTGCTGTTTCTTCTTACTGCCCTCATAGGCTCCTTCGGTTATGCCCAAAGCATCCATGGCATATGCAGCCTTTGAACTGACCTTTCCGACCTGCTTGCCGAGCTGCTGTCTTCCCTTATTAAATCCTTTTTCGGCAAGATTTCCAGCACTCATACCGCCAAGCATTTTTCCTGCGGAACTGTTTTCAACATTGCTTCTTACATCACCGGCTGTAATCGCCTGGAATCCTGCATTATCAGCAAGGATACCGGTGAAGATACCATTTACTTTATTAACCGACAGAACAGCACCATACTGGATAACCATCTTTATTATGACATCCAGGATCGGATTAGAAGAAGTTTTAAGAGCCGGGCTCCAGATGATAGGAATAAACATCAGGAAAAGTCTCATGGCAAGAACCATGCCCACTATAGTAAGGAGCTGAACTATAAATGCGGTGGTCCACTGTTTGAACTTTCCTCCGTCATCCATAGGCATGGTAGCTATAGCCAGCGGCGCTGCTATATAAAGGGCCAGAAGGTTAAATATTCTTACCGAGCAGGTTACTATAAGTACGAGCATTTCCTTAAGGATTGCTATACTCGAGAACCATACCAGCGGATAATTGGTTGCAAAAGGACTGGGATCAAAGGTTTTTCTTACATCGCTGTAACTGTATATATCAGCTCCGTCTTCGCCCAGATAGTAGGGAAGTCTGGCATTATCAAAAAAACTTGGATCCTTGTTATATCTCGGATTTCTTGCTGCCGCAACTCCGTCCATTACTCCCATTGTTCCCGAAAGGAAGAGTATCCTGTCCATCGGAACGGTTGTGTCTTTCGCCTCGACTGCCTCTCTTGTATAGCTCTTAAGAACTTCCATAGTAGGATTAGCCTTAAAGATCTCCATACAATCGAGGATTGCATTGGTCAGTCCATCATCATAATTATCAAGTGGAGCTTCTGTTTCATAATCATATGCCGTCGCAAGCTTTTCCATAAGGCACTGCCAGGTATAGATTTCTTCTCCGTTGACTTTGGTCACGTAATGATAATTAAATACGCCCTGATCACCGAGATACTTAAGATCACCTCTGATATCATTGTAGCAGGCGTTCAGATTGTATCTGGATTTATATGAAGGGTTAAGCGAATAATTACCAAGTGTATTTATGATCCTGCCCATGGCAGCATACTGCTCATTTGTAAATGTAATGGTAGCCGGCCCCTGAGCCAGACCCTCTCCGTTCTGAACAACATAAGTAACCTGCTTAATAAGCGTATTGGTTGTTTCAAGCGCAACAAGCATTATAAGATTCATACTTGATATGATAAGTATGCTCTTAAGGAGATTTGCCAGGATCACTCCATGGGTAACGCCCTGCTGTTTATCCCTCAGATCAAGACTCTTTCTTATAACGGAAACTATCGCAAATACAAAGCAGAATACAATACCAATGAGTGCAATGCCTCCATAAATGCCTCTTACTGCTTTATGTTCAAAGAAGATATTGATGAGGTAATTACTTTTTCCGTTGTACGTAACAGCCTTCTCGCCGGTGAATATCTCCATGATATCTTCCATGAAACCAACGAATCTCACGATCAGAACCTCTATCCAGTAGAGGATACGCCATAGCATAAACTCTACAAAGGAAGCTATCCACCCCTTGACTGTATCTATTAAGCTATCAAACATTTATCTTACTCTCAGTCTCTTTCTTGAAATATAAAGTGCTACTAAAACTCCGATAATTATTACTACGATTATTGAAAGAAAAACTACACCTTTTACATTCAGGTATATCATGATCAGAAAGTCGCGGGTAACCGCGTTTCCTGCGCTGTCCATGACCGTAACATGGTATCTGCCACTCTCGGTAAGCTGACTCTTATAATCCAGATTAACAGTCTGATCATCATTCAGGAGGATAAGTATCGAATCATCCTCTGTAAGTCCTCTTACAGTAACGGGACCCTTTGCCCTGCTGTTTTCATCGAGGCCTTCAAATGTTACATTGGGCGGTGTATGATCCGTTGTAACATTCAGGTAATAATCAACACCTGTGGCATTACATCTATATACTATTTCATAATAGCCTTCTTTAGTCATATCCACTGATCCGAAGCTGTTCTTCATCAGTTCTCCGTTCAGCGTGACATCTTTTACCGCAAATCCATTGGGTAAAATGTACTGAGTGAGTCTTCCGGTTACTTTGCTTACTATCTGGAATGTAAGAAGCTGTTCCTCACTTTCATTATCCCAGGTTAAAACAACATAATTTCCGGGGGTATCCACAAATTCCGGAAGACCATCCTGTCTTTTCCCGTCACGGTATAAGGCCACATTGGCTTCACCGGTTTTGGAAAGAGAAACCGATCCGGTCACCACCATATCGTCGCATACCGAACATGAAAGAGTTCCATCAGTAAGCGGATATATAAAGAATCCTGATGAAGGATCATATACTGAGCCGTCCTTCATTGAGATATAACCGGTTACAATGTCGTCATCATCGTCTCCAAATACCGGCTCACCGGTATAAATATCGACGTCACCGGTATAATCAACAAAACCGGTCTCATCAGGCTTATAAGGATTCGAATCATCATCTTCACCCTCGGCATATACAGTATTAGAAGAGAGTGCAGCAAACAAGACCATCGCTAAAAGCATGATCCCAAGTTTACTTATTACATTGTTAAGACTTATTCTTCTCATATCATCAAGCACTCTGATCCATATCACTGTTGCCTTCGGATTTGCCGAGGACGATATCATTTCTCTCATCCAGATCATAGTAAACCTCGTCGGCTCTGAACATGTGCGAACGAAGTTCGTCCATATTCATTCTGCCCATCTTGTAATACGGGCATAAATAACTCGGGGTATATTTGGTCCTGAGCGGATAATTACCGAAGGTAACGATTATAGCGTTTCCGGTACTTTCCTTATTATTCAGCATCTGGAGCTCACTCGGATAGATAAGAGGTCTTACCTGGGTCTGGGATGATATGTTCATATCTCCCGCCTTTGCTCCGACATTTGAAGATGTTGAATTTGTACGAACCGTCATATTACCGCAGAGTTTAGAGAATTCTTCACAGGTTCCGATATCATTGGAACCGATGAACATCTTCATACCACAGTTGGACTTAACGATATCGGCAACCTTTTCACCATATACGTTATTCAGCTGTGAGTAGGACTGTACCACCATGTTGAACCAGATCTTACGGGAACGTCCTACAGTGATCATCTTATCGAATTTCTCTATCTTCGGCATATTACCGAACTCATCAAGGATGAAATATACATTTCTCGGAAGAGAAAGGTCTTCTCTTGCGGATGCAACCTTGATAAGTGCTTTATACATACAGAGAATGAATACCGCCGCAAGTCCGTGACGTGTATCCTTCTCATCAGGTATCTTCATAAAGAGTGCCGTCGGCTGATCTGCAAATTTCTCAGCCTGCACGTCTGTTGCTGATGTCAGGCCGCAGAGCCCGCGGTCGTTGAACATGTTCAGCTTATCAAATGTGATCGACATATATGAGGAAAGAGTTGTATCTGCTGCCGAAAGCACCTGACGCGAAAGCGTGTAGGCCTGTGACAGTTTGCTTCTTCCCTCGAAATATTCCTTAAGTGCCCTGAATTCATCTTCCGAATTGGTAAGTGCCTTACTGATATTGAAGAAATTGAACTTATCCTTGGTCATGCCAAGGCGCTCATCCTCAGAATCCTCCAGCATGGCAAGACATGTAGCCATGATGATGGAGCGGGCACCCTTCTCCCAAACGGGATCCTTTTCATTTTCGATAGGACATATTACGGATATAAGGTCGTTAAGGTCTTCATACATTTCGTCATAGAACTTCTGTCTTGTAACCGAAACATCATCCTGACAGTGAGTCAGATCCGAATATGCCTTTCCTCTCCATTCGGCCCAGGGTTTTCCATCCTCAGCCTCCCCGTCCATTCTCTTTAGATCGGGATACTTGGACATAGAATCCTTATGGAATTTAAGACCTTTGCCTGCTTCTATATATTCCTGATACATATCCCAGATACCTTCCAGCGGATTCCATCTGGATGATGAATAAGTATCACGAAGATCAAGCAGAAGTACTTTGTAGCCTCTTGAAACAAGATATTTGGAATGGAGATCGAAAAGTTCTCCCTTAGGATCCGTCATGATCATTGAGCTTCCTGCAGCAGTAGCGCCCAGAAGCTGGATCATGGGATTGATGAATGTCGTCGTCTTACCGGAACCGGTAGCACCGATGATCAGTGAATGTGCGCCCGGCAGGAAATTAACTTCAAGAGAATTTCTCTTATCCAGAACGGCTCTTACGGGGATACCGTCTTTCTTAACCGAACCAAGTGCACTGTACGGGTGCTCGGGGAAGTATTTATCTCTCTCTTTATCTGTAAGAAAACGACTGTTTTCAAGAGAGCCTCTTACTACATCCGGTTTTTTGCTTCCTAAGAAGGTTCCGCTATGTTCCATAAGAAGAGAATCCAGATTGCTGCCTGAAAGAAGCCATACAAGGGCTACCAGTAATGCTCCGAGAGCACCAAAAGCCCATGTTCTCCACTCCAGGAATAACCATGGATCAACCTTATAACCTTCACCGCTCAGGGTACCGGTTATCATGGCTCCCACGGATCTCATAAGAAAACCGGCCAGCGCCGAGACCAGCACAAATATTAAGATGTTTAATAATACCTTATACCTAGTTTTCATAAATGAAACCCCTCAAATATAAAATAGCACAAGATATGACACTTTATTATATCATATATCCAATATATAGGCATCAAATTTTTTTTGATGAATCATCTTTTTAATAAAAATGTGACAGAGAGATAAGAATCTCCCCTGTCACATCTTCATATATTTGAACCCTCTCCGGTTACTACTGCGTTGTTGCCTCTGTTGGAACCTGAAGTGTTGAATTTGCGCCTGCTGTTGATGCTGCATACCAATCTGTTAAAGGCTTGATTGAAAGCTTAAGTGCAACCATGAGTACGAAGATAAGGAAGAAACCGATGATAGCAGTCTTAAGTGCCTGCTTTCTCTTTTCCTTTTCCTGTGGCTCTTCAGCTGTTGCAAACTTAACACCGAGGAATATGCAGAAGATTGTTCCGCCTGCACCTACGATAGCAAGTATCGGGTTAACAAGTGAATCAATGAGTCCTACTATAGGCTTTGTAACTCCTGTGAAGTCAGCGCCCTTCTCACCTGCTGCAAAGATTCCGGTATTATAAGCAATAACACCTATTATTACAACTACTGCAACTGCCATGATCTTAGCGGCCATTACAGCTTTACGGTTTGAAGATAAACTCTTAACCATTTTCATAACGTCTTTTTTCATTCTCCCATCCTCCTTGGATACTGGTATTTGTATTTGTCCTTTCAAGACATTTTTTGATTTTCATGTCTCGATTGTACCAGTACATGCGCAACAAAAGTGCAACACAAGAAAAAATTTTTTTTATTTTTCTTATTTTTCCTGTGAAACAGCCCTGTTCTGGGGGATTTTTATAATGGATTTCGTACCATTTTCGGATTTTTCTATGGTTAATTCTCCGTCACAAAGCAGCTTCAGACGGGTTTTTACATTCTTTGTTCCGACACTTTTATGCTTTTTCTGAGTTGAAATCTCGGTTTTTGCTCCATGTCCGTCATCAGCAACCGTTATCACGATATAACCGTTTTCGAGTCTTGTTTCCAGCCTTATCTCATCACCTTCCTCACTCATTCCGATCCCGTAATAGATGGCATTTTCAACAAGAGGCTGGATCGTAAGAGCAGGCAGATAGAAATCTTCCACCTGGAAGTCATTTTTCAAAGTAAAATTCCTGGACGGGAGGATCTGTGATAATTCCACATAGGCATTTACGTGCTCCATCTCCACTAAGAACGGGATCATCTTTTCATTCGTAAGCGCCTCGAAGTTCTTTCTCAGATACATGGAAAAGCTCTGAATGGCAGGCTTTACCTTTGCGGAGTCCTCATCGGAAAGAAGCGCTATCTGCTGAAGTGCATTATAGATAAAGTGCGGATGAATCTGCTCCATCAGAAGAGAAACCTTATTTTCGGAAAGTTCAACTCTCTTATTAAGGAGCTCCTGTTCCATATCGGACTGATATCCGAAGAATATTATGAGCAGGAACATCGTTACGCCAAAGCCCTGGACATAAAGGCCGGGATATACCATGCCTATAAATGACGTGAATACGGGAAATGATGAGCCGAGCAAAAAGCCGATACTGGTGCTGAGCTTTTTTGATGATATCAGAAGCATGCTGATAACGATCAGATACTGAACAAGGAATGACAGGCTGATGAAGAAGCTGCTGCCGCTCCAGGCAACCATCATTATGATAAGAACAACCTCAAGACTCTGGAGGCTCATCCAGAAGTTACCGTCCCAGGTTTCATTTTCGCTTCGCTCGGTTTCTACAAAATAGAGAGTAAAGGCCGGGATAACGAGTGCGTAAAATACATATGCATATGAAGTATAGGATGCTATCTGGAACATGAGGCCGCCGATATTGATGGAAATTCCTACGAGATAATAACGTATTCTCTGGCTTCGTCCCTCAATGTTGAAAGCAACAACAAAAACAACCATCATCAGTACGATGGATATCAGGGCTGATGACTGATTGATAAGAGATATAGCCGCTTTCTGGGAAATCCTGATAATAGTATCCTGCATGGTGCCTACCTTGTCATAGTGTTATATGAATACAGATAATATTCATAACAAAAACACTTTACATTTATATATAAGATTATCATTACAACGGAATTATATATGTATATCCCTATAGTCAGTGTCGAATAAACCAGGGAATACTCTTCAGTGGAAATGCCTGTGCTGATGATGATATTCAGGATGATCTGGGCAACAAAGGCAGCAATCCAAAAAACTTCAAGCTTTCTGATGAAGATGCACTTTGCCTTCTTCTCCATCTCTTCGTAGATATCGGAGATACCGTGAAGAATATATGCCAGCATGAGCATTACGCATATTGTAGGGACAAAACGGGAAATAAAATAGAATATACGAATGAAAGCATACCTTCCAAATACATTAGTCGTCCATTTCAGTACATAACAAACAGACTCTGAAATAATGTATGCGAGAGTCATATAGTAGCTGAAATTGAACCATTTTGTCATTGGAGACAAATGATACAGACAGGACAACATCCATACTATCGCCAGGTATGCAATGACATAGCACGTCATATACAGGCTGTCATTCATTTGATAAAGATTTGCATCTGATGTGTTTCCCCCGACCATAAGGGAAATGATAGGCGAGATCATACTGATCATTAGAGAGATCAGCATAACGAAGATCACATAGGGGAAAACACGAAGAGTGCGTTCGTCGAATTTTTCTTGCATTGTTTTTCCTTTTTACGGTTTCATTATCAGTTCGCCCAGGGTCATTTCTGACCATGAGTACTGGATCATATATTCACCCATGAAGGAATTGACGGCAACGCTGTCACCCTTCAGATAATTCAGGTAATCGCAGTCGATGAGAGAGCAATCCACGCCATACGCATTCCATCCTTTAACCAACACATTTTCGGCACCTATCTTGCTGAGGTCATCGCGAAGGCCGGCAATAAAAACTCTCATCTGCTTTTTGAGACTTCTGTCCTCTTCTCTATCCTCAAAGACAACTCCGCAGAGTTCTCCGACAGAACAAAGAGCACCACGGCGGTCTATAAGATAAGCAAAGATCTCCTTGCTTCTGCTTCTCTTGAATTTAACGGGGCGGTCTTCTTTATCGAACACCTCAAAATTGCCGAAGCACTGAACTCTGACAAGTCCGGTCCTTGGCATCTCAACGGGATTCCGTAAGTTATCCAGCTCTCTGAGAATCGCCTCCTTGGTTATCGGCTTTAAAACAAAACCGCTGGCATGGAGCTGGAATGACTGGTAAGCAAACTTCTCGTGTCCGGTTACAAATACTATGTTGGTATTAGGCGAAAGCTTCTTTATTTTCATGGAAAGCTCAAGGCCCGACATGACAGGCATTTCTATATCAAGCCATGCAACATCAGGCTTTGCCTCTTTAACATAGTCCAGTGCTTTTGAAATGTCCGAGTATCCGGAATGTGTTCCCTCCGGATCGATCTCATTCATGATATTAATGATCTCCTGAGAAACCATCGGCTGATCATCTACTGAAATAGTAACCATAAATAATCCTCCTTAAGACACCTTCAATTTTCCCCCATGTTTCCTTGCAAATCCGAAATGAAGCCAGATGTAATAGAATAGGTTACAGCTGGTTATGGCGATCGTCAGGAATGCTATCGGCTGATACATTCCTCCGATCCTGGAATCCATTACAACGGATATAACAATTATGAGAACACATACTGTCGGAACAAGCGCTCCGAGACCATAGCTGTATCTCATAAAATCCTGTTTCATCTGATTATTCGACGTAGTGGACGAGATTCCTGAAGCCGCTTTCGCCGCACCCTCGTCTATCTGGTCATTTACATTTTCTATATACATATCGGCTGAAAGCCAGTAGAGATACAGAAGAAGAACCGCACTTATAACGTGACAGGTATATCCGAGAGGACCTCTGACAAATGAATTGTCGGATGAGATCGTAAAGCATACCCCTGAAAAGAATGCCGTCATATGGACAATGGCATTCAGTATGACAAGGATCCATGCCACAATAAGCTTCTGATCACGGCGGATGAGATAAAGCCACATAATAAGTATAAGCGGCCTTATCGCATAACCCAGTATGCTGACGATCAGTCGCGGGATTACCTTTGTATCGTCCAGACTGAATGTGCAGTCCAGATAGTTCTGTGCTACCAGGATCAGCGTCAGTGCACAGTTTATCAGGATAACAATCCTGTGTTTTTTGATTATGTAGGGATCCACGATGACTGCGATCGTAAGTCCTATCAATTGCAGGAATACAACAAAGTATGTAATGTACAAGTAATTAGAC
Source organism: Eubacterium sp. (assembly GCA_017619835.1). GTDB lineage: Bacteria > Bacillota > Clostridia > Lachnospirales > Lachnospiraceae > Eubacterium_Q. The sequence goes on from JAFZRN010000019.1 coordinate 75,771, forward strand.
ATGTCAGTAGTTAACCTTCACTTTCGTTTATTTAATGAAATACATTTCCTCCGATATTAATACCTTCAATACCATGTGCCTCGGCATACCAGGCCGCCTTAAAGTAAAAGTTCGGCACGTTACGTTTTCCTTCAAGCACCTCCTGAGCTGCCTGATAACAGGAAGTAGCAGGTCCTCTTGCCATGATCACGGCAAATGTCCCGACCGATACCGGCTCGAACTGATACGGTGCATAAACTACTCCGGCTACCGTATTGGGAAACCGGCTGTCCTCAACCCGGTTCATGACCACGCTCCCCACTGCGATCATTCCGGGATAGCTCGTACTTCCAGCTTCAGCCTGAATGATGGAAGCAAGTATCAGCAGTTCTTCATCAGTATATGGATAAGCCTCTTTATAGTAATAGGTCGAGCCGTCTCCGTCATAGACCACATTACTGTATTCTCCACGATATGATCTGCTTCCGAGGATCTCCCGCTCCTTAGCTTCAAGGATTGCCACTTCTTCGGCAAGCTCTTCGGCGAATCTCTCGGCATTTTCAGCCTTTTCTTCGGCCTCTTCCATAACTGTGGCCAGCTCACTCATTTCCTTTGCAAGCTTATTTTGTTTCTTCTCACATTCGTAGAGCTCATTTTCCTTTTCGGTCTTGAGATTTTCGAGTGCATCACTCTTCTCTGTTTTTTCGTCGAGCCTTGCCTGAAGATCCTCAAGCTTATTATTAATATATTCACTGAATCCGTCAATATATTCTTCACGGTTTATCAGATCATATTCATCATCTGCGCGCATGACGACCGACATCGTATCATCGCTCTCCGAGGATTCATAGATCATCCTCAGGGTTTCTCCGAGAATCCTTCGTTCAGCCTTGATATCTTCCTCGGCTTCCTCTAGCTCATCACGGGATTTTTCTATCTCAAGGTCAAGTAAAGCCATATCATTCTTCAGATCTTCTATCTCGGCAGAGGTATCGGATATCCTGTCATTGATCTCCATGATCTGTTCCATCATGGCAGCTACGGTATTACGGCTCGCCTCGGCCTGTCTTTCGAGATCCTGCTTCTTTTTCTTCAAAGTCGGGTCATAATCTATCGCGTCAGTGGAAGAAGCAGTGTCCGGATCTGCTGTGGTGTCGGTGGTGTCCGAGGTAGTGTCCGGGTCCGCCGTGACGCGGCTAAGCGGGCAGGCTATTAGGATTGCGAAGAATAATAGGATCGCTATATATTTTTTTATGTCTCTTATCTTTCGCATATTTTTGTCACATTTATCTCTGAGATCATTTGTCACATTTTTTTGAAGCAAAGCATGGTTATGTCGTCGAATTGTTCGGCTCCGGCAACAAAGGTATCGATTCCGGCACGTACATTCAGGAGTATATTTTCGGGAGATGCATCGGGATCCTTGTTGAGAGATTCGAGCATTCTGTCCGACCCGAACAGCTGATCAGCCGAATCGGTCGCCTCCGGAACTCCGTCGGTATATACAAAGAGAGTATCGCCCGAATTAAGCTCGAATTCATGCTCTTTAAACGGAACATCCTCCATGATCGAAACCGCGGGTGAATGCCTATATTTTACTATTTCAAATTTGCCTCCGGCTCGTCTTATTACCGGATGCTCATGTCCGGCATTTACGGCAATACCTTTGCCGGTGGATATTTCTATAACTCCTATCCAGACAGTAACAAACATGTTCATTGTGTTACCTTCAAGAAGGATATTGTTGACATTTTCGAGTGCTTCTCCGGGGCTTTCGCCTGCCAGGAGATGCGACTTGATAAGTATTTTGGATACCATCATAAAGAGCGACGCGGGAACTCCTTTTCCGGATACGTCTGCTATCACAAGAGCAAGGTGATCGTCATCGATGAAGAAGAAATCATAGAAATCCCCTCCCACCTCTTTGGCGGCATCCATTGAAGCAAAGAGTTCGAACTCATTTCTCTCGGGAAACGGAGGGAAAATGTGTGGCAGCACAGCCTCCTGAATAGTAGATGCTGTTGCAAGGTCTCTGTCGGCGATGACTTTGTCACGTCCCTGGGATATATTGATGACGCAGTACATTAGAAGCAGCACCAGCATGATCACTCCGTAATTGAATGATAGTCCGTAGCTGTACATGGTAAAAATGCTTACCACAAATGGCATGATTATATATAAAAGCAGCAGGAATATCTGGTAAAAATGAAGCCTTTTTCTGAATTTGATGATCGCAAAAACCGTAACTCCCGTTGCGATAAATGCATAGAGCATGAATAACGGATAATAATCTTCTCTCGAATATACTCCCGATTCATCTACCTTAAAATAGAACCCAAGGAACATATTTAAAAAGCATAGAAAGAGAGAAGCATAAAGACAGTATTTCATCACCTTAGTGATCAGCTTCCCATAGCCTTCTTTGAGACCGAGAACATCCCTTGCATATAACCAGAAAAAGAATGCCGCTGCAGGCATCGTCATATAATAAAGTGTATTATCGATGAGATTGACTATGCGAAGAGCCGGGACTTCATCCACGATCCACGCAACAAGGTCTGTAAAGAGTCCAACGAAGGAGACATTTATCAGATAGAAAAAATAAAGACTCCTGACACCGGTTCTCTGCACATCAATAAGACAGCAGATGTAAAGAACGGTTCCCACAGCCATGCCGGCCATATCAACGCCGATGTTCAGGATATATTGAGGTCTTAGATTATCTAGTCCTTTCAGAAAGATGAAGACTATACTGAGCATAAAAAGGATACAATATGCGGAAAGGGCGATTATGACCTGTATTTTTCTTTTTTTACTAAGAAAATTCATATTGATACCTCAAATCCTGATCGGATCATCAGGAGAAATCTTTAAAGATAATTATCTCCACATCGGAGCCTACAACTCTGACCTTTACTTCATCGGCTATCTGGGCCACGATGGATTTTTCAAGTTCATCCCAGGCCTCGCCGGTGTTAATCTCAGCATCATCAGGGTCATCTAGCTCATCAAGAGACTCCTTATACTGCTGCATGGACCACATATATGCGTCGACATTTGACTGATATCCCATAACATTATCTGTATTGATAAGCCCAAGAGATATGCCGGGATTCATTCTGCCCTCCCCTACTGTAGGAAGAAGGGATACGGCGATAAACTCCCGAAGCTTGCCCATGAATCCGGCAGCAGCTGCATTGGTTCCGCTTGTGGAAAGTGCGACCAGCTGCTTATGAAGTTCCTGATTCATAACTATATCGGAGTTTAAATGAAGCTCATACTTCTTATCATTTTGCACTATCTTAAAATATGCCTCCACATCGCCGGCTACGCCGCGGAGAAGGCCTATCAGCTCCTCTGAAAGAAGCCTTAATCTTATTTTCTGTTTATCATCAAGGTCTCCGTAGACTGCCGCCTTATCGGCTACTGCCATCGCTTCATCTACACCATGACCCTGGTTTGATATTTTAATTCTTTCAGTTTCCATATGATCATCCGTTTTATTCTTCTATAGTAAGAATGTCTGCAAAACCTGTCACTTCCATTACTTCCATGACCATTTCGTTTAAGTTGGTAAGTTTCATTTCTCCCTGAACCTTCATAGTCTTATACGCAAACAGAAGAACACGAAGACCGGCTGAAGATATATACTCCAGTCCCTTCATATTAAGTGTTAAAGACGTTATTCCGGGAAGCGAAGCCTTGAGCTCATCTTCAAGCTGCTGGGAGGTTGTCACATCCAGTCTTCCTTCAAGGATAAGTTCAAGTTTGTCCTGATCCTGTTTCTTAATAATGTTCATAATCATCCTCTTTCCATCCGATAATCATTACAGTAAAGGAGCGAACTTTAGTCCGCCCCTTCAGTCTTTGTAAGTGTATCATTATCATAAAATAATTACAACACATTTTTCTTAACAATTATATGCGCAAAAAGGCAAATCTTTATGCTATAATGTGGAGCGTAAGTTTTTTGACAGAAAATATATATAATAGGATGGTTAGATATGGCATTTTTCGCAATGATCCTGGCAACAGGGTTTATCATTATAGTTGTACTCGGACTGGCAGTTCTTCTGCTTGGAATCATACTCGACATCATATGGGGTGTCAGAAAAAAACAGGAAAAGAAGGTCCCTGTTGTTCTCAAAGTTTTTGCGCTCCTTCTTACCATTATCGGCGTTGTCCAGGGAATCGGGCCGCTGGCGGCGGTCGGGATCATGCAGCTAAAAAGCAAGATGGAATACCGCTCCGAGATATCTGATCTTCCGGATGACTGCATCGTACATTTAAAGGATTACGATGATATGGGAAATGAGTTCGATTTCCGGGGCGTTCATTATATAAGTGCGTCTAATTTTTCAAATAATATAATCGTACCATGGGAAGACCCCGACATATATAAGACCACGAAAATTGGCGCATTCGTTTTCGATAACGGGAAGCACTACATAATCAATAAGATCGAGAATGACCTGGACGTCAATATACTCGATCTCGGGCTTATCTATGATCCTTATGTGCCGCAGGATGAATATTATAATCTTACGGATTATTATAAAAATGAAGCTCCTCTTTGCTGCAAGGTCTGGAAAGATACAGCAGAAGAAATGAAAGAAATCTATGCAGTTGATTCCGACAAGGTTCGAGCTATACGGGATTACCTGGAAGAAAACGGACAACGGAACAGTTCTATGGGAGCGGATTACGGATATCTGTATTTCTATTCCAATGATTCGGTGTATTACTTCGAAATACAATATGCGGAAACGGAGGATGGACTTGTTGCCAGATATAACGACCACACTGCCTTGTTAAGCAGCGATGATGCCAAGTATATCAGATCACTGTTAAGATAAAAAAGTGCGGATGCTCATTTATAGAGCATCCGCATAATAAATCATATCACTTTTTTACATATTTTGCTTTCTTCGGAGCCTTAGCCTTTTTAATCATCTTCTTATACTTAGAAAATTTCTTCTTATAAAGCTTAAACTTCGCTTTCGAGTTAATATTCTTGAATGCTTTTGAGCCAACCTTCTTAAGATTTGTTGCTTTAACAATCACATTCTTCAAGCTCTTACATCCATTAAATGCATTCTTTCCAATCTTAGTTACATTCTTACCTATCGTCACTTTGGTAAGTTTCGTGCAGCCCTTAAATGCATTATCAGACACCGATATAATCTTAAATGTGACTCCCGCAATCTTTATTGTATCCTTAATCGCTAAAGTCTTACAGTTTTTATTATATGGCTTTATAAAAGAAACTGTTCCTCCGCTAATTTTGCCATCCTTCTTAGTGATTCCGGTAATATTATACTTTCCACCGGTTTTCTTATCGGCAATATTATCAATATCATTCAACTGATCAACAGAAATTTTGTCAGCAATCAGATACTCAGTACCATCTTCATCTGTCAGAGTTGTGCCATCTGCCGAGATTGTTCCGACACCATCCTCTACTTTAGGTTGTTCTGTTGGGGTTGTTGTGGGTTCTGTAGTCGGAGTAACATCTGGAGTTGTTTCGGGTTTCAAAGTCGGTGTAGGTTCAACAGTTGGTGTAGGTGTTGGTGTAGATGTTGGTGTAGGTGTTGGTGTAGGTGTTGATTCTGGTGTAACATTTGAAACAACAATATCCCCTCCATTCGGAACCGCCTGAAAATATATCTTTCCTTCCTTTATCTCGGATTCAACATCTGTATCATCCTGAGTTACTTTTACCTTATCCCATCCTTCAGGTGCAGGAACCCGAACCGAAAGTGGATATTGATAATCACATATATCATCCGCTATCTTATGAGTTAACGTATAAGTAATACTGTCGTCAGTAGAAGTCGCTTTTACAAATGTAGAGGCTTTTCGTTCTTTAATATACATAGCCACATTACACATTGTAGAGATCCAGATTTCAGAGTCATTCTCATTCGCCCACTTTAGTGCGCCTTCGATGGCATTTATATCTGTAGGAGAATATGTGGCATTACCATTGTTTTTCCCCTGAAAACCATGTGTCAGAAATACAACCCATCCATTAATATCACCCGCAGCTTGAAACTTACTGATAAAATTTTCCGAAGTTTGTAAATCAGCAGCAGTAGATCCTGTCATTAAGGCAGAAACTTTGCACCAATTAGACGGTCCATCTTTAGAATTAATATCCGGAAGCGATAACCAAGACCCATTACCTATACGTCCCGCAATGTAGTTTTTCAATACTACCGATTCATTCGAAACATTACAATTCGGATAAGCAACTGTAATACATCCGTATTTACTTTTGATTTTTGTTTCAATATTTGCTTTTGAAGAAGCTTCCTCTCCCGACATATTATTGGGATGACTGTTACTATGGCTTCCTATCTCATGCCCATTATCTGCCAACTCTTGAAATTTCTCCCAATTAGGATTCCAATTCACAACAAGATTAAACGTAGCTTTATAACCATATTTGTCAAAAAGAGGAGCCGCATCCGTATAATGACTTGGAGCTCCATCATCAAAAGTAAATGTGGCAGCTGCTTTACGCCAGCCTTCCCATGTTGCAATCTCCGGTGTATCTTCTGCATGTACCTCCGACGTTCCCGATAGAGGAATCAATGCGATTATAAACGCTACTATCAGAATTACCGAAATTATCTTATTTTTTCTTTTCATTGAATTACCCCCCGTGTGCTAATTCGTGTGCTAATATGTAAGTTTATTATACTATTTGACTGTTACTTTGATCTTAGATGCCACTCCGTTCTGAGCATATGCATATACGTAGCAGGTTCCTTTACCGACTGCGGTAATTTTACCTTTACTATTTACCTTAGCTACTGTCAGGTTATCTGACTCCCATGCCACCTTACGATGTATGCTTACCTTCTTCTTACTCTTAAGTTTTGCCTTAACCGTCTTTGATTTTCCTATTTTAAGCGTAAGCTTGGTCTTGCTGAGCTTAACCTTAGTATTATTGCCCTTCTTTCCGCCATCTGTTGCTACATGGATAGTCTTGGATGTAGCAATCGCTTCATCACCCCTAACAGCTACGATCGTATACTTGTAATAGGTTCCCTTCTTCAGCTTCTTAGCTGTATATGACGTTCCTGTAACTGTTGTTATGTACTTATACTTATTTTTCTTTCCACATTTGTTACCAAAGATCATGTACTTCTCAGCTCCGGGAACTTTAGCCCAGCTAAGCTTGATAGACTTCTTGGACTTAGGAGTCCCTTTTGATTTAAGAAGTGTAAATGTTGAACCTATACTATCTTTTTCGTCCTTTTTATTCAAGATAGTTTTCTCTACATCGCTTATCTTGGCAGGATTCTCAGGTGATATATCAGACTGATCACGTACTGAAGGTCCCGATGGTGTAGGTGAAGCAGATGGTACGGCACTCACATCAGGTGTAGGGCTTGCCTCAGGCGTCTGTGTGGCTGTTGGTACAGCAGTAGGCTGAATATTCGGATTTTCTTTGATAGTGAAATCAAGAGTTACTTCTCCAACGCATTTTCCTATTCCTACAATTGAGACTAGCGCAACACCAACCTCTATATTATTCTTATATTCAACCTTATAATCTGTCCCTTCTACAAGTGAAGCAGTATTTTTTACCAACGGTTTGATTTCTTTTCCGGTCTTCAAAGTTTCGGAGTATTCAATGCTAAAATCATCTTTGGATAATAATACAAAATCATAAAAGTCTACCGTTTTAACACTGGGATCAATATTTTCATTTCCCACATGCGCTTTCGCAATAGGAATATTCAGCTTATCATTTCCATCCACCGCTATTATTACATTTGAAATGTTGATATCTTTAAAATCTGACTCTATAACTGACTGCATAGCTGCAGGATTATTTCCTTCAGTATCCTCAACAAATCTTACCTTAATAACACCGCCGGATATATCTACATTTCCATTGGCAGCTATAACCGCATACGGATACATGTGATTCCGCTCTTCAGTATCATAATTAAATCGATTTCGTTCACGAAGCGTAACATCAATAGTACCTGATTTCATAGTAAAACTGCAGGTATTTTCTAGATCTTCCGGAAAATCAGCAGCTATCATTTTGGGGTCATAACCATAAGCAATCGGATTAACTGATATTGCTTCGTCATCGGTCTCAATAATAAAAGTAGGACCATCTATAACACAGTTACCATTTTTACAATCAATAACATATGATGGAAATGAATCATATGGAAAGTTTAGAATCCCGTCTCCGGTGAATGTAACATTTACATTTTCTGCCCTGAAAAGGATGGCATCATAAGTATCCGTTATTACATTATTACCTTTTATATTCACCTCCACATCAAATATAGGCGCATTATATATAGCAGAAATACAAATTCTTCGCGCAGTATAATCCTGTAAATATAATACTCGGTTTTCCTTATCCCATGTATAAGTGCCGGTTTTATCAGCAGAATATAAAGGGTCTGCGACATACATAATTACTTCTTCTATTTTTTTTACAGAACACTCCAAATCATATGACTCGGAAGTAGTATCGGTAATCTGTATGCAAATAGAAAGCTTATCTCCCTTATTCAGGTATATCTCGGTATTGATAGTTCCACCACCTCTTGGGGAAGCATACTTATTTCCATTTAAATAAAAGTAACTAGAAAAACCATTAAAACTTCCATAAGCATCTTTATTTTTAAACTCAACACTGTATCCTGATGTTTCAGACGAAACAAATTCATAATAAACATACTTATCTTTAGCCTGACTATATTCCTGCCCGTCTTCTATTTTGATTGCATCAGTTAGTGAGTCTCCTGCTGCAGCATGTGTATCAAATGAAAGCAAAAACACTACAACTATTATGCTTAAAAGAGTTAATAATCTTATTCTACTCATTTTACCTCCTGTACTTTATTTCGAATACTAACCTATAAACTATGTTTTCATATTATTATAATCAGATCTTTTTAGCAACTTAGTTTTAGGTTTTTTACGACAAAAAAGGTGACAGTTTGAACCTGATTCAAACTGTCACCTTTTTTGAGATTACTTAACTGTTACTTTGATTTTTGCTGATACACCGTTCTGTGCATATGCATATACGTAGCAGGTACCTTTTCCTACGGCTGTTATTTTGCCATTCTTTACTGTAGCAATGCTTACGTTGTCAGATTCCCATGCTACCTTACGATGTGAAGCAACCTTCTTATTGTATTTAAGAGTTGCTTTAATCTTCTTTGACTTACCTGCGTTAAGGGACAGCTTGGTCTTGCTGAGCTTAACCTTTGTGTTGTTACCCTTCTTTCCACCATCTGTTGTTACATGTATCGCTTTAGATGTCGCAATTGCTTCATCACCCTTTACAGCAACTATTGTGTACTTGTAATAAGTTCCCTTCTTAAGCTTCTTTGCTGTATAGGAAGTTCCCTTTACAGTAGCTATCTTCTGATACTTATTCTTCTTGCCACACTTGTTTCCATAGATTATATACTCTTCTGCACCAGGTACTTTTGCCCAGAACAGTTTGATAGATTTCTTTGACTTCGGAGTACCTTTTGCTTTAAGCAATGTAAATGTTGAGCCCGCCGTATCCTTCTCGTCCTTGATACTTAAGATAGTTTTCTCTATTTCATCAACCTTTACTGGGTTTGATGGAGAAA
>JAFZRN010000020.1 GCA_017619835.1 Eubacterium sp.
ACCGTAAAAGCTTGCTTTTTAAGGTTTGAATAAACTCAAACCTATATAAGGCGAAGCCTTATCATCGCTGAGCCGAAGGTTCAGCGATTGCATAAACGAGATGATCCATAGTCCGGTTAAACGTTAACGTTTACCGTTCCAATAATTTACTGTCTTATTTGGATTCGTTCAAGTTCCGAATATTCATTATTTAAAAGAATTTTCGGGGTTGTCATCATTATTCTGTTGTTAAAGAGCATTTGATTCAGTCGGATCTTATCCAAGATTACGGAGAAGGAGGGATTTGAACCCTCGCGCCGCTATTAACGACCTACTCACTTTCCAGGCGAGCCCCTTCAGCCACTTGGGTACTTCTCCAAATAACTGAATCATTTCTAATTATATTTAATTAGATCGGAGAGGATGGGATTCGAACCCATGTGCCCTTGCGGACAAACGGTTTTCAAGACCGCCTCGTTATGACCACTTCGATACCTCTCCAAAACGCTTTTCAAAGCATTTTTTATCGCTAAAATATAGCCGCACTTTTTACCGGCGACTTTGTCTATAATAGCAAAACTGTATATCTATGTCAATAGGTTTTTGAAACTATTTTTATAATGTTAAACTGATATTTTGATAGCCACAAAATATGTACAATTAATCCGCTTTACATACAATAATTTGAATAAAAAAGCCGTACCCTTTGTGATACGGCTTAATCTGTTTTATCCAGTAAATTGAAAAAACTTATATTATTATCTTTTTTCCTCATAAAGTGTAATGGGATCTATGTCTAAACAAGAGGTGGTATCATAATCACCTGATAAATCCCAAGCCAATGTATCATTTAATATTACGCATCGCTCTGTAAAAGTATTAATATCCTTTAAAGGGCCAAACACTCCTTTACCAACTAATGATGAAGCGTCAAACACCACTGATTTTCCATCATCAAAAATCACTGTGACAGTATAATCTTTATGTGGTTCTACCCGAACAACAGATGGTATCATTCGAACTACTCCTTTCTTATGTTAGGGGATTTATACTAATCAACTCTTCGTATCGACTGCATCTTTGCCAATTATTCATTAGTTCTGCTCTATGAATTTCGCACCAGGCTAAAACCATTTTCTCCTGAGGTTTAGGAAGTGTCCCTTTTAAAACAATCCCCTTTTCAATATCAATCAAAGCTTTATAACTATCATATTGCGCATGGAAATGCGGAGGATGATGATCTTTATAATACATCGTAATCCTAATTCCAAAAAACCTGGATATTTCTGGCATAATAAGCCCCCTCTCTATCTTTATTTCAAAGTAATATCGAGTAAGCATATATAGAGAGTTAAGTAAATTATATCCTAAAAAACTGTAAAATCAAGATGTTCCGATAAATTATGTTGGTATTTTTCTAATATATTAAATCTGCAATTCCACTATTTTTTCTTCTTTCTGTTAATTATCATAACTATGCCCCCAACCATGAGAATCATATCAGCGATAATAGGAATCACCGGCACATCATCTCCCGTGTTCGGAGACTTGCTCTTTTTAACAGTCTTAGGCTTATTGACTTTTTTCTCTATCTTGCTTTCGGTTTTCTTTTCCGTAGTAATCTCTATCTTCTCTTCCCGTTCACCAACATAGATTGTTTGTGCCTTTTCATTTATATCATGATGAGAGAACACAAGCACATCGTTCTCATCGGCAACCGGATAGTATAAATCTTCGAAGATTACAATCGTTGAACCCGCCAGATACTTTGTGCTGAATTCAAATGTCACATCCACGGTTCCGTTTCTATCCTCCGGAGTAAACTTAACCGTGCTGGTTACAGGATCATCTCCCGACCTGATCGGGAGCTCGGTCTGTTTCGAATATAGTGTTCCGGTTACATAGTATTCCTTTCCAATCTCCAGATTCTCGTAAGTGACAGTGTCTACAAGAGTGACCACCTTATCCGGTTCCGAAGTCTGAGTCCCCGTATCCTTATCAATAGCCTGCGTATAGCCGCCCGGAACCTCAAGCGTCTGGCTTTCATCATTCAGATCATTATGACATGCCACAAGAAGTCCGAAAGAATTCGTCATATCTTCGAATACAACTATTTCCATACTCCTCAGGCCCGCGGAATTAAAGGGTATCTCGACAACAACTTCTCCGTCCTTTTCAGTTGGTATAAACTTAAAGCTTACTGATACAGGATTTCCGTCTTTATCAAGAAGTGTGTCACCGTCTTTATACTTACCGCTTTTATCTCCCTTTACATGAAGTGTTGCTGTAAGTTCGTATTCCTTTCCGGGAATTACATTCTTATAAGTGACAGTATCTTTAATCACTGTTCCCATATCATTGGGTACGACCTTGCCTCCGGTTACCGAGTCCGCAGCATTCGTATGAATCTCCTGGAAATATACGAACTGATCAACATCTTCAATATCCTTATGTTCGCCAATCGGGATTTCCTTGTCAGTCTTTAGATATATCTCTTCGAATACTACTCCTGTCTTTCCTCCGAGGTTCGTAATATCATAGCCCTCAAAGATCACCTCAGCCTTTCCGCTTGATAATGGATTCTTTCCATCATTTTTATCCGTTTCAAATGTCGTCGCCCCGGTAATCTCCTTACCGTCTGCATCCTTCATAACTTCACCGGTCTCCTTATCTATCAGAGTTCCCTTTACAATGAAGCTCTGTCCGGAAGGGAGATTATGATATTCAAGAATATCCTTGACTGACTCTTCAAGTGAAGCCGTAGTTTTGAACTCCGGATAATAAATCGACTGTTCCTGATCATCCTTATCCTTATGTATCACCGGGAAGAAATCCATATCTTCCGTTTCATCATATTCATCATAACGAGTTTTAATCTTTCCGGAACTGATTGCTTCATCTATTTCCTCCGGAGTATTAAATTCCCCGAGATAAAGCGATTCATATATTACCAGCCTTTTTATCCCTTCATTCAGCGTCGTCGGATCTATACCCATCAGTTCAATCGTCTCTGTCCCGGCTATATTATAGATGGATTTTGAAGAGTCCTTTGGAGTAGTAAAGCTCTTAACCGCTCTAAGCGCCTTATCATCCTTCATATACGGAATAGCATTATCCTCAGCATCAACTATCATAAGCTCTGAAAGAAATGTATACGTCGTATTACGTCTTAGTTTCTTATAGGTTATCTCATCCCTGATAGTCTGATTCGTAAAATCTATGGAATCATCACACCCTTTTACAGCAAGCAGCGAACTATCATTCTCGACAGCTGTTGCTTTTGTATGGATTTCCGGTCTTGTCATGTTCCATATCTTATTTTCTGTTTCCGAAACCCCATCATCATAGATTTTATAGACTTTATCCTTAATAGATTCTCTTACGGTAAATGACTGCTGTTTTTCAAGCTGCAATCCGGAATTAGCTTCGCATCTTAATTCTTTTATGGTATATTCACCCTCCGGAAGAGCACCCATATTATCATCCAGAAGCTTTATATCTCCAAACCAGGTCCCGCATCTGGCAGTTCCGGCATTGGTCTTTACGGAATGCTTTACATAGGATGATGCCGTAGACACATACCCTTTTTCATCCGTTACGAGAGTCACACTCTGTCCCGAAGTATTTGAGGTCAGCTTAAACTTAACCCCTGCCACAACATTTCCATTTTCATCAACCTTCTGAAGCTCTATATCTGCCCTGATAGGCGGTACAGGTTTTTTAGGGTTAAGCTTTCTGATATAATCAGCCGCATCAAGCTGAAAATTCTCGGTATTACCTTTCACAATCTTCAGTGTAGTCTCTTTCGGATCCTGAATAATGTGATCATTATCTGTAGCTGTTTCAACGGCATAGTAATAATGTGGTGTTTTTTTCGAAACAGATGTCACATAATCCTTCGTAACATCCATTACACCATAGCCTGATGAACCACTTGTTTTTACAGAACCAAGCTTGGTTCCTCCTGAAGTTGCTCCGGAAACCGTAGTTGAATATATATCAAAATCTGCCGCTACAGTTCTTCCGTCTTCATCATATTTATATATTCCTACCTTATAATAGTAGTGATCCTCTGTATCGGTATTGATGGAATATCCATATTCTCCCTTCTTGGGCTTATAGGTTCTTGATTCCACTTTAAAAGGAAAACCGGTCTTATGCGCCGAATCCTGAGAATTCTCCACCTCTATGGCATAGTATATCCTGTCATCATCCAGATGATCTCTCTTATAGGATGAAACATCTGCCGCTCCAAAGCCATCCGTCACAGAAAGAGTTGTAACCAGCTTAGAATTCATCGCATTCTTTATACTTGCAATCCGGGCATCTCTGCTGGCTGTACTAAATTCAATGTTCTGAGTAGTACCATATATCTCATATCGGGCACCGAGCTCATTTCCATATTCATCCTTTTTATATATGAAGACAAATTCTTCCACAGGATTGGAAAATGTCGTCTCATCGCCTCCCCTTGTCGAGGTAGTTTTCACCGAGTAACGGGCAATATACTTCGAATTATCCGGAAGCAGATCTATCGCATACTTTGTTACATTTGGCTCACCTGCATTATGAGCCGCATCAGTTTTGTATTTCGAATCACTTGGTACTTTGTTCTGCGCCTCACTATATGTATTTCCCTGTCCCACCTCAAAAAGATAGACAGTTGTACCGGGCGGGAGATCCAGCGAACCGCTGAGACCGGTACTGGTACTATGCGTCATAGTCGTAATATTCTTATCTTCATATACATTATGTGCTACTCCGCTTCCTGAGCTTGTCTTCATATAACCAAGCGGTGAACCGGTGGCATTCTTATTATCATATACATCAAAATACACACTCTTCAGATTATTCTTGGGATTTCCCGCTAGTTGTTTCTGGATGGAAATGTATGAGTTCTGCTGACTGAGCTTTATGGTCAGATACATGATCTGATATCCGGCTGCATGAGTCTGTCCATCTACGTTACTTGCAGAAGCATATGTTGCCGTACCGTTACTTGAAGAAACATATTCAAATTTAAGATTACTTAGCGTATGATTTCCCGGCCCGGGATCAGCGCATCCGCCTTCACGATGGTTTTGTCCGGCACATGAACAGGCTACTCCGCCCACCTGTATCTTGTTGTAATATCTGCTGGTGCTCGGAACATTTGCGGAAACCATATATCCCGAAAATGACGCTCCGGCTTTTGAAGTCTGACAGATAACTACTGTTACATCATTTATATAATGAGGAAATCCGCTCCCGTCAGGAGGTGTAGCATTGGCTTTTAGAAGGATTTCCCTAAGTACCTCTTCCTTTGTTACAAGGTGCGTCTTTGTCTCCTTGTCTTTGTCATCCGTTTGTTTGTCCTTATCATCCTGTACATTTTTCTCTTCGATGACTTTTTCATCTTTCTTCTCATCATTTCCTCCTCCCGCCTCTTCGGTTTTTGATTCTTCAGTCTTTGATTCATCGTCACTTTCATCTTTGGTCTTTTCTTCTTTAGGTTCTTCTACTTCTTCTCTGGTATATACATCATCTCGGTCCGAAACTTTTTCCAGAGAGTCAGTAAGAAAATATGCGGACAGCTTTGCTGCCGCATAAGATGTGGATTCTGACACCACATAGAAATTTACAGACGAACCATAGTTTGAAGTTCCTATTCTTTTTCCCTCTTTATCACAAGCTCCTGCAGTAATAACTCCGGGTATCCCGGCAGGTACGAAGTATGTTGCATTCTTTCCTTTGTTTCCCGCTGAAGCAACAACCTTTATACCCTTTTCAACAGCTTCCATTACAGCCATTCTGAGTGTATCGCTCTCAGCCGCTGCTACCGATGCCATGGAAAGATTGATGATAGCTACATTTGATTCTATGGCAAACATTACAGCTGCATATACATCCGCCAGATTTCCGGCCGCATTATTATCCAGAGCCTTGATAGATAATATCTTAGCGTCAGGATTCACGGAAGCGATCTGCTCTGCCATCTTCGTTCCATGTCCGTTATCATCCGCAGTTTCATCTCCTATAACAGATATGCTTTTTACAACATTTGATGTTGATGCACCCGTGTCTATAAGAGCTATGCAGCCTGAGTAATCTTTTACTTTGAGCTCATTTACATTGGAAAATGCGTCATCACCGGTATTAAGTTCGGAAAGGTCTGCAGGATCATCCTCTTTCTCTTCTTTATCCGCAGCTTTTATCTCACTGTTGACATCAACATAATCCGCTATCTTTAGATACCTATAATACGCTTCCTCTGTAGCCTTCTTATCAGGATATCTGGTGAGATAAATACCCATATATTCCGACACCACTTCTGTATCTTCCGTAAAGATACCCGGATCCGAAGTTGCTATCAGAAGCTCCTTTGAACTAAAATCATCTTCCGAGTAGATACCCGGATATTCATATGCTTCAGAACTCATTATTGGAAATGCTGCTATGATCATGGCAATCGACAGCAGCATACTTAAAACTCTTTTTATTTTTCCCATATTTCTCTCCTCCTTATAAGCATTCAAACCCAACATTGGCTATACTTATCCGATCACCGGGGCAAAGCACTACTGCTTCTCCCTCACCAAGACGGTCTTCATTGATATATGTTCCGTTTGTAGATCCCATATCTTTAAGCGTGACAGTATCCCCATGCTTTTCTATCATCGCATGTACCCGGCTGACCGAGGTATCCTCTATCACATAATCACAAGCATCATCCTGTCTTCCAATACGGGTAGAGCCTTCTATCAGAAGCAGCTGGCCTTCCTTTCCGGTTTCCTCTCTCGGAACAAGCTTCGATACAGATCCAAAAGAAGGCTGAAGAAGCACACTTGTCCCGACAGCACCTGTACTATGTATGGCCGGTTCTATTCTTTCATATTCCTGTTTCTCATAATCCTCTACCTTGATAGTCTTAAATGACCTGTCAATCTCAATATCCTCCTTCCTCCGTCCGATATCCACTATCGTATATACCGTAACGGCAAGGAATCCCATTACACTGATACTTAGAGAAGAAGGTCCTGCTAAAACACATAAACCCATGGCCGCAACCGTAGTTGCAATATAAGCCAGGATATATTTCTTTTTATCCGGGAGCACTTCCGGTTCAGGCTCTGCAACCTTATAATCCTCCAGCACATTTTCCCTTAATGGGATTGGCTTCACTCTCTCCGGCTGTTTTTCCTTTACTTCTTCTTTATCCAGAAGCTTCACAAACATTTCCGGTGTAAAATTATCCTGCAGAAACCGGCTGTACATATCATAAAGGTATCTGACTCCCGCCTCATCCTTATGGTCATAAACCCGCATTATATCTTCAAAGAGATTCTTGATCTGCTCCCTGAAGCAGAGAGTACCCCCGGGAATATACATGAATTTATAATCCCGGGTATTCTCTGAATAAAACACATATTCCATTCCCATGATGATACCGTCAGGGCTCAGGAGATATTCCTTCAGCTCTTTCATACAGCCGCATATACCTTTTACCAGTTCCTTTAGATCTTCTTTACCCGGACACATTCTTCTATATCTCGATGAAAGCGAACTGAGTCCATCTATCTTTACAAACAGACTCTTCTCACCATCTATCTCCCTAATCTCAGTCGGAGCCACAAAAGAAAAATGACAGTGGGTAAGCATCTTCTCTTCGTAATTATCCGGTATAAAAACATCGCTTATCTCCACATAACTGCTAATCCCCTGACTTCTCTCCAATATCATCATAGAGCTGCCACCTCCTCATCCTGTCAGTACATACATCTATCTCCCTTTTAAATGAGATTCCAAAGCTTTTGAAGTAATCCAGTGTCCCATCATAGGAAGCCTTATGAAGTACATAATCCGAGGATGTTTCCACCTGCCCGTACTCGATTCTTTCACCCGGGCTTTTCGAGCAAAGATAATCCTTCACCCTGTCATCTCTTATATTTTCAAGTGGAATGCTGTAAATGCTTTCCACCTCCTCAACACTGATCACGCTTTTCTCAAACATGATTATCAATCCCGCAAGCACGACAAGGATTCCTAAAAGAAGAATGGGAATCACAAAGCTTGCTTCTATTGACATATAACCTTTATTATTCATAAGTCATTATCCTCCGCCGCATTTTGAACATGGAGGAAGATTCACTTCACTCAGCCTCTTCCTCTGCACGTTTCTTTTAAGTCTTGAACAGTACCTGTCGGAGTGATATCTCTCTCCATCCGGTGTTACGAAAACCAACGAACCGGCTTCAGAACCGCAGTATTCACAACTGGTGTATCCTGAAGTTCTGGCACTTGAAAGAGTGGTTCCGTGCACATCCGGAAGAAGATAAGTACATGCTCTGGTAGTGTGATAAACCACACCGTTTTTTGCCACATATACATATGGGTCATCCTCTTTTTCTACCGGCTCTTTCTTTTCAGTACCCTTATAACCAAGATATGCCCGCTGTCTTATATGTTCACTACAGAGTTTGCTTTTACTTCCGAATAAAGGAATATCTATATGAATGAAGTAATTAACCTTAAGGTCTATATAGCCTTTATCGTCAGGAAAGGCGGAACCCAAAAAGCTTATTCCGTTTCTTCCACCGACTATATATTTTTCCAGGAGGGCTTCCTCATCCACATATTCCTGGAATTTAACTATCGCAACCGGAAGCGCCGCCATATAATCCTTTGACATATCACCATCCGACATACTGTCCATAAGATATGCATATTCGGCCATATACTCAGCCGTTTCTATACAGCCTTCATATATTGCCGCTTTTGCTGCAAATATTTCCGAGAGGCAGATCATAAAAAGCATTGTAAAAAGAAATATCGGAAATGCTATCGCCGCCTCTATAGACATACTTCCTTTATTGTTATCCATAGTTTGTCCTCTGCCAGTCTGCAAAGCAGGTATTTCCATAGTTAATCCCCCGAAGAGTCTATTATATTTTTTTATCAGCTTTATTGATTATTTATGAAAACACCTGCTTTGCAGACTGACCTAATAATCTAATATCCGATTTCCTCATGATAGCTGTAGCGTCTGCCTTTATAATCAATGTCAGCATCTACGGCAAAAGCAGTGATACAGTTTCTGATCAAAAATGAGGGATCGGAGTTCTTTTTAGTATTTATCTGGATAAGATCCAGCATTCTTTTTTCAAGTTTGTCTCCCTGGAGAAATGCAAGGATCAGAAGGTAGTCCTTATATCCCACTCCCTCTTCATCTTCTTTTTCTCCGTTACAGATTTCTTCCAGATGTGCAAGACTTTCAAAATCCGTAAGCCAGTTTGTTTCGTCCTTCAGGTAAGGAACCTTATGATTTCTGAGAAGTCTGTACACATCAGCAACACTTTCTATATATGACCAGCAGCCGGCCAGAAGATACTTGACCACGGGTTCAAGAACGGGGAATTCTACTGTAAGCGCAGCTGCCAACGTCTCACATTCTCCCATTTTTATAGAATCCGTTACTATGTAGCCAAAATTGAAACCGAATCTGATAAGAAGAAGTTCATTTACTACTGTTTTGTAATTAGCTCCATCCGTAGATCTTCCCGCCACAAGATATTCCATCTCAAGATTTAATACCGTATCATCATATTTTTTCTCAGTCAGAAGATTAAAATATGACGACGCATATGAAAGACTTCCTGCCTTATCTGTAAAACCACTGCTCCAGCCTCCTGACTTAAGTCCGTCCATCTCCATCCGGTCCTTATCACTGAAACTGGTATCCACTTCCATGGAATCACCGGGTTCAAATCCTCCCGAAGGAAGTTCATTCAGGTCGAGCTTACTCTCCTTTAATTCAACCTCCTTGGGAAGAAGCAGCAGATGTATTCCTGCATCTGTATAGGTCTTAAGAGTTTCTCTCGGATCGGTAACATTATCTTCATCATCTGATCCTTCATCCTCATCATCTTCCGATGAATCAGCATTTTCACTTATCTCAGCCTGCCGCTCATTTATATCCGAATCTATATTTTGTACTGTTGTTTCATCCACCGGCTTATCATTTCCGTTGGTTTTATCCATTATCTTTTCAGCAACATTATCAGCCAGATCGTATTTAAAGTTATCCTTGATCTGTCTTTTAAATTCACTGCATTCATCATCCAGTAATGATTTTTTCTTTGATATCACAATTTCTTCAATCTCGTATCCTTTTCCGAGATCGGTTTTCAATGTATCACTGATAGATTGTTCCATTCCGCCGGTACCGCTGCTCCGGTTAACATCCAGCGTAAGGATATGGTAACGGTCAAAAACATAACGATTGTAGCTCGCCAGCTCCGAAGACATGGCACTCGAAAGAGCAGTTGACATTTTTATACGCGCATGATTTCTGTCACATACCTCCAGAACCACTATCACGACACCTATCATGACCACAAGGATCAAAGATATGAAGACCGTCACATATCCCCTATGTTTATTTGATTTATCTGTTTCAGAATGCTTCATCTTTTATCCCGTAATAGTATTTGATCCATCAGTTATGGCCTTCCATATCTTTGTGACAAGGGCAGCCGCCTGATTCTTGAATACGATAACAAGCCCTATAAGAACAACCAATATCAGTATTATTTCCACAACAGCTACCCCGCTGTTGTCTCGTTCTATCTCTGCGAATTTTCCTTTTATCCGCCAATAGATGTCCTCCATATAATCTGTCATTTTTATATACCTCCTTTTTTATTTTTCTGTCAGTTACATGGCAGTAAATGCCGGATACATCACAATTACAATAACTATGATCAGGAGTATCGATGTAGGCAGAAGAAGCTTTTCCGAAGCCTTTTCTCCTCTTTTCTTAATATGCTCCCTCTTGATAAAAAAACTTTGCTGCACCTCAGAATCAAGAAGCCTTATAAGATTGGAATTACCGTAAGTCAGATTCTGACTCAGAAGCGACATGAGTCTCATATATTCCTGTGACTCAAGGCTGTGACCAAGCTCCATATAGGCCGAGCTTTCACTTATTCCGGAAGCTATCTTATTAAGAGAAAAAACCACCTCATTTTTTAAGTAACTACATTTCTCCTTTTCTACGGCACGTTTCATGGCATCTCGAAGGCTGAGCCCTGCCCCTATATAAATAGTCAGTCTGTTGACAAATCCATAGTAGGCATCTTCAAGCTCATCCTTCTTTTTCTCCTCAGCCTCGCGAAGTTCGCGAAACATTTTGTAACAGGGTATTATGCATATGATCAGACCAAGAAACAGTATTGAAAGATCCCTTCTTTCCTTTCCCGAATCCCGCACAACATTCACATCCTCAATCTCATGAGGAAGTACCAGCTCCTTATCGGTCCTACTGTCCTCTTCAATAAAAAGTATTGATGCCTTAGCCTTTTCGGAGCTGGTCATATTAGTATCACTGACAACAGAAACATCCTTCGAATAAGTATCTGAATGATTGTCATCCTTTATATCCGCTACCAATGTAACCGTCACCGGCGAATCTATCTTCTCATTACTGACTTCACCGTAGGTACTTATCACGTCCGGTTCGCTGCTGCTCCAGGATATCCTTAGCACTCCGTTCTCATCTCTTACGGGGAGAATGAGATTCTCTGTTATCCTGTCATCAGAAGCATTAGTTCCAAGTATCTTCGACTCAATATATGCTTTAGCAGCATTACTCGCCTCTTCGAACTCCTCGTCGGTATATTCCTTCGGACTTACCTCCAGACTGAAGTTTTCAGATTTTTTATCTGCCGTATCCATAAGCTGCATATCTACATATACTGATGATTCTCCCGCCTCTGGCCGTTTTATCACATAAAGATTCTTTTCGGCCATAGGGACAAATGACACCCCCACGGTAATTATCGAAGCAGTATATATTCCCACGAGCAGCATGTGGTAAAGCTTAAGCAAAAACTCATCTACGCTTTCCTCCAGACTGCTCACATTAAGGACATTCGTTTTTCTGATCATATTTCTGACCCTGTTTTTTATTCCCGGAGGTGTTCTGTGATGCAAAAAGCCAGAAACGCACCATAGCGGATCCGCTCCCTTCTTATACTTGCTGTAATTTTTCCGGCTGATCAAAGCCAGAAGAGTAATGATCAGCACAGGGCCGATAGCTATATATCTGACCACTTTTTCTCCTCCTTAATATATGTCAACGATCTTTCTCCCGAGGTAGTCAGCCCCGAGATTTGCGATCATCAGTACCGTCATAATCCCGATTCCCGCAGGTTTACCGAACAGCGGGTCGAGAAATCCTTTGTTACTCAGTCTAAGAAATACACTTATTGCAGAGGGCATAAAGACCATTATCATAAGCTCCATTCTCTTAGCCGCAACCATGGTCGCAATTTCCTCTCTCAGTTCGATCTCGCTCACTATTCTTTCAACGGTATCCCTGATTATCTTTACCGCATTTCCACCGGTCCTTCTTATCGTTGAAAGTACTGTTGCAAAATCCTCGGCTTCTCTTATATCTATTTCCTCGGCAAACTCTTTTAAGCATTGATCCAGTGAATATTTAAGTTTCAGCTTACCTTCAACCTTTTCAAGCGAACGAACCACTATACTCTTTTTCGAATACATCCCGGTCAGATCTTTAAGTGCGAGATGCACTGAGCTTTCCATGGATTTACCCGCAGCAAGTGATGACTGAAATGAGATCATCATGCTTTTAAGTTCTCCGAGCCTCTTCAGCTTCTCTTTCTCCAGGCTGTTCTTATGAATGACCCTGTAGCTGTATACCCCGATCATCATGGCTGGCAGAAGCCCATATATTCTGTTGTAGAATACATAGGCTCCGCCCATAGAGAAAATGAAAGCTGACAAGACAGCTTTTATATCTAATCCTTTCATTCTGAGCTAAACCTTTCGTGATAGATTTTCAAAACCCCTGCAGTCATAAGCTTATTTACATTAAGGAGATCATTTATCTTTCTGAGTTCTCCGACAACCTTTTCCTGCTTAACATCCGTTTCAACAAACCTATAAAGCTCATGAGTTACTATTTCTTCCTTCTCCATACCGATTACCTCCCTGATCTCCAGAACCTTTCTTGACTTATCTCTAAGTCTCCCAAGGTGAACTACTATATCTATTGCCGAAGCTATCTGCTGTCTTACCGCCTTTAACGGAAGATCCGCACCCATCAGGACCATGGATTCAAGCCTCAGCAGCATCTCATGTGCCGAGTTAGCATGCCCCGTTGACAAGCTTCCGTCGTGCCCCGTATTCATAGCCTGAAGCATATCGATGGCAGCCGCATCTCTTACCTCACCGACGATTATCCTGTCCGGTCTCATCCTGAGACTCGTTTTTATCAGGTCTCTGATGGTTATCATATTTCTGCCCTCGACATTTGCATTTCTCGCCTCAAGCCTGACCAGGTTATCAACCCCTATAACCTTCAGCTCGGCACTGTCCTCGATTGTTATCACTCTTTCATCCTTTGGAATAAATTCGGTAAGCGCCCCCATAAATGTCGTCTTACCTGCTCCCGTTCCTCCGGAGATAAATATGTTATATCCCGACTCCACCAAAAGCCTCATAAAGCCCGAAACAGCCTCATCGATCGCACCCAGCTCTATAAGGCGTTTCATATCAATCGTCTGTTTTGGAAACTTCCTTATAGTCACGGCACTTCCGTCAACGGATATGCCGCTTAAGACTACGTTAACCCTCGAACCGTCCGACAAGATCACATCTACTATAGGAGTTGACTCATTGACCATTCTGTCTGCAGCACCTACGATCTGCTGTATTACAGTCAGAAGTCTGTCCGGGCTTTCAAAGGTTTTGTCGGATTTATAAACCCTTCCGTTTTTCTCATAAAATATACAATCATAGCCGTTTATCATTACTTCGGTTATGCTGTCATCCTCGAGAAAGTCGGAAAGGACATCCAGCCTTCTTATAGAATTGAAAATGCCTGCCCTTATCTTCAGTTTTTCTTTTATTGGTATGTAACATTCGCCGGCTTCCCTGGTTATGCAGCTATCGATTATCTCATTTACATCCGCATCTCTTATCTCACCGGATAGATCCATCCTTTCCAAAACCAGAGATCTAACATTATCAGTAAACTGTTTATCCATCCTCGTCCCCATTAGTAAGTCTGTATACTGTACGGATCATCTCCGTACTGAACTCTTCTGAATCCGGAACATCAACAACAGTAAGCTTATCAAGCACACCTTGATGGCCCGTATCTGACAGAAGCTTCATAAAAACTTCTATCTTTCTGACAGAAACCGGATCTCTCAGTACCGGCATATATATCCTGTCAAAAAGATCCAGGATCGACATATCTCCAAGCGCCGCTGATCCTATATCAAAACATATTGTTGTGAAGCTCCCGGACTTGAGCAAAAGATACTTCAGCTTTTCTATCTCGGAACGTTCTACATCGTTAGCATCCAGATATGTACCCGACATCTGAGACATATACACGCCACGTTCCGCGTAGATCTGCTGCTTTATCACTTCCTCAAGATCCGGTCTGTTCATTTTCAGAGGATAGATAATATTGGTAGATAAAGCTTCCAGCTTATCGCTGAAGTTTTCCATGCCCACATATAATCCACCCCTGACCTCATCGATACCTGCAAGCGTCATGGCCAGCCTTGTCTTACCGCAGCGTCCGATCGGAGAATATACACATATAAAATCCGATATGTTTCTTACACTCTCCACTGCAGCCGTAAGGTTTCTTTTAATCTGCTTACATATCTCACTCACCGGCTGATATCTGTAAATGTATGACTGGTTTATGGCATTTCCTCTTCCTCCTCTGTTCAGTGAATCTATATCCGACATCTCCATAACCTTGACACCCGTTAGGAAGATTTCCGAACCCTTTCGTTCGCATTGGGATGTATCATCGGTTATGATAAGATCCAGGGACCTGGATTCGAGGTAATTCCTTATGTTATTGATCTCCGAAAAAATCACGACCTGGAAACCAATACTTGTATCAGAATTCACATATTCCATAAAAGCCTTAGAATAGTCTAAATCTCTGTCACAGACACCTACCTTGCAGGTACTCATCAGGCACCCTCCTTTGTCTAACGTGAGTGTGACTATACGTTAACAAAAAGAGGCCCGTGAATTAAAGGCCTCAGACGCAACGTTATGTTGCGCAACAATCTGTTGCTTTTTGAAAAAGCGGTTTTTGGGGGAAAGCTCAAGATAAAGTATGATAATTTATTCGAAAACGCATAATCTGAGACTCATCAGGAAAATGAGTTCGAAAAAAGCAACAGTCTGTTTACACTAAATGAGCAGATTCAGTCAAAAAACATGACCGAATCTGATCGAACTGTTGCTTAAAGGAAGAATCTTTGTGCAGATTTAACGAAATTTTTATGTGAAAAACGATGAAAAAAATAGCAATTTTTGAAAAACGTCAACTGTGTTATGTAAACCATAGCATGTGTCATTATAGCCAGAGCATAAAAAGAAAGCCCCCTCAATCTGAGGAAGCTTTCACTTCTTATGAATCCATTACTAGATTTCTTCTCTATACATACTGTAAGTAGGTCTTTCCTTCTCCGGTTCCGGAGTTTTAAGATTCTCTGTTACAGCATCTTCTTTCTTATTGATGTACTTGTTAAGTGTATCAACTACTGTGTTCAGGTTGTAAGGCTTGGCAATGTAATCATCAAGCTGATTCTTCATGATACGTTCCTTATCACCGAACATTGCTCTTGCAGTAACGGCGATGATCGGAAGTCTCGGCTTACGATGCTCTGCCTCGATCTTACGGATCTCCTGAGTAGCTGCGATACCGTCCATGATAGGCATCTGTACATCGAAGAGCGCTGCGTCGTAGGTCTTCTCTTTGTAGAGCTCTACGGCCTTCTCTCCGTTCTCAGCTATATCGTAGCTGAAGCCTGCCATACCAAGGAGCTTTCCGATAACCTGCTGGTTAACCGGCTCATCCTCTGCAACAAGGATACGTGCATTCTTGCCGTTCGCATTGTTGATTGAGTAAACAGCTGCTTCTTTATCTTTTTCTTCAACCTCGGCAACTGCTTCAGCCTCGGCAGCCTTAACTACCTTTATAGGTATCTCGGCAATGAATGTGGAACCGATTCCTTCTTTACTCTGTACGGTAATAGTACCGTTCATAAGCTCGGTGATCTGCTTTGAGATTACAAGTCCGAGTCCGGAACCACCGTATCTTCTTGTATCAGAACCGTCAACCTGTGAGAATCTTACGAAGAGCTTGCTCATGTTAGCATCCGATATACCGATACCGGTATCGGCTACTGCCATACGAAGCTTGATCATATCCTCTTTATCATCTATAGCGGCGATCTTAACTCTTACACCACCGTCTGAAGTGAACTTGATAGCATTTGAAAGCAGACAATTGAGTACCTGCTGTATACGCTGTCCGTCTGCACGAACAAGCTTAGGAATGTTATTACCGAATGAAAGATCAAGTGCGATGTTCTTACCATCTGCTGCGGGAACATGAGCTGCAACAGTTTCTTCAATAGAAGCTTTGATGTCGCAGATTTCTTCTTTGATCTTGTACTTACCTGCTTCGAGCTTACTGATATCAAGGATATCATTGATAAGTCTCAGAAGGTTATCAGCACAGTTCTTTGCTGTGATAAGATTATCTCTGTAATCAGCCTGAAGATCATCAGCCATAAGTGTAAGCTGAATCATACCGAGGATTCCGTTGATAGGTGTACGGATCTCGTGGCTCATGTTAGCAAGGAACTCAGCCTGTGTCTTATAAGCTGCATTTGCATCTTCGATAGCTTTTGAAAGCTTAGCCTCTGTTTCCTTCTGCTCTGTTACATCGATAACTACCATGTTGATGTGCTCAGCTTCTGACTTATACATAACTGTATTGAATACCTTGCCAAGCTTCTCCATGGTGATCTCAACATCCATCAGGTCTCCTTCTCTGATTCCCGATGTATTGTATGCCTTAAACCATGCATTTATATCCTGAAGAACCTCGATGTTGCTTTCGCCGAGGATTTTTCCGATAAAGGATTCCTTATCAAGACCGAAGTATCCGCCAAATGTATTATTGGCATCTTCAACCTGGTAACCGATTACGTCGCCTGCGGGATCCATTATGATCTTTGCCTGAGCAAAACCTATAGGAAGGTTTTTGAAGAGCTTCCTGTATTTATCGCTCTGGCTCTTTTCCTGAGCCTGCTCCGATCCCTGACTTATAAGTAAAAATACTACAGCAATCTGAAGTACTACCATTACGATTCCCACTACAAGAATCTTTCCGGCAAGTATCATTCCAACGATGCCAAGTACACCTATTATTGCAGCCGCGATTATGGCCAGTTTCTGCGGTCCCATCTTTCTAAGTTTATCCATAATAACATACCCCTTAATACTATCTTCAAAGTCATACGAGACGACTATAATTTGAATTACACAAATCTACTAAATTATATCGCTTTTCGATAGTACGGTCAACAGAATAATAAGCCAAAAAATATTCAATTTTTTATTTTAGCCTTCTTATTCAAAAATTATTCTGGCATGTTCTGCATCAACAGCATTGTCTATCTCCAAAGAGCGATCGACAACTGTGTTTTTAAATTTAACATCCACCGATATTTTATCTTTTAACGCAGCCCTATTATAGTTTACAAGCCACTTGATCAGCGCACCTCTGTTCTTTATTATCTTACAGTTATCAAATTCGATCAGACTGTTATCAGCCGGAAGTGCAAAGAAACCGATCAGGTTATCTCCTGTATGTGTGATATCGCACTCTGTAAATCTTATTTTGAGGTTTTTTACCTCATAGCCCCACTGACCTGTATAGATCAGATTCTCTGCAGTCGAATTGATCGTACAATTATTAAACTGTATCTCACCTTCCGAAGAATCCACAACTGTCCTGAAATTTACATCGTCAAATATACAATTATTGAAAATACCATTATGGAAGTTTTCGGTACCAACCGTTACTTTTCCTTCGAATTTACAACCTTCAAATAATCTATCTGCATTTCGGGGTGCATTTAACATAAGCGTTATACTGTCACTTCCATCAAGAGCCTTAAATGTACAATTGTAGAAGTATAACTTATGGTTCATATAGCTTGCCGGCTGTATTATACAATTACGGAACACAGCATTCTGTCCGCTAAAACTGGTGAAGGTACATCCGTCATATGTTACTTTTTCTGAATAACCGAGGCAATGGGCATTTTTATCTTGTTCTCCATTCTTTATAGTACAATTCTTAACCTTTACATTAACAAGCTCAGCAAGCTTTTCTTCACCAAGAATATTAATATCCGGGATAGCCACACCATCTTTATCTTTTTTTATGAAATTGATAAAGCCACAATTATTATCATATATTCTTCCATAAGAATTACTCTTCTTATCACCTAAATCACATAGAACTGTATTGCTTTCATCATTCATATTTCTTACAACGAGTCCTGAAATACGTGCGTTAAAACCTAACTGATGGTTTTTGCAATTCTCATATACATGATTAAAGCCCGCATTATCTATGACAGTTCCGGTATTTGTTTCTGTTTTAGAGATAACTTCATTATTTCTGTAGTAAACATCCTGAGTCTCATCCCAGCCATCCTCAAAGTCAACCGGAAGACGTGTTATACTATTTCCGCAATCAGTATATGTAACATTCTCAATTAAAAGATTATTACAGGTTGTAGGAGCCAGTGCGCAGGTTCTGGTATTCTCAAAAGAAATATTCTTAATCTGGTGATAGTCACCAAGTTTTCTTGGATAGATGTATACTCCCTCTATTCCGTCATTATCTACGATATCTGTTTCATTCACAGTCACTCTTGCGAACTCAGCATTTGTCGGAATCAACATCTTTCTAAACTGACAACCTGTTACGGTCTTTATGAAGCTCTTGTTACTATCATAGAAGGAAACATATATAATTACCGAATTTGTTCTGATTCCTCTGTATCCTGCCGGAAAACCGACATAGAGATAGTCCTCATCCGGATCCCATTCCTTAAGATACGTAAGATCTACCATCGAACTTGTACTGCACTTATCACTTTTCACCTCTTTACCATTTTCGATATTGACATTGGTAAAGCCCCTGAGTTTTTGATTATCTCCCATTTTAGGCAGCGACCAGATAGTGTGTCCTGTGGTATTCTTAATTGTCAGATTTTCAAGTGAACAATACTTTCCTGCTGTGATAAGCACCGTATTAATGCCTTCACCCAGCCCATCTCTTTCAAGTTGTTCCTGTATTCTTTCATAACGGTCCCCCTCAAGGATACCATTTTCCAGATGAGCATCGATCACATTTTCCATCCGGACGATGCATCCGGAGCTCTCATTTTTAATGGTATCAAGTTTAAAGGTACTGCCATTCATATCTACAGTAAAGTAAGAAGGAATTGAAATACAAGTCGTTCTTGCATTTTCACCATTGATGCGATAAGTACCCTTAAGAAGAACTATCTTTCTATATCCCGCTTTCTGCTTATCTGCAAAAAGCTGGGTCAGACCGTCTCTGGTACTTATCAGATCAGCTTCATTTGTACTATTATTATTCTTGATATTATAGTTTATAAGATCCACCTGTGACATCTTATATATCTTTGTTGACGGGATCGTATTCGATGCCACAACCATTAAGTCATTATAGAGCTTATGTGATCTCAGACCTGTACTCTTGTCATAAGCCTGAACCGCAAATGTATGAAGGCCTTCACTTAACTTGCCGATTGTTAATGTATAGTCTCCAAGCTTTATATCTGATATCTTCTTTTCCACACCGTCTACTTCATAATAAAGATCAAGAGTTTTCTTTGTATCATTCTTCATATACTCAGACTGATAATAATCTGTAATATAAAGAGGAATCTGAACACTCTCATTTACTGTTGGCTTCGGATTGAAGTAATAGGTCGATATATACGGAACCTTAAACGGCGAATCGATCGGCTCATCAGTCGGTGTTGCTGACGGAGATGCCATCGGTGTCTTTGTCGGCGTTGCTGTCGGCGCCTTTGTAGGTGTCTTCGTCGGTGTTGCCGTTGGTGCCTTTGTTGGTGTCTTCGTCGGCGTTGCCGTCGGTGCCTTTGTCGGTGTCTTCGTCGGCGTTGCCGTCGGTGCCTTTGTCGGTGTCTTCGTCGGTGTTGCCGTTGGTGCCTTTGTCGGTGTCTTCGTCGGCGTTGCCGTTGGTGCCTTTGTAGGTGTCTTCGTCGGTGTTGCCGTCGGTGCCTTTGTCGGTGTCTTCGTCGGTGTTGCCGTTGGTGCCTTTGTTGGCGTCTTCGTCGGCGTTGCTGTCGGCGCCTTTGTAGGTGTCTTCGTAGGCGTTGCTGTCGGTGCCTTTGTAGGTGTTGCCGTTGGTGCCTTTGTAGGTGTCTTCGTAGGCGTTGCCGTCGGCACATTCGTCGGTGTCGTCGCAGCCGTCGGCGTTGCTGTTGGTCCATTAGTTGGTTCATTAGTTGGTGTCGGCTTCATCCATGGATAAGGTGGTTCCCACGTCCATGACGTCGGTTCCGCCGATGGAGTTTCTTCCGGATTCAACGTAGGTTCCTCTGATGGCGTTGCTTCCGGATTCAGTGTGGGTTCCTCTGATGGTGTTTCTTCCGGATTCAGTGTGGGTTCCTCTGATGGTGTTTCTTCCGGATTCAATGTAGGTTCTTCTGTCGGAGTATTCTCAGGGTCAGCTGTTGATTCTTCCGAACCATCATCACCTTTAACAGTAATAGTAACTTTAGCCTTCTTGTTACTACCGTCCTTTGATTTAACGGTTATGACAGCTTTGCCTTCTTTTAATGCAGTTACCTTACCCTTCTTGCTTACCTTTACAACCGTCTTATCACTGCTTTTGAATGATACTTTTTTATAAGTTGCCTTTTTAGGAGATACCTTTACTTTGATCTTATAGGTCCCTCCCTTTGCAAGAGTCACTTTCTTCTTGCTGACCTTAACCTTTTTTACCGGAGTTCCGACCTTGACTTTAATGGTCTTCTTTACCTTCGGATTAGAAATACTTCTTACAGTTACTTTTGTACTACCTTTACGGATACCCTTTACCCGGCCTGAACTGCTTACAGTAGCTATACTTTCATTTCCACTGGAGTAGCTTACTTTCTTGCTGAATTTTCCTTCACCTTTGACTTTGATCTTCAGCTTATACTTCTGGTTCTTTTTAACTACAAGTATATTTGCAGGTGTACTTGTTACTTTGATTGATTTCACCTTGTTTTTTACCGATGCTGCCGATGCTGATACAGGATAAGTTCCAAGTACCATAAATACGGTTAAAACCATAACAAGGATCTTTTTACATATTTTCATAATTCTCTCTCTTTTATATGTTTTTATAACCTCAGTTATTTTCTAACAAGCTTTAGTCTTTTATTCGACAGATTATTCTTATTATCGAATCTTACTGTCGGATCTTTACCCGCAACAAGCGGATTATCAATATCATACATAGCAAGACATATGGTGGCATCCGACGGAAGGGTACCATTATAATCAAACACAAAGGTTTTCTGTGTGTCATCTTTAAATGTGCCCTTTTTGATCAAAACAGGATCACCAAAGTTCTTGATCTTATTTCCGTTTGCATCAGTAATCTCAGCACACAGCTGAATATTAAAGTATGCCGGAGCAAGACCGGTATTCTTGACTGTGATTGCAAGCTTATTGTTAAGACGCTCAGCGGATATCACCGTAAAATTGTACCCGAGTCTGTTACACATCTCATCTATAACATTCTTTTGTTCTTTGTAAAATGTGTAGCTGCAGTAACTATCCTGATCAAGAGCATAAATAGATAAATGCGATATCTCTATAACTTCCCTGAATCGATCCGGTGTCCAGTTTACAAGTGAGAAATCATCTTCACGAATAGTGTTTTTCATTCTCTCATATGGCCAGAAGTTTTCACCCAGTACCGGCATATTTGTCTCATACGTAGGTATAAGACTCCACTCGGCATTTGGTTCACTGATAAGACCATCATCTCTCTTTGTGATTCCCAATGAAAGTGCATATCTGTATATCTCACCACGTGCATTTGACGGAAGTGCGAGCACAGATTTTTTAAATACCTTAACAAAATAATCGAGCATGTCTTTCTGGATTTCCAGAGAAGGCATATATGAATCGCCATTCTCCACAAATGAATTATGCCATTCTCCGTAATCACCGAAAGGTCTTACATCAATGAATTCCACTCTGGGGTCACCGTCATACTTTGCAGCTAATGCTTTCGTAAAATCTTTATATGCCTGGATATAAATCGGATCATCCCATTTCGGGAATTCTACTTCCTTTGAAGGATTATCTCTCAGCTTAGCTTTATTCTTTTTTGCGTTCAGATCATATACCCACTGAGGAACATAATCTTCATCATTATAAGATGAATACGGCATGATCCTTATTCCATATGTGAGTCCATGTGCTTCGCAGGCTTCAAGCATTTCATCTATTTCGCTCCAGTCATACTCACCTTTCCTGGGATTCAGCTTACACCATTTCGGAGAACCGCTTACGATTGTTACGACATCCCAGGCATGATTATCAGCCGAACCGCCAATTCCATATGCAAATCCACCGGTAGAATTGATCATTTGCGGAGTATGTGCCGACATGACAAATCCCTTATGAGGATTTGAAATGGCTTCTCCCGAACCTAAAGTTTCATAAACAGCCGTAGGGGTGGTTCCGAAATCATATATTTCATCTCCCGGATCTGTCGGTGTATATACAGGGAAAAGCAGGTCTTTGATCAGCTTCGCCATTCTGTCTGCTCCGGCATCATTCAGATATGCCTCATTACGCATATAATAATCTTTCTGCTCGAAATAATAGTTCCGTAATGAAAGTTCCATCCAGCTGCTATATACATCCAGCAGTCCGACATTTTCCGACTCAGCAATACTCTCCAGAACCGAATTAAAGTAAGCTGTCTTAGGTAACGGATATCTATGGATACTGCTTTTAGTACCCTGCATATTTACAAGATATACTGTCATGCCCTTAGCTTTCGCACGACTGATAATATTTTTCACATTACTTATTAATCCGGATGGATCGATATTATTGGGATGCAGCTGAAATTCTTTAGTATAATCAACATATCCCACATCCAGAAGAAGTATATCGTCGTTTTTGCCATAGTACTCAATTGTACCAAAGGCAAAATCCTTTACCTGTTCCGATGAAAAAGAACTGACTGACATATTCCTTATCTCATATTTATCCATATCCAGATATTTATACAGATACTCTCCCCAGCCACGCGCTTCAGAATTTTTATCGTCATATATTCTTGCGGAATTCTCGGCGCCACATATCCAGAATGTAGGTTTCATTGTGGTTTCTTTGGACACCTGCTCGATTTCAATCGTACATATCGACTTTGCTTCTCCTTTTCCGGTAGTCGCATAAATATCTAACTGGCCGTCAGTTACAGGGATCGTAAATGACCCGGTCTTATTAGTACCCTTCATATAAAGAAGCTGATCATGGTCTTCTGCCACTATCGTAGTAGACTCACAATCTCCGGTTGTGACGGTTATTTTGTAAATGCCTTCCTTAAGATCAACGCTGAAGGCTCCGTATGCCCCTTGAAAATGAACTGCATCACTAAGCGCACCTGTTCCGGAAGACGGAACATCTTTTACAAGATGCAGCTGACCAAATCCATATCCCTTACTTTCATCATATGCCTCAGTGGCAGATACTCCGATATATCCCTCTTCGGTACCATTTCCACCCAGATCAAATCTCATATATGCGAATTCGGGGTTCCGTGTCGGTGTTGGTTTAGGTGTCACTGTCGGTATTTCCGAAGGTGTCACAACTACTTCAGGGGTCGGTGTCACATTCATCTCAGGGATCGGTGTCACATTGGGATCTGATGTCGGCTCTACAGTGGGAGTTGCATCAGGATTCGCTGTCGGTTCTTCTGTTGGCGTCTCAGTTGTGACTTCTGAACTTCCGTCACTCTTTACAGTAATCGTAACTTTGGCTTTCTTATTGCTTCCGTCCTTTGATCTAACTGTAATGACAGCTGTTCCTTCTTTTAATGCTGTTACCTTCCCCTTTTTACTTACCTTTACAACTGTCTTATCACTGCTTGTAAATGATACCTTTTTATAGGTCGGCTTCTTTGGAGACAGCTTTACTTTTATTTTGTATGTATCTCCCTCATTAAGGGTAACCTTCTTTTTAGTGACCTTAACCTTTTTAACCGGAGTTCCGACCTTGACTTTAATTGTCTTCTTTACCTTCGGATTTGAAACACTTCTTACAGTTACTTTTGTACTTCCCTTTCGGATACCCTTTACCCGGCCGGAACTGCTTACAGTTGCAATGCTTTCGTTAGCACTGGTGTAGCTTACTTTTTTGCTGAATTTTCCTTCACCTTTTACTTTAACCTTCAGCTTATACTTCTGACCTTTTTTGATAACGAGGATATTAGCAGGCGTGCTTGTAACCTTGATCGACTTTACCGTACCATTAAGGGGTGCAGCTGATGATGTATTGGGATATGAACCAAGCACCATCAGTACTGCCATTATGATGACAAGGATTTTCCTACTTAACTTCATATATACTCTCTCTTTCATATAGTTCAGTAGCTTATCTTACTTTTTTACCAGCTTTAAACGTTTGTTAGCCAAGTTGTTCTTGTTATCAAATCTTACAGTCGGATCATCCTTACTACTAATAAGTTCACTCGTACTCTTATATTTTGAACTCTCATACATCGCAAGACAGATAGTGGAACTTTCATCAAAGGTTCCGTTATATTCGAACATATATGCTCTTTCATCTCCATCATGAAATGTACCTTTTTCTATATGCACAGGTTCGCCGAAAATCTTTTTCTTGTTTCCGTTTGAATCAATTATCTCCGCGCAGAGATCGATATCGAAAAATGCGGGAGCAAGCCCTATATTCTTTATTTTAACCTTAAGCTTGTTACCTTTTCTTTTAGCCGAGGTCACAGTAAAGTTATAACCAATCTTATTACACATTTCATCGATCAGATCCTTATGTTCACTGTAGATCTTTGCACCGCAGCCACTATCCTGATCTATAGCCATAAATGTCAGATGTGAAATCTCTATACATTCGCGGTAATGCTGCTCTGACCAGGAAATATAGGAAGAATCATCAGGATGCAGCATATATTCATATGTATTATGATTATCCGCCATCGTAGGAACGTTGGCCCTGTATGACGGAACCAGAGTCCATTCGGTATTGGGTTCCAGGATAAAACCATCATTACGTTTTGCAAAGCCAAGAGAATTTGCATAATCATATACTTCTCTTGCGTCAACAAAAACACTGCAGGTGGTATTTTTAAATGTTGCAGCATAGTAATCAAGCATATCCTTCTGTATTTCAACCGAAGGCATGAAATTGGCCGTAAATTCGCCCGTATGCCATTCACCCATGTTACCAAATGCACGGTTTTCAATATATTCCACGCGCGGATCATTATCATATTTTTTTGCTAGTGCCGCGAGCAGATCTTTGTATGCCTGAATATATACCGGATCAGACCAGTCAGGCACATCTATTTCAACAGAGGAATCTCTCCATTTATATTTTGTACGATTCTTCTTAGCTCCTTTTTTATATACCCACTGCGGAACAAAATCGTGGGTTGCACCGTAATTTGAATCAGAACCTGTACCTGTAGAATATGGAATGATTCGAATAGCATATGTCATTCCTGCCTGCTCACAGGCTTCAAGCATAGTATCGATCTCACTGAAATCATATTTTCCTTCTGCCGGATTAATATTCTTCCAGTACAGTACACTGCAGCAGGTAGATATGACATCCCATGCCCTATTTCCATCTGAACCATCGATTCCCAGATGATGTTTGCCGGAATACAGCATATCCTTGCTATGCACTTCCATAACATATCCCTTATGAGGATTAGTTATTATCCCACCTGAAATAGCCGCCTCATAAGTATTCGTAGCCGAAGAATCAAAATCCGGATATGGATCGATATAGGAAGGGCCTCCCTGTTCTCCTGATGGGAAAAGAATTTCATTAGCTAACTCTGCCATTTTATCAGCACCATATTTGTTGAGGTAAAAGTCCTCATTATAATATGTATCGGCCAATACTCTGCCTTTCTGAAGACAGAATTCTCGCCAGGCATTAAACAGATCCAATATATTCACTTTTTCTGAAGCAGCGATAGAGTCTAACTCATCACTAAACCACATTTTTTCCACAAGAGGATATTTGAAGTTAGTCTTTAGATTGCAATGCTGTTTCACCAGATAAACCTTCATCCCGTTCTGTTTTCCGCGTCGAACAAGATTGGTCATATTTTTAACATATGCTGTCGAACTAGGTGAATTGCTATTTGCAGCATACGCATCTGTATAGTCATTAATTCCATGAGCCAGAACTAAAATGTCGCCACTTTTACCATATTTATCAACTGTTTTAAAGTAGGTATCGACTGTATCCTGCAGACTTTCACTGCTTTTTATGGATAGATTTCTCACATCATATGTATCCATATCCACATAATTATTCAGATATTCTCCCCAGCCCCTTTTTGACTTTTCAGATGTATTATAGTAGCTTGCAGCGGTTGAATCACCACATATCCAGATGGTTGGTTTAGTGGTAGTATCATTGGATGTCTGCTCTATTTCGACAGTACAGAGAGAATGACGACCTCCACCACCAATAGCACTTATATTCAGACACCCATCCGTTATAGGAATGGTAAAAGAATCCTTCGCATTATTACCTGTCAGATTAAGCAGCTGGATATTACCTTCGGCTAATATGTTTGAACATTCATCTCTTCCTGTAATAACAGTTATTTTATATACACCCTTAGGCAGGTCCACTATAAAGTATCCTTCAGATTCTTTATTAAAATGTACTGCATCACTGAGCGCGCCTTCTCCGGGTGCATCAAGATCCTGCACATAAGATTTCTGATTAAACCCATAGCCTTTAGTTTTGTCATATGTCTCCGAAGCTGATACACCTATATAACCATTTGCCGTTCCATTTCCACCCAGATCAAATTTCTTATGAATAAAATTCGGATTCGACGTAGGTGTGGCGGATGGTGTTGGCGCTGGTGTCTTCGTTGGAGTCGGGGTCGGTACAATTGTAAACATCTGCTGAGCAGCAATCTCAGCGAGCTTATCGGCACCCTTCGCATTAGGATGTACACCCTCGTTATAGTATGTGGCCGCTACTTCTTCACCTTTATTACGGCAGTAATCGCGCCACGGGATAAACATATTGATAACACCCACTTTCTCAGAAGCAGCAATGTCATCAATTGCATCACTAAACCACATTTTTTCTACAGGAGGATTTACAAAACAGGTATCCAGATCACTATGCTGTTTTACAAGATATACGGTCATACCCTTTGCCTTTGCACGCTGAACCATATCTGTAATGTTCTCTATATAATTTGTCGGATCGGCTGTATGAGTATTTTTATCATATGCATCTGAATAATCATTGATACCTATCGGCAGAACTAATATATCACTGTCTTTTGCATACT
Source organism: Eubacterium sp. (assembly GCA_017619835.1). Lineage (GTDB taxonomy): Bacteria > Bacillota > Clostridia > Lachnospirales > Lachnospiraceae > Eubacterium_Q. The sequence continues at coordinate 27,488 of JAFZRN010000020.1, forward strand.
TCTCGATAGTACGGAAATATGACTCCCGAAGTTTCCAGGCCCTGAGACCGCTTACCGATATATTCCTTATGTCATACTTATCCATATCTACATACTTATGCAGATATTCTCCCCAGCCTCTCTTTGCATCATCCGAAACATTATAGTAGCTGGCAACTGTTGAATCTCCACCAAGCCAGATAGTTGGTTTACCAACAGTCCCCTCAGCTGTCTGTTCTATTTCAATCGTACTTATCGAATGATGGTCTTCAACGCCGGAGGTTGTATATATATTCAGCTGACCATCCGTTATAGGTATCGTAAAGGAATCAACAGCATTATTACCTGTCATAAACAAAAGCTGATACACATCCTCAGCAGTAATCGTCGATGAATAATCATTTCCGGTTGTTACAGTAATCTTATAGACACCTTTTGGAAGATCAACCATGAAATTACCGTAACCACCATGGAATCTGACTGCATCACTTAATGCGCCGGTTCCGCCGGCCTTAACATTTTCAACAAGATCCAGCTGGCCGAATCCATATCCCTTATTCTTATCATATGCTTCTTTAGCTGATACACCGATATATCCACTTGCCGTTCCTCCTCCGCCCAGATCAAATTTCATATGTATATAATTCGGATTTGATGTCGGCGTAGCAGTTGGTGTTGGTGTCTTTGTAGGCGTCTTCGTCGGCGTTGGCGTCTTCGTTGGCGTTGCCGTTGGCGCCTTTGTTGGCGTCTTCGTCGGCGTTGCCGTTGGTGCCTTTGTTGGCGTCTTCGTCGGCGTTGCCGTTGGTGCCTTTGTAGGTGTCTTCGTCGGCGTTGCCGTTGGTGCCTTTGTAGGTGTCTTCGTCGGCGTTGCCGTTGGTGCCTTCGTTGGTGTCGCTGTCGGCGCTATCGTCGGTGTCACATTTATCTCTGGGGTTGCTGTCACAATTGCTGTCGGCTCTGCTGTTGGAGTTGCTTCAGGACCTGACGTAGGTTCCTCTGACGGAGTTGCTTCAGGACCTGATGTTGGCTCCTCTGAAGGGGTTGCCGAAGAATCTAATGTAGGTTCCTCTGTCGGTGTCTCTGTTGTGACTTCCGAGCTGCCATCACCCTTTACAGTAAATGTAACTTTGGCTTTTTTGTTACTACCGTCCTTTGATTTAACGGTTATGACAGCCTTGCCTTCTTTTAATGCAGTTACCTTACCCTTCTTGCTTACCTTTACAACAGTCTTATCACTGCTTTTGTAAGATACCTTCTTATAGGTTGCCTTTTTAGGAGATACCTTAACTTTGATCTTATAGGTTTCTCCTTTTGTAAGTGTAACCTTCTTTTTATTTACTTTTAACTTTTTAACAGGAGTTCCGACCTTGACTTTGATGGTCTTTTTGATCTTCGGAGTTACAGCACTTTTTACGGTTATCCTGGTAGTTCCTTTACGGATACCCTTCACCCGTCCTGAGCTGCTTACCGTTGCAATATTGGAATCAGCACTATAGAATCTTACTTTTTTGCTGATCTTTCCTGTGGTTTTTACCTTTACTTTCAGCTTATACTTCTGGCCTTTTTTTACCACAAGTATATTAGCCGGTGTACTGGTCACTTTGATTGACTTTACCTTAGCTTTTGTCGATGCTGCCGATGAAGAGTACGGATAAATTCCAAGTACTAAAAAAACAGCAAGAACAACGACAAGGATCTTCTTACAAGTTTGTTTCATAGATTTAATTACTCTCTCTTTCATAAAACTCTCGTGATGATTATATATAATTTAAATATCAACTTTATTGTTTAAATCGTACATTTTTGTCACATATCATACAATTAATTAATAAGTCATAAATATTTCACATTCATATAAGGCTAATGATTCTTTTCATAAATTAAAAAAGCGCAGCAGTTATATTCTGCTACGCTTCTTCTTTCGTTATCGGTTTCTTTTTTCTTATTATCAGTATTCCGATAAATATGCACCAGCCAATAATACTTATTATAAGACCGGGGATAAAACCATTCGGAATAAACTTAAGCTCTATCTCATGTTCACCCGCATCAAGACGAAGCCCGAGGAATCCGTCCCCCACCATTTCAGTCTCAACCCTTTCCCCGTCCGCATAGGCTTTCCAACCTTCATCGTAAGGGATCGTCGTGAAGAGAAGCTGATTTCCATCAAGATTTACAGCTCCCTTTATACTATCATCGGTTACTTCGGAAAGTATTATCTCATGCTTTTTAAGTCTTCCTCTGAACAGTGCAAGATTATCCTTATTAAGCATTGACATGAACATGGATATTGTTCCCGACTTCGAATAGTCTTCATTGAATTCCATCTTAAACCTTACGATATCACCCGGTTCAAGTTCTCCCATATCAAAGAGCTGTGTAAACAGTCTGTCCGAACACATTTCCTCTTCATTTACATAGTAGGTCAGTTCTTCAAGATAATTTGCTCTGATATTTGCTATGTAACGTCCTTTGTCACTGACAACCATGGTGGCATTTATCGTGATGGTATCACCCTCACCGTTCTCATAGCTTATCAGGTCTGCCGCTGATGTGTTGTAATCTGCATCACAGCCTTCGCCCGACACACCATAAACAGGATGAACAGGTTCTAATATATTGTAGGTTCCGGTTGCCTTATATGCGAAATCATTTATCACCTTAGCACAGTCATAGGTGGCTGTATCCCATTCGTCAACGTCGTCATTTACACCGAAGGCAATCGACATTGCGTCGCTGTTCTCATAAACCCTTATCCTGTCACCGTTATAAACAAGCTTGTAGTCATTTTCGCAGGGATAAAAGTCTCCGTCTCTCAGATAGACATACCTCAGTCCCAGAAGGTCATTCGTCACAGGGTTTGAACCGAAGAACAGATATTCGTTCGAACCGGTATAAAATCCGAGATGCGACATGGCATCGATCATATCTCCTCTTACCGTCGTGCAGAATGTACCGATGCTCTTCAGGTTGCAGTAGGTATTTTCATCCAGCATTATAGGGGAGTAGATATCGGAGCGATAGAATATACTGCCCTTTGCTTCCGCAAGCTCCTCTACCGCTGACACAGTCTCCTGCATGCTCGTAGTGTACTGCATATAATAGTCACCGTCGCAGGCTCCATGATTCTTAAGTGCAAATGTCGCATTTGTGATGATCTCTGCTAAAACAACTACTGAGAGCAGAGTCATCAGTATGATATTACCTTTTTTGCTCTCGGCTCTTATCAGGAGCATCACGGAATAAACAACTATAAGCGCACTTCCGAGAATCAGCATCAGAAGCGGGCTGACCAGTGTATCAAAGTCCACCTTATAGTAAGTTAACGCAAGGATCGAACTCGAGCAGATCGCGCCGATTATGACTGCCGTCTGACTAAGGTCCTTTACGTCATAAAGCACATCGTAAGCTATATAGATAAGCGTGAACATATATAGGAATGAAAATCTGTTCGGGATTCCGAACTGATTATGAAAGCCATGCCAGATATAATTGAGTAGCTGCTCATTCATGCTGAGGAACATAAATGCGACCAGGATCAGTCTTTTTATCTTTTCCCAAAGCTTTGCCCTATCGGAAAATGCATATACAAACAAAAGAAGGAATGGCAGCATGCCGCAATACAGATTTGCATTTCCGTCGAAGGAATCCATGTTAATGGGGCATGATAAGAAGAACTGATACTTTATCAGCTCGAAAAAGCTCTGATATATTTTCCATTCGGGATGAGTATATCCTGCGGAAGCGGTCTTCATAATGGCAAGATATGCCATGATAAGAGAAAGCGCCGACATAGCCGCAGCGAGGATCGAGTAGCCTGAGAATAGAATTCCGTCGATCACGAACTTTTTAAAGTTCTTATGTTCTGAGACAAGGAACCACAGGATAAGGAAGATACATATGATGAATGATATGTAATAGTTGCAGAACATACTGTAGAAAAGTGTCAGTACATAAAGCTTCGGGTCTCTATTTTCCATCAGCCTCTGAAAGCCGAGTATGATAAGCGGGAATACCATGATGCAGTCCAGCCACATCAGGTTCCAGTAATAGCCGCACATATAATTATTCAGCGAATAACAGAGAGAAAGGACCAAGATCACCATATTATTGTCAGTCCCATGCTTAATCCTTGAAAGCATGTAGCCGAAGGCTCCTGCCGAGATAACTATCTTGACGGATACAAGAACCGAGAACATGGTAATGATACCCTTACGGGTAAAGAATACTATTATCAGATTAAGAGGGGATGCCATGTAATATAAAAGCAGAGACTGGAAGTTCTGTCCCAGACCTACATCCCAGGTATAGAAAAGGCTGTCTCCGTTAAGAAGCTTATCCTGATAATCACTCATAAAAGGGACATACTGATGGATACTGTCGACCAGGGCAAAACAGCCCGTTCCGAAGGGCGAAACCTTCATGATTATCATGGCCAAAGTCATGAAAACAGCCGTAACGGCCATGGCGGCAAGCCATGACCAGTTACGACTGATAAATGTATTCTTTTTTTCTGTTTTCTTAGTTTCGGCCATCTCTAAAGTATTCCTGAATTAATGGTTTATTTTTCAGCTGCGGAAAGAAGATAAATGAGCGGTGAATTCCAGTAGATTGCGATCTCATTTGTTGAGAAGCTCTGTGCATTATCCGCATAGCACATTGAAGGCGCCTGTTCGAAGAGAACTGCCTGAGCATAAGGATCTTCGAGATTCTTGTCAGGTCCGCCGACAAGCATTCCGGGCATTGCACTTCCCACAACCTGTGAAGGTCTGTGATGAGGATTCTGCGGTGAGAGTGTTCCGTAGCCTGTTACGAAGCAGTATCCGAGAGGATTGGTTCCGAAAAGGTAATCCAGCTGCTTTCTACCGAGACTGCTGTAGGTATCGTCTCCGGTAACATTTGCAGCCATATAAAGGATCTCGCCGTTATTGCCTACTCTAAGGTTACTTCCCCAGGAATATCCGGTCTCGAATCCCATGAAGTATCCGCTCTTATCTGCTCTGTCCTTAATCTGGTCAGCAGCTGCAGTTATACGTGAGATTCCGATATCCTTAAGATCTTCGGAAGCATATTTAGCAAGCTCATAATCTGCATAGGTTGCGATGTCTGCCCAGCCGAGACCGGCGATCATCATCTCATCACTTCCGTATTCTGTGATGTAGCTCTTAGCATCGTCATGTCCGGTGAGATACATTTCCACTGCTGCCCAGTAGATCTCATCCTGAATCTTGGTATCCGGATACTCTCCAGTCTCTACATCTTCGGGATTGGTATAACCTTCCCACTCGGTATTAGCCATGAGATAATCCCATGCCTTTTCGGATGCCTTTGCTGCATTTTCCGCAAAGGTCGGATCTATATCTTTATAAACCATGGATGCCTTAGCCATAACAGCTGCAAAATCTGCTGTAGCAGTAACTGATACAGGGCAGAGGAACAGCTCAGCCAGTTCTTCCTCCGGGCCTACCGTCTCGGGGAATACAAGCGCAGTAACCTTATGGTATACTCCGCCGGATGCTTCATCCTGCATCTTGAGCATCCAGTCAAGCTCATATCTTGCTTCATCGAGAATATCGGGGATACCGTTTCCTGATTCGGGGATTCCCACATCATCTGCGGAAGCATCGAAATCTTCATATGCTTCAAAAAGGTCCATAACGGTTACAGCACCCGGAACCACATATCTTCCGTAGTCACCTGCATCATGCCATCCACCCGATACTTCTTTCTTCTTACTTCTGTTATCATATACTGTTGCTTCAGCAGAATGACACTCATCATGCTTAAAGTCACCTGCTATCGTAGCATCTGTTGCAGTACCGCAGCGCTGCATATAAAGCATACGGATACTGTCCTTATATACTTCAGAGTAAGGATCATCTTCTATCTTAAATGTATAGCTGGCGCCTTCTGCAGTATATACATAATACTCTCCCGGAGTATTGAATTCCGAGAAGTCAGCCTTTCTTACATTTATAAGCGCACCTTCATCGGCGATCGGTGCCTCAAGCATACCTGAGTATACTGTCTCGTTGGTAGCTGCATCACATACGATGAATTCCTCGTCGCCTTCATTATCGGTCTTAACAACTGCAATCTTGCTGTCATCCGGCTTGTAGCCAAGCTGGTCAACGGCGACATTTACATAGTTGGGAAGTCCTGAAAGTTCAATTGCCTCCGATGCGTCTTTAACAACAAGCTTGATGTTGTCTATATAAACATTGTGGGGACCGGGTTCAGCAGTCATTCCCTCCATGAAGCCCATGTTGAAAACAATTCTCGGAGCAGGGTCCGAACCCTCTGTCATCTGGAAATCAGTTGAGAAGCTGATTGGATCAGGTCCGACATCTATCAGCTCACCATGATAAGCATGGTAATCTCCGCCGTTGATCTGAAGTCTGTATTCAACCTTTCTCTCAATATCACTGGATATATCGAAACTATAGGTATATACACAGTTCTGATTCAGAGCAAAGCCGTCCCAGTAAACCTGATTTGAATAATCCAGGGTTCCGCAGTGATCGATCGCGATCTTAAGCTTGTTATCCTCGTTGGATATCTCACAATATCCACCGTTGTTATATACACAGAAGCCGTCTATATCACCATCGTCAAAATTGATCTCAGCGACAACATCTCCGGCATTAAGGCTCATATCTGCAGAGTCATCAGCTGCAAATGTCTCCTCAAGGGTATACGGTCCGGTGCCTTTAAGTCCGCTCTCTACAGTGCTCTCCTCACCCTCGTCTTCCACATAGATATCATCCTCTGATGTAGGTTCCTCGGTAACCGCCTCGGTCTTTTCCGAATCGGTATTGGTAGCGCCGCAGCCTGCGGTTGAAAGAACCATGGCTCCGATCAGTGTGTAAGCGATCAGTCTTTTAATTCTCATAACTGCCTCCCATATAATTTATAACTTCATCAAAATCCATTTCTCCTCCGAAGATTGAAAGAGCGCTTCCTATAGTCGCATCAATCTTTCCTCGTCCGAGTGTTTCGATCTTCTCGAGATCGTTAAAGTCTTTTACGCCGCCGGCATAGGTGATGGGAATTCCGTTTTCCCAGCTGCCGAGCATTTCAAGGAGTTTTTCATCAACTCCGCTTTTCTTACCTTCGACATCTACTGCATGGATAAGATATTCATCCGAATATTCCTTAAGCATATCCAGCGTTTCGTGGCATAGCTTCATGTCCGTGAATTTCTGCCATCTGTCGGTTACTATATAATAATCAATCTCTCCATCCTTTGAAAGCTGTCTTGCCGAAAGGTCCAGAACTATATGATCTTTTCCTACCAGTGAAGTAAGCTCGTTAAGTCTGTCGAAATCAATCTTACCGTCTTTAAATACATAGGATGTGACTATAACATGGGATGCTCCCAGCTTGAGATATTCTTCAGCATTGTCTGCACCGACTCCGCCGCCTATCATAAAGCCTCCCGGATATTCCTTCATCGCATCCGAAGCTGCTCTTACATCCTCGCGGTATTCCGGAGTACCCTTCTCATTTAAAAGGATTATATGTCCTCCGGGAACCTTACAATTAGCATAGAGCCTTCCGTAGAACGATGCATCATATTCCGAGATAAAATTAGTCTCGGCTCCCAGCTCGTCCTTTAAGGTTCCGCCAACTATCTGTTTAACTTTTCCGTCATGGATATCAATACATGGTCTGAATTTCATACACTTCTCCTACATCTTTCTCAGCTCTGTCCAAGCCATCGGAAGACTGATCATAATAGATAAAACATCTGCCACGGTCTGAGTTATCTCTACCCCCGTAAGACCGAATATCATGGGCAGTATCAGTATCAGCGGAATAAAACATATACCGTTCCTTGCTGAAGAGGATATGCTTGCTTTAACGCCCTTCCCCATGGACTGAAGCATCATATTACTCATTACGGTAGCCGCCGATAGCGGAAGCACTGTTGCCTGACAGCGAAGCGCTACCATACCAACCTTTATAACCTCCGGATCATCTCTGAACCAGCCGATTATGTCAGGTGCAAATACCACACAAAGTACAGCCAGGGCTGCAAGGAATATTGTACCCCATTTTACACAGAAGTAAAAGCCTTCCTTTACTCTGTTTTTAAGACCCGCACCATAATTATAGGAACATACGGGCTGATAGCCCTGTCCGAAACCGATCAGAGCCGAGATCATCATCATCATTACCCTTGTAACGATGGACATTCCGGCTATTGCGGCATCTCCGCCATAATGTCCGGCGAAGTTATTCAGGAGCAGAGTCGATATTGCGGCAAGCCCCTGTCTGAAAAGTGAAGGCGCTCCTCCGTTACATATCTCCACGATATAGTGTATATTGATATGTACATTTTTAATACTGAGCCTGATGTTCTCGCCCTTATAGCTTCCGATAAGAAGAACAACAAAGCTTATCAGCTGTCCCGAAACAGTCGCGATGGCAGCTCCGGTTACTCCCATGTTGAGCCCGAGGATAAGAATCGGATCCAGGATCACATTGATAAATGCGCCGCACATGAGACCGATCATGGCATAGACCGCACTGCCCTGGAATCTCAGCTGGTTATTGATGACAAACTGTCCCATCATAAGAGGTGCACCTAGAAGGATTATCCTCATATATGCTTCGGTGTCATCTATAGTATTGGGCGATGCGCCCAGCTTCAGGGCTATCTGATGGAGAAACAAATTCCCAACCACCACTACTATCAGACCAAGGATGATGGATATGGCAAAACCTGTCGAGGCCATGTCATTTGCCTCTTTCTTATTGCCTGCTCCGAGCATTCTCGAAAGATAGTTTCCCGAACCGTGGCCGCAGAAAAAACCGAGTGCCTGGATTATCGCCATCACAGAAAAGACAAGTCCCACTGCTGCTGTCGCCTCAGTGGAAATCCTGCCTACAAAATATGTATCTGCCGAGTTATAGAATGCTGTTACCAGCATGCTTATTATCGTCGGGATCGACAGCTTTATAATAAGCTGAGGGACCGGAGTCTCAGTCATCATTTCCCGACGTGACTGTGGGGTTATCTTTTCGTATTTCATAATCTTTCCTGTAAGAACTGTTCTTACTCTTTTACATCTTCTATGGTAAGCGTCTTTAAGTCGTCGTCGCTGATATCATTTATCTCAACGATCCTTGTTGCCTGACGCTCGATACATCTCTCAAGATAATTACGGACTTCGCGAGCATTTGCAAAGTTCTCCTCATGTGCCTTAGCACGGCTTGTGAGATACTCCTCAACGTATTTTGCAGCCTCATCATCAGGAGCATATTCCTGCTTCTTGGCCATGGAATTATATATCTTGGTAAGCTCCTTACCCGAATAATCATTAAAGAAGATATATTTATTGAATCTTGACTTAAGTCCCGGATTAGAATTAACGAACTCCTCCATCTTATCGGTGTAACCGGCAACGATAACTATAAGGTCATCACGGTTATCTTCCATAAGCTTAAGAAGCGTATCAACTGCTTCCTGTCCGAAGTCCTTTTCATCACCCTGCTTGATGAGAGTATAAGCCTCATCTATAAAGAGGATTCCACCGATAGCGCTTTCAACTATCTCGGCAGTCTGGGTTGCCGTCTGACCGATATAGCCTGCGACGAGATTGGAGCGGTCAACCTCTATAAGCTGACCTTCGCTTACAACTCCCAAAACCTTATATATCTTTGCAAGAAGTCTTGCAACCGTAGTCTTACCGGTTCCCGGATTACCCGAGAAAACGAGATGAAGCGTAATATCCGGCTGCTTCATTCCGCGCTCCTCACGAAGCTTACGTACCTTGACAAGATTGATGAGATTGGTCAGATCCTGTTTAACGGATTTAAGACCAACGAGAGCATTCAGTTCTTCCATCATCTGCTCGAGAGTTTCGGGCGGCTCGGCATCAATCCCTTCTGCAGCCATCGCAGTTTTCCCTGCCGATGCAGCTGCTGTTTTATCTGCAGCTTTATCAGCTGAATTACCGCCAATATTCTTATTTCTGAGATTCTTACTCTTGGGATTGATCCTGTTCTTCGGAACCCCGTCGGTAAAGTAGAGACCGTACTCCTTAAGGAATTCATCCAGCATGAGCGAATAATTGGAAAGATTTGCAAGCTCACTTACGCTCTCTCCGTTAAGTGCGATAAATGCCGTTCCTATCTCTTTATATACATCAACCACTTCCTTGGCAACCGGTCTTCCGGCAGGAGACTTGATCGCACCGTCGGCAAGATCGCTCTTTACGATATAGAGCATGCACCTCGGAGGTGTATTGATAAAGTTCTTATCCATACATTTTCCGTACTTAAAGTTAAGGAACTGGGAAATGCTCATCACCGTTCCGAGATAATCATGGATAAAATCCAGCTCTGCCCTTCCATCTGTTCCGTCAGACTCAAATAAGAATCCAATGAACTGAAGAAGATTATATTTAAGCATCTCACGGAGTGTCATTCCGGTGCTCATAGTAAGCTCCGGGCTCCTGTTCTGAATATCGTCGGCCAGCTTAAAGATCGTATCAACTTTTGTTCTAAGTGAATAATCAATCATAATAGTTCCTTCAATCTCTCTTTAGTATTTAGCTCCGGGTCATCCAGAACTTTATCAAGAAGCCCTCTTAATATCTCACCCATCTCGGGTCCGGGCTTTATACCCATTTCAATCAGATCCTGACCTTTTAATGCAAGATCCGATATTGAAAGAGCATCTCCATCCTTCATTATCTCATCATGAAAGTCGATGATCATATCAAGGTTATCATAGCTTACATCCGACCTGTAATCACTCTGTCCGATGATGTCTGCCCTCTTTATCTCAACATAATCATCAAAGTATTCTTCACCCATCTGGCTCAGCATCTTTCGTACGGACTTTATCGTTATGCCGCCCTTTATCCCAAAGTCATGCCAGAGCACGATCTTCTTCACATCCCTGATGGTATCATTATCCATCCTAAGCCTTCTCAGTACCTTTTCGGCGATCTTCTCACTTGCAAAGCTATGTCCCTTAAAATGATCTCTTCCGTTCTCATCTGTGGTCCTGGTCTCAACCTTTCCCGTATCGTGAAGGAGGGCTGCATACCTCATAACTTTCGTGGGCGAAACATTTTTCATAACCTCAATGGTATGCCGTCCCACGTCATATTTATGATAGGGAGTATTCTGCGGAGTATCGATCATCCTGTCAAATTCCGGCAGCATCACGGCAGTAATGCCCATCTCATACATATCCATAAGTTTTTCGGGATGTGGCGAAACCAGGAGCTTGGTAAGCTCGGTCTCTATCCTTTCGGCACTTACATTTCTAAGATCAAGCGCATGTCTTTCGGCAGCATCGCGCGAAGCCTCATCTATCTCAAACCCAAGCTGCGCAGCAAAACGGACGGCTCTCATTATCCTGAGCGCGTCCTCATCAAAACGTTCATCGGGAACTCCTACGCATCTGATCACTCTATTCTTCAGATCATCTTCACCGCCATAGAGATCTACAAGTCCGGTCTCATCATTATAGGCCATTGCATTTATCGTAAAGTCTCTTCTCAGGAGATCTTCCTTAAGTTCGCTTGTAAATGTCACTCCATCGGGACGTCTGTGATCTGAGTACTCTCCGTCTATACGGAAGGTAGTAACCTCATAACCTTCCTTTCCCATGAGGACCGTCACCGTACCATGCTTTATCCCGGTATCCACGGTCCGTCTGAAAACCGCTTTGATCTCCTCGGGAGTAGCGGAGGTTGTTATATCCCAGTCATTGGGGATCCTTCCGAGCAGACTGTCTCTTACACAGCCTCCAACAGCATATGCCTGATGCCCTGCATTATTCAGTTGTTCAATGATGTATACGACATCGCGTGGCATTTCTATATGCATATTTCCTCCTGAGACAAAACCTAAAGCTCATATATTATTAGATGCTGATCTTATCTCTCGTAATGTGCTGCAACATCCTTCAGATTATCTATGATAGGAAGATGCTGCGGGCATACACCCTCACACTGTCCGCATCCGATACAGTCTCCCGCTCTTCCGAACTTTCGGTTAAGCGCTGCATAATTCGTAAAATTGACCGTCCAGCCCTTCTTAGCCATATCCTCTCTCATATCCTCATTATAAAGTGAGAAATATTCGGGAATACATATATGCATCGGGCAGCCGTCTGTACAGTAATGACAAGCAGTACAAGGTATAGCGATCTGAGAATTAATTATATCGGCAACCTTGAAGCAGGCATTTTTTTCATTCTCTGTGAGAGGAACAAAATCCTTCATATAACCTGTATTGTCCTCCAGCTGATCAGTACTGCTCATGCCGGAAAGCACAACCATTACATTTTCAAGACTTGCCGCAAATCTGATTGCCCAGCTCGGATATGATTTCTCCGGATCCATCTCATCATATATCTTTGCCGCTTCATCGGGAAGGTCTGCGAGAGTTCCTCCCTTTACGGGTTCCATAACGATGACCGGCTTTCCATGACGTACCGCCATCTCATAAACAGCTTTTGATTTAATCCACTGGCTTTCCCAGTCAAGGTAATTGATCTGAAGCTGAACAAACTCCATTTCAGGATACTTTGTAAGGATCTTATCAAGCAGCTCCGGTGTATCATGGAAGGAGAATCCTGCATGTTTCACAAGCCCCTGTGCCTTCTTTTCAAGCAGCCAGTTAAAGCAGTCATACTTTTCATAAATATCATAAAGGCTTTCCTCAATCCCGTGGATCAGGTAATAATCAAAATATCCTGCGCCCGTCTTCTCAAGCTGCTTATTAAATACCTTGTCTCTATCCTCAAACGAATTGATGAATCCGCCATGAAGCTTTGTTGCAAGCGTAAAGCTTTCGCGTGGATATCTGGAAACAAGTGCCTCCTTAGCAACATTTTCACTGTTGAAACCATTATACATCCAGGCAGTATCAAAATATGTGAATCCCCTTTCAATAAAGGTATCCACCATCTTCTTAACCTGCTCTACATCCACATCAGCAGCATTATTCTTATCCAGAAGAGGAAGTCGCATCAAGCCAAACCCCAGCTTCTTCTCCGGTTTAAAATCCATAAGTAACCCTCCAAAACAAAAAACGAATATTGTCAGTTACATATTTAAAAATTCATCGAGCTTTTTCGCATGATCCTTACTGTGGATCAGTCTTCCCGCAGAGCAGCTTCTCAGAAATCTTACCGCTCCGCTCCTGTGAACAGCCATACGGTAAAGTGGTTTCTTACTGAGCTCTTCCTCGGAAAGGAAGATTATCTCGCGGTGGCTCCCCACTGCCTCCATCGCTTTTTCAAGACTCTGAACAAATCTGTCTTTATCATCGAAGCTGTAAAGATAGGTTGCCGAATCATCCTTTGTATATAATTCGATTGCAGCCTTTCCGTCTCCGAAGGCCGCTCCCCAGAACTCCGTTTCCTGAATAGTTCTGAACAGCCCTTTATATGTAAATGGTTTCTCAGACGTAAAACCATCCAGCAGCTTCTGTCTTTTAGCTGTAGTTTTCTTAAAAGCTGTTTCACAGCGTTCGAAAAATGGCTTGGTATCATATCCGAACTTACCGATCTGATATCCCCTGCCATCCTTCATCTTTATCATTATCTGATAACCATCTATGGTAACCGACTCAGCATAGAAAAGCGGCACTCTTACCGCATTACTGGACTGCGGAAGGATAATGACCGCATCACTTACAAGGATCACCTGTCCTCTTCCGGCTTCCTTTTCCGGATGATCTTCCGGATAATAGGAATACTCTCCTTCACACTTCATGATCGTTTCTTCCTGCACAAACAGTGCCTGAAGTGTACGTTCTCCGAAGCAGCCGGTAAGTTCCTCCCAGAAGCCGTCATAAGAAAACCCGAGCATTGAAATCTCAATCCCGGTCCCATCCAGCAGAGTGAGCATTACTCTGTGATTAATGGGCTTCAGGGTATCAAGGTCGGCAAAATCAATGAAGATATCACCAAGCCTTAATCCTTCCTTCCCGATCTCAACGTTTGCATCCTCTGATCTGATACTCTGCGAGGCTATCTCATACGTCGCTCTGTATTTCATGATCTATACCTTTAAAGCTTTGTTCCGCACTCACCGCAGAACTTCATACCGGGTTCATTCTCAAAACCGCAGTTTGGACATTTGCCGGACTTCTGCATCGGTGAACCGCATTCACCACAGAACTTAAGTCCGAGAGCAACCTCTGCACCGCAGTTCGGACAGCGCTGTGTTCCCAGCGGAGCACCGCACTCATTACAGAACTTTCCGTTTCCGGCCGGCTTTCCGCACTTAGGACATACGGTGGTTCTTGTCTCAATCTTGCCCTGCCATACAGTTGCTGACTCCGCAGCTTCATCTATATTACGGCGCATAGCCTCATTGCGGGCTTTTGCCACATAGCTTGCTTCCCTCGGCGCACATTCTGTGCAGAGACCTTCATCTTCATTCCAGCAGTCGGCATCAACCCATCTGTTACAGGAAGGACATTTCCTGAAAAGAGGCTGAACCTCAGCCTGAGCTGAATCAAATGCAGCTTCCTGCTCCTTACGCCACTCCGGAGACTGACCGTCAAGCCTGCTGCTTATGAAGTTACTGCCCTGATCGATGACATTTCCAATCTCACCGCCGACTCCACCGAGGAAGCCGCCCAGAGCAGACGAGAAATTACCGATACGTGCGGATTTCTGTCTTTTCTTGTAAGTTGAAGACTCAATAAATGAGCTTTTCACCCCGTTTCCACAGCAGTCACAGTAGAACTCAAACTGAAATCCCGCATCTGTGGAAAGATCATTATAGTTACGCGTAAATGAATGTAACATAGCGTAGCCCTCCCATAAAACAAATACTATGTTTTCTCACTTTCAACACTCTTCTAATTATACTTGTTTAACACTTTATCTGCAACAGAAAACGCGAGGCTTAAGGCCCCGCGTCTCCCTTATTTATTTCTTGACCTTAACCTTTTTAACCTTACTCCACTTGCCATAAATCTTATTACCCGAGGAATCAAGCTTATATGCTCTTACGCGGACATAATACTTCTTATTCTTCTTAAGTTTCTTTATGGTAATAGAGGTCTTGGCTGTACTCTTTATCTTTGTCTTGGCTTTCTTTGCCTTAGAGAAGCTCTTCTTAAGTGAATACTGTACTTCGTAGCCATCCACTCCTGTTATCTTCTTCCACTTAACATACAGCTTCTTACCCTTCTTATTCTTGGAGGTCTTGATCACGGCCTTGGCAGGCTTTGTGACATCCGTTTCCGTACCCGGTGTTGCAGTCGGAGTAACTTCGGTTCCGGGGGCAGGTGTTGCGTCAGGACCCGGTGTTACATCAGTGCCCGGAGAAGGTGTTGCATCAGGATTAGAAGCAGCCCCGGTAATCTTAAATGTCTTCGAAATCGAACCGGTGTAGTTATCTTTACCTGTAATGGTAACTGTTGCCGTTCCAACCTGAATATTATCGGAATAGGAAACCACATAATCCGTTCCCTCGATAAGCTCTATCTTATCACCATCGAATGCCATTTCCACTTTGAGCTTCTGCTTTATCTCGCTTCCCGTATATACCTTATCTTCAATTCCGGATATAACAGCCGTTTCAACGGATGCCGGATTAATGGTGAACTGCCTTGTAATTGTTCCGGTATAATATTCACCAACAAGGTTGATGGTTACTGTAGCTGTTCCGGCATTAAGATTTCCGGAATATTCAACTGTATAATTGGATTCTTCTAACGTATCATCAGCATTTGCAACCGTAACAGAAGGAGTCTGTGTTTTTCCGTTATATGTTACAGATGTTGCAGAAAGCTCACACCTGTCAGCCTTTAATATCGGTGTTGATATTACATCATGACATACGGAACATATTTCCGAATACAGACCATCTTCAGTCGGTGTTGCCTTTTGTATCGTCACAACATAATTATGAATACCAGTTGCATCATCTGTCTTCTCAGAATAGTGCATTCCGCATTCTTCACAAGTATAGGTCTTATATCCATCATTTCCACAGTCTGCGGGAACATCCTCAGATAATTCATAATTATGTGTATGTCCGTCAATCTTTAAAGCAGTTAAAAGCTTCTCGTTACGTTCTCCCAGACTTACCTGCTTCCATGAAGAAGGAGTTCCGTGATAATTCACTGTTTCAATTGAATTATTATAAAATGCTTCTCCATCTATCGTCTTTACAGAAGTAGGAATAGTCATTTCCGTCAATGAATTATATCCGACAAATGCTCCCCATCCGATCCTTTCAATTGAACCGGGAAGTGTTACAGATGTACAATTAGGCATTCCGGATATTGAGCAGTCTCCTATTGAAGTAACACCGGAATTAATAACAATGGTCTTTACCTTTGATCTGATCGATGCATAATCATTAAACGGAGAATTATCCGCATTTGTATAATCCGTCATCGGACCATTTCCGGATATTGTAAGCTTTCCTGTATACGGATCAAAGGAATAATTAACCGAGTCACCGCAGCTTCCGGTAATCGCCAAAGGATAAACAATCTTGAAGGATTGTTCTGTTGTATTCAGATAATCACCTATTCCGGCAACAGTTACTTTTGCAATTCCTACATCTGTATTATTACTGTAAGAAAGCGTATAATCCGTATCTTTTGTAAGAGTCTTATCACCATATGTCACCTGTGGTTCAGGCATTATCTCGGCTCCTGTCCACTCCTGATCCGGAATATTCTCTACTTCAAAACGAGGAAATGTATAGGTGATTCTTATGTATGAACTGTATTTATTATCAATACTTACATTTTTCGAAGAACCGTTTACTAATATATCCACCTCATCCGCATATTTATATACCGTATTTATGTTAAGGTCGACTTTGTAAGCATAACCATACTTTCCTCTGGTAATAGTATTTCCACTTCCATATTTATTCCAGTTAGAACTGTTCTGATTCATATAATAATATCCATTATTTGAATCAAGGTTAATTGCATCTAATATATCTTCTCCGCTATATGCTTTAATATCAAGCTCATCAGTAAGTACTGATTTACCTCCTTCCTCAGGATAAGGTATGGTAAGCTCAATCCTGTTTACCGGAGATATTTCTTTATAATCGTATATGACCGGAGTCAGTGTCTCGCCACAACCTAAAGTGACCCCACCGGTTTTAGTGACGGCAACATAGGCTGATACATAAATCTTATACTTACCATAGGCTGCACCGATATTATGTAGTATTTTCCTGATATTAAAAGATTCATAATTACCTATATAATTAAGACCTCCAACCTGCTCATCGCTCATATTCTTTACGCGGCAATAATATGAACACAAATCTCCCTCATCATCTCTGCAGGAATAACTGACAGTATCTACACTCAGACTAAGCTCTATATCATTGTCTGTTGTAAATCTTCCGTTTTTAATAACAGACGCAGCACTATCCGGACTAACATCATAAGTCGGAGCAGCCGCCTTAACGGTAAACCAGTAATCATAGCTGTTACGTAACATATTATACTGAAGATCGAGTTCTGTTTCAGATGCCTGAACCTCAAATTCATATGTGTTATCCGGTGTACCGTCATTATCAGAATCTGCATATAATGATACATAATATCTTGTAGCATTTTCTACTTCTGACCATTTAGCTGTGTATCCGTCCCATCCGGGGTTCTGAGGAGTTCCCATGACGCCATTATCATCACCTATTCTGACAAAATTAAGATTATGGGACTCTGAATATGTCTGTGCTGTCGAACCCTTATATCCTTTTAATGTGACATTATTACAACGATAAATGGCATCACTGCTGAATATACATTCTGGATTGGTAACTGTAACAGTAATATCATTCATAAAAAAGAAAGCATCTGATTTTATACTTACTACATCATCCGGAAGAATTATGTTCTTTAAATACTTATTACTATTAAATGTATAATGTCCTTCAATTCCGGTAGCCTCCTCAGCCAGTTTGTAGGTTGCAAATCTTTTTCCATCAGGATATTTTGCCAGGGACAAGCTTCCGTCGCTGTTCTTTTTATACAAAACTCCCCCTATACTTTTATAATACGGGTTGTCTTCAGAAACGTAGATATCCTTATAGGAAGCATTATCAAGAAAATCACCAAGATATTCTATAGTGGAAGGAAGTGTAACATAATAATCCTTCGTGGTATAACTGGAAATACTGGGAAGCGTACTTACGCCCTCTTCTATTTCAAAGTGATCTATATTACATCCATATATTGCATATCCGACGATAGTCATTTTCGAATTCCGGATCACCAGCTTCTTAAGGTCAGCGCCATAAAAGCATCCGTGATTTACGTCTGTTACTCCTTCGGGAATAGTATATTCAGTACAACCGGTTTTCTGATAAAATCTGTATAACGTTTTTCCATCATAACTGAGAAGAGAACCGTCCAGATATTTGAACTTGGTATTTCCCGGATCAACCGTAATCCCCCGGTCGCCACGGAATGTACAATTATCAAATGCTCTAAAAGCGATTGCTGTAAGCGAAGCAGGAATCTCGAGCGATTCGATAGTGTTCCCAATAAAAACATAATTATCAAGCTTTGTTATTCCCTCTTGAATAACTACATGCTTTATTCTGCTGTCATTAAGGAAAGGTGTCTTTCCATAATCACAGGTCGGAATCCCGTTTACTCCGGCTGTTTTAGGATAAATAGTTACCGTACCGGTACCTTCATCAAAGCTGTAGCTGGCCGTGTTTCCAAGATCACCTGTTGCTTTAAGCTTTTTCCGGAAAATGGCATAATATTTTGCATTCTCATATGCCGTAAGATTGAAGGAAGTACTTGTGCTGACTACCTCTCCCGAATCACTGTCTTTACGCCACTCCACAAATTCACTGTCATCATCAGCCTGTGCTTTAATTGTAAATGGATTACCATATAAAATATAATCATGATCCGAGCTTTTATATTCTTTTCCCTCAAAACAGACCTTGCTGTCGGAGAAACCGTTAATATCATAGGCTTCTATATCTATTTGGGGATCATATATAGAGCAACCTGTTATAATATACTCTGCTTTATTATCATCATACCTTGTCAGAAGATCAAGATCGTAATAGCCATAAAGGCTGTAGGAATCTTTCAGATAAACCTTTAAATCATTAGACAGCTTATATCCGTCTATAACGGGAGTATTTATGTTTATAGTTACATTGTACTGACTATCTCCCTGATAAAATACATCATTCTTACCATATGGTTTGTACTCATTTGTAACTGCATTCCAGTAGTTCCAGACACCGGTATGCTCTATAAGACCGTCGTCTGCCATTCTGCCACTCTTCAGCTTTATCTTTGTAGCCTCAACATAGGTATAAGAGCCTGCCCTCTGGCCGGCACATGGCCAGCCCTTCGGGAAATTAAAATAGATTTCTTCTATTTCATCTTCATTTCCGGGTGTTATATGTGACGCAGTCCGTTCAAAATAATATGTTACGTCATCATTTTTCGACGTTCTGCAGTATTCAGTCATCTCGATTCCATTGACATAGAATTCGCAGTCATCTGAAAAGGTAATTCCTGAAACACCATACCTGACAAACATATTAACCATGAAACGGCTGTTTCCACTTGTAAAATACAGATTCTGGACTCCGTCTATGCTATAACTGTACCAGTCATGATCCTCAGCCTCCATACACCATCCGTATTTTTCACTTTCAAAATCAAAATCACTATCCTTAGCAATTCCGTTTGTTGACTGAATATTTGTTATGAATATCTCAGGCTGATCAACGAAAGAATATTCTTCAAATGGTTCGTTTATATCATTCGATGTTCCAAGATCGATTCTTGTGATCACATCCGAGGCTGCATTAACCTCTTTAGCATTACCAATCCATGGCAATATAAAAAGAACCATTATGATAGTCATCAGAGTAATTAAAAAAGGCTTTCTTTTCTCCATCTTTTATCTCTCCCTTCAGTTTGTGGGTTCCCCCTATATTTTACTCTACCATCCTCAATTATAATTTCAATAGAAAAAAGCCCGAAAACGGGCTTTTAGCGTAAAAGTATCCATTGGATACCATCAGTTTTTCATGCTTTTTACGAATTCGTACAGCTTTTCGGGAGCATTTTTGCCTTCGGCAGCTACGATCTTTACCATTGCGGAACCGACGATGACGCCGTCAGCAATCTTGGACATCTCCTTTGCCTGCTCGGGAGTGCTGATTCCAAAACCGATCGCAGCGGGAGTATCAGTCACTTCCTTGATGTGGCTGATTATCGTGGCAAGGTCCGTGGTGATCTCATTTCTCACACCGGTAACACCAAGTGAAGAAACTGTATAGATGAAGCCCTTGGCCTGGGATGCGATCTCTTTTATCCTGTCCTCGCTTGTAGGTGCGATCATGGAAATAAAATCCATTCCGTATTTCTCGGCAGTATCACAAAATTCGTGTCTTTCCTCAAACGGGCAGTCGGGAATGATGATTCCGTCTGCGCCTGCCTCGCTTGCCTTCTCAAAGAATTTGTCCGTACCGTAGTGATATACGGGATTTGCATAGGTCATGAAGACTATCGGGATATCTACTTCCTTTCTGACTTCCTTAAGAAGCTCGAAAACTTTGTCTGTGGTCATTCCGGCACTAAGCGCCCTGATATCGGCCTCCTGGATCACAGGTCCCTCAGCTATAGGATCCGAAAATGGTATCCCGACCTCGATAAGGTCCGCACCGGCTCTTGCTACGGCTTTAAAGTTCTCAACGCTGGTCTCAAAATCCGGATCACCTGCGGTAAGGAATGCTATGAAGGCCTTTTTATTTTCAAATGCTTTATATATATTACTCATGATCTGTCCTCTTTATTCATATATTTCAACACCACGGTAACGTGCGATCGCAGCAACATCCTTGTCGCCTCGTCCTGATATGGTGCAGACAATGATTGAATCCTTCGGCATCTCAGGTGCGATCTTCATCACGTGTGCAACTGCGTGGCTGCTCTCGATTGCCGGGATGATACCCTCTGTTCTTGAAAGATATTCGAAGGCTCTTACCGCCTCTTCATCCGTGATTGGCACATATTCTGCTCTTCCGATAGAAGCAAGATATGCATGCTCCGGTCCGATTCCGGGATAATCAAGTCCTGCGGAGATGGAGTAAACGGGAGCTATCTGTCCGTATTCATCCTGGCAGAAAAGTGACTTCATACCATGGAAGATACCCATGGAGCCGTTTGCCATTGTTGCTGCATTCTTCGGGTTATCAACACCGAGTCCCGCTGCTTCGCATCCGATGAGTCGGACATTTTCATCTTTAATATATTCATAGAAGGAGCCGATTGCGTTGCTTCCGCCGCCTACGCAGGCGATGACAACATCCGGGAGCTTGCCCTCTGCCTCGAGTATCTGCTCACGGCTCTCCTTACTGATCACTGACTGGAAGTCTCTTACTATAGTCGGAAATGGGTGCGGCCCCATAACCGAACCGAGAACATACAGTGTATCATCCACTCTGCTGACCCACTCACGCATGGCCTCATTTACGGCATCCTTAAGAACCTTGGTTCCTGTCTTGACCGCATGGACCTTTGCACCGAGAAGCTCCATTCTGAATACATTCAGAGCCTGTCTTTCGGTATCCTCTTCGCCCATGAATATCTCGCATTCCATATCCATGAGTGCAGCTGCGGTTGCTGTTGCAACTCCGTGCTGTCCGGCACCTGTCTCGGCTATTACCCTGGTCTTACCCATTTTCTTTGCAAGAAGAACCTGTCCGAGAACGTTGTTGATCTTGTGGGAACCGGTATGGTTCAGATCCTCTCTTTTGAGATAAATCTTTGCGCCGCCAAGGTCACGGGTCATCTTCTCTGCATAGTAAAGAAGCGACGGACGTCCGGCATATTCACGGTTGAGCTTATCCAGTTCAGCTACGAACTCCGGATCATTTTTATAATGCTCGTATGCTTCCTCCAGCTTATGGATCTCGTTCATCAGTGTTTCGGGGATGTACTGTCCGCCGAACTCACCAAAACGACCGGTTGGATTGTAATTATTCTCATTACTCATAGTATTTACCTCTTTTTACCAGGGAAATGAATTCTCTGAGTTTAGTTTCATCTTTTACTGAGTCGGTTTCGACTCCAGAGCTCACATCTACGGCGTAGGGTGAAGTCTCCTCGATTGCTTTTTCTATGTTGTCGGGGGACAGGCCTCCGGCAAGGAAAAATGGTCTCTTTATCGATCTCAGTCCGGAGCGGTCATAGGTCTCACCTTCTCCGTAGCCCGAATCGATCATGACATAGTCAGCAGAGGATTCTTCCACGACATCGAAGCTTTCAATCTTCTTTATATTGAAAACCTTGATGATCGGTTTATCGGAAAGACTTCTCAGCTTACTGATATAGTCCTCATCCTCGTGGCCATGAAGCTGGGCGATATCGATTATATCTTTCTTCAGAAACTCTGCCACTTTCTCGACATTTTCATCTACGAAAACGCCCACTGCCTTGATATCGGGATCAAGCTTTGCTTTAAGCTCTGCTGCTCTTTCAGGTGTAACATATCTCTTGCTGAAATCGGCAAATACGAAGCCGATATAATCGGGGCGAAGGCTGTTTACTATTCTGATGTCTTCTTCGCGGGTAAGCCCGCATATCTTGATTCTGGTCATACTACCCCTTCATCTCACGGATCAGTTCGCCCTTATCAGTGCTTCTCATGAGCATCTCGCCGACAAGAACCGCATCGGTTCCGTTTTCCTTAAGAGCTTTGACATCCGAAACATCCATGATGCCGCTTTCAGACACAAAGATTATATCCGACGGAACCATTTCCCGCAAGTTTATACTGTTTCTGATATCAACTGTGAAGTCCTTAAGATTTCTGTTATTTACTCCCACTATCCTGGCACCGGCTGCAAGGCATCTCTTAACCTCTTCGGCATCATGTGCCTCGAAAAGGCAGGATAGTCCGAGAGAATCTGCTATCTCATAGAATTCTTTCAGTTCTTCATCGCTGAGGATTGCCGCGATAAGAAGGACTGCGGATGCTCCGAAAAGCTTTGCCTGGTAGATCATATAAGGGTCTATCGTAAAATCCTTTCTGAGGACCGGAATGCTGACTTCCTTTGTAATAGCTTTAAGGTATTCATCACTTCCACGGAATCTGTCAGGCTCGGTAAGGCAGCTTATCGCATCTGCCCCGCTTGTCTCATATTCCTTTGCGATCTCGAGATAAGGAAAATCTTCTGCGATTACTCCTTTGGAAGGCGATGCCTTCTTAACCTCGGATATCACGGAAAGGCCTTTTTTAGAAAGAGCCTTCTCAAAGGGATAGTCGAATTCCTGAACCTCCATCTCGCGGGCAGCCATGAGTTCGGCGTCACGCTTAATGTCGGCGGGGGAATATTCAACTTTCTGTTTTTCTATTCTGCTTCTTGTTAATGAAGCTAATTCGTCCAGTATCATATATATTCCTTATCTGTTGCTTACTTCGATGAATTTCTCGAGGGTTGCTGTTGCTTTTCCGCTGTCTATAAGCTCTGCGGCGAGCTTGATTCCGTCTTCAAGACTGTCAGCCTTTCCACCGATATAAAGAGCTGCACCTGCGTTCATAAGAGTGGCATTTCTCTTTGCACCCTTCTCCTCGCCACTGAGGATAGCTCTTGTGATCGCAGCATTTTCTTCGGGAGTTCCACCGACAAGGTCTTCCTTCTTGCAGGATTCAAAGCCGAAGTCTTCGGGCTTGATAACCTTTGTTCTGTACCATCCGTCCTTTATCTCGCAGATAGTAGTCGGGGAACTGAGTGATATCTCATCCAGTTTATCCTGTCCGTAAACTACCATACCTCTCTTAACTCCGAGATCTGCAAGAACCTGTGCAAGAGGCTCAACAAGATATTCATCATATACACCGAGGAGCATCATGCTTGGCTTTCCTGGATTTGTAAGGGGGCCGAGGATATTGAACACTGTTCTGAATCCGAGCTCCTTACGGATTGCTCCGACATACTTCATAGAAGTGTGATATTTCTGTGCGAAGAAGAAGCACATGCCTACTTCGTTAAGCAGCTCTACACATTTATCGGGATCCTGTTGGATATTTACACCGAGAGCCTCGAGACAGTCGGCAGTTCCGCACTTTGAAGAAGCTGCTCTGTTTCCGTGCTTAGCAACCTTCATTCCGCCTGCTGCAGCTATAAGTGCCGAAGTAGTGGATATATTGAAGCTGTGTGCATTGTCTCCGCCTGTTCCTACTATCTCAAATATCTCCATTCCCGTATTAACAGGTGTTGCGTGGTCTCTCATTGCAGCTGCGCAGCCTGCGATCTCGTCCTTTGTCTCGGCCTTTGCGCTTTTGGTTGAGAGTGCTGAAAGGAATGCAGCGTTCTGAGTAGGAGATGTTTCTCCGCTCATTATCTCATTCATTACTGTGTAAGCCTCATCATATGTAAGATCCTGCTTATTAACTATTTTTTCAATTGCTTCTTTAATCATGGTGGTACTCCTTTATATATTAATTCTTAATAAAGTTCTTAAGTATTGTAAGACCGTCGGGTGTGAGGATCGATTCGGGATGGAACTGAAGTCCGTAGACCTTATAGTCACGGTGTTTTACTGCCATTACCTCGCCGTCATCATCTGATGTTGCGATAACCTCAAGCTCCTCGGGGATGGTCTCCTCTTTTGCAGCAAGTGAATGATATCTTGCTACCGGAAGCTTCTTTGATGGAAGTCCCTCGAAGATATCAACATTTTCTTTCAGTGTGCACACTGACTGTTTGCCGTGCATAAGGCGCTTTGCGTGAGTTACGGTCGCACCGAACACTTCGCAGATTGCCTGGTGCCCGAGGCAGACGCCCATGATGGGAATCCGGCCGGCGAGCTCCCTCACTACGGCTTCGCAGATCCCGGCATCAGACGGTTTGCCGGGACCCGGAGAAAGTATTATATGGGAGGGTTTTAACTCTGCTATCTCATCAACGGACATCTCATCATTTCGGATGACCTTAATGTCCGGAGTAATTGTTCCTACAAGCTGATACAGGTTGTAGGAGAAGCTGTCATAATTATCTATCAAAAGTATCATGGTAATCTCCTATAAATCATTTGCGGTTTCAATAGCTGTAACGACAGCCTTTGCCTTGTTCATGCATTCCTGGAATTCCTTCTCGGGAACGGAATCGGCTACGATTCCGGCTCCGCATCTGATGAAGACTTTTCCGTTCTTCTTATAAGCAATACGGATTGCGATGCAGGTATCCATATTTCCGGTAAAGTCGATATATCCTATCGCTCCGCCGTAGATTCCTCTCTTGCAGTCCTCAAGCTCATCTATCAGCTGGCAGGCTCTTATCTTAGGCGCTCCCGAAAGTGTTCCTGCAGGAAGGACTGATTCGATAGCATCAAGTGCATCCTTATCATCCCTTATCTCGCCTCTTACCGTGGAGCCGATATGCATTACATGTGAAAATCTCAGTATATCCATATATCTTTCGACTTCGACGGTTCCGAACTTGCTTATCCTTCCGAGATCATTTCTTCCAAGATCTACCAGCATGTTATGTTCGGAGAGTTCCTTTTCATCTGCGAGAAGCTCCTTTTCCAATGCCTCATCCTCTTCGGGGGTCTTGCCTCTCCATCTGGTCCCCGCAAGCGGGAAGGTATGGAGAATTCCGTTTTCCAGTTTGACCAGAGTTTCGGGAGATGCGCCTGCAACCTCCACATCTGTTCCGGAAAAGTAGAACATATAAGGTGAAGGATTGATGGTCCTCAGCATTCTGTAGGTATTCAGAAGGCTTCCCTCAAATGGCGCCGACATCCTGTTTGAAAGAACTATCTGGAAGATATCTCCCTCATAGATATGATTCTTTGCCTTCTCGACCATTTCCGAATATTCTTTCTTATCGAATAC
Source organism: Eubacterium sp. (assembly GCA_017619835.1). GTDB lineage: Bacteria > Bacillota > Clostridia > Lachnospirales > Lachnospiraceae > Eubacterium_Q. Next base: position 53,319 of record JAFZRN010000020.1, read on the forward strand.
CGGTGTTACTTCTCCGAGGATCCTTCCTTTTTCATCCGGAGCTTTCTCTCCGTTTTTAAGAAGGTTTGCAAGCTGCTCCAGCTCCATTACCGCACGTCTGTATTCGGTCTCGATATCATTAAGCTTGATGTTTACGATGAGCACTATCTTCTGACGTACATTATCGAAGGCGATCACCTTATCGAAGAGCATCAGGTCAACGTCCTTAAACTCATTTTCATCTTTTATCTCGTTCTTAAGAACAGGCTCGCTGTACTTAAGGTAATCGTAGGAAAAGTAGCCCACGAGACCGCCGGTGAAGGACGGCAGGTCATCAAATCGTGGGCTCTTATATTCACTGAGGATCTGACGGATGTAGCTTGTCGGATCTTCGGTTTCGATGGAAATGTCACCCATTTTCAGCTTACCGTCGATGCAGGTTATCTCGAGCTTCGGATCAAAGCCCATGAATGTATACCTGCCCCAGGTATCGTCAGCCTGTGCCGACTCAAGCATATAAGTGTGAGCCGAAACATTTTTCAGGACACGGAGCGCTTCGATCGGAGTTATGAAATCCGAAAGGAGCTCGGTGCTGACGGGTGCCACGGTATAATCCGTGGTGGATATTGATTTTAATTCTTCGATGGATGGTCTGATGTTCATTTTTTACCCCTCGTTTAAAACAAAAAGTCCTTAGTCCGATGTTAATCAGACTAAGGACGATACTATCGCGGTGCCACCTTAATTCAGAATAAATTCTGCACTCTGTAAGATACTCAATCATAATGATATTTATATCTCTGTCGATTAACGCACGACTTACGTCATGGAATACTCCCGGTCTGCCTTATGGCTCCTGGTTTGACCATGCCCTCAGCGGTCCATTTGCTAAGCTGTTACTGCAGAACTCTCATCATATGTCCCACTCTCTGTAATGCACATTTCTTAACGTTATCTCCGCATCAACGGTTTAAATCTATTAAATTGTTTAGTATTTTAAAACCAAAGCATCAATTCTGTCAATACTTTTTTTGAGGCAACCTCAGGTAGCAGCAGATGGTCAGTTAATCGATATCGGCATAACCGTCTTTATCAAAGGTAAATGATTTGCCTCCGATCTTGACTGTCTTATCCTTGTAGTATTTGCCGTTAGCTTTCCTGTAACGCCAGCCGTGGTCGTTCTTCTTCCAGCCTTCAACCGATACGCCGTTTTCCACGGAAACCGCTCCCTTATCCTTAAGTGATTCATCCGTGAAATGCCACCACTCGTTAGCAAAAGCGGTGAAGCCCTTTGAAGTCATGATATCCATGAGCTTATTTGCTTTATCATTATTTTTGCTCTGGATTGAATGATAGCTTATGTCATGCATCTTTGTCTGCATCTTGACTTCTTTTCCGGTCTCGATTTTTACCAGTGTCACATCAAGCGCCATTCCGTAATTATATGTGGAAGTGTCTGCCGCCAGAAAATCTCCCAGGCTGTAGGCATTTTTATTCAGAATGTACTTGGAATACATATTCTCATCGACTACTACCGTTGTAGTTGTCTCTGTCTTTTTCTTGGATTTCTTTTTCTTCTTAGACTTCTTGCTCTTCTTGGTAGTTTTTTCTGTCGTGACGCCCTTCTTAAGACTTGAAAGCGAAAGCACATTCGGCTTCTTGCCGTCCCTGTAGTCTTTTAGAGATACTCTTGAGAATTCTTCAGCCGGAACCACATAATCAAGAGCCGAATAAGTCAGGCTGTAGATTGACTTTGTCGCAACGCCGGGCCTGAAGGCATCGTAAATCTTTAGGATATATCCCTGCTCCCTTGCTTTCTCGGCTGCCGGAACCAGCTTTTTGGCTACCGGATAGAGAACAGGAACAAGGAACTTCCCGTTGGAAAGGAGCACATTTTCATAGCCCTTGATAATAGTTCCCGAAACATCCGGGATGGAGTAATCATGAGCTTTAAGTATAGATGCATAGCTGTTGGTTATATCGTACTTGCAAAGATTCCCAATATAATCCGGAAGGTTGACCATACATTTGGAAGCGTCGATATAGCCTTCCATATCTTCATCACCCATACCGGTCCTGACATAGAATCTGTCATCCTGCTCATCAAGAACAGTCATGGCATGTAGCATGCTGACTGTACCAACCTGATCTTCTCCCGTGCTGTTCTTATAAACCGGAAGATCCATGGTCGGCCAGATGGTTGCGTACTCTATAGACGGATTAGTATGGATATCAATCTCCTGCTTGCTTGCGGTTTCGGACATTCCCTGAATCAGCACCGCTTCAACAAGATACTTCGCGTCAGAACAAGGAGAAAGCTTTTCTGTCTTAAATGATCTGTCTTCATAGATCCCATAGGATCTTAGAACAGTCCAGCTTTTACTTTCTTCATCCCAGACAGATACTATATAGCCGTCACCCTTGGTCTCATTCCATGTAAATGAGTACCTGTTCTTACCGTCATCGGAAACATTTACCGCGATACGGTCAGTCAGGAAATCTTCCCTGTTAAGTGAAACGGGTTTGTAATCCTTATCTACGAATATAAGCGAACCGCTCGATGTCTCACCCACCAGATTAAATGTATATATCTCATCATACCAGGGAATCTGAAGTTCCTCCGTTCCGAAGGATACTTCTGCCTCAACCTTATCTGCATTGATCGTAGCAGTCGTAAGAAGCTTGTCGGTTCCAGCATCCAAAGCATCCGTTCCGGAATTAAGGCTGGTTCCGTCGGATCTTACAAACAAAGAATATGATTCGGCGCCACCCTTCGCAGCCGAAAAACTGAGCCTGCCATTTTCCGTATCAACAAGAGGCCTTAGTCCATAGTCTGCCGCCTCGTCAACATCAACCTTGCCGATCAGCGGGAATTTTCCACGTTTTACGATCTCTTTACCGAGAACCTTTACAGTTTTTTCGGTATTGACGTAAATGATTGCTTTCTTTCCCGTTATCACATTTCCGGGAATAGTAACCTCTGCGTCCAGAGCCTCATTTCCAAGATCTGCTTTTAGATAATCCGCAGAATAGATGAGCTTGTCGGGATTCTCCTGAAGAGCTATCTCAACCGGCTGAATGTTTGCCCCGTCATATACTTCAACAACAAACTTGTCTATTCTTCCTGATTTGGATATATCCCACGTCAATGTATATACGCCATTTTCGTGAACAAGCTTCATGATTGAATCGGCATTGAAGCCGGGACTTGCCATTCCCTTAAAGTAAATCAGGCTGAAAATTCCCACGATAATAACAACCGCGATAGCAACCAGTCTTGCGATGACTCTCTTAGTAAAAAATGGCACATATTCATACTCTTGTTCTTCACCTTTTGCAGCAGCTTCTCTTCTTTCCGAAGCTCTGAGGATACGGCTTTCGGAAAGCCTTTGAGCAATCCTTGCTATCTTGCCTTCCTCAGCGGAATCATTTTCCTTCTTATCCGGCTTATCCTTCTTTTCCTTTACCGGATCGGGCGGAACAAATTCATACTTCTTCTGAGACTTGATTGGAATGGCATCGAAGGTTTCTACCGCATAGTCATCTGAAGTTTTATTCAGTTTTTTCTTATCCGAAGTAAGCTCTTCGGTGATTCCATCATCATTTGACATAGTTAAACCCAATACTTAATTCTTATTCTTTGCCTTCTTAGTTGTTTCTGTTCTTATAAATGTATCATACTGGCTGGTTATCTTGAAGCTGCCCGGCACAACAAAGCTCGCAGCCGCACTGCCCTTATGAACACTCTTTGTCTTGCCCTTCATTGTAAATGCGATTATCACGCCGATAAGTACTCCCATGAAGATCATGAAGCCCATGCCGGCTCCCGTGAGTCCGATGAGGTGTGCGATCAGGAACATGATGAGTCCGAGTCCTCCTGCTGCTCCGAGAAGCACGCCCCAGAACTTGCCCATGCTGCATGGAACATCACCGACAAGTTTTCCGGTCTGGCCGTTCATTGCAAATACGTATTTGTTTCCGTTCCATACAGTATTAAGTATCCATACGGGAAGAAGTGCATATCTGTGAGTACATTTATTAATCTTTATATCACTTGATTTTTCGGTTACTGTTGTATAATCCTTAACCTTGCTTCTGAGAAGATCCTTTGTGGAATGCTTGATCCTCTCCTCAGCTCTCGGCTTACACTCCTCTGCAGTAACATCATATCTGTCGGCAAGATAGCCTGCCATATATGCTGCACTGTAAGGAACCCCTGCCGTAAGATCATAAGGCTCGATGGAATCCATGAGCTTATCATCCATTTTATTGGAAGCATCTGCGGGTACATCCTTGAACTTTACATCTCCCTCACGCATAACGTCATAGAAGCTTGTATCTTTATATTCGAAGTTTGCATCCTCTCTCTTATTCTCTTTCTTTGCATCATAGGTTGCTTTTCCGTGAACATCGGCATCATATAACCAGAACGGTACATAAACACCCTTCAGCTCCTGGATATGGTTGCCGGCCTTAAATGCACCGGGTGCAAGCTTAATGCTGTTAACATGCTTCTTAAGCTCATCCATTGCAGCGTGCTTATTAAGCTTAAACGGAATAACAACGTCAGGTTTAAGTGAACCCTCGAACTTGCTTGAGATAACGATCGGGTTATCACAGTAAGGACATTTTGTAGAGGCCATGTTTTTGTCGCCGATAACTTCGCCACCGCAGTTCTTACATTCATAAACCACGAGGCCCTCTTCCTCGACATTCCACTGGTCTTCCTTCGGCTTATACTGAGCCTGATTTGCATCGTCCTTCTTCTCTTCAAACTCGCTTACATCGAATTCAGATCCGCAGCTTGCACATACGAGCTTCTGCTTGCGGCTGCTGAACTGAAGTGTTCCCCCACAGCTTGAACATTTGTAGTTATTAATCTCTGCCATCACTTTCCCCTTTCTATTTTAACTTTCCTGACTTCTTGATGGTTACATTCATTCCCGAACTGAAGTTCCTCATACGGGAGATGAGATTCTTCTTCTCACTGCCTGAGAGGATTCTCGGCTGGAAATCATTTGTATATGACTTACCCGAAAGTGAACACGGGATTATCTTTGCGTCGTTCTTCTTCTGAAGCTTGCCCTTCTTCACATAGAAGGTCTGCTGGAATATCATCGTATCCTTGTCGGCCGGATTAGTGTTGCCGCCGAAGCAGAAATTACCGAGACTGTAGACGATATATCTGCCCTGATACTTTTCGATACCCTGCAGCACATGCGGATGGTGGCCGAGCACGAGGCTTGCGCCTTCGGAAATGGCGAACCTTCCGAGACTCTTCTGCTGAACGCTGGGATAATAATCTCTTTCGATTCCCCAGTGGAAGCTGCAGATTATTATCTTAGCCTTTTTCTTCTTAGCCTTCTTAATAGCGGCTCTTACCTGATACTCGCCGTCATTCTCCAGCTGGTTGAATCCGATAAATGCCACCTTCACGCCCTTCACCGTCTTATAGGCGATGGTTGATTTGTAGCAGTATTTAATCTTATTTTTCTTAAGCGTTGCCTGGGTATCCGAAAAGCCCTGCGCGCCGAAATCATATGTATGATTATTGGCAAGGTTCACAACCTCTACAGAACCCTTCTTCAGGATCTTCACATGCTTTTCGGGTCCTTTAAAGGTAAATGTCTTCACCTGCCTGTTGGTTGACTCGGTAAGAGTGCCTTCGAAATTAACTATCGTCAGGTCGTCATTTGCAAAAACAGGCTTTACCTTTTTCAGAAAATACTTCGGTCCGTTCGCTTCATAATATCTGTTAAATGTATCATTATATCTGGAGTCTATTCCAAGAGTACAATCGCCCGCCGCGCTGATGGTGATGGCTATAACCTCATCCTTCTTCTTCGCTTCGGTGGTGGCTTCGGTAGTTGCCTCAGTTGTTGCCTCGGTCGAAATCTCGGTAGTGGTTTCGGAAGAAGCCTCCTCTGCCCTTACCGGAAATGATTCCATGGCAGCTAAGATTAACGACGCAGCAAGAAGCGCTGCAAAGAGTTTATTTAATTTACATTTTTTCATACTTAATCTTCCTTCATAATGTGACAAACTGATCTGAACTGTTTGTCACATTTTGTTATGGGGTCCTGTACGAAATTATACACTGTTTTGCTTGTTATAACAAAGGTATTTTGATAAAATTATCATTAATCGAAAAGAAAATTAAGAAAGGCCCGATCATGCTAAAGTTTCTCGGAAGAAATTCAGCCTTCAACCCCGAACAAAACAGTGCTTTTTTTGTAAGCGGCGACAGTCTTGTTCTTCTAGACTGCCCCATGTCCGCACTGCAGAAAATGATAAAGATCGGTAAGAAAGGCTTCGGTTCAGATGAACCATTAAATAGAATATATGTGATCGTTACGCATACTCACGGCGACCATGTAGGCGGAATTCCGATGCTCATCCACTATGCTTATTATGTATGGAAACTGCCTGTCACAGTTGCGGCTCCTTCAAAGGAGGTTGCAGAAGATCTCCTCTTCCTGATCGAGAGGCTGGAGGGATGCGAACGAGATGCTTACACCCTTGTGAATCTTGGCAATGATGGCGGTGACTTTGCCGAACCGGATGAAAACCTTAAGAGCTGGGTAAAGGATGTCATCCTGACCGAGCATACTCCGGGACTTAAGGGCCGCTGCTTCGGATATCATCTTGATATTGCCGGAACTTCCGTTATATACACAGGAGATACCGGCACGCTGGAGCCTTTCAAGCCATTTCTCACTGAAGGAGCTGTGCTCTATACCGAGGCATCCGCTTATGATTCACCTGTACATATCAGTCTTAAGCGCGAGCTGGGTTACCTTGAGGGGATCACAAAAAAGGGAGTTACGGTATATCTCATGCATCTCGATAACGAGGATGAGATAAAGAATATTATTGAGGGGTCAAATATAAAGATAGCACCAATGAAAGGGTAGAAGGTATGAGTACTAAATCAAATTCAAGAAAGATGCTGGATGACATTTTTGAAATGTCCGAAAGGCTTTATAGAGATATGAGTGGTCCGGCACTGACCGACCACACCAAGATATTTCAGCACCTGACGGAGCTTGGAAAGATCCTGACCGAATCCGACAGAGCGAGCTTCTGGAAGTGGGATAAGAATGCCCACACACTCTGGACTACAGCTGCCACAGGAACAGACAGGATCACCATCCCCGATACTACCGGCCTTGTCGGAAAATCTCTCAATGAGGGAAGGGTCATCATAACCAACGATCCGTATAATAATCCGGATTTCAATTCGGCAGTCGATAAGATGACGGGCTATGTAACCCGTTCGATCCTTGTCATGCCGGTTGCAAATATCAACGGCGAATATATCGGAGCCTACCAGGTCATCAACAAGCTGGGTGGCGACGGTACCTATAACGAGGAAGAGGACTGCAAGAAGCTTTCGCTTGCCGCAATGATCTGCGGTCTTGCTCTCGAGTCCGATGTATTCCTCGAGGAGTCTCATACCGATAAGCTCACCAGGCTCAGAAACCGCATGGGCTTCTTCCATGATTTCGACAGAAAATATAATGCGATAATCAGAGATCCGATGAGACAGATATCACTCTTTATCTGCGACATCGATAAGTTTAAACGTGTAAATGATACCTATGGCCACAACACCGGAGACGAGGTTCTGAAACAGGTAGCCACTATCCTCAAAGAAAACTGCCGCGACTGCGATGGTGTATATCGCTGGGGCGGCGAGGAATTCATAATGATCATGACTGATATCGATATGGATAAATGTGCCGAAAGAGCAGAGGAAATCCGACAGATCATCGAAGATAATGACTGCGTTACCGAAGAGTACACGGTACATCATACCATGAGCTTCGGCGTTACGGCATTCGATCCCGAGAAAACCATCGAAGGCAATATCAGCGTAGCTGATGAAAAGCTTTATCAGGCCAAGGAATCAGGAAGAAACAGAGTCGTTAAATAATTCCTGTCACTTCATAAACCATAACTCCGTTACTCTTACCTTTGAGCGGGATCTGACCGATCTCGTTTACTTCGATACGGTCTTTCAGGCGTTCATAGAGGACATCACTTATAAGCACCTGGCCTTTCTTGGCATTTGCCTCTAATCTTGCCGAAGTATTGACCGTATCACCGATTGCGGTAAAGTCCATTCTGAAATCACATCCCACATTTCCGACAACTGCAGGTCCGCAGTGAACACCTACTCCGAAGCCGACAGTTCTGCCGTACTTTTCAAGCAGGTCTTTTTCCAGTGCTTCTCCTGCCTTTACTATATCCATAGCTGCACATACAGCCTTATATTCATAATCCGGAAGATCAAAGGGTGAATTGAATACCGCCATCGTAGCATCACCGACAAACTTATCAAGCGTACCCTTGTTATCAAATATCGCCTTCGTCGTCAGACTTAGGTATTCATTCAGGATTTCCACAACTTTCTCGGGTTCAAGTGCTTCAGACATTGTCGTAAAGCCTCTTATATCTACAAAAAGAACTGCTATATCCCTGTTCTCTCCACCCAGCTTTATCTCAAAATCACCCTTCTGGGCAATCTCCTGAACAATCTCAGGAGCCACATACTTACGGAAGGCATTAAGCACCTTTCTTTCCCTTGCTTTTTCAAAGAGATAGTGAAGTCCCAGCGAATATACAAAGGACAGTAACAGGAACAGCGGAAGATAGATAATGCTGAAAGCAAGCCCTCTGTTATTAAGACTTACTACTGTTACAACCTCTATCACTGTCGCACCAATAAGGATAAGAATCGCGATCCACGGTCTTACCTTTCTTATCACTATATGAAGAAGGGCTGCCAGAACAGCTGTGATGATTGAGAAGAGCAGAACATTTCCCACTACGGAAAAACGATTCTCAAGATAGGACTGGAAGATATTAGCATGAATCTCCACTCCGTACATCTGCTTACTTCCGCCATTCGGAACCCTGAAGTTATCCTGCATTCCCGGAGCATAAGCACCTACAAATACCACACTTCCCGTAAATGCTCTCGCATCAATCTTTCCCGCCAGCACATCTGCCATCGAGATATACTCATAATCACCGGGCTTACCCGAATAATTGATTATCGACCTTCCCGATTTATCCGTAGGGATATCCGAAGGAGTAAGTCCCATTATCCGGACATACTCATCATACATGACCTTGGAAAAAAGCTGATAGCTTTTACCATTCAGTGTTTCCGACGGAATGATACGTCTTACGGTTCCATCCGTATCCTGGGCAACGTTAGCATAGCCTATAAGTGCAGTATCCTTTAATTCACCATAAGGCTCCACGATATCAATTACCGGGTAGTAAAGATTTCCATTCTCGTCACGTTCGAACTTCTTGCTGTAGATAAGATTATTGACCAGGACGACATTTCCACTCTGCCTTACTGCCTCTATGAATTCACTGTCGCCTTCGTCGACATTTCCAGAGAAAACGATATCGAAGCCGATAAGAACCGGCCTCGATTTATCGTCCTGATTCAGGATATTCAGGAGCTCGGCATAGGTGCTTCTCGACCATGTCTGGATGGGTCCGTACTCATCCAGCGTCTTCTCATCTATACCTATTATCTTTATTTTGCTGTTGATACCTCTCGGGATCTGATACAGCTTATCTGTCACCATATAATCAAGACCGCTCAGGGCATTGGTCAGGGTCAGAAAGAATACCAGCAGTCCTATCACGAGAGCTTCAACAAAAATCAACAATTTCTTGCTCATTTTATATACCTGATCACTTTATTTTTTTCCTTCTTAATTTCCTTCCGAGAATCTATACTTTCCGGAGCTTCTTACATATATCGGTCTTCCACCATAGTAGATGGTTGGATCACCGCTCATCTTGTAAGTTCTTCCGCCTTCAAGCTTATAGCTTTTAGTTACAACAAGCGGGATAAGTCTGTTGAGAGGAATATTACCGTCCTTCAGCCAATCCTGTATAAGCGTAAATGAAACGGAATTTGTATTTCCTGCCAGATCCTCTGCGATCAGCTGATAGAATGCGGTTCCATCATCAGTATCACTATCCAGTATGATATCGTGAACTTTATCATCACTGGTCATCTTAACTCCGTTCACCGAAACACTTGAGAGATTCTCATCCGTAGCTCTGATAACGATCTCATCGCCATAGATTATCTTGCCGTTAACGAGTTCGGACATATCTCCAAGCTGACTTCTTACATCTTCAAATGCCGGAGCAATCTTATCGATCTTTACTGTTTCTTTTACCTCAATAGGTCCTGTAAGTGCACCATCAGAATCTCTTCTAAGATATACCGAAGCTAAAGTATCGTTATATGGAAGAAGTCTCATGTATGTTCCCATGAACTGAGTCGACAGAGCATATCCTTCAGCAGCCTGAAGATAAACATCACTTGTAAAGAAATCATGATTACCCAGGGTTCCCGACAGTGTATAAGGATCTGCCGGAGCAGCAAGATAAACAATATTATATTCCGTCGAGCAGGTCACAGCTTCATACTTATCGGTTTCGGCTATCTCGGCACGTACAACATATCTGCCCGGAGTCTTAGGCTGCTCAGAAGTAAACTTGTCGTCATCTTCACCGCTTGCTTTATACATGAATTCGATCTTGCCCTTTGAAGCAGTCTTAACCTTCGGCTCATAAGCAGTTCCTGCCAGGACTGTACCAAGGCTGATCTTTGCCTCAACCGGATTTCTCTTAATGGTAAATGTTGACGTACATTCACCTGCTTCGTAAGTATCAGTTTCGGGAACCTTAGCCTTTACTGTATACTTTCCGGCCTTGGTCGGCTTATCATCCGAGAATTTTTCATCATCCTCACCCTTATAGGTGAATTTTGCCTTATCCTTACCATCCGAATCAGTTGTAAGCACGGGATCATAATCCTGATCAACATATGTATCACTCACCGAAACCTTCAGTGTAGAAGGAGTCTTTTTCTTAATGGTAAATGTGTTCGTAACGACAATCTTCTGATAATTGTCTGTCTCGGGGATTGTTGCTCGGATCACATATTTCCCGGCTGCCGTAGGCTTGGTCTTGGAATACTTGGAGTCATCCTCTCCATCCTTCTTGTATTCGAATATTGCATCTGCTTTTCCGTCGGAATCTGTCGTAAGTACCGGCTCGTAATCGGTACCGATCACTGTGTCTGCAACCTCAACCTTTGCGGTAACCTTTTCCTTCTTTAATATCTTAAATGTGCTCGTACACTGAATCGATTCATAATTAGTAGTCTCGGGGATAGTAGCTCTTACAACATATGTACCCGCCGCAGTAGGCTTGGTCTCCGAATACTTGGAGTCATCCTCCCCATCCTTCTTATATTCAATCTTCGCATCAGCTTTACCATCAGAATCCGTTGTAAGTACAGGCTCATAATCCTGTCCGACCTGGGTATCCGGAACCTTGATATCGGCAACCTCGGGAGTTCTTTTCATTATCTTAAAGGTAGCAGTAACGTCTATTGCTTCATAAGTATCCGTCTCCGGGATCGTAGCCTGAATATCATATGTTCCAACTTCTGTAGGAACCTCCGGTAAGAAGTCGCTTTCAGTGGTCTTCTTATATCTATACATTACATCCGATTTACCATCGGAATTTGTAGTAAGCACGGGACTTATCTCTGTTCCGTAATATACATCTTCCACCGTTACCGAAGCTGTCGGAGTAACAAGAGGATACTTAAGAATGAAATAGAAACTGGACTCATTTCCGGACATATCAAGAGCGCCGATCGCTATCTCCTGAGGACTTCCGAGAACAGCATCTAATTCTACTGTTGCTTTATACTTGCTTCCGACAGCAGTAACTTCGCCATTATCTCTTGAATAGGTCTTTTCCTCTGTAAAGACTGATTCAAGATTATCATCGGATACAACTATCTTGACATTCTTTGCTCTGACTTCCTCTTCTTCATATATCTCACCGGACACACCATCAATTGAAAAGCTTTCAAATTCAGGAGGATCCTCATCGAAGATCACATTCTTAAGTCCATCAACCATTGTGTAATATGGATACTGATCAGTCTCGGCGCCTTCATTGGTTTTACCTTCTTTTATCTTAAGATAGAAGCCTCTGCTTTCATAGAAATTACCGCCATTAGATTCGGGATACAGATCATCTTTTGTTACCTCAATAGATGAGCCAAATTCTGAATCTCCCCAGTTACCCTTTACCAGGAAATCCGGATCAGGAGTAAGCGTAATACTATCCCTTGCATAATTTCCATTTGATAAGCCATCGATAGTAAGGTATTTTCCACCTGCAACTTCTTTACAATGATCAAGAGGAAGATAGGACACATTAAATGGGTACTCTGTAGTAACAGCCTCTTTATAATTATCTGTTTCCTCAGCACGGGCACGGACCCACCAATCTCCGATAGAAGTTGGCTCTTCAGTTGAATAATCCGAATCCATTTCTTTTCTATATTCAATATAAACCGTTCCGTCATAGCCTGAATCAGAAAGGGTTACATTTTCACTCAGATGTCTGTTTTCACCAAGCCATATATCACTGACACCACTGAGGTCTATGGTAATACTCTTCTGTATAAGATCTCCGGCCTTTCCTTCAATATATCCCGAGAATGATTTTTCCTTTGAACCGACCCGAAGGGTAAATGTTCCACCTTCTGATTTAATATCTGTATCAGATGCTGCCTCTACCGTTCCGGCAAGATCAAAACTGCCTTTTTCAAAACTAGTAGTAACCTTTAATGTACCGGAATTGGTAAATCCCGAATTGTCATCAATTTCTATCGAATCAGCCTCTAAAGTACCCTGATTTACAATAGTCGAACAGCTCTCGGATCTGACAAAATCCGATAACAGCCACAAAGTTCCACCACCATTAATATTTAAGCTTCCGTCTCCATAGATAAAGTTAGTGTAAACTTCAATCCCGGAATTAATTACTGCTTTTCCGGATTCAGAAATATATATATGATCATCAATCTTTTCTGATGCCGAAATACCGTTTTTCAACATCGCAAAATATAGGGTAACGCCATTTAATATGACACTGCCGATCTGGGGAAGTTCTATACTCTCGTTATCGGAATCAAAAGGTTGATTGCATACCACGGTATATGTAGGACTCTCTTTTGTATTTGTTAATTCAAAGGTAATTTCACCGGAACCCTCTTTGCTGAGCTCAAGGCACATACCATCATCATCCTCATATGCTGATATATATCCACCGCCAGCATCCCCTCCAGCCGCATTTACTTTTCTGCCCGGAAATGAGTTACATACGGACAGAACAAGAACAATTGACATGGCAAGACTCAGCGTTTTTCTCACCAATATATGCTTATTAATCTTCTCTTTATTCATATCTAAAGCAACTCCTTTCCATTTATTTCCATTCTATATCTGTATTCTTTTCAATCGGTGTATCAAAATCGAACTGCCAGCTTCCGCTTTCTGCAGGCTGAAGATTCGGTACAACTGCCTTTTTACCCTTCTTAACTGTCTGAGTTCCGAATATGCTATTGTTATAATAGAAAGTAACGGTATAAGGTCCTTCCAGTATGATTTCGATTTCCGGATTAGTTATCGATACTTCTCTTCCTTCATCATTATTACCCATAAGTCTTCTGAGTACATCTTCGGGAAGTGTATCATAATCAATATCCTGAGGTTCCGGATAAAGGTACTTGGTGATCGTTGAATCCTCGTAGATGATCACTTCCTTACCCTTCTCAACCTCTACTTCTTCATCGGCTACTGTTCCATCCTTATATACAAGTCTTGTAGTAACCTTGCCGTCGAAAACAGATACTCTTGTGTATTTAATGCCATTTTCCTCATATACATGAACACGGTAGATAGTTCCTCTTACAGACATGGTTGAATTCGGTGTATTGATCTCATATGAAGAATCCGTCGAAAGCTTATTCTTGATATCGTTGGTTACCGCTCCTTTAATAAGCTCTATCTCTGTCTTGGAATTGGAACTGCTTCCGGACGCCTTAAGCACAAGCTCGGTCTGTTCCTCCAGAAAGATAAACTTATCCTCATCTGCCTGAAGAGTCATCTTACCCGTATCAAGTGAAATCCTATCTCCGGATTCAAGCACCATATTTGCATATGGTTCGATAGCTCCGACGCCCTCACGATCAATGCTTGCAGAACCCTCAAATTCAAATACCTTGAGAAGGCGGTATACATCAGCCTTTTTGTTAAGTAAAATATATGTAGTAAGGGCACCTGCCAGTACTAAAACAGTAGCAACTATCGCGATTATTATTCCTTTTTTACCCTTCTTTTTTTCCATACCTTTATATCCTTTTTGATGGTGCAAAACTGTAGAAAAACCCTACTATATATTTTACTATAAAAGGCCTCATATCCACAAGGAATATGAGGCCCATTTTTACAAATTTGTGACTTTTTTTACAAATTTAGATTGTTTTTGTGTATTTTTACTTTACTGTTACTTTTATCTTTTTACATACTCCGTCCTGAGAGTATACATATACCAGGCAGTTACCTTTAGCCACGGCCTTTATAACGCCCTTGGCATTCACTGTTGCTACAGCAGGATCCGTGGTCTCGTACTTAAGAACCCGATGCTTCTTCACCTTCATCTTCTTGGACTTGGCAACCTGCTTTGCTTTTAACTTAAATGACTTCTTAGCCTTAAGACTCACCTTGTCCTTCTTAGCCTTGGTGGTTATCTTCTTTACGTTTCCAACCTTGCCGCCACTTGTAGCCGCGTGAACAACCTTGGATGTTGATATTACCTTATTATCTTTATCTACCGATACGATAAGGAACTTATAGTAGGTTCCCTTCTTAAGTGCCTTTCCGTCAAGCTTCTTAAGTGTGAAGTTTGTTCCTGTTACTTCGGTTATCTTCACAGGCTTGATACCTTTTCCGCACTTATTGGCATATACAACAAACTTGACTGCTCCTGCCGGCTTCTTCCATGAAACCTTTATGGAATTCTTGGTAACCTTGGCAGCCTTTGCCTGAAGTACATTAAATACAGAACCTGCCGGATCATCATCCGTTGTCATTGATGTGATCGCTTTTTCCGCTGCTTCAAGAGAAGCGCCTTCTCCAACCGCTGTTCCGTCCTTACCCATCTGGGTTGCAGGATCAGGTGTAGATGTCGGTTCAGTTGATGGACTTTCTGTCGGTGCAGATGACGGTGACGGACTCTCTGTCGGTACTGTTGACGGAGTCGCCTCACTTGTAGGTACTGCAGAAGGTGATGATGTTGGTTCCTGACTTGGAGTAGGTTCCTGACTCGGAGATGCTGTAGGAGTCGGTGTTGCAGATGAAGGAATCTTTTCGGTCTTGGTTGCTCCGCATACCGAACATGTATATAACTTCTCTCCATCTTCATCGACTGTTGCCTCTTTGATCACACTGCCCTTATCCCAGATATGATATTTAGCTTCCATATGACCCGGATGAAGATCGGTACCATCTCCCGGACATGTTCTCTTGTGATAGTCATCTGAATAGTAAACCCAGTCACTCCATACGTGAGTCGATTTATTAACTTCTCCCTTAAGAAAGTCTTCCACTGTGAGTTCAAATGACGGATCTATCTCAATATGTTCAGCAGGGCAGTCTGCTATCTTTGAACCTTCAGAAGCTTTACTTTTTATTTCTATTGTTCCGCGTATCAGCTGTATATATCCCCTTGGATCATCATCAGGAGAAGCATCCGAGAAAAATATACCTTTTGAAAGGATAAGTTCGCCGCCTTCCAGAATAACCTTCATATCTCTTTTCGAGATTTCATCTTCATCCATAACAGGTACTCCCATGTTAATAAATGATGCCGTAAGCGATCCTCTTCCGCTCACTTTTATAGTTCCTGCGGAATTTGAACGAACGGATGCTTTAGAAGAACAAGTTCCGCCATCTTTAACTATAAAATTCCTGTTAACGGTAATTGATTTGTCTGTGATCAGAGTACCGTCTTCAATAATAAAGTCTCCTCCATCTACATTTACCCAGGTTCCCAAACCGATATATGCCGCAGAGTTAACTTGCGTGATATCCAGTACTCCGCTTCCTGTAATCGTAACATTACAGCCCTCTGCAGTACTTATTCCATCGATATCATCCCAGTCACCTGTATAAGCTTCATTTGCAATCTTGTTATATCCAAATACCTCTATGGTAAGATCCTTTATTCCGGAATTTATACATGCTCCATAAGCATATTTATTTACTCCCTTGGTAATCTCAGCATTAGTAAGAGTCAGTGTGTTTAACTCCGGATTGAAAACAGCTGTTCCTTCGCCACACTGTATAGTCAGCTTATCGCTGTAAAACTGTTCTCCGTTAACATAGAGAGCATATTTTACTCTTCCTGTCGGAATTATATTATCGGTATAATCCTCTCCTGTTGCCTCAAGAAAAGCCGCAATATATGCTTCTTCCGAGCCCTTCGGAACACTTATCTCTATATCCGACGGACAGTTCCTGAAAGTATCTTCATAAATAGTCGGAGGAGTTGTAGAATTAAAGGTAATCTTTTTTAAGTTTGTGCATCCCTCAAATGCAGAACCTCCAACCGTTTCAACCAATGCCGGAACATTAAATTCTGTAAATGACGAGCATCCGAAGAAGGTCATAACCTCAATCTTTGTAGCATTATCAAGCATTGTAAAGCTTTCAAGCGATGAACAGTTTGAGAACACTCCGTTCATAACCGATGCTTTATATGGAAATTCCTCAAGTAGCTTGCATTCCTCAAATGCGCCTGGCTGAAGGTCTATTACCGAATCATCATAATTATTTATTGTGACTTTTTTGAGCTTCTGGGCATATCCAAAACCGTCCATACCTACATTTTTGAGCGTATTACATTCAAATTCCTCTATCGAGCTGTTCGAAAAAGCCCACCAGCCAACTAATTTTATATTATTGCAAATCAGTTTCTTGATCACATTGTTTTGTCTGAATGTATAACTATTTATATTATCAACCGCATCGGGTAATGTGATCGTTTCCGTACTTCTTCCCAAAGGATAGAATATCAGTTCTTTTCCATCCGCAGAATATACTATTCCATCTAAGGTTACATATTTACCTTCCCATTTCGATGTAGATGGATATATAACATCGGTCAGAGTACTGATCCCCGATCCGATACGCCCATCAAGGTATACCGGAGATATTGAATCATCCGTTATCTCAATAGTAACGATCGGAAATGTACGAAAATCCTCAATAGCCGGTTCAAATGCCGGATCATCGGCTTTTGTATAACACCATTCCTTTAATCCATCCAGTGATGATATTGTCAGCTTTATATCGCCAAAAACCGAGTAATCAATTTCCCATCCATTACCGATTATCTTACTGTTTTCATTGTCAAATTCATAATCTGCCGCATATGCTTTTGATCTTGGAATCAAGATCATCAGAAAAAATAAAAAAGACAACCATATCATGTTAAATAGTTTACGTTTCTCTCTCATAAGTAACCCTCCTTTTTGATAAAGAAAATCATAGTATAATTTTACTATTCTGAGGGTTTTTCCATAAGCTGACATATGTCGCATACAATGTCGTATATACGACAATTCTTTTATTCTTGTTTTATAGATGGAGTTGTACTAAACTTATGAATTAGAACGAAGGCAGGCTACACACCTTCATACTCTGGAGGATAGGACATGCTTCGAAAAGAACATTACCATCTGATACTGTTTTGTCTTTATTCATACATATACTCCATGACCCTCAGCTTCATGAATATGAGGGCTGTCTCGGTACTTGGGTCGGAAGGTTCCATCGTACTCTTTCGAACCGATCTTCTGCCCTATGTGGCCGGATGTCTTTTTTATGCGGCCATCAGAACCCTTCTATCTGATAAAGCTCTTATCCGTAAGAATTTCCTTACTGCCAATGCGGTTTCGGCCGCCATGCCATTTTTCATAATGCTCGTATACACCGATAACCCGGCCGTTTTTAATCTGTCCGCATATATCCTGATGTTCATCATCGGAATCCTGTGCTGCGACGTATATCTAAAAATGTCTCATCTGTTCGTAAGCTTTTCAAAAACCGGCTTTTACTATTTCGTCGGCGCCTCAGCCGCCATACTTATCCAGTATATTTTCCAGGCATTTATAGGAAATGATAACGTTACTCTTTACAGTCTGATCCTTATTACATTCATAACCGTATTTTTCGAGCTTGCTCTGGGTAATGGGACAACTGTCACCCCCGACGAAAAGCCCGAAGATTCTGATAAACATAGCTTCAACCCCGAATTTAAAAAGCTGATCATAACAGCCATTCTTATTACGATCTGCCTTGAGCTGATCGGCAATTTCCTGACTTCGTCACTTATCATTCTTGTTTCCGAAAATGTTTTCCTGACCTACTCATTTCCAAGATTATTCTTTATATTCAGCTATCTTCTGATGGGACTTATGAGTGACTATAAGAATATGAAGCTCATTCCTATCATCACGCTCTGCGGAATGATCCTGGGAATCCTCAATCCTATCATGTTCGGTGACGCAAGGTACATGGGGCTCAACACATGTATCTACTATGTTATGGCCGGCATTGCGAATAGCTACCTGACGCTTGTTTTCTGGAAGCTTGCGGGAAAGAGAAGGCTCGCGCCCTTTATCTGTGTTATGGGAAGGATAATCGACAGCATCTTCTCATCTATCTTCTCGGGGCAGCTTCTTTCAAGCCTGCCGCTGCCGGGTATTATTGCGATAGAGCTTCTTGTGATCATTTTCATGGTGATCATCTTTACTTATTCGGGCCAGCTCTTCCTTCAGGATAAGCCCGAAGCTGTAACTCTTTCCGTGCGGAGATGTACTCCGGAGGAATTTGCCGGGGAATACGGCCTTTCCGAGAAGGAAACTCTTGTGCTTGCCAAGGCGCTTACATTCCATGGTCCGACAACCGAGCTTGCCAAGGAACTTTATATGTCAAGAAGTGTCCTTTACAAGCACTTTAACAGTATCTGTAACAAGACCGGGCAGGAGAGCTTTGCGGGCGTAAAGCAGCTTTTCTATGAGACTCCCGGAGAAAGCATATCCGAAAGCATAGGTGAAAGTAACAGCTCGAAAGAGTATGGCGAGGAAGACATTTCCATACAGGAGATGTCACCTGAAGAGAAGCTCGAACAATTTGCAAAGACCTATGATCTTACCGACAACGAAAAAAAGACCTTGGCTCTTTTTATCGAGAATCAGGATCTTACTCAGAACGAACTTGCAGAGCTGAGAGGCATAACTCTCAGAACAATCCAGCGGCATCTGTCGTCAATACGCCATAAAACCGGGACTGCTTCGCTGATTCAGCTCAGCTCCATGTATAATGGCAATTGATGTTCATATATAAAAACTTAATGTAATATATTTTAGGGGGTAACTACTATGAGCAAGTTTAAAAAATTATTTGCAATCATTTCCATCTGTTTAATAGCTATATGCACCTCAGTAGCTATAATAAGTGTTAAAGCAGAGAGCGAATATGATGATTGGGAATTCTTTAGTGGAGTGAACCAGTCAATCATGCAGCGTCATGCACATCCAAGGAAACTACTTAACGTTCCGACTTACAGACAGGCAGAATCCTACACAAGCGGAGTAGCATGTGTAGAATCTGTACTTCGCTACGCTAAATATGATTTTGATATTCGAGAAAATAATCTGGCACGAGCCCTTGGTGCAAGCGAAGAAAAAGGTACCAGCTCACAAAAGATGGCCGGTTATCTAAATGCAGTTCGATATAATAACACCGAAGAACAGCAATTCCAGGCAACAGTAAAAACAGAAATGACTCTTGATTCCTTAAAATCCGAGCTGGATCAGGGACATCCCGTGATATGCGACATTCAGGCCTGGGACTGGGATGAAAACGAAGAATATACTATGGATCTGGATTATTCCAATGAATGGTACTGCGATCATTGGGTAGTTGCCATCGGATACAATAAAGATAATATCTTCTTCATGGATCCATCAACCGGCGCCAACTATACATATATACCCAATGATAAGTTAATATCCAGATGGCACGCTTACGAAATCGATGAAAATGATCAGAATATTAAAACATTCCAAATGGGAATAGTCGTGGAATATAAAGGCGGCGAACCCGACTGTGAAAAATATAAAGATGCTTTCTATGGGCTTATGTAACTGCTGAAATAAGAAGACAGGAGGACGGTCCATATGAAAAAATATATAAAACCATATTATTTATTTATCCTGCTAGTCATACCGGTACTTTTATCGGTAATAGTCCCTTCTCAGGTTCATGCTGATGATTCGTTCGAAATAGTCGGCTGGTATGATGAGAGCTATCATGATGCTGTTGTCAGCGTCAAAGTAAACGGCGTAGAGCTTTCGGAATACGATCCGTTTATGTATAATTCTGTGCCCGAACTGACCACAGTAACGGCTCAGGCATCCGAAACTGTAAATGTCGAGATAACCCTGGAAGATGGATATACTTTCAGCAGCTTCGATAGTATGAAGATATTCTTATCCGGAGTACAGTCCGAAATCAAAGATGTAACCAATAGTGCAAACAGTACTTCTATTCAACTGCCTTCTTCGGCATGGCTCGGAAGGGACCAGGAGTTATATCTTACTTTTAAAACAATGCGGGATATAAATACAGGTTCCGGCAAAAAGAACACTATTGATAAAGTCGTATTAAACACCGAAAAAGTAGAGCTTGGAACAACTATCAGCGATGTAAATGATTTCTCTCCGAATATTTTCGTTCCATCAGACTGCGGTTATAAGATAGATCAGAAATCCATATGCTGGGTTAAAAAAGAGGGAATCAATTACATTGAAAATGTATATCCCTTTGTCACTGATGAAGATTCTACCATAATCAGGCTTGATATAACTGACTGTGGCCGAAGCATTTTCAAAGATGATCTAGGTGAAGAAGATATAACTATTAATAACGGAGAACTGCTGGACTACGAATTATATACTTATGGCGGACCCGATCCGGAATCAATCGTGAATGAGCTTTGCCTTACAGTTAAGATCGGACAAGGAGAGTTGCCTACACCTACTCCGTCACCTTCTCCGACTCCTACACCAACATCAACCCCTGCCGCTTCTCCTTCAGCATCACCTACTCCGGAAAGTACACCTGAAGCTGCAAAACCTACTCCTACTCCTGTAGTTTCAGAGCCTACTCCTGCTAAAGAAGTAAAAGGCACTCTTCTTGCAAAACTGACATCAAAAAAGAGCAACCAGCTTGTTCTGTCATGGAATAAGATTGATGGTGCCGAAGGCTATGATATCTTCTTTGCAAAATGCAACGGTAAGGATAACTCCACTCTTGAAAAAGTGGCAACAATCTCCGGAAACAGTGCATTTAAGTGGGAAAAGAAGGGTCTGAAAAAGAAGGTTTCTTATAAGGCTTACGTAAAAGCATGGTTCACTAAAGACGGAGAGAAAACCTATGCATGTACCAGTCCGACTGTACACGCCTTCACATCCGGCTGCTCGAAGAATTATACGAATCCAAAGAGCGTGAAAGTTAAGAAGGCGAAGGTTTCGATAAAGAAAGGCAAGACCTTCAAGATCAAGGCTTCGGTAAAGAAGCTAAAGAAAAACAAAAAGCTGATGCCTTCTACTCACGAGCCTAAGCTGAGATATATAAGCAGCGATATGAGCGTTGCCACAGTTTCCAGGTCCGGAAAAATAAAAGGTATGTCCGCCGGCACATGCACTATATATGTAATGGCAGCTAACGGTGTAAGAAAGGCCGTTAAGGTCACAGTCAAATAGTTATTAAATATATAAGTATTAATGCAAAAAGAAAATTTCCAAATCCCTTATATTTTTTGAGATTTGGAAATTTTCTTTTATATTTCTATTTGAAGTTTACCTACTTTACAGTAACCTTAATCTTCTGGAATACGCCGTTCTGGGCATATACGAATACCTCACAGTTACCCTTACCAACAGCCTTGATCACGCCACTCTTATTTACTGTTGCCACGGTTTCATCCGAGCTTTCGTACATAAGCTTTCTGTGGTTCTTGATCTTAAGCTTCTTCTGAGCCTTCTGCTTCGGTTTAAGTTTAAATGTCTTCTTAGCCTTTAAGCTCACCTTATTCTTCTTAGCTTTGGTGGAAATGGATTTGCAGTTTCCAACCTTGCCACCGAGTGTAGCTGAGTGAATCGTCTTTGAAGATGATACAACATTATTGTTGCTGTCTACAGCTACTATGATGAACTTATAGTATGTACCCTTGCTTATCTTCTTTCCGTTAAGCTTCTTAAGAGTATACTTTGTCTTGGTAGTCTCATCCATTTTTATCGGCTTATTGCCTTTTCCGCACTTACTTGCATATACAAGATACTTAACAGCTCCGGGAGCTTTCTTCCATGTAACTGTTATGCTGTTCTTTGTGGTCTTGGTTGATTTAGCCTGAAGGATTCTGAAAAGAGTTCCGGGTGCATCTGCTTCGGAATCATAAGCTGTGAGGAACTTATCTACCTGCTCTGCTGCAGCGCCCTTTCCAAGCTCTGTTCCATCTTCACCCTTCTGCTGATCTCTCGGTACATTGCTTCCCGATCCATCACCATTACCGTTTCCATCCCCGTTTCCTCCGGGTGTCGGAGTTGCCGAAGGACTTGGAGTATTATCTCCGCCGGGTGTTGGTGTTGCTGACGGGCTGGGTGTAGGGGTCGGTGTTGCGCCGCCTTCCTCATTTACCGGATTTGTTCCGATAGTAATCTTTATCTTGTTATCATTAAAACCAGATCCATAACCTTCTTCGTTTGAAAATACAGAATCACTCGGAATTAAAATATAAGTCGAGTCATCCGGATATATTGCAGCACGATCATTGCCATCATTATCAGTGCCCGAATCAATCGTCAGAGAACCGCCATTTTTTACAATCAGCTTTCTGGTCGGTGCATGAGTCCCATCTTCAAACCAAGTATCTACCAGGTTTATGCCATATTTTTCTGTAGAAGTAAGGTTAACCGTACAATTATCTATAGTTAATCCTCCGCCAGAAGCTTCACTGTCTCCTACTTCTATGGCATTTTCAGTAGAACTGATTGTAATATTACTATCTTTTATTGTTACCATATCAGGGGAGTATACATTTATTCCTCCACCCATAGTTCCCGGACTAGATATATTAATTGTACATCCTATAATAGATAGAGCACCATTTACATCTATTCCTCTGTATGTAGCATCAGAGGAGTTTTTTGCAGAAACGGTAATATCTGCATTTTCTATAGCAAGGCTTCCGAAGTTTTCAAAATGACCTACATATATTCCACCGGAAGTATTCTTAATTTCAAGGGTACCCGGACCACTGATTTTTACGTTAACATCATCTAATGCTAAAATGCCATATATACCTGTACTCTCCGGAACTGCAGTAGTACCATCTAATATTGTTTTGCCTTGCAATTTAATGTTTAAGTTCTTTTCATTACAGTAAATCAAGCAATACATTTTAAACCCTTCAAATAAAAAGTCTTTTTGTACCGCCGTATTTATTTCAGCATTATTTAATGTCAGAGTATTTGTAGTGGCATCATACTCCGCCGTTCCCTCTCCGCAGGCTATAGTGAGATTATCACTATCAAACTGTATTCCGTTTACCCACACCCCATAAGGAGTTGCTTCTGCGTTAACCGGTGCAGCCGGCATGAATCCGACAGCGACTGCAAGAGCTACTATTACTGCTATAACTCGTTTTACGTGTTTCATTCTTTAGTACCCCTTTCATTTAGTTTTTTATGTTTTCGAGCTCCATCATGAACATTTCATAGGCGTCGTCTTCCCATTGGAGGAGAGGCGCATTTTCGCCTCCGCCATTGGTACTTCGACGCATGGCAGCATAGGAGGCTTCGCCGAACTCTATAAGATCCATCTTATAGAGTGTAAGTCCTGCCTCTGTACTGATCCTGCAGAAATCCGCAATGGGAGTTGCCGATTTTCTTGTCTCGATGAGACGTGCTCTCAGGTCATCATCAGCCATTGCCTTTTTCTTTAATTCTTCTAATACCTCTCCAACATCCATGATATATCCTCGTGTTACATCTTCTTATACTTGGCTTTTTTTGCACCTGCTTTTTTGATCAGCTTTTTATATTTTGAATACTTCTTCTTCGGAACTTTGATGGTCGCCTTTGTTTTAATTCCCTTAAAGGCTTTGCTTCCAACACTCTTAAGATTCTTGGCTTTCACGATCACGGTCTTGAGTTTTGAACATCCATTGAAAGCATTTGCACCTATCTTTGTAACGTTGGTTCCGATAGTTACCTTTGTAATCTTCTTGCATGCCGTAAATGCGTTCTTCTCAATCTCAGTCACCTTAAAGGTAACTCCTGCAAGCTTGATCGTATTCTTAACATTTGCAGACTTGCAGTCAAGGTTGTAAGGCTCAAGATATTTAACCGTTCCGCCGGTGACTTTGCCGTTCTTCTTTGTGATCTTGGTGATCTGGTATTTGCCACCCGACTTCTTATCGGAGATCTTAGCACTCTTTATCAGCTGTGAAGTTGAAAGCTTTGTTGCATCCAGATATTCTTCAGAGCCACTCGGCGTCTGACTCTTTGAATCAGCAACCTCGTAGATTACAAACGCAGAGAAATGATACAGTGCCAGTTCTTCATATTTTGCCAAAGCATTTGGAGTATTTGTTGCTGTACCAAATTCGGTATACAGCTGCTCGTCCTTTGCGTCATCAATGCAAAATGCGTTCACTCCCTCAGGATCCCAGTCATCACCGATCTGGATGAATAATGATACAGGAAGCTCCATTTCCTGATATTCGGTACCATCAGGCTTTGTCACTCCGGTAAGGAATATCCACAGCTTTTCGCTATTTGCTTCTTTTTTGATATCATCATCAAGCTTATCAAAGTACTTCTGATAATCACTGTCGTTCTTATCAAGCCATTTAACCCAGAATCTGGAGCCCTTGTCAAAGGTTCCTTTTGAGTTATCGATTCCGTACCATGCGGATTTGCCGTCAGCTTCTTCATTTAACCAGAACACATCATTGGATTCAGTTATCTCTGCGCTTGTCTTTCCATCCTTATCCACATAATTCTTAATTCCGGAATTCTCTATCGATGTTCCCCATTCTTCTTTATTGACCTCAAGCTTAAAGTCAAGTGTTGTGGTACCTTCATAGTATTCTCCCTGGAGAGTAACGGTAGCCGAAGCATTTCCAATATTATCATTGTTTGAATATGTAACTGTATAATTCTCCTTCGAAAGGTCTCCGTCACTGGTTGCAACAGTAACTGTCGGCTCAACCTTCTGACCCTTGAAGTCATAAACCTCTTTATCAAGGCTGATGTTACTTACCATAGGAATAGTGGAAATGACTTCCTCAAATCCACACACTTCACAGACATGCGAGATGCTGCCGTCTTTTGTCGTTGAAGCTTTTTCGATTATATCTTCTCCGAATTCATGGTCGCATTTTTCGAATACCGCACAAATGGTTTTACTTTTGTCGGATTCAATTTCGATTTCAGGTTTTTCACTGATTAGAGTTGAAGGGTCCGATAGATCCTTCGGAACCGTATGCTGTGCATTATTTGCATCATATTCTGTAACACCCTCATACCATCCTTTGAAGAGATATTCCACATCGGGATAAGCCTTAAGAGTAATGTTTTTACCGGTTTCGCCAGTCATATTGAGCCATCCGTAGGTTGGTTCATCTTCATATTCACCGGTTGAAGCTGTAAACTTTCCACCCTTGGATTCTTCTTCACTGGTCAAGTCATAGGAATTAAAGGTATGGATTATTCTCCACTTTGCATAGAGTGTGATGTCACTATTAACAGCGCTGCTGAAATAGTAGTAGTTTTCACAATTTTCATCTGTACACCAGCCGTCAAAGTAGAAGCCTTCCTTTTTCGGAAACGGCGTTGGTTCGGTAGCTTTTTCGCCTGCTGCCACATACTGGGTTTCAACCTCATCTCCGCCGTTAGAGTTGAAGGTGACTTTGAATGTTTCTATAACTGTAAATGATCCGGCCGCAAATTCATCCTCGGTCTGAGGGTTTTGTGTTGCTGAATTGCTCTCAAAATCTCTTGCCCAGAAACTATCTATTGTCCATTTTCCGGCCTGTGCACCATTTGATATTAGTATTTCAACTTCATATCTTTCTGTATCAGGATTATAACTCATTGTATATTCTCTTTGCCCCGTTACAGGAAAGTTATATTTTACATCTACTCTGCTAATTTCTGATGCATCCGTTACCTTCACTGACAGCTTCACCGTATCTCCACCGGTTACTATTTCTTTCCCTTCAGGCAGTGTAAGCTCTATCGTTGACGCATCAACAACAGGTGCCTCTGTATCTGAGGTTGTCCCTTCTACCGTAAAACTTCCAGCTGCAAATTCATCTTCGGTCTGAGGGCTTTGTGTTGCTGAATTAC
>JAFZRN010000021.1 GCA_017619835.1 Eubacterium sp.
CAGGACATCAGGTAAGAAAAACAGCCGGAATATAACATCGATCATAGATGATGCAGAGATAATAGAGATGCCGGATATCGCATCTCCCATACATGAGATAATAAAAGAAGATTCCGGACTTAACTGGGATATCTATTCTTCATATAAGAATTACGGCAGTGATGAGATCAAGCTTGATAAGAACATATATGTTAAGGACGGAGTATCCTTTAATGGAACAAGTTTCAGTACATCCGGAATGATAGTTGCCAAAAAGGATGTAAACTTTAATATTCATAAGACTGAGCCTGTTACAGATGAAACCATCTTTATATCGTCTGAAAAGGGCGACATCAATATCAACGGCAGCAGCATCTATATGAATGCTGTAATCTATGCTCCCAAGGGAACAGTACGTGTAAGTGCAAACGAGTTCCATCTGAACGGAAGGATCATAGCTAAAGAAGTTGTGATCAACGGAACAGTGATTGAGATAAATGCAGGAAGTCATGATTATGATATGTTAGATAATCTCGGTCTATTTAATCATGATGAAGAGCCTACGGCAACACCTTCACCAACGACAGAACCTACAGAGGCACCAACAGTAGCACCTATAGCAACGGCAACGCCGAGTGCAACACCTACAGCAACGGCAACAGCAACGCCGTCAGCAACACCTACAGCAACAGCAACGGCGACTCCGAGTGCGACACCGACAAAGGCACCAACGGCAACCCCAAGTGCAACACCTACAGCGACAGCAACACCAAGCGCGACACCGACAAAGGCACCAACGGCAACGCCGAGTGCAACACCGACGGCGACAGCAACGCCAACTGTGAGACCAACAGCAACACCGAAGCCAACGCCAACTCCTGAATTTATTAAATGCTTTGACACCAGAGAGGATTTTAAAACATCTTTAAATAGTTCAGGTATTGATTCTGATGCTGAGTTTATTAGTACACATATCAGTGATGAAAACATATATTCTGCGAATAATGATAATGATCCTGCCGGAATCATATTAGACAAAGAAAAAGTAGACAATATAAGCATCGATAAGAGTTATGATTTTGGGAATATAAGTATATCAGAAGAGTTTAATGGTTTGTTTGATTCTGAAAATGTAGGATCATTTTCCGGTGAAATGAAACTTACATTAACATCAAAATCAAATCGTATAAAACATGTTAGTTTCAATAAAAACCATGCATATGCTGTATCCGAGGACAAGCTTAAGTGGAAAGATGCCCAGACAGTATGTGAAACCATGGGAGGCCATCTTGCAGTAATAGATGATGAAAAGGAAAATGAATTTGTAAGACAGCTAGCGGAAGATACAGGGAAAAAAGGTTATGTTGCCATAGGGTACACTGATGAAATAAATGAAGGAAGATGGAACTGGATCAATGGTTCTGACAGTAAGTATACTAACTGGGATAATAGAGAACCTAATGATGGTCTAAATATATATGATCACCAGAATTATGCATACATGCTCGAATCAGGAAGATGGGATGATGGCGTTGAATTTGAGAATTATTATTATGTATGTGAATGGGAAGATGTAAATGAATTTGCATTATATAGTATTAATTCTGTAATAGTAAAAATGACTGTTCCTGCTGATGCAGTAATAAAGAATGAAGGTTCTGATCTTGAGCTGTTTGATGATAACAGTTCTGAAAAAATCATCGTCTGGAAGACGACCATAGATGAAGAAAGCAGCATAAATATCCCGATAGAAATCAATACTGAAGATGGTGAGACAGATATCATAAAGGATATAGCTGTATATTATAACGAAAATGGCGAGATCCGTTCAGAAAAACTTGAAGATGTCGTTATCAAAAACAGTAAATATTCTGATCTGGGAACATGGATAAGTGTTTGCGATGCAGGTGTGATAGGATCCAAGTGGTCATATTTTGATATGGAAGCATTATATCCAAATGATGGAAGTGTCGAAGTATATGCGTTTGCATCAGATGATCTGGAAAAAGTACTATCATTTGAAGATGTAAATGAACTAAAGAGGATTGATACTGATGAAGTATATAAAGTATATGGATTAAGGAATCTGGTTGGAAGATATCTGCTTTTAAAGGTTGTACTAAACCCATCAAGTGAGGGAAGAACTCCTTACATTGATAAGATTTTCGTAGGGGCAAATACATATAAAATACCTGTGAAAAAAGATACAGTGTTCATTCAAAAGGATATCGTGGGAAATGACATCCTGAATATAGGAGAGCAGGCTTCATTTGAATATAAAACTGTTACCACAGAAGAAGTGCTTTCAAATGTTGAATGGTATATAGATGGCGAAAAGACTTTTGGTGAAGAAAGATGGGGAAGCAGGATATATGCAATATTTGAAAACTCCGGTAATCATACGGTAAAAGCAAAATATGAAGAAGTACCGTCAGGATCCGCATCAAAAAAGATTTCGGTATTATCACCTATTGATCATATCAACTTAGATGATCTTATATCGCCTATAATAGAGTATCCGTTTTTTAATATGCAGCTTGATAAAACTTCTTATGTAAGTGGTGATGATGTTCAGGTCATTACCGATATAAAAGAAGAGTACATAAGCAGGGTCTTTTATGATGATAAAATCTCTGAAGAGGGATTATCAGAAGGGAAAGCTGTAATAAAAGACGTGACAGAAGGAACTCACTCAATCCGTATAGAAACTGAAAATTCATATGGCAATAAGTATTCCGGAACGATAGAGTTTAATGTTTATAAAGCTTCTCCGGATGTAAAGACATGGTTTGATAAGGATAAATATTTTGAAGGTGATGATGTCCTGCTTTTTATAGAAGAAGGGTACACCATTACCGGGTGTCTTCTGGATGATTCTGATGAAAATATTACTATAAATGAAAGTGATTGTGTTACATTTAAATCTCCGTCAGCCGGGAATCACCTGATAACACTTAGATTTAAAAAAATGGATACAGAAGAAACAGAGACTTTGGATTTATATCTATTTGTAAATCAGGCTCCGATACTTTTGTATAGTGATAATGTTCCGCCGACAGCGATTATATCAGATCCTCAACCCGGAGCTGTATTAAGTGATGATATAAACATCGTAGGTTCTGTTAAAGATGATGCAGAGTTTGATAGTTATACACTGTCATATAAGAAGGATGGAAATGATGAGTATCATCTGTTTGCTTCGGGAAAAGAAGAGATAGAAAATGGACTCCTTGGCATCTTAAATACCGCGGAACTACTTGCAGGTACATATGAAATAAAACTTGAAGCAGCTGACAGGGCGGGAAATAAAAAGATTTACAAGATAGGTATAAGTGTAGATAAATCCGGATGGGATGGAAACACAGATGATAATAATCCGATTTCCTTAACCCTTTCACATTCTCACACAATGGTTGGAACAGAGGTTACAGCTCAGGTAAATCTTGCGGAAGGTATGAAACTGGATAACCTGAAACTGTATAAGGATGACATGCTGTTATCTGAAAAAGAACTGATGTCTCATTTTACTTCTGAAAAGGCCGGAAGAGTAGTAATCAAAGCAGTATATACACCTGATGAACCGGAGGAAGAACTGGTTTCGACAGCAGAGTGTACTTTTTCTGATGGTTCTGATAAAAAGAAGCCCATAGCAGAGATAATATCACCTGATTTCATTGATCCGATAAAGGTTCCTACAGAAATAATAGGCACAGTGTCAGATGAAACTGGGCTGGATTTCTGGCGCCTTGAATACAGAATGATCCCTTATACTGATTATATATCAATAAACGAAGGGACAGAAGAGATTGAGAACGATATCCTGGGAGAACTGGATCCATCGATTCTGATAAACGGAAATTATGAGCTTAGATTATGTGCACAGGATAAAGGTGGAAATATCACCAAAGTAACAAAGAAGTTTATTGTAGAAGGAAATCTCAAGATTGGTGACTATCATATAGGTTTTACTGATGTTACGGCATCAATGGGCGGAACAACTGTCAATGTCAACAGAATATATGACAGCAGGAACAAAAAAAGAGGTGATTTCGGATATGGATGGTCGATGGATGTGACAGGAATGAGACTGTCAGAAAGTAACAGCCTCGAAGACGGATATACAATGACGAAAACGGGATCAGTACTTACTTCTTCGTATCGGCTGACGGAATCGCTCAGTCATGATGTGGTCATAACTTATGGGGATGGGTCCAGTGACAGGTTTTCACTCGTTATCTATAATGGGTTCAGTGTTATGACTCCTATCTATGATGTAAGTCTTGGATACAGATGTGTCACAAATCAGAATGTGAAACTGGAGATACTGGCAGATACAACTGCTTTTTATGAAGGAGGACGATTGGCATTTCTGGATGAGTCAGTATATGGCGTGCTGAATTACAAACTCACTACTGACGAGGGAAATGAGATATATCTGAATAAGAATATCGGTGTTTATAAGATGGTAGATCCATCCGGACATGAAATAAGAATTGATAAAGATGGTTTTCATTCCGATGACGGTAAAAACATAGAGTTTGAAAGGGACAGAAAAGGAAGGATAGTCAGGATAACTGACCCTTTAAATAATGAAACGAGATATACATATGATAAAAACGGTGATCTGATCGAGGTAACAGATAGTGCAGACAGAACTGTATCATATACCTATGATAAGGAGCACAATCTGATTTCAATCACTGATCCAATGGGTATTGCTGTTTCCAGAAACGAGTATGATGACGAAGGACGTCTTGTGGCAATCATTGATGCTGAAGGGAACAGAATGGAGTTTTCTCATGATGTTGATGGAAGACAGGAAGTCATAAAGGACAGACGTGGTAATCCGACAGTTTATGTATATGATGATAACGGAAATGTACTCCAGACAACAGATGCACTTGGAAATATTACAAAGAATACTTATGATGAATTCAATAACTGTACATCAACAACTGATGCCAATGGCCATACAACGGAGTATTCTTACGATGCAAACGGGAATAACACTTTGATAACGGCTCCGGATGGAACAAAGGTAGAAAAGCAGTATTCTGAAGAGAATTATATAACAGGTATAAAAAATGTTGATCTAACAGTCATGGCAATGACATATGATAATAATGGTGCTCTTACATCTGTTTCTGATGCAAAAAGAAACAAAAAAATGTATGAGTATAATGCGGATGGCAGATTAACGGGAATGACAGATTCCATAGGCGTATACCAGAAGCTGACTTATGATCCGGATGGAAATGTTGTTTCATCAGAGAATGGTGCCGGAGAAAGTGTGTATTATACTTATGATGATAAGAACAGATGCACAGGAGTGACAATCAAAAGAATAGAAGATGGAAAAGAAGTATCGCTAACCAGCAGATATACATACGATGAAGCAGACAACAAAATCCAGAGTATTGATAATGCCGGTAATGTAACTTTATACGAATATGATGCAAATGGTAATCAGACCGCAAGCGTTGATGCAAAGAACAGACGAACAACCTATAAATATGATGATCGAAGTAATCTTATAAGAATTGTATATCCAGATGGTACTTCTGAGGGCTTTGAGTATGATGCTAATGGTAACAATATTACCGCAATCGACAGAAGCGGACTTAAAGTCAACATGACATATGATAAGCTTGACAGAATAGTATCAAAGACATATGCAGATGGAAATAGGGAAAGCTACACTTATGATGCGGTTGGTAATCTGATAGAGCAGATAAGTGTGACAGGAGCTAAGACTACATACACTTATGATGAATGCAACAGGAATACATCTATTACGGATGCATTTGGTAATACGACATCATTTCAATATGATGAACAAAGCAGACTCAGTATTAAATCAGATGCAAAGTATAATTGTACATATTACAAGTATGATTACAATGGAAATATTACAAGTACCCAGTATCCTATGGGACAATCAGTAAGTGCATGGTATGATGAAAGAAACAGGGTGATTCAACAGTCGGATCAAAGGGGGCATTTAACTAATTATGAATATGATGCGGCAGATAAACTTACGAGAGTTACGGATGCGTATAAAAACAGCTACACATATTCATATAATGAAAATGGCAATCTGATAAAGGTAACAGATCCTCTGGGACATTCGACAGAGTATACTTATGATGCGGTGGGGCATGTCGCATCTGTTAAGAATGCGGCTGGAAAAACTGCAACATATGAATATGATTCGACCGGAAATCTTATCTCGGAAGTTGATTTTGCAGGACATGAGACAAAGTATTCCTATGATGAGATGGACAGGATTATCAGTAAAAAAACTGCTGATAACAGTATAACATATAATTATACAGAAACTGGACGTATCAGCAGTGTAAGAGATGATAATGGAACTGTAAGTTATAAGTATGATAAATATAACAGACTCATATCATATACAGATGCTGATAATGTGACCGTATCATATACCTATGATAAATACGGCAACATAGAAAGCATAGATAACGGTTTCAATAAGACAAAGTATGAATATGATATCCTGAACAGACTGACGAAAGTCATTGATCATAATGAAAAAGCAACTGAATATGAGTATGATGAATTTGGCAATCTAAGTATAATGCGTTACCCGAATGGTAATTCAATATACTATAAGTATGATAAGAATCAGAGGCTCACATCAGAAGAGATAAAAGATGCATCAGATAATAAGCTGGCAGGGTATTTTTATTCGCTAGGAGCTTGTGGAGAGAGGACGCTTGTCACTGAAGAGGATAGTTCAAAAAGAATAAAGACAACAAGATCATACACATATGATAGCCTGAATCGCCTTACCAAGGAGATAATAACCAGAGATAATACAAAACTTATTCAGGAATATACTTATGATGCAGTAAGTAACAGGATATCTAAGGAGACTTCGGTAACAGGAGATATATCAGTTCTTGCCGATACAGATCTTGATGAGATAGAAGTCAAGACGGGGACGACATACTATACTTATAACGAACTGAACCAGCTGGTGTCTGAAACTAATGGATCAGATACGATCATTTATACATATGATGATAATGGTAATCTTATCAGCGAACAGGGAGATAAGCGGAAAAACTATGTTTATGATTCCGAGAATCATCTTATATCAGCAACGGTTCAGAAAGGCAGCAATGTTACTAGTGAATCTTACACATATGACTATGCCGGAAACAGAACATCAAAGACAGTAAATGAACTTGATGTCACAAACTATGTTAACGATATCAGTAGTGACCTCACATATGTCTATGCAGAAACGGATAAAGATGGTAAACTTAAAAAGTCATATACCAGAGGACATGAACTGATATCAGTTGAATCAAAGTCAGCTATAACAGGTCAAAAAAATGCCATTCATTATTACATTAATGATGGACAAGGCAGTGTAAGATTACTTACAGATTCAGAAGGAATTATTACAGACAGGTATTCATATGACGGCTACGGGATTCTGTTAGAGAAAGAAGGAGACACAGAGAACGACTTCCTGTATACAGGAGAACAATACAACTACATAACAGAGCTATATTATCTGAGGGCAAGATACATGGACCCGTCAACGGGAACATTTATCAGCATGGACAGCTATGCTGGTTCTCTTAGTGATCCAATATCACTGCATAAGTATCTCTATGCAAATGCCAATCCTGTGATGAATACAGATCCGAGTGGATACTTATCGGCTACTGAATTAGTTGGTGGTTTGGCAATAGCTTCAATTTTAGTGGTTGCATATAGCTCTTTTGCATCAATGAATATGCAACGCTCATTAAAAAAGATGGCACTGACGAGTGAGGCAAATGCGACAATTAGTTATAACAGTTTTTCAGTTATTCTAGTTGAAGTAATTGGGATAAAACTGTTTTTGGAAATGTCTGCAAAAGAAATAAAGGATATAGCAGAAGATAAATATGTCAAAGAATATAAAAAAGAAGAAGATGATACTAAAGGAAATTATTTTGTTTATACTTTAGTTGATGCAGATGGAATAGTCAGGTATGTTGGAAGAACAAAAGACTACGAAAGACGTATGAGGGAACACGCAAATAATGGTAAAATAAAACAGTACAATTTATATAGAGGCCCATATTATTCTGGATTAACAAAAGAAGAGGCTAGAGGAATAGAGCAGAAACTGATGTTGTTTTATCATACTTTAAATACTGCTAAAGATCCGGATGTAATGTTTTATAATTTTGTAAATGGTGTGAATAATAATAATAAAGCCATTGATATCTATAAAAGAGAAACAATTAAATATTTCAAAAAATATCCGACGTATTTTGAAAATCAAGTGGATAATGAGTATGATAATATTACAGAAGAAATAGAAGGGTGGTAATAAGTTATGAGAGATGGAAAAAAAATCCTTTTTGACCAGTTTTGGGGGGGAGGAGGATGGAAAAATTATTATCATCTAAATATATCTGAAGAAGAATTTAATCTTGCTAAAGAAAAAGGATATATGTTTGATTATCCTGATGCTATTACGCATCAGGAGTATTTGGAGAGATTGAAAAAGAATGTTGAAGTAATCGATGTTAAAGATGTTGCTGATTCATTTTTATATAGTCTATCCACAAGAAAGCTTGAATATAGATCTGTGTTAGGTAGTTATTGGTATGCTATAGCCATGCCTCAACATGAATATAAAGGCGATGGGGTCTGTCCTGTTTGTAGGTGGTTTGCTTGGGAGAAATCACCTGATAATAAGGAAATCATACAAGGTCTAAATACTTACAGTTTTGAAAGATACAAATGGGGTGGCATAAGATATAATGCTCATTCATATGCTTTATTCGATTTGGAACAATTCTTAAAGCTTGAAAAACATGATCATACTGAAGAGGATGAAAAAATATTACATGATATACTCGCTTGCGTTTATGAATTATCACCGAAGAATAAAGCCGGAGCTTTACGTGATTTAATAAGTAAGAAAAAAATCTTTAAAACTAACAAACAGGAAATATCAACGATATTAGATGCATTGGGAGTATGCGGAATATTATCATCAAAAGAATTTCCATGTTATTATGATGATTTTTATCATGACAGAGATTGCGAAGAGTTAACCAATGACTTCTTATATCCTACTAATAGATGGCGGGCATCTGATGGAATTAATACAGAGTGTTATGAAAGGGTATTTGGTAAACCATTTGTCTTATAAATATAGATTATATATTCCATTTCATTTTTCTTTAAAGTAAAATTCTGTAACTGCATAGCATGGCAATAGTGTGATAAGTGAAGACTACACCTATGACTATGCCGGAAATAGAACATCAAAGACAGTTAATGAGCTTGATGTAACTAACTATGTAAACGACATCCACAGTGACCTTACATATGTTCTTTCGGAGACAGATAAAGATGGAAAGCTGAAGAAAAGTTATACAAGAGGAGAAGAACTGATCTCATCTGAGATTGGAACACAGTCTTCAAGCAATAATTCAACTGCAAGCGATAACACTGTCCGTTATTTCATAAATGATGGTCATGGAAGTGTAAGACTTCTTACTGATTCAGAAGGAAATATCACCGACAGATATTCATACGATGGCTATGGAAATCTACTCGAAAAAGAAGGCGATACAGAGAACGATTATCTATATGCAGGAGAACAGTATAACTATACAACTGAGCTTTATTATCTCAGGGCCAGATATATGGATCCGTCAACGGGAACATTTATCAGTATGGATAGCTATGCAGGGACATCTGATGAGCCGATATCTTTACACAAATATCTCTATGCAAATGCAAATCCTATAATGAATACTGATCCGAGTGGTAATACCGCAAGATTGGATGAGCAAACAACTGCTTCTGCTGGAAGAGTAAGTGTTTCTTCTGCTGTGGCTCGTCATGATCAAACAGTTCTTATAATATTAAATAATTTGAGAAATAAATTGATGACGGCTGAGACTCAAATGATTCTTACCTCGGCAATGGCTACAATAATTTCAGAATATTTACTAGAAGAGGCAAATGCTTTAACGATTCAAAATGTTGATACAGAGAAAAAAATCAAAAGCTATGCTGTTGCCTATCAGAAAGAAGATAAAAAAATTTGGGATGTTTATACTGTATATACATTAAGAGATGATAATGGGATTGTTAGATATGTAGGAAGAACTAAGGATTATGATAGAAGAATGACTGCCCATGCTAGACCTGGTGGTAAAATGCAAAGATATGGATTAATACCAGGAGAACGTTATGATGGCTTATCTTGGGAAGAATGTAGAGCTCTTGAACAAACATTAATGGTTGCTTATCATTCATTAAACAGAACGAAGGATATGGGCAATTTGGGTGTAAATTTTGTTAATGGAATTAGTATATTAAATAATAATAAGATAATATATTACAATGCTTTTAAAGATTATTATGATAAATATCCTGACTATTTTGAAAACCAGATTCAAAATGAAATAAGTAATATTTTGGAGGATATGGATTGCTGGTGGGATTAGTATTATGATTATATAATAATGCAAAAGGAGATAATAGAAATGTCAGAAACATGGGGAGCAGGAATATTTCAGAATGCATCCGGAGAAGATATAAAAAATTATTATATGGCTATGCTAAAAAGAGGGGCTTCAGATGATGAGGCATATGATGCATCTTTAAAGGTGTTAAAAAACTTCACGGATGAAGAGAGTAGAAGTAATGCCATAATTGGATTGGCATATACAATGTGGAAATATGGGAGAATAAACGATAATGTTAGAGACTTACTTAATGAAGCGCTCGGTTACGAGAATAGAAGGGTGTGGAATAGTAAAAATAAAGAAAAACAAAGAAGTAAGAATATTGTCAAACTACAAAATGACTTATCAGTAGATGTTGAGAGAAAGAAGGTTCCAATATATAAGCCTTTTATAACAGACTGGAAAGCAGGAGATGTTTATTATTTTAAGTTAAATGAAGATGGTGTTTATGTTCCAGATGATTTTAAAGGATATTATGTGATTATGTTAATAGTATCTGTGTATCAAAAAGATTGGGATGTAAGATACATTAATAGTGATATATCCCAGGTAAGATTTTATATGTTAAATCATAAGCCTCTCAATGTAGAAGAAATACATGATTCAGTTCCGATTTGTTTTAGAAAGCCGCTTATAGATCCTATAGGAATAAACCATTCGGTGGTTTTTTCGGGATATTTTTGTGAAAGATCTAAGAATAAGAGACCAAAAGATTTAACGTTTTTAGGTAGATATGATGAGAATGATCGTATTAAACAATTATATCAAAATAATGCGTTGATTTTATTTTGGGGTGATTTACTTGAAAAAGAGCTTATACAGGGGTTTGGAAATACTATTGATCTAATAAAAGAGCATAAGAATAAAACTGACGGATTAAAATAAAATTTAAATTCGTTAAAAATTTATGTCATGTATTCATTAATACTTTAGAGGATATATGACGCTGTATAACCCCGTTATGATTCGTTATTTTTTCTTAACGGGGTTCTGTTAGAGAAAGAAGGAGAAACAGAAAACGACTTCCTGTATACGGGAGAACAGTACAACTACATAACAGAGCTATATTATCTGAGGGCAAGATACATGGACCCGTCAACGGGAACATTTATCAGCGTGGACAGCTATGCGGGAACCATCTATGATCCGGTATCACTGCATAAGTATCTTTATGCAAATGCAGATCCGATCAATAATACGGATCCGAGTGGAAATATGACCATGACTGAAGCAATAGGATCATTAGCTATAGCAGCAATATTGACTGTAGCGATGATTTCGGTTATGTCTCAGTTTAAGGAAAACACTCTAAAATCCGGACCAATTATTGGGTTTCCGTATAATTTAAGAAGGGATTTGGAAAAAATGATTGAGGCTTTCCCTGCATATAAGGAAGAGCTTGGAAATCTAATAGAAATAATCCCTAGAATAATTCTTGAAATAAAAATATTTGAAATAATATTTAAAACTTGTATTTATACTGTATTGATAGAAATCTTTCCTGCAACAAGTGAAAAAGAACCGATTTTTATTACGATTGAAAGTGATAGTGAACCAGTAGATGTTAAAATATCAAAAAAGAAGTATCCGGAATCAGCTAAACATAAAGAAGAAGCAGTTAAAAATGGTCAGCCAGATACTTTAACTATAGATAGAAAAGGCGCATCAGAACGTAGAAAAAAATCCTTGCAAGGAGTTGATACTATTCCTGGTTCGGATAGAGATGAATACCCCCCCCGGCTATGTCTGAAGAAGGGGGAGAAGGGGCAAGTGTAAGGCACATTAGTCCTTCGGATAATAGAGGCTCAGGATCTTCAATATCTCATCAATTAAGAAAATATCCCGATGGAACAAAATTTAGAATTGTTATAGTAGAGGATTAAAGTATGAAGACTATATGGAAAGAAATCGTTGACATGGCAAATAAATCGAATAGAAATATTTTGATTATTGATGGAGATGATGAATTAGGAAAAAAAGAGTGTGATAAACTTAATATTCCATCTAATTCTGTCTTGTATTCAGTTGTATCAAATTCAAGCGGCATAGTAATAGATAACTGGATTAGATTTTGGGGACAAAGTAGTACAGATAATAAAGGAATATACCATTATAATAGTAAATATATTGATCATATTTCTGGATTGATTCTTGTTGCAAGTGATGTTGTAGGCGGATTGTTTGCAATTAATATTAATAGGTTTGATGAATTAGATAACTTGGTATGGTATTATGCGCCTGATACCCTTGAATGGGAATGTATGGATATGCAATACAATGAGTTTTTAGCATGGACTATGCAAGGCAATGTAGATGAGTTTTATTCGTCAATGAGATGGAGTGGTTGGAAGGGAGATCTTAAAAATGTTGGTATAAATGATGCGTTATTTATTTATCCGTTTTTATGGGCTAAAGAATGTGATATAGAAAAAGCCACAAAGAAAATTGTTGACTTTGAAGAAATAGTGGGAATTAATTTTGAGTTTAATGATAATAATTTGTGAAAAAGGAATAATTAATCGGGTTTATGAAATGGTTAATGGTCGTCATAGATGGATAAATGGTTATTCTTTTGCAAAAATTTTATATAGAAAAAATATATAAAAAAGCAGTTGATATCTGGATAGAAATCTTTCCGTCAGCTGAAGAACAGGGATTTATCTATATTTTGACAGTATAGCTGAAATCTAAATTTGTCATGTATTAATTTAAGATATAAAAGTGAAGGTTAAAGGGAAAAAGTAATGTCTAAAAAATTTAATAGCAGCAGAAATACAATCTTAGAATTGCTAAGATTTGTTTTTGCGTCATATGTCATCTTTTTTCATTTGGATAAAGATGTATTAGGACCTGATTCCGTTATTGTTTCTTTATGGAAAGCGGATATCACGTTTTTTCGTAATGGCTTTATAGGGGTAGAGTTCTTCTTTATATTGACAGGTCTTTTTATGGCTGAAAAAGTGTATAAGCTGAATGAACTTGAGGGACCGAAAAAGATAGGAGAAGAAACGATCGATTATATCTTCCGTAAAGCTAAAGCGGTCTGGCCTGTTTTTGCTGTAGTGGCAGTGATCAAGGTGGTTCTGCATATTTTAGGGGGGGGTAGTACCGAGTGGATCATCGTTAATTTTCCGTCTCTATTTTTCCTTCAGAGGACGGGATTATGCCCCAGGTCATATGTATATGAATCCTGGTATATCAGTTCCATGCTGATTGCCCTGTCAGTCCTATATCCGTTATGCAGAAAGAATTACCAGCTGTTTACTGATCTGATTGCTCCGGTTATCGGAATAATGTTCTGTGGCATATTGATATCTCAATTTGGAAATCTTGGAACACTACATACACATAAGTTATTCTATATCTATGCATCAAACTACAGGGCTGCTTCGGATATCGCTCTTGGAGCTTTCTGCTTTGGGCTGATCAGGAAGATAAATGATAGAAATTGG
The DNA here is from genome assembly GCA_017619835.1 of Eubacterium sp. GTDB lineage: Bacteria > Bacillota > Clostridia > Lachnospirales > Lachnospiraceae > Eubacterium_Q. The sequence continues at coordinate 13,952 of JAFZRN010000021.1, forward strand.
AATAGGCGAGTCTTGATATCCATAGAGTTGTTATGCTTTATTGCCATAACATTTCTTGCGGTAGAGTTTAAAGGAAGAAATGCATGTGGCCTTCTTGTATTATTGATATTTATTATGGTCATGATCGAATACAGCAGGTATGGTTTATCGGATAATGTTCCGAAAAAAACAGGGGCAGTCTTTACTTATCTTGGCAGGATCAGTCTTCCAATGTATCTGGTCCAAAGTGTATTTCGAAAGATAAGACCATATGTATTTGACAGCTTCAGATACAGAACTCAGATAATAGTTTTATTTATCTGTATAGTTTTAAGCGCAATGCTTTTAGATATTATATTCAATCGTTTTTCTGCTTTATATAAGAATAAAAGGGTAACAAATGAAAATGTATAAAAGATCTGTTTTATTTTTTCTCATATTAGTCATATTGGTTTCGACGATCAGTCCGGACTTAAATGTCATGGCCGGCAGCAAGCTTTTCAAGCTGGATACTGAAAAGGAGATAGAGCTGTATGGTCACAGAGGCTTTTCGGATTCTTATATCGAGAATACGATGGCTGCATATAAGGGTGCAGTGAAAAATGGCTTCAAAGGAATTGAGATAGATCTCTGGGAGTCCGAAAATGGTGATATCATGGTCTTCCATGACAGCAGGACCAAGAGGCTCAGCAAAAGGAATTCATATATCTGGAAGGTAAATAAAAAGAACAGGAAAAAGTATCTTCTTTCAAGTGACAAGGGAAAAAATCAGCTCATTCCCACATTTGAAGAGGTTATGAAATATGCTTCAAAGAATAACATCACGGTACTCTGTCATCTGAAGAATCATAAGAAATATAACCTCAGTAAAAAGGGTGTTAAAAAGATAATCAAAACCATCAAGAAATATAAGATGCAGAAAAAAGCAGTTATCTTTGCATCAAAAACAAGCGAAGTTAAACCATTTGTCGGTAAAGGTGTTCGCGTGGGACTCTGTGCCGGTGAGCTGGACATATCAAAGGTAGATAAGAAGATCAAATGGCTTGTAAAGAACGGCGGTGATACTCTTATCATCACAAAGACTACATCTTTGAAAAGAGAAGATTTCGGGGAAGCACTTGTGAATAAATGTCATAAGAAAGGGATTATGATCGGAACTTACTGGACATATAACAAAGCCGAATTCGAGTATCTTAAAGAAATAAATGCGGACTTTGCAATGTCGGATTATAACCTGCTCGCCGAATAAAGATCAGTTCTTAATAAGCTTACGTTTGATCTTTCTGAGAGCTTTGACAGGTAAACTGTTTTTAAGCTTTAGCTTTGAATCAAGCTTTGGATTTAGGGTGTTGGTACATATCGTATCGACACCCATTTTATATAGTCTGTCTGCGGTCTTTTGTTTATCGGTAGAATAAACGAGAAGACAGAGGCCGGCATTCTTAATTGTTCTGATGTATTCTTCGCTGGCATCCTTCATACTGAGAGCAATGGAAATGATTCCGTTCGCTTTACAGAACTCAATAGCTTCCTTCAGCTTTTCGGGAGTGGTTCCCTTATAAAGAAGATACTGATAATACTTAAAATGCTTAACACTGTCTATCCCATCAAACATTTCCCTTGAATTGACCTGGACAAGAAAACGATCGAAGAGTTCTTCATCGTTATGGAAGTCATTTACCACAGCCTTAGTGATCTCTATCGCAGCTTCCTTCTTAAGTCCGTGAAGATCAAGCTCCCAATAGAAATCCTTATGCTTTTTCATATAAGAATAAAGCAGTTCTGTATCCATGGTAGGCATACCATGAACAGTCTGCTTAAGAAAAAGCTCTTTTGTCATGTTTTCGAATTCGGGGGAGTAGGGCATGCCGCATCTTTCGGCATTGGCGGGAGTCCAGCCGTGTGAAGGAACTACGTGGCCATCTTTGGTAAGGCATAGGTCGATCTCATAATACTTATGGCCTTTCTTTATGGCTTCCTTCAGGGCGGGCTCGTTATTCAGATATTTATGTCCCTCATATCCGCCCAGCGCGTGGGCGAGATATTTGTTTTTAAACATGGGTGGGATGTTATTCTTCATCTTTTTATTCCTGAGGGCGTGCGCCGTCCTCTTTGATCTTAGTTGTGCTTATCTCGGGAGTTCTCTCAAGATATACTACTTCGACTCCTTCTTCCTTGAGGAAGTCGAACTTACCCTTCCAGTCATCACCGATAACGAAGGTATCAATATGATATTCATGCACATCGGATTTCTTCTGCTCCCAGTTCTCCTCGGGAATCACAAGATCCACATATCTTATCGATTCGAGAAGCATCTTACGCTGCTCGTAGCTGAAGTAGCATTTTTTCTGCTTCTCATTCCAGTTGAAATCATCTGTAGAGAGTGCGACGATGAGATAGTCTCCCAGTGCCTTAGCTCTTTTCAGAAGATTGATGTGACCATAGTGGAGCAGGTCGAATGTTCCGTATGTGATTACTCTTTTCATTTTCAAGTCCTCGTTTATAGTTTTCAGGAATGTGACAAACTGATCTGAACTGTTTGTCACATTTTGTCCAGTAATTCGGTGATGGCATCAGCGTTCTCGAGAACGGACACGTTTCCGGCCCAGTCCTGAGGAAGTATTTTCTCGGCTTCTTCCTTGAAGTGGGGGTCGGTAACTGCGATGACAGTCATATATTCCGACGCAAATCTAACTGCGTCTTCCATGAACTTATCACCGGATTTGATATTTGCGATCATATCCTCTGTCATGAACAGTATCCTGTTCTTTGCAGATGAAAGTGCAAATGATATCACAAGCTCGGGATATACACAGTCGTATACAGTCAGAACATCAAAGTCGGTATAGCCATACCACTGAATCGGGATAAGTCCGTATTCATATTTCAGATACTTGATGGCTGTTTCAAAGTCAAGCTTTCCTTCAAGGTAAAGCTCCTTGATCGGAGCACCGATCGAGGAAAGTCTTATATCATCCTCGGAGGATATATTCTGATTATCATGCAGCATCGGATATGCGCTTGCCACATGGCTCTTTGTCTTCATGCTGTCACAGCCGATCCAGTAATCGTAAGAATCCTTATCGATCGTATCGGATATATCATTAAGAAGATCGGTCTCTTTACCTTCTCTTAAGCAGTCGCTGTAGAAGATGACTTTCTTCTTGTCATTATGAGGATGGTCTTCTAGTACCAGGCCTTCCTCATCGTCCCTGAAGAGCTGGCAGAGCTTTTCGGGATTATCCGGATCATCATAAGCACACATGCTTTCCCTGATGGTGGTATCATCATAATCCTTGCCGCGATTCAGCATATCGATGACTTCCTGCTTGGAATGAGCCATGTCAAACGGAAGACCGCGGATATCCATATTCAGTCCCTGGAAGGATGAATAGGTATCATAGTCTTCGATATAAAGTATTATCTGCTTTCCGAGTACGAGATAATCGAAGAATACACTGGAATAATCAGATATCAGTGCATCTGTTGCGGTAAGCAGTTCATAGCTGTCAATTAAAGGTGGAAATGTTTCTATATGGTCGAATTCCGAAGTATCAAGAGCCTGTCCGATATGATGATGCAGGTTTACATAAAGTATCTGGTTATCATTCAGCTGCTCATCGAGATAGCTTAAGAATTCCTTTTCTCTCTTGATCGATTCCTCATCATTCAGATAGCCTCTGAAGGTAGGCATATAAGCATAAACCTTCTCACCGTAAGGCGCCAGGATCTCTCTTATCTCGGCAGTCCTTTCCTTACTCACCTTAAGGATTCCGGCAGTCCTGGGATATCCCAGCATAAGTGCCTTACCCTTCATAAGAGAGGCAACATCGTAAGACTTGAACATTATATCCTTTGTGAAATCATTTGGATAAAGGAAATAATCCGTGCAGAGGAAATTCTTCTGCTGCTTGGACTGAAGATGGGCCTTGTTTCCGTTCTTTATAACGCCCAGCTTTTTAAGCGGAGTTCCGTGCCATATATCGATAAAGACCTGATCCTTCTTTTTGATCCACTGATAAGGAACATAGCTTTCGGTAAAGACATACTTGCAGCTCTCAAGCACCTTATAGTAGCCCTTCGGTACCGTGGTGGTCCTGGTCCAGTTGTTCTGCTTGATGTATTCCTTTACGGTCTCATCGGAATGATCCTTAGTCCTGACATAGATTTTATAATTCGCAAATCTCTTGTCATAATTAAGCTCATTAAGGATATATTGCATGCTTCCGCGCACGCTTACTCCAAGCCCCTGAAGTACTATTGCATTTTCATTGATCTTCTCATCATAATAGTGATCGATAACTGTCTTCGATCCTATGGCTCCCCCGAGTTTTTTGATGAGCTTCGCATACTTTTTTCTGAGCCTTAAGGCTTCTTTTTCATATACGATAAAGGAAGATCTTTTTTTATTGATATAATAAGATTCAGCCATACCTTTCTCCGTCCCCCGAATAGGTCTGTAGTTCACTATTTCACTAATGATTATAAAAAAGAATAACACAAATAAAAAACATCGGCAAGGGCTGGCTCATATTTTTGACATCCGCTACCCGTAAATGCTATACTAGGCACTATGTATTTTATAGTAGGAAGCCATTTGGCATTAAAACTGAATACGCCGCTCGGAAAGCTCATGAAGGATAAAGCCGAAAGCTATCTGTTTTTGGATGAAGGAGAAACAGTAGAAGGCTATCTTCAGAGGATGATGGCTGCGATAAAAAAGGCGCTTAAGGATGCTGCTCCGGATCTTATGGTGATCGAATTTCAGACACTGCTTGATCTGGCTCCTTTTGATGTGGAAAATGACGATGTTAAGGCTAAGACTGATGAACTTATCAGTGTGATAAAGGAAGGCATAAAAGAATCTCCTATCTATATGATAAGGACAAATGTGCCGCAGCGCTATATTACTCAGAGAATGGTATTCGATGATTCCTCTAAAAATCTCTTTCCGATAAGAAAGGTCGTATCACCGAATCCGAACTTTGAATATGAATCTGATAATGTTTCCTATGTAAATAAGTTTGAAGAATACTTTGCCGAGAAGACCGGTGCCAAAGTGATCGACTCCACAGCACACTATCTTTATAAGAAGAGAAACGGATATAAGCTTAATTACTGGACCTATGAGGATGAATGCTATAAGGATATAAGTAATGAGATAATAAGTAAGGTTAAGGCAGAGAGAAAAGCTCCCGAACTTACCCTAAAGAACAGCTATAAAGATAGTCTTACGTCTGAAGATAATATTATTATCTCAGAAAACAAAAATTCAAAATACAGACTCGGCGATGATAATGTTATATATATAGTTCCTGCGGAGGAAGAGGCCGAAACAGAAAAAAGTACTGACGGCTATACCATTGATATTTCCCGCTTTTTCATTCCGGAATCCCGTGATGACGACGGACTTAGCTACGGCGAAGAGTATGATAAAGAAGTAAAGAGGATCATCGAAAAGATTAGAACCCAAAATCCTGAACAGAAGGTCTTTAATTCGATAGACCCCATGGTAAGAGCTGGATATCTGGCAAAGCTTGTTTCATATAATCCTGTTTCTGTTCTGAAAGAGATATATGATACGCCGCTTGATAAGATAGTGCTTTCGCTTCCGGCTCCGGTCATAAGAAAGAATCTTAAGAAGATCGCAGGCTGGTATAAAAAGAATTACCAGACCAGAGAAGAGATAATGAAGAACTTAAGGTTCTCATTTAATAAGGAACTTAAAGAAAGCATTGCGGCAGCTCCCGTAAATGACCTTATGATCATTCCCGAGCTTCCGAAGGGATATATAAATGAACCGTGGCCGGGCCATTTGAAAAAATATAATGATCCGGTACCGACAGCTCCCCAGTTTTATATGAGGGATGAGGTGGAGGATACGATAAGGAAGGTTAAGAAGCTTTCATCACCTGAAAGTCTTACATTCCTCCTTGTTACGGACATTCATTATAAGAGTGTGAATAAGAAGAGTAAGAAGCCGACCGAGATAACCTTCCAGAGGATGCTTGCCAATATGAAGGCTGTCCTCGATAAGACGGATGTAAGCTTCGTTGTTAATCTCGGAGATGATTCGGATGGCAACTTCCAGGATAAGGATGACCTGATGAGGGCTTCGAAATATGTGACCGAGGAAATGCTTAAGCTCAGTAAACCTTACTACAGAGTTCTCGGAAATCATGATACGAATCATTATGCGAAGAAGCTTCTCAGTGCCGAAGAGATGAGGGATTTCTATCTTTATTATATAGACAGGTATGAATATCTTACCTTTAATCCCGATTCGAATAATACCGAGTATTATCTGGATTTCCCGGAGCAGAAGATCAGGATGATCGTTCTTAATACAGAGTACGGCGAGATATTTGCTTATTCCGAGAGCACAGGCAAGTGGCTTAATGAAAAGGCACTTGATACAGATTACACGATCCTGCTTGCAGAGCATCTTTCATGTCTTACGACTATGAACATGAATGCAAGTCCGCTTAAGAATCGCGAGAGCGTGATCGAGGCTCTTAAGGAACATAAGAGAGGGCCGATAGTCCAGCTCTGCGGACACAGTCACTGCGACTACTCATTTACGGATAATGATCCCGAGTACAGCCCATGGCTTACGGTATTCTCGAACCTTCAGAGATGTACCAGAAGAAGGCAGTATGATATCGGGGACATCACTGTGGGACATACAAAGGGATGGTTCGGCTGCCCTCACAGAACGGGCGGAAAGCTCTCCGAAGACTGCTGGGAGATCGTGATATTTAACCCCGTAAAACGGAAAGTGAATCTCGTAAGATTCGGTGCGGGGGAAGATCGTGAATTTTCTTATTGAAAACTTGACGATTAGTGTTACAATAACAGAAGTTTATTTTTCGAAAATTCTCTATTAATAGAAAGAAGAGGTTTTATCATGGCAGAAGAAATCTATAACGCAGGCAATGCGGATCTTGAAAATATAAATGCCTTCCCGGTTGATGAGGACGGCATCATTCAATACGTTAATAAGGACATGCTGATCGGTGATATCTTAAAGCAGTATCCCGATGCTGCACTTGTTCTTATGAAGTGCGGTATGCACTGCATCACCTGCAGTGTTTCCACATATGAGTCACTGGATCAGGCCTGTGCGGTTCACGGTCTTTATACCGATGACATCACAAAGGTTCTGAATGATTTCCTGACGCAGACTCTCGCAGGAGAAGCTGCAGAAGCTCAGGAGTAAAGAAAAATACCCCGTTTTGACAGTATATACAGAATAATGGTATACTAAACAAATTCTATATCGAAAGGATAATCGGTTATGTACGACAAGGTTTCGACTAAGCTGAACTTTGTGGAAAACGAGGCAAAGGTCCTCGATTTCTGGAAAAATGAAAATGTATTCGAAAAGAGTATAGATGAGAAGCAGGATCTTCCTACCTATACATTTTATGATGGCCCGCCAACTGCAAACGGCAAGCCCCATATAGGTCACGTTCTTACACGTGTAATCAAGGATATGATCCCTCGTTATCAGACAATGAAGGGTCATAAGATCATAAGAAAAGCCGGATGGGATACCCATGGACTTCCCGTTGAGCTCGAAGTCGAGAAGGAGATCGGAATCGACGGCAAGGAGCAGATAGAGGAGTACGGAATCGAACCATTTATCGGCAAGTGTAAGGAATCCGTATGGAAATATAAGGGTATGTGGGAGCAGTTCTCAGGCAAGGTTGGCTTCTGGGCTGACATGGATGATCCTTATGTAACATACCATAACAGCTATATCGAATCCGAGTGGTGGGCTCTTAAGAAGATCTGGGATATGGGTCTTCTCTATAAGGGCTTTAAGGTTGTGCCTTATTGTCCGAGATGCGGAACTCCGCTTTCATCTCATGAGGTTGCTCAGGGCTATAAGGCTGTTAAGGAGCGTTCCGCAGTCGTACGTTTCAAGGCTAAGGTTAATGATGGTGAAGAGCAGTACTACTTCCTTGCATGGACAACAACACCCTGGACACTTCCTTCAAACCTTGCACTCTGCGTTAACCCCGAAGAGACCTACAGCAAGGTTAAGGCCTGTGACGGATATACATATATCATGGCAGATGCTCTTCTTGACACTGTTCTCGGACCTCTTGCAGAAGAGAAGGTTAAGAATGAAGCGGGCGAGCATGTAAATAAATATGATACTTCTGCTACAGAAGGTAAGGCATATGTAAGGCTGGAATCCTACAAGGGAACAGACCTTGAGGGAAGAGAGTATGAGCCGCTTTATGACGGAGCTGCAGCAGGTGCTGCAAAGCAGCATAAGAAGGCACATTTCATCGTTGCAGATGACTATGTAACAATGTCAGACGGTACCGGTATCGTTCATATCGCTCCCGCCTTCGGTGAGGACGACGGACGTGTAGGCCGTAAGTATGACCTTCCTTTCGTACAGTTTGTTGATGCAGAAGGTAACATGACAGATGATACACCTTTTGCAGGACTTTTCGTTAAGGATGCAGATCCGAAGGTACTTGTTGATCTTGATTCAAGAGGACTTCTTTTCTCTGCACCTAAGTTCGAGCATGACTATCCTTTCTGCTGGAGATGCGATACACCGCTCATCTACTATGCTAGAGAGTCATGGTTCATTAAGATGACAGAAGTCAGCGACAAGATGGTTGCTAACAATAATACAGTTAACTGGATCCCCGAGGGTATCGGTCAGGGACGTTTTGGCGAGTGGCTTAAGAATGTTCAGGACTGGGGTCTCTCACGTGACCGCTACTGGGGCACGCCTCTTAATGTATGGGAGTGCGAGGACTGCGGTAAGAGAGATGCGATCGGTTCTATCGCAGAGCTTCGTGAGAAGGGTAAGATGGAAGACGGAAGTGCGGTTCCCGAGGATATCGAGCTTCACAGACCGTTCGTAGACGGCGTTGTCCTTACCTGTCCCGATTGTGGAAAGCCGATGAGAAGAGTACCCGAGGTTATCGACTGCTGGTTCGATTCGGGAGCAATGCCCTTTGCACAGTGGCATTATCCGTTTGAGAATAAAGAGATATTCGAAGAGAATTTCCCTGCAGACTTTATATCCGAAGCTGTTGACCAGACACGTGGATGGTTCTATTCACTTATGGCTATCTCCACGCTTCTCTTCGACAAGGCTCCATATAAGAACGTAATCGTTCTCGGTCACGTTCTTGATAAAGACGGTAATAAGATGGCTAAGTCCAAGGGAAATGCCGTCGATCCGATGGAGGCTCTCGAGAAGTTCGGTGCCGATGCCATAAGATGGTATTTCTACACCAATTCACAGCCATGGCTTCCTAACAGATTCCATGAGGATGCCGTGCTTGAGGGACAGCGTAAGTTCATGGGTACTCTCTGGAATACCTATGCATTCTATACACTTTATGCAGAGATCGATCAGTTTGATCCGACCAGGTATACACTTGATAAGGCAAGCCTTTCCGCAATGGATAAATGGCTTCTCTCCAAGCTGAATACAGCAATCAAAAAGTTTGATGAGTACCTTGGCGCTTATAAGATTCCGGAGTCTGCGGCAGTCCTCAGTGATTTTGTGGATGACCTGAGTAACTGGTATGTAAGACGCTGCCGTGAGAGATACTGGGCAAAGGGTATGGAGCAGGATAAGATCAATGCTTACATGACTCTTTATACTTCGATCGTTACTATCTGTAAGATAGCTGCTCCTATGGTTCCGTTCCTTACAGAAAGTATATACCAGAATCTGGTAAGAAACGTTGATAAGGATGCTCCTATCAGCGTACATCTCTGTGACTATCCCGAGGTTGATGAGTCAATGATCGACGCAGACCTTGAGAAGGCTATGCAGGAGGTTCTTACTATCAAGACCTTCGGTAGTGCAGCACGTAATGCTGCAAATATCAAGAACCGTCAGCCTATCGCAAATATGTATGTTAAGGCTGATACCAAGCTTGATGACTTTTATATTGATATAGTGAAGGATGAGCTTAACATCAAGAATGTTGAGTTCAGAGATGATATGTCTTCATTCTCATCCTACAGCTTCAAGCCTCAGCTTAAGACAGTAGGTCCTAAGTACGGAAAGCTTGTAGGCGGAATCCGTCAGTATCTCGGTGATATCGAGGATGGAAATAAGGCATATGCATCACTTAAATCAGAGGGGGCTCTTAAGTTCGAGATCGACGGTCAGCCGGTTGAACTTACAGAGGAGGATCTTCTTATCGATGTCGTTGAGAGCGGCAACTATGCAACCTTCGGCGACAACAATGTTACTGTTGTAATCGATACCAACCTTACACCGGAGCTTATCGAGGAAGGTTTCGTCAGAGAAATCATTTCCAAGGTACAGTCCATGCGTAAGGAAGCCGGTTTTGAGGTTACAGACAGGATAACTCTTTACATTGACAAGAACGATAAGATATCCGAGATCATTACCGCAAATGATGAAAAGATCAAAGCTGCTGTGCTTGCCGACGAGATCCGTCTCGGAGAGATGTCCGGCTTCACAAAGCAGTGGGATATTAACGGCGAGGAAGTTACCTTCGGCGTTGAAAAGTAAGGAGGAATGATACCCCATGAAGAAGATCGCAAAGATTAACAAGGAGGCCTTCAAGAAGGAGATTGCGGCAAATGTCAAGATGCTTTTCCGTAAGCCTATCGAAGAGGCATCTCCGCAGGAGATCTACCAGGCAGTAAGTTATTCTGTCAAGGATGACATCATCGACAGATGGATTGCGACACATAAGGTTTATAAGGAGAAGAACGTAAAGAAGGTTTACTATCTTTCGATGGAATTCCTGATGGGACGTGCTCTCGGAAATAATCTCTTAAACCTTGGTTATTACAAGGAAGTAAAGAAGGCTCTCGATGAGATGGGTCTTGATATCAACTTTATCGAGGATCAGGAGAGAGATCCCGCACTTGGTAACGGTGGTCTCGGAAGACTTGCAGCATGCTTCCTTGATTCACTTTCAACTCTCGGATATCCGGCTTACGGCTGCGGTATCAGATATCACTACGGAATGTTCAAGCAGGCCATTGTTGACGGCTATCAGCTTGAGGAGCCGGATGACTGGTTAAGAAACGGCTTCCCGTTTGAAATCAAGAGAAATGAGTACGCTACGGAAGTTAAGTTCGGCGGATATGTCCGCGTTGAGAATAAGGACGGACGTAACCACTTTATCCAGGAAGGATATCAGTCGGTTCGTGCAGTACCTTATGATATGCCTATCGTTGGCTATGGCAATAACATTGTCAATACGCTTCGTATGTGGGATGCAGAGGCAGCCCAGCAGTTCAACCTGAACTCATTTGACAAGGGTGAGTATGCAAAGGCTGTTGAGGAGCAGAACCTTGCCAAGACTATCTGCGACGTTCTCTATCCTAACGATAATCACTATTCAGGTAAAGAGCTTCGTCTGAAGCAGCAGTACTTCTTCGTATCTGCTTCTATCCAGACAGCTATAAAGAAGTTCAAGGAAAGAAACAAGAAGATCCAGGATCTTCCGAAGAAGGTTACTTTCCAGATGAACGATACACATCCGACTCTTACTGTTCCGGAGCTTATGCGTATCCTTATGGATGAGGAAGGACTTGAGTGGGATGAAGCATGGGATATCACAACAAAGACCTGTGCTTATACAAATCATACGATCATGTCAGAGGCTCTCGAGAAATGGCCTATCGAGCTCTTCTCCAGACTTCTTCCGAGAATCTATCAGATCGTTGAGGAGATCAACCGCCGCTTCATTCTTAAGATTGAGGAGACTTATCCCGGTGATCACGATAAGGTTAAGTCAATGGCTATCCTCTATGACGGACAGGTTAAGATGGCTCACCTTGCAATCGCAGGTTCATATTCGGTTAACGGTGTTGCAAGACTCCATACCGAGATTCTTAAAAAGAGAGAGCTTAAGGATTTCTATGAGCTGAATCCTAAGCAGTTCAATAATAAGACTAACGGTGTTACTCAGAGAAGATTCCTTGCTCACGGTAATCCGCTTCTTGCAGACTGGCTCAATCGTAAGATCGGTCAGGAGTGGATAACAGATCTTTCACAGATCAGCAAGCTTAAGACTTTTGTTGATGATAAGAAATATCAGCAGGAGTTCATGAATATCAAATACCAGAATAAGCTCCGTCTTGCAGAGTATATCAAGGAGCATAACGGAATCGATATTGATCCTAACTCAATCTTTGATGTTCAGGTTAAGAGACTTCATGAGTATAAGAGACAGCTTCTCAATATCCTTCATGTAATGCATCTTTACAGCGAGCTGAAGGAGAATCCTCAGTTCGATATGTATCCGAGAACATTTATCTTCGGTGCAAAGGCTGCTGCAGGTTATAAGAGAGCTAAGCTTACTATCAAGCTTATCAATTCCGTAGCTGATGTGATCAATAACGATCCTACGATCAACAATAAGATTAAGGTCGTATTCATTGAGGACTACAGAGTGTCCAACGGCGAAATCATTTTCGCTGCTGCTGATGTATCAGAGCAGATCTCTACAGCTTCACGTGAGGCATCCGGTACTGGTAACATGAAGTTCATGATAAATGGTGCTGTTACTATCGGAACCATGGATGGTGCAAATGTCGAGATCGTTGAAGAGGTTGGTAAGGAGAACGCATTCATCTTCGGACTTTCAGCCGACGAGGTTATGAAGTACGAGCGTGAGGGCGGCTACAATCCTTGGGATATCTTTAATGATAACCAGAATGTGAGACGTGTTCTTACACAGCTTATCAATGGTACATATAATGAGGATACGGAGCTCTTCCGTGACCTCTATGATTCACTTACTAAGGAAGATATCTACTTCATTCTTAAGGACTTCGATTCCTATGCCGAGGCTCAGGCAAGAGTTGATGAGGCATATAGAGATGAGAGAAGATGGGCTAAGATGGCTATGATGAATACCGCATGCTCAGGCAAGTTCTCATCTGACAGAACTATTGAAGAATATGTAAAGGGAATCTGGAAGCTTAAGAAGGTTGAAGTGGAGCTTGCGTAAGCTGACAAATTATATGGTAAAATGACGGATATCAGCGGAAGGCTTTCGAAGCTTTCCGGCAGCAGACTCCAGATGCTGGAGGAGACCGAGGCCATGAGTGAGCTTACCCGGGATGTGGATGCGATAAAGCAGTTTGTTCCGTGGTATGAAAGCGTGGCCGGAGATACTTCTTCTTGCGAAGAGAAGAAATCTATGATACCATAACGTAGATAATTATTTTGAATATACGAGGAGAATTAGTTATGGAGAGAATAAAGACTCTTGAAACAAGGGACCTCTGTGAAAGCGCTAAGACAGGCGGATGCGGTGAGTGCCAGACATCATGCCAGAGTGCTTGCAAGACCAGCTGTGGTGTTGCTAATCAGAAGTGTGAGAACTCATCAGAGGAGTAAGAGGATGCGCCGCCACCCACGTGGCGGCGTTTTTCGTACACCTGATAGTTGAAGCGGATCTATAGAGGTGCACCTGATATTTGAAGCGGGTATACCGCAACCATGTTCCCCTTCGAAGCGCCGGAGAAGGCGCTCGAAGTGAAACAGATTGCGCCCTCCCGCGCTTACCGAATTGGAGACGGACGGTGCAAGTGATATATATGCACAGAGAAGAGTGGCAAAAAGCTAACAAATCAATTGTTTTATTGAAAATGTTAGCCATATATGATGAAAACTATAGTAATTTAGTTTGATTTAATAGAGTAGGGCTAATAAAAACTGAAAAATCAGAAAAATGTTAGCTTGATTCTATAAATATATATAGTTTATAAGGATAAGCGGCTAACAGAAACATTGTTTTGCTAAAGAATATTAGCTGTAGCATTAATACTTATGTGTATAAGAGGTGCAGCTGTGAGTCGAAGTGGATCTATAGAGGTGCACCTGATAGTTGAAGCGGGTATACCGCAACCATGTTCCCCTTCGAAGCGCCGGAGAAGGCGCTCGAAGTGAAACAGATTGCGCCCTCCCGCGCATACCGAATTGGAGACGGACGGTGCCACGTGGTGGCGGCGCATAAAGAAGGATAAAATTAAATGGTACATCAGTATAAATTGAATGGTTATAATATAGTGCTTGATACGTGCTCGGGGTCGGTGCATAGAGTGGATGACGTCGCGTATGATATCATTGAGCTTTTTAAGGAGAAGAGTGAGGATGAGCTGGTTGACATAATCCTGGAGAGATATGGTGACCGGGAGGATGTCACTGAGGAGGATGTGCGTCTTTGCATAGATGATGTGCGTGCTCTTGAGGCTGCTAATAAGCTCTATACTCCGGATACTTTCGAACCACTCGCAGGTGAGTTTAAGAGAAGGAGTGGTGATGTTATCAAGGCGCTCTGTCTCCATGTTTCTCATACCTGCAACCTTAACTGTGAATACTGCTTTGCAAGCCAGGGCAAGTATAACGGTGAGAGGGCTCTGATGAGTCTTGAGGTTGGTAAGAAGGCGATTGATTTTCTTGTTGAGCACAGTGGTAAACGCCACAATCTTGAAGTGGATTTCTTCGGCGGCGAGCCTCTTATGAACTGGGAGGTCTGCAAGGATATCGTAAGATATGCCCGTTCGATAGAAAAAGAGGCGGGAAAGAATTTTAGATTTACTCTTACTACCAACGGAATGCTGATAGATGATGATGTGATAGATTTCTGTAATAAAGAGATGAGCAATGTTGTTCTTTCGCTCGATGGTCGTAAGGAGGTTCATGACAGGACCCGTGTCGATTATCTCGGAAACGGAAGCTTCGAGAAGATAATCCCGAAGTTCCAGAAGCTTGTTAAGGCAAGGGGCGGAAAGAACTATTATATGAGAGGGACATTTACCCATCTCAACACTGATTTTACAGAGGATATATTTACGATGGCGGATCTCGGCTTTAAGGAGCTTTCGATGGAGCCGGTAGTTAGTAAGCCCGGAGACAGCCTGGCGCTGACTGAGGAAGACCTTCCGATCCTGAAGGAGCAGTATGAGATACTTGCCAAGGAAATGTTAAAGAGAGATATCGAGGGTAACGGCTTTACGTTTTATCATTACATGATAGATCTTAAGAGCGGACCCTGTATATATAAGAGAATCTCGGGCTGCGGCTCGGGTACCGAATATATGGCTGTTACTCCATGGGGTGACCTCTATCCCTGCCATCAGTTTGTAGGTGATGAAAGCTACAAGCTGGGTAATCTCTGGGAGGGTGTCACGAACCATGACAGACAGGAAGAGTTCCGTGTATGTAATGCCTATGCACGTCCCGACTGCAGGAACTGCTGGGCTATGCATTACTGCTCGGGTGGATGTGCCGCTAATGCATATCATGCAACGGGCGATGTGAAGGGTATCTATGAATATGGATGTGAGCTCTTCAGAAAGCGTATGGAATGTGCGATAATGATCCAGGTGGCTCATGATGCACTCGGACTTGCTCCGGTGAGCGGAGCGACTGCGGGCGGAACCGATGCCTGTGACGGCTGCGAAGAAACCTGTGAATAAAGTTACCGGGTTGCGTATGGAGAAAAGGTATGAAATATAATTGTCTTATCGTGGATGACGAGCTTGAGCTCGCAAAGATGACAACAGAATATTTTCAGATGTTCGATGTGACTTCGGCTTATGTTGGAAGTGCAAAGGAATGCTATGAGTTCTTTGAAACCAATACTGCCGAACTGATACTCTTGGATATCAATCTTTCGGACGGTTCGGGCTTTGAGGTATGTAAAAAGCTCAGAGAAGAATATCAGCTTCCGATCCTTTTCATCAGCGCAAGGCAGAGTGATGATGATGTGCTTATCGCGCTCAGCATCGGCGGAGATGATTATATCAAGAAGCCTTACAGTCTTTCAGTTCTTCTTGCCAAGGTAAAGGTTAATCTTAAGAGAGCACGCCAGATAAGTGAGACTCCTGCTGCGGAGGATATGCCGAAGGAAACAGGCGGAGTGATAGAGCTTGATGAAGGCACTATGTCCGTTCTCTATAAAGGAGAGAAGATATCACTTAAGGCAAAGGAGTATGCGCTCCTTGAATCTCTTTATAAGCACAGGAATACTATCGTTACGAAGGATAAGCTTTTCGAAGAGGTCTGGGGCGATACATTTTACAGTGACGGCACACTGAATGTGCATATAAGAAAGCTTCGCGAAAAGCTGGAGGATGATCCGAATAATCCGAAGCTTATCAAGACTATATGGGGAACTGGTTACATACTGGAGGTCTGAAATGAAGCATATGAAAATGCTGATCCTCGTGTTTACGGTTTTTATGATCGCATCGCTGATCACGATCTTAAGAGTAAACAGGGATACAGACTATAAGGGAAGAGATCTCTCTACCTATAATGACATGCTTTATAAGATAAATGATGAATATAAAAAGGGCGATGCCATCGAGGATATCGAGAAGCGTTATGGCTGTACGATAGTCCTCAGTAATGAGCTGGTCAACTCAGACATTTCCGAGCTCTATTCGAAGGGGGCCTTTGTGCTGGACCTTGCCCCGGAGGGTGAGATCATCGGCAAGATTGCATGGAATGATAAGGAAGAGGGTTATCAGAATAAGGTAAATGAGCTCTTTAAGACAATGATCATCATATGGATCATCATGCTGATCATAGGTTATCTTTTTATAGCTCTGATCTACTTCAGTATCCTAAGGCCGATAAAGGAATTCGAGAGATTCTCGGGTGAGGTCTCGAAGGGGAATCTCGATGTGAAGCTTCCGATAAGAAGGTTTAATCTTTTCGGTAATTTCACCGAAAGCTTCGATATGATGAGAGAGTCCTTAAGGTCTTCGAGGAAGCGTGAGGCTGATGCGGAGAAGGCAAAGAGAGAGCTTGTGGCTGAACTGAGCCACGATATCAAGACACCGGTCTCTACGATCAAGGCTACCTGCGAAGTCATGGATGTGAATTTAAGGAAGAAGCTTGAGAGTATACCGGACGGTGACGAGAAGAAAGATTTAGAGGATTCTCTTGAAAAGGTCGGCTATATCTCTTCCAAGGCAGAGACCATTAGTCAGCTGGTTAATAACATGTTCCATCTGACTATCGAGGAGATTGATGAGATAAAGGTAAATGCCACCGAAAAGAGTGCTGCTCAGATAGAGGAGTATTTCCGATATCTTAAGGACTATGGAAATATCATCCTGGATAATCATATTCCGGGGATCCTCATATATATGGATTCCCTCAGGATGGAGCAGGTCATCGATAATATCGTCGGCAATTCCTATAAATATGCCGGCACCGATATCCATGTCAGTTTCGAAGAGACTGAGGAGATGGAGGATAAGGACGGAAAGCCGCTTAAGTTCTTAAGGATAAGAGTAAAGGACAGCGGTCCCGGAGTGGACGAGGAAGAGCTTCCTCTTATCACCGAAAAGTTTTACCGCGGTAAGAATTCGGAGGATAAGAACGGTTACGGTCTCGGACTCTATCTTGTAAGATGGTATATGGAGAAGATGGGAGGCGGAATGGAATGCTACAATGATGACGGCTTCGTTGTCGAACTGCTCCTGAGAAAGGTTTAGAATCTGCCGATAAAAGAAAAAACTGATTTAAGAATCATTTAAGGAATAAAGAAGAATCAGATTAAGACTTTCGTAAAGGCTTGTTGTATATTAACATCAACAAGTAAGCGAAAGTCTTTTTTGATGAAGGAGAATTGATATGAATAAAGAAACAATCTTAACAGCAAAAGATTTATCGAAGACATTTTCAAATGAATCGGTTCAGCAGCATGTTTTGAAGAACCTGAACCTCACAATATATAAAGGTGATTTCACCGTAATAATGGGTAACTCCGGATCGGGCAAGAGCACACTTCTATATGCACTCTCCGGAATGGACAGACCATCACTCGGAACCATCACCTATCAGGTTGAGGATAAGCCGCTCAGCAAAAAGTCGGATGAGTTCGGAATCGAGATATCGAAATTCTCAAACGACAAGCTGGCACTCTTCAGAAGAAACCATTGCGGATTCGTCTTCCAGCAGAATTACCTGAATGATTCGATGAGCGCACTTGACAATGTAATGGTAAGCGGCCTCTTAAGATCAAAGGACAGAAAAGCTCTTTCCGACAGAGCAAAGTCCCTCCTGGAAAAAGTCGAGATTACGGAGACCGACTGGAGAAAGTTCCCGACACAGCTTTCCGGCGGACAGCAGCAGAGAGTTGCTGTTGTAAGAGGAGTCATCAATCAGCCTGAAGTACTTTTTGCTGATGAGCCAACCGGAGCACTTAATTCGCAGAATACGTTAAATGTTCTCGATATACTTACCGAGCTCAATGATCAGGGCCAGAGCATCGTGATGGTAACACACACGGTAACAGCCGCTGAGAGAGCAAACAGAGTTATCTATCTCGCTGATGGTGTGATCACCGACGAGATCGACCTCGGACCATATGTAGGAGATTATAAGGATGAGAGCAATCCGAAGAAAGAGGAAGCACTCATAAGACATAGAAAGCTTAAGGATTTCCTTGCAGAGATGGGGTGGTAAAGATTTTGTTGCCGGGGATTGATGTGATAATCGATAAGGAGTTGTAATATGTATAAATTATATTTCATCGCCAAAAATAATATGAAAAAGCAGAAGGGTGATATGATAACATTTTTCATCCTCACATTCATGGCCACATTCTTGATCTTCGAATGTTTATCGACTATCCTGGGTATGGGCAGGATCTTCGACGAAAGATATGATGAAGTAAATGGTGTGGATATCATGCTTCTTACCGGCGATTCCGAAGAAGAAAATGAATGTGCCGAGAAGGCATTTAAGGATGATGAGCATATCACCGGTTATGAGAGAACGGATAATTACTCGATGCAGGGTGAGTACAGAAAAAAGGGAGACGAGGATTACAGTCAGTATTCATTCTTTATGGAAAGCTATGATGAAGAACCTGAATATATGAATATGAGGATCGATCAGGATAAGCTTTCGAAAAATGATATCCTGATCCCGCTTTATCTTAAGACTACATATCAGGTAGGCGATACTATGCAGATCAAGCTTGATAAGGATGTATACGACTTTAACGTTGCAGGTTATGCTGAGAATCCTTATTTCTGCTCTTCGGTCAATATAACTGTTTACTATGTATATATGTCTCAGGAAATAATAGATGAGCTTATAGAAGATCATCCGGGGATCATTACGGAAAGATCTCTTCATAAGGGAAAAGCAGATGATACTGATTTTACACTCAGTTATACGACCGCCGATCTTGAACATGATATTACCGAAACATATAAGAAGCTTATAAAGCCTTATTCAGCGGAGCATCCGGAAAAGTCGTATTTTAATTACATGGCTGTCAACCGTCAGTGGATGAAAGGCGGATCCGAATTCCTTCCGATGATCCTGATTGCTATCGTACTGCTCTTTGCGATTCTGATATTCATTATAGCTATCGTAATCATTTCCTTCAGTATCAAAAACTTCATTCAGAGAAATATGAAGAATACGGGGATACTTGAAGCCAGCGGCTATACGGTGAAGGAACTCAGAAATGCACTTACTGTCCAGATACTCGTTGTTGCAGGACTTGGTTCTATAGCCGGAGTGATCCTGGGAGTCTTATCCATGGATTCATTCGGAGATATAGTCAGCATGGTTTCCGGTATGAGCTGGAATCAGCCCACAAATGTATTCGCTATAGTTATCACGATCCTGGGAATACTTCTTACAGTATTCTTAGTTGCAAGATCTATCAGCAGAACATATAACAGGATAACTGTTCTCGATGCATTAAGAGGCGGGATCAATACGCATAACTTCAAAAAGAATTTCTTCTCCTTTGAGAAGACACCGCTTCCTATCTCTGTAGTGCTTTCGCTTAAGGACACATTTGGCGCTGCAGGAAGAAATATAGTAATAATCCTGATCACGGTCGTTCTCACGATCTCAGCACTGGTAAGCTTCGGTATATATGAGAATTTCGGAAGAGACGGCGATGCGCTTATAGATTTCATGGCTATGGAGCTTGGTGAAGTTGCTCTTCAGGGTGACACAGAAATGGGCGATGACTTAAGAAAGCTTGAAGGAGCGGATGTTGTTCTCGGATATTATGGAATCGAGCCTACTGTTTACCATGGCGATGAAAAAGAGACAATCTATACATATGTTTATGATGATGCTAAAAATGCCATCAAGACAAGAGTTGTCGAAGGAAGGCTTCCCGAACATGATAACGAGATAATGATAACCGGTGCGTCTGCCGGAGATATCGACGCAAAGCTGGGCGACGTGGTTGAGCTCGAGATAGGAGATACGAAGGAAGACTACCTTATAGTCGGGATCAATCAGAGAGTAGAGAGAACCGGACGTTCCATTATCATGAATATGGATGCTGCAAACAGGATAGTTCAGCAGACTCCGGTCCTTACATATATCATCAATACTGAGGATGGTGTCTCATTTGACACAATGAGAGAAAGGATTGAAGATTACGCAGAGGAAAATGATATCGATATAGAGTCACTTGGTATTACAAACAGCGCAAAGCTGATGGCATCCACCACGGATTCCGTTACAGGTGCAATGAAAGTTCTTTGTGTAGTGATCGCTTTTCTTACCGCAGTCATTGTTATCTTCGTTGAGTCCCTTATCATAAGAGCAAAGATAACGAGAGAGTGGCGCGGAATGGGAATCAGCAAAGCGCTCGGAATGACAAGCGGCGGCCTTATATCACAGATAATCCTCTCTAATGCTCCTGCAATAATCACTGGACTTCTGATAGGGATTCTTTTGAGCCAGCCAGCAGGATCCGGTCTTACATTGATAGTATTTTCAATCTTCGGAATGAAGTCAATGGACTATAAGCTTCCGTTTATCTGGATAGCGATTACTGCAGTAGTGATACTTGCATCCGCAGTATTTACATCAGGTATCCTCGGAATGAAAGTAAAGACACTTAAGCCCGTTGAGATGATCACGGAAGAGTAAAATACTAAAAAGGAGGGTCAGCCCTCCTTTTTTTGTGTTAAAATGATTTCGTATTTCGTCTTATATATGAGATCTCAAAAATCAGACTAATTTTCAGTGACCAAAAAGAAACAGTGAGGAAGTAATTAAATGCAGGAAAGTGAAGTTATCAGGCTGTATGATCTATATTCTGACAGCATATACCGTCTGGCATATTCTTATCTCGGATCAATGCATGATGCCGAGGATATAGTTCAGGACATATTTCTAAAGCTTGTCCAGAGGAATATCCGTATCGGCGAAGGAAAAGAAAAATCTTATCTGATGTCCATGGCAGCAAATGCCTGTAAGGACTTATTCAGATCCGGAAGGATGAAGCTTACGGTCCCATTTGAAGAGGTAGCAGACAGAGCGTTTGATTATTCACTTGAAGAGCAGGATATAAGCCTTTTCGAGGCGCTTAAGAAACTGCCGGAGAATTACAGGGCAGTTATCCATCTTCACTATTTTGAAGGCTATAAGGTTAAGGAAATTTCAAAGATATTAAGGATATCCCAGTCAGGAGTTACGATGAGGCTTACAAGGGGAAGGGATATGCTGGCAGATCTGCTGAAGGAGGAATAGATATGCGGGACAAATATAATGAATCATTTGAGAAAATCAAAATGGATTCGGGAAGAAAGGACGAAATACGAAATATGATTACAGAAAGTTCAGTTACACCGAAGAAAAAAACAGGATATATAGGTTTACTTGTGGCTGCTGCGGCTATAATAGCAGTGCTTGCGGTTCCGCCTTCAAGGGAAGCTGTTTTTGCGGCAGCAAGATATATCAGGAATAAATTCACTACGGCTAACGGATCGACCGTGGAAATATCCAGCCAGGATCTGGATGGAGGCACTTCGATGATAAAAGAAATATCCGTCAGTACCAGCGTGGGTGAAGCTAAAGACATCGTAAAAGTGGAAGACGGAAAGATTTTATTCGTTGCTGACGGAAAGAATAAGGATATAACCAATAAGATCAGCGAGGATAAGTATTACAAATATGAAAAAGAGATCGAAGATGGTCAGCGCTCCGCTTTATATGTAGGAGGCACACCGGATAACGCAAAATGGATCGAGGTCATATATGATAAGAATGGCTCAATACTTATGCAGACCATGTCACTTTCTGAACAGGAAGTTAAAAATACCGAATGGGCTAAAAAGGCATTAAAGGACGCAGGCTCAGATGAGGGATCTATCATACTTATCATGAACGATGACGGAACCATCATAGCAGGGGAAATAACAACTTCAGATTCAGATACCTCAGTGGAAACATCAACCGAGACATCAACTGATTAAGTGATACTAAGAAGAGATGGGTCGGATCACATTACGGATAGTAATGGGGTCTGACCCCCTTTTTTGTTGTATTCTCTTGTGCTATAATATAAAGGTTATAATCGGAGGAAAGAGATAAGAGACATGAAGGGTCAGTTAAAGGGAATAATCTGTATAGTTTTTGCGGCCATAGGCTTTTCATTTATGACCTTTTTTGTAAGACTATCCGGAGACCTTCCTACGATGCAGAAGGCATTTTTCAGAAATGCCGTCGCACTCGTTATTGCGATCATAACGCTTCTTTCAAAGAAGGAGAAATTCGAGATTCCGAAGAATGCAAGGCTGGATGTTTTTCTTAGATGTCTGTTTGGAACAACAGGGCTTATCGCTAACTTCTATGCGATAGATTATCTGGATCTTGCCGACTCGAATATGCTGAATAAACTGTCTCCGTTTTTTGCGATTCTTATCTCGATACCGGTGCTTAAGGAAAAACCATCAAAGGTGGATATAATAGCGACCATAACGGCATTTATTGGTGCGCTTTTCATAATCAGGCCTACGGGCAGCAACATGCAGCTGGTTCCGTCGCTGATCGGTCTATATGGAGGCTTCGGTGCGGGAACTGCATATGTGTTTGTAAGAAGTGCTACGGGAAAGGGGACGAAGACTCCGGTCGTCGTCATATGCTTTTCACTCTTTTCCTGTCTTTTAACGCTGCCGTTCCTGATAATTGGTTATGTGCCGATGACTCCGAAACAATGGCTGATACTTATAATGGCAGGAGCATCTGCTGCAGTCGGACAGTTCTCCATAACAACTGCCTATAAGTATGCTCCGGCAAAGAAGCTTTCGGTATTTGATTATCTTCAGGTTATCTTTGCAGCGCTCTGGGGGATCATCTTCTTCGGAGAGGTTCCGGTGCCGCTCAGTATAATCGGCTATGTCATAATAATCGGTGTAGCTGTTATAAGATGGGAAAAAACAAGGAAACAAGCGGAGGAAGGGTAAATGTATTATAGGATAAAAGAATCTCTTGAAGAATGTTCCTTTGAGGATCTTAAAAACCCCGACTATCAGTATGTCGCAGTGGTGACACCTGCCGAATGGCATGAAAAACAGGAACAGTTCGATCTCGGTATCGATATCGATCTTGTTGTGGATGAGGCAGAGATCCACAGTACGAAGGCGGAGGTGAACTATGATTCGCTGACCGGTACATTTTCCATACCAAGCAGACGTGACATAACCGGAAAGGATTATAAATATGCTTTCGCACTTGATGAAAAGGGTATTGTCTTTATTGATTCCACAGGTGTTGTAAGCAGGATGCTGAAAAGGATATCAAGATATAAAAAGTGGAGAATGCCAAGTCTTGAGCGATTCTTATATGACTTCCTCGAACTTATCATAACGAGAGACCTTCACATTCTTGAAGGCTATGAGAAGGAGCTTGATAAGATCGAGATCGATATAATGGATGATGCTGTCGAGGCGGATCTCGGCCGTGTAAATGATATCCGGGGCGATATCAGGGATCTCAGGATCCATTACGATCAGCTGATAGATCTGGGACAGGAGCTCCAGGAAAATGAGAATAACTTTTTTAAGCCCGAAAATGTCAGATACTTCGGGCTGTTTATAGACAGGATGACAAGACTCTATGATACAGCCACATCTCTTCGTGATTACACGATGCAGATCCGAGATCTCTATCATACCCAGATGGACGTTAAGCAGAACCGTATCATGACTCTGCTTACGGTCGTAACGACAATCTTCATGCCGCTTACTCTCATCGCAGGCTGGTATGGAATGAACTTCTATAACATGCCTGAACTGAGATCGAGATGGGGCTATCCGGTAGTTATCATTGTCAGCCTTCTCATCATCGTCGGAAGTCTGATATTCTTCAAGAAGCGTAAGTGGCTGTGATCTTAAGTTTGGGGTGACAGAGGTTTAAGGAGGTAGGCCATGTCGATAGTAGCTTCATATATGGTACCGCATCCGCCGCTCATAGTTCCCGAGGTGGGACGCGGAAGCGAGGGGCAGGTACGAAAAACAATAGAATCATATAAGAGGGTTGCGGAGGATATAGCAAAAATGAAGCCCGAGACTATCATAATCTCGAGTCCTCATGCGACCATGTATTCGGACTATTTTCATATATCACCGGGAAAATCTGCGAAGGGCTCCTTTGCAGATTTTAGTGCGTCTAAGGTAAAGTTCGCCGAGGAGTATGATACAGAGCTTGTTTCAAGGATCGAGCTTCTCGCAAGAAGAGAAGATTTTCCTGCCGGGACAATGGGGGAGAGAAAGAGAGAGCTGGATCACGGCACTATGGTCCCCCTATACTTTATTCGTCAGAAATACAGTGACTTTAAGATAATCCGCATCGGTCTTTCTGGTCTTTCGCTTACAGATCACTATAAGCTTGGAACAATAATCGCCGAAGCTGTCCGGGATACGGGCAGGCGTGCTGTTTATGTAGCAAGCGGAGACCTTTCGCATAAGCTTCAGGAGTACGGCCCCTATGGATTTGCAAAGGAAGGTCCGGAATATGATGAAAGGATAATGGACGTAGCTTCAAGAGGCGCCTTCGGAGAAATGCTTGACTTCGAGGAAACCTTCTGTGAGAAGGCCGCAGAATGCGGACACCGTTCCTTTGTCATGATGGCCGGTGCTTTGGACGGACTTTCGGTAGACATAGAGACTCTCTCACATGAGGATGTGACAGGAGTCGGCTACGGCCTATGCATTTTCCATGTTAAAAGGGATGATGCCGGAAATGTGGTGGAGGACGAAAGCCGCCGCTTCCTTGAGATCCATCTTAAGAAAGAACTTAAAAGGCTTGCCGATATGAGGTCCGGTTCGGATGCTTATGTCCGCCTGGCAAGAAGGTCGCTTGAGACCTATATAATGAACGGAAAGACTATATCGACTGCGGAAGGAATGGAAGGCTTCAGTGATGAGGAGAAGGCAGAGCTTATGTCAAATCAGGCGGGCGCATTTGTCTCGATCCATGAACATGGAATGCTTCGGGGCTGTATCGGTACGATCCTTCCTACAGAGGATTCGGTGGCTGAGGAGATAATCCATAATGCGATAAGCGCATCCACCAGAGATCCGAGATTCGAGCCGATAATTCCCTCCGAGATCCCGTATCTCGAGGTAAATGTCGACGTTCTCGGAAAACCGGAGCCGATAAAGTCAAAGGCCGAGCTGGATGTAAAGAGATATGGGGTCATCGTGACCTGCGGAATGAAAAGAGGACTTCTGCTTCCCGACCTTGACGGAGTGGATACCGTGGATCAGCAGGTATCCATCGCTATGAGAAAGGGCGGGATAAAAGAGAGTGACAGATACAGCCTCGAAAGATTCGAGGTTATAAGACATATATAGATCTTATGGGGGACGCTATGCCAAAGTGTGAGGTCTGTTTCAGACATTGTGAGATAAAGGAAGGCGCACGGGGTTTCTGCGGTGTAAGAAGCTGCAGGAACGGAGATATCGTGCCGCTTAACTATGGCAAGGTGACTTCACTTGCACTTGATCCGATAGAGAAAAAGCCTTTAAGCCGTTTCCATCCCGGAAGCAACATTCTTTCGGTGGGAAGCTACGGCTGTAATCTTCGCTGTCCCTTCTGTCAGAACAGTGAGATATCCTGGTCCGACAGGGCTTACCTTTTTGAAGAGGAAGCCGAGGACTGGACTCCGGAGGCGCTTGCCCGCGCCGCAGACTTTTATAAGAGGCAGGGAAATATCGGAGTGGCATTTACCTATAACGAGCCGCTTATCGGCTATGAATTCGTACGGGATACGGCAAAGCTGGTCCATGAGATGGGCATGGTAAATGTCCTCGTTTCCAACGGCACCGCTGACCTTAAGGTGCTTGAGGAGATCGGGCCCTATATCGATGCAATGAATATCGATCTTAAAGGATTTACCGAGAGGTATTATAACGGTACTCTCGGCGGAAACCTTCAGATGGTGAAGTCATTTATCGAAGAAGCAGTTAAGATATGTCATGTGGAGCTTACGACGCTCATAGTTCCCGGTGAAAATGATTCCGAGGATGAGATGAGGGCGATAAGCTCATATATCGCCGGCCTTAGGGATGCCGACGGAAATGTGATCGGCGAAAATGTGCCGCTTCATATCTCGAGATTCTTCCCGAGATTCCATATGACAGATAGAAGTGCGACCAAAGTTTCGCTGATATACCGCCTTGCTGATGTTGCAAGGGAAAAACTGAAGTATGTTTATGAGGGAAATGTCTAGCCCCCTCGAAAAGGAATGTTATGAGTGATAGAAAAATCTTTCTGTCCGATCTGGACGGAACAATACTTACGGATGAAAAGAAGATAAGCCCCGGAACGAAAAAGGCACTTACCGATTTCGTGAACAGGGGCAATACATTTGCCGTGTGCACGGGCAGGGATATAAACAGCGCGCGTGCGGCCTACAGAAGCCTTGAGCTGGATGTGAGAGGAAGCTTTGCGATAGCTTATAACGGCGCCCAGATCTACGATATCGATAACGAGAAGACTGTCTACAGGACGGGGGTTGAGATCTCTCTGGTGGCCGAGATCCTCGCTCTCGCGAAGGAGTTCGGTATCCACGTTCATACCTATAATGATGACTTCATCCTGTCGCCGGCATATAACGAATGCATGGATTTCTACAGGAGAGTGATAAAAACTCCTTTAATTGTAGCTGATGATATAGTAAAATTCTTGGATAAAGCGCCCGGGAAGCTGATATGTATCGAGCTTCATGATCACGCGAAGCAGGAGAAGTTCAGGGAGATGATCGAAGAGAGATACGGGGACATCCTTAATCTCATGTATTCAAACGATTACTACCTCGAGCTTATCCCGAAGGAGTCCGGAAAGGGAAATGCGCTTCTCCGCCTTGCAGAGTACCTGGGTGTAAAGACCGAGAATACGATCGCCGCAGGTGATGCGGATAATGATATTTCAATGATACAGGCTGCCGGCCTGGGTGTCGCAATGATAAATGCTTCCGACACCACCAAAGCCGCTGCCGATGTTGTGACAGAATCTGATAATAACCATGACGGCCTTCAGGCCATACTCGAGAATGCTTAATGTGACAAACAGATCAGATCTGTTTGTCACATAATGAGGTAACTTTGAATGCAGGAAAGCAGCATCTCCAACTTCATAGATGAATATTCGGCTTCCGGGATGCTGCGCCTACATATGCCGGGGCATAAGGGTGCTTTTGGAAATGATTTCGATATCACGGAGGTTACCGGAGCGGACTCTTTATATGAGGCCGAAGGAGTGATCCTTGAGAGCGAGAATAAGACCTCGGAAATATTCAAAGCAAGGCATACTTATTACGGGACCGAGGGGTCTACGCAGATGATAAAGGCTATGTGCAGTCTTGCTGTTCGGAATGCGGGCTCTGAAAAGATAGCGATTGCTGCATCAAGGAATGCTCATAAATCCTTTATACATGCCGCTATGCTGCTTGATTTTGATATCATATGGCTTCCGTCGGAGGATGAAGATTATTCCCTCTGCAGATCTATAGTTACACCCGAAGGCTTGAAGAGATTTCTGGAATCAGATGCCGGCAAAAAAGATATTGCGGCTGTATATATCACTTCACCCGACTATCTCGGTAATATGCTCGATGTAAGAGGACTTGCCGAGGTGGCACACAGCTTCGGTAAAATGCTGCTCGTGGATAATGCGCATGGCGCATACCTTAAGTTTATAGATAGAACGGATGGGTTGGAGCGTGATGTGACTGACCTGCATCCGATAACTCTCGGAGCTGATATGGCAGTTGATTCTGCTCATAAGACTCTGCCTGTCCTTACAGGAGGTGCATATCTTCACATATCAAAAAATTCGCCTGAATTCAGCGATACGGATATAAGAGATACTCTTCTTATGTTCGGTTCGACAAGCCCGTCATATCTTATCTTAAGATCACTTGATGAGATGCCCGAAAGAGTATCGAAAGAGCTTTACATGGAATGCGCCGAAAAGGTAACCGGTGTAAAGAAAGCACTTGAGAATTCTGGCTGGAGGTTCTCGGGAGATGAACCGCTTAAGATGACATTTGACTTATCGGAACTTAAGGTAAGCGGAAAAGAACTTCTTGCCATCCTGCATGATAAAGGGATAGAATGCGAATATGCCGACCGGGACTATCTGGTCACGATGTGGAGCCCTTACCTTCCCGAGGATGCGTATGAAACCTTCACGAAAGTGATGAAAGATATATCAGCCGACATGTTGAAACCGGCAGATTCAGAAAAAACAAAACTAAGCTTCAGGCTTCCGGAGGTCGTATGCAGTCCCCGGGAAGTCATGTATAAAAATCATGAGACCCGCGAGGTTTCAGACGACCTGATCGGACTCATCGCAGCGGACACCTATATGGGCTGCCCGCCCGCCGTAAGCCCTGTCGTGGCCGGAGAAAAGATAACCAAAGAAATCGTAGACATTCTAAAGTATTATGAAGTAAAGAGAACTAATATAATAGCGGAGGAAAAGTATGGTAGTAAAAGATGAAGTAAGAAAAATGAAGCAGGTGGCACCGCTTGTTGCCGCTATGGATAATGAGACAAGATGCAAGGCTCTCGAGATAGTTGCCGAGAGACTTGTTGAAAAGCAGGACGAGATCTTTGCCGAGAATAAAAAGGATCTGGATGCGGCTGCAGAAAACGGTGTCGCAGACCAGATCGTAAAGCGTCTTAAATTCAATGAAGCAAAGCTTGCTGACGTGGTTGCCGGAATAAAGCAGCTGATAAGTCTTGAGGATCCCATTGGAAAGGTTACTCTTCACAGAGAACTTGATGCAGATCTTGTGCTTACGAGAAAGAGCTGCCCCATCGGAGTTATCGGAGTTATCTTCGAGGCACGTCCTGACGCACTCGTTCAGATATCCTCTCTTTGTATCAGGAGTGGTAACTGCCCGGTTCTTAAGGGCGGTAAGGAGACTACGTTCACTAACCGAATTCTGTTCGGTATCATTTATAATGCCGTTCTCGAGGCAGGCTTCCCTGAGGGCTGCATGCTTCAGGTGGAGCAGCATAATGAGATAGATGAGCTTCTTACATGCGACGGTCTTGTAGACCTTCTTATCCCGAGAGGCTCGAATAAATTCGTTCAGTACATAATGAATAACACCCGCATCCCGGTCATGGGCCATGCTGACGGCGTCTGCCATATCTATGTTGATAAGGATGCCGATTTTGAAAAAGCAATCCCGATCATCGTTGATGCGAAGATCCAGTATACCGCAGCCTGCAACGCAGTTGAGACACTTCTCATCCACAGGGATATCGCCAATCAGTTCCTTCCGATCCTCATGAAGGCTCTTAAGGAAAACGGTGTTACACTCCGCGGCACGAAGGAGGTTACGGATATCCTCGATAAGGCTGCAACAGACGGCTATGAGACGATTGATGAGTCCGAGTTTAAGGAGTACCTCGCCCTCATCGTTTCCGCAAAGATAGTAAATGATGTTGACGAAGCAATCGCCCACATCAATCTCAGGGGCTCCCATCATACAGATGCTATCATCACCGAAAATGACGCCGCTGCCGAGAGATTTCTCCAGCTGGTTGATTCCGCCGGAGTCTATAGAAACTGCTCGACGAGATTTGCGGACGGCTTCAGATACGGATTCGGAGCTGAGGTCGGCATAAGCACAAGCAAGATCCATGCAAGAGGACCTGTAGGTCTCGAAGGTCTTGTGACCTATAAGTATCTGCTTTCGGGCAAGGGACAGATAGTAGGCGATTATGCAAGCGGCAAGAACTCATTTCACTTTAAAGACTTATAAGACCGGCAAAAAGAATTAGGGAAATAGAAAAGGAAAAACATGAATTTTAAAAACACTAAAAGCATTATCTTTGACATGGACGGAATCATCTTCGATACCGAAAGACTCTATGTGGACTGCTGTGTTGAAGTCGGAAACAAGTACGGTATCGAGCATGTCGAGGAAGCATGCTACAAATGTATAGGAATAACAAGCGAAGAATCCAGGAAGGTCATGCTGAGTTTTTATGGAAATGATTTCGACCTCGAAAGATTCAGAAAGGAAGTCGACGTACTGTTCGCTGCAAGATTCGAAGCCGAGCCGCTGGTCAAGCCCGGCGTAAGAGAGCTTCTCACTTATCTTAAGGGGGAAGATAAGAAGATAGCTATTGCATCCTCCACCAAAAAAGAAAGCGTGGAAAGAGAATTAAGGATGGTCGGCATCATCGATTATTTCGATGAGATCGTCTGCGGCGATATGGTCGGGAAAAGCAAACCCGCACCGGACATATTTATCGAAGCGGCTCACCGCCTCGGAAGTGAGCCCGAAGAGTGCGTGGTCATAGAAGATTCATTCAACGGGATCAGGGCGGCACATGCTGCCGGTGCCTTCAGCATCATGGTCCCGGACATGCTGAGTCCGGATGATGAGATGAAAGAGAAGGCATCGATCATCTTAAATTCCCTTCTTGAGGTGAGAGACTACCTCAAAGACCAGAATTAAGGAAAAATTAAGATTATCATATTGTTATCATAAGTATTCTTATGATATCCTTTAGCATGTCAAAATTTACTAATCTATGAAAGGAAACAGTGATGGAAGAAAGTAACACTCCAAACACTCCGGAGGTTGATACAACCAAAGTATCCTGGGAGGAAAAATACGGTAAAAAGAAAAAGGGTAAGAAGGTAAACAAGGCTATAATAGCGCTTATTTTAGTTGTTGCTTTAGCTGCTCTCGGTGCAGCCGCATATGGCTATACGAGGCTTATAAAGAAAACTACCGAAGGACTCGGAACAGAGACTCTTGTCGAAAGCTACGGCGAACAGGATCTTACGGCTTATATCAACAGTACAGGTACTATTGAAAGCCAGGAGGTTCAGAGTGTTGTCACGACTCTCCAGTACCCTATAAAGGAGATAAAGGTTGAAGTCGGTGACAGAGTAAAGGCCGGCGATACTGTCTGCATCATCGATGATAAGGATATAAATGAGAGGATTGATGCTCTCGAAGCTCAGGCATCCGATGAGGAAAGACGTGAGGCTAAGGAGATTGAAATATCAAATCGTCAGCTGAATCAGACAAAGGAATCCTCGGGCAGAAATATCAACAAAGCCAAGAACGGTGTAAATGAGGCAGAAGAGGATTACAACGAGGCAGTTGATGAATACGAAAAGGCCAAGAAAGCATATAAAAAGGCAGTTAAGAAGCTGAAGAAAGCTACCGAGACTGATGCCATCAAGAAGAAGTCCACTACTGTTA
This sequence comes from Eubacterium sp., assembly GCA_017619835.1. GTDB lineage: Bacteria > Bacillota > Clostridia > Lachnospirales > Lachnospiraceae > Eubacterium_Q. The sequence goes on from JAFZRN010000021.1 coordinate 45,448, forward strand.
CCGAGAAGAAGGCGGCACTTGATGCGGCAGAGATGGCAATGAACGAAAAGGAATCCATCTATAAGAGTACAAAGGACAGCTACGATCAGGTGGTTGAGGGACAGAAGGAAGCGGTTCAGAGCGCTCAGAATTCAAACGAGCTGACTCTGTCAAACATTTCCTCTTATTCCGCAATCGCTTCAGAGCTGGCAAGCTGCTACGAGATGAAGGAGAAGACCATAATAAAGGCCGAGCATGACGGTATCGTTACATCTGTCAGCGCAACCGAGGGTCTTGTTCCGACAGGAATCATCCTTCAGATCGAGAATGATCAGAAACTTCGCGTCATTGTTGATATAAAGGAAAGAGATATCTTCAAGATAAAGGAAGGTATGGATGTAGATCTTTCAAATGATACACTCGAGGATGTTACCGGAAAAGGAAAGGTTTCCAAGGTGATCAACTTTGTAATGGGAACTTCCAGCGAGCAGTCCGTCCTCGGCATGCAGAGTACCGATTCCGGCTACAATGCAGTGATAGATATAAATGAGCAGACTAACATGCTTCTCGGAATGAATGTTAAGACCAAGATAGCTACCGGAAATGAGATGTCCGTTATGGCTGTTCCATATACCGCCATCATGACGGATGATGACGGCGATTATGTATATGTTGCCAAGGAAACATCAGGCTTCTATATGGCTGAGAGAAGAAATATTGAAACCGGTGAGACCGGTGACTATTATACAGAGATCACAGGCGGTGACCTCGAGCCGGGTGACAAGGTCATCCTGTACCCCGATACGGTTGCAGAAGGCGGCATTGTCAAGATAAAAGAATAGGAGATGTGCGAATTGGATAGTAGAGTAGTTATCGACATGCAGCACATCAACAAGAAGTATTATGAAGGACTTGAAAATGAGCTGCATATACTTCACGACATAGATCTTACGGTCCATGACGGTGAGTTTGTTGCACTGGTCGGTGAATCGGGAAGCGGCAAATCCACGATGATGAATATAATCGGCGCGCTGGACAGACCTACTTCGGGAAAGTATTATCTCAGCGGTGAAGACATCTCCGAAATGGATGATGATTATTTGAGCGAGATAAGAAATCAGGAGATTGGTTTCGTGTTCCAGAGTGCATACATGATCCCCCGTATCTCTGCGGTTGAAAATGTCGAGGTACCGCTTATGTACAGCGGCATGTCCCGTAAAGAGAGAAGGGAAAAGGCCATGCACATCCTTGAGATGGTTGGCATGTCGGACCGTTATAAGCATAAGGCAAATGAGCTCTCGGGCGGACAGAATCAGAGAGTCGCAATAGCAAGAGCACTTGCCTGCAACCCGTCCATCATACTTGCGGACGAGCCTACAGGTGCCCTGGATTCAAAGACAGGTCATCTTATCATGGATATCTTCCACAAGCTTCATGATGAGCAGGGAAAGACAATAGTACTCATCACTCACAGTAAGGAACTTGCCTCCGAAACTCAGAGGATAGTTACGATCAGTGACGGATACATCATTTCAGATGAGAATAATGCGATGTATAAACTCAGAAGAGATGCAAGGAAAAAGGATCCGAATGCTGATAAGATGAGCTACAGTACAACTGAAGTAGAAGAGGGAGGTGCACAGAATGAACTTTAGTGAAAACCTCCGTCTTGCATGGTCCTGCGTAAGGGCCAATAAAATGCGTTCCATCCTCACAATGCTTGGAATCATTATCGGAATCAGTTCCGTTATCACGATATCCACAATAGGAAGTTCCTTAAGACAGACGATCCAGAAGACATTTTCAGATCTGACGGGAACTAACCAGCTGGGTGTAACATGGATGGATCCTACCTATAAGTACGAAACAGAACAGCCCATGTTCACGCTTGATGATATGTATAAATATAAGCAGGCATTTTCGGGCATGGTCTCTGATGTAAATATGGATTACAGCCTTGGTGAAACCATTTATACGGATGGCGACAATGAAGCCAATGTAAATGTTATCGGAACCACTGAAGCATATTGTAAAACGATGAATTATGAGATCGTCTACGGACGTGATATCAATTTCGATGACAGCTTCGGTAAGAAGAGGGTCTGTGTTGTTTCCGAGAATTTTGTCAAATACGGTCTCGGCGGAATGGATAATCCGATAGGTGAACATATTGAGATGACTCTTTCCAACAAAGAGGTCATGGATGCATATATCATCGGTGTTTATAAGCAGACAAGAACCCAGATGGCAAATCTCGGACAGCAGAGTAAGGACGAGAAGGATCAGGCCACGGAAATGATACTCCCGGTTCAGTATGCATGGGATCTTGCAAATGAGCCTGAGTTTAACAGAAACTTCTGGGCATTCTATTTCTTTAATGAGCCCGGTGTTGATGTCAGCATGCTTAAGGAGAATACAAAGGCCTACTTTGAGAGGACTAACAGAGATACCAATTACGAGATCCTGGTACAGAGTCTTGAAGAGCAGCTGAAGATGATCAATACAGTTCTTAATGTCATCACAGCCGCTATATCGATAATTGCTGCCATATCACTTATCGTTGGTGGTATTGGTGTTATGAATATCATGCTGGTTTCGGTTGTTGAGAGAACCAAGGAAATCGGTATCAGGAAGGCGCTCGGAGCCAAGAACAGGGTTATTGAGATGCAGTTTCTTGTAGAAGCTGTTTTAATCTGTGCGATCGGTGGTATAATAGGGATACTTCTGGGACTGGTGAACGGTGGAATTATATCTTTCGTCGTTAAGCAGATCGTGCAGTCGCAGGAAAGTCTCAGCATGCTTACTGTAGCGGTGAGTCCGCCATACGGAGCGATCATTATTTCGTTCCTGTTCTCGTCGCTCGTAGGGGTGGTCTTTGGACTTTATCCGGCACGTCGTGCCGCACGCCTGAGCCCTATCGATGCACTTCGTTATGAGTAAGGTGTAGAGGAAAGTGCAGCTATGAATTGAAGCGGGTATAGCGCAGCCGGGAGTGCAGCTACGAATTGAAGCGGGTATAGCGTAGCCGAGAGTGCAGCTACGAATTGAAGCGGGTATAGCGCTACCATGTTCCCCTTCGAGTGCCGGAGAAGGCCCTCGAAGTGAAACAGGATTGCGCCCTCCCGCGTTTACTTTATTAGAAACGTACGCTGCAAGAAAGAAAATGAAATGCCAGGACGTGAATCCATTGAAAAAGCTAACAAATCAAATATATAAGAAAAAATATTAGCTGATTATATAGATAAATATATCAATTAGATGTTTTAAGAGAAGAACTAAGCTAATAAAATGAGATATATTGAAAATTTATTAGCTGTAAGATATAAAAATCCATGTTTTAAGGAGAAAATCGGCTAACAAAAACCGTTTTAAGCATAAAATATTAGCTTACGAAAAATATGGGACAGCGCCCTCCCGCGTTTACTTTATTAGAAACGTACGCTGCAAAAATGAAAGATTAATAAAGTAGAATAAAATATATAGAAAAAAAGATTGATTATAATATAAAGATAGAGTATAACAAGAAGAACAGTTTGAGTGTAAGGAAGTTGATATGGAAAGAATAGCAAGTTTTTCGGTTAATCATCTGAATTTGTTTCCAGGGTTATATGTGTCCAGGAGGGATAAGAAGGAGAATGTGGTGATAACCACGTTTGATATGAGAATGACGGCGCCTAACAGGGAGCCGGTCATGGATATGCCGGCTTTGCATACAATCGAGCATATGGGTGCGACTTATCTCAGGAACTGTGACAGGAAGGATGATATAGTTTATTTCGGACCCATGGGCTGCCGGACGGGATGTTACATTGTTATGTTCGGTGAGCTGGAGTCGGAGGATATATATCAGATGGTGGTTGATATGTGTGACTTCATCATCGGATATGAGGGTGAGATTCCTGGAGCTAAGCCGGAGGAATGCGGCAACTATTCGGAGCAGAATCTGAATATGGCTAAGTTCTACATAAAAAAATATAGAGATGAATTGGTAAGTAATAAGAGATTCATTTATCCATTATAAAAATTCAGGGAGAGAGTGATGGATAAGCTGACTATCCTAAGGGATATTTCAATCATTATCATTACAGCTAAGTTTTTCGGACTTGTTGCAAGGAAGCTTAAGATGCCCCAGGTTGTGGGCGGAATTATAGCAGGTCTTCTTATAGGTCCAAGCGTTCTCGGTTTCGTGGAGCTTTCGGATTTTATATCCGGAACGGCAGAGATCGGTGTCATACTTCTTATGTTCAGTGCCGGTCTTGAAACAAGCATAACTCAGCTGAAAAAAACAGGAATAAAGGCGACACTTATCGCATGTGCAGGAGTATTTGTTCCGCTTGTCTGCGGAACGATACTCTATATGTGTTTTTATGGTTTTTCTTCTTTCGGAAATGAAGCTTTCTTAAGAGCGGTCTTTATCGGAACGATCCTTACGGCGACTTCCGTAAGCATTACAGTCCAGGCTTTAAAGGAGCTTGGCAAGCTGACCGAGGAGACGGGGACAACGATCTTAAGTGCCGCGATCATTGACGATGTTATCGGTATCCTTGTGCTTACGATCGTAATAAGCTTCAGGGATCCGAATAATAAAGTATCTGATGTATTCCTCAGGACTGCAGGATTCTTTGTCCTTGCAGTGGTCTTCGGAATTGTCATATTTAAGATTCTCAAGGTGATCGATAAGAAATATCCTCACACGCAGAGAATCCCTATCATAGGGCTTGCCCTTGCGCTCGCACTTTCGTATGTGGCTGACAGGTACTTCGGGATTGCGGATATTACCGGCGCATTTGTGGCAGGTATCATTATGAGCTCTCTTGATGACTCAAAATATATAGACAGAAAGATGGACGTTAATTCGTACATGATCTTCGGTCCCGTGTTCTTTGCGAGCATCGGACTTCAGACGGATCTTCATACGATTGATACCACGATCCTTCTGTTCTCTCTTTGCTTTGTCATCGTGGGACTTCTTTCCAAGATCGCAGGCTGCGGACTTGTGGGAGAGCTCAGTGGCTTCAAGGGGAAAAATGCTCTTAAGATCGGAGTCGGCATGATGACCAGAGGAGAGGTTGCCCTGATCGTATCAAAGAGAGGACTCGAGGCCGGAATGATGGAGAGCAAATTCTTCACATCGGTCATTCTTCTTATTGTCGTAAGTTCCATACTCACACCGGTTTTCTTAAAACTCCTGTATAAAGAGAGTAAAAGTGTGGTATAATATAATTTACGAATCTTTTTATAAAACGATCCAAAGATATATATTTAAAGGTTATAGCATATGAAGAAAAGACTTTTAGCTCTTCTTCTGACAGCATGTCTCGTTTTTACAGTCGTTCTGTCGGAATATACAACTGCATATGCTGAGGGCAGCACGGCTCAGAAGACCGTGAAGGTTCTTTTTGTGGGCAACAGCTTTACGAAAAGAAACAGACTTCATAAGATCTTTAAGGGTATAGCCAAGGCGGACGGTGTCAAGGTCAAGGCCAAGAGACTTGCGTTCGGCGGCTATAAGCTGAGAAAGTTTGCAAGCTCAAAGACTAAGGCCGGAAAGAAGCTGAGAAAGCTTCTCAAGAAGGACTGGGATTATGTTGTCCTTCAGGGTTATTCCAGTGAGTTTGTAAAGAGCTATAACAAGAATACCTACAAGGCTGTGTCGAAGCTTATCGGAATGGTCCGGGACAGCGGAGCAGAACCTGTCCTGTATATGACCTGGGCAAAGGAAAGCGGAATGAAGGTCGATAACCGTACCATGCAGGTCACCATGGATAAGGCAGAGGCAACAGAGCTTGTATCCGACATTTATTACAAGGTCGGAAATGAGTTCGGTATAAAGGTTGCTCCTGTTGGCCAGAATTTCCTCAGATGCTCCGAGGAATATCCCGAGGTCAATCTCATTACGGATGACCTGAAGCATCCTACGTTTGCGGGCAGTTATCTTGCTGCATGTACGATCTACGAAACCATTTTCAATAAATCCGTACTTGGAAATGAGTACTATTCCAAGAGCGAGAAGAAGGTGGGTATAGGTAAGAAGAAGGCGACAAAGCTTCAGCATATCGCTGATGTCAGGATGCAGATCGACAAGAATTATATATATCTGGAGCCGGGAAAGTCGGCAAGTATCGATGCAAAGATCAAGGTTTCGGCCGAAAATGATGTCTATCTCGATAAGTATAACGGGAAGGACCATATCATGTATACCTCGAACGATCCTTCAATCGCAACCGTCGATGAGTACGGAACCATCACGGGCGTAAGCAAGGGCGAGACCTATATCAGGGCCCAGTCGGACAGCGGCCTTTCGATAGTGACCACGGTCGAGGTAAAGAGCAGGAACACATTTGAACTGTTCGTAGGCTCCGAAGATTCGGTCTATGGCAGGGACTTTATCAATTACACCGTCAGCTGGCCTAAGCAGGGAAATGACACGGTTTCGGAAGTTTACCGAAGCATTCTGAATAAGAATCATTTTGTCCTGATCGGCCGTACAAGCGGTGATATATATTCCGACCTGAATGTACTGAAGGGTAAGAAGTACATTTATAAGGTCGTATGCTACAAGAAGACAGACGGGGTTCTTAAGTATTCGGGGGAGAGTCTCACAAGAACTGTACATAATGAGAAGTAGGAGGTATGTATGGATATTAAGGGTATTGTTGAGAGGATGACTCTCGAGCAGAAAGCGTCATTTGTATCGGGACATGATATGTGGACCACCGAGGAATTTAAAGAGCTGGGGGTTCCGGCCATATTCATGTGCGATGGCCCTCACGGACTCAGAAAGCAGGAGATCACTCCGCAGGATCAGACGGACATCTATAATTCGATAGATGCTGTATGTTTCCCAACGGCCTGCGCCACAGCTGCATCTTTCGATAAACAGCTCATGTATGACATGGGTGTTACTTTAGGTAAGGAGTGCCAAGCAGTTGATGTATCGACCATCCTCGGCCCGGCTATCAATATAAAGCGTTCGCCTCTCTGCGGACGTAACTTCGAATATGTTTCCGAGGACCCGTATCTTACGGGTGAGATGTCGGCATCATATATAAACGGTGTCCAGTCTCAGAATGTGGGAACGTCGCTTAAGCATTTTGCCGCAAATTCCCAGGAAACCGAGAGAATGTATGCAGACGATATAGTTGATATGAGAACCTTGAGAGAGATATATCTCGCAGGTTTTGAGATTGCTGTTAAGAAGTCCATGCCATGGACGATTATGGCTTCCTATAACCGTATCAACGGCGAATATTCATCAGAGAATAACTGGCTCCTTAATGAAGTCCTGAGAGATGAGTGGGGCTTCGACGGAGTGGTAATGTCCGATTGGGGAGCAGTTTCTGACAGGATAAAGGGTATCGCATCCGGACTTGATCTTGAGATGCCCGGAAGCCAGGGTGTAAATGATGCTTCCATAGTTGAAGCTGTTAAGAGCGGTGCTCTGTCACAGGAAGACCTGGATAAGGCAGTTACAAATATCCTCAAATGGATTGAAAAGTTTATAGAGCATAGGCAGACCGAGACATTTGACAGAGACATCGATCATGAGAAGGCAGTACGTGCAGAAGAAGAGTGTATAGTACTTCTTAAGAATGAAAATGTTTTGCCTCTCGGAGATGCCGAGAAGATAGCAATCATTGGCGGCTTTGCCGAATCACCCAGATTCCAGGGTGGCGGAAGCAGCCATATAAATGCTCATAACATTGTATCCGCAGTTTCCGTTAAGGATAACTATTCGGATAATATCTCCTTTGCGGAAGGCTTCCCTTATGATGCCGATGTAAAGGATGAAGCTAAGTATGCCGAAGCTTTAAATAAGGCTGAAGCAGCAGATAAGATCATCGTATTTGCCGGACTTCCCGATGTATTCGAATCGGAAGGCTATGACAGAAGCCATATGAGACTTCCCGACTGCCAGAACGAGCTTATCGCAAAGCTTATCGAACTTGGCAAGCCGGTTATAGTTGTTCTTCACAACGGTTCACCTGTTGAGATGCCATGGGCTGATAAGGTATCCGGTATCGTAGAAGCTTATCTCGGCGGAGAGGGCGTGGGAGAAGCTGTGATGAATGTGATTTACGGAAAGGTTAATCCATCCGGAAAGCTTGCCGAATCCTTCCCGATTAAGCTCGAGGATAATCCGAGCTTCCTCAACTTTCCTGTTGCAAGACATAAGGTTAATTATGCCGAGGGAGTTTTCGTAGGCTACAGATATTATGATACAAAGAAGATGGATGTCCTCTTCCCGTTCGGATACGGACTTTCATATACAACCTTTGAATACAGCAACCTTAAGGTAGATTCCGAAGTGGTTGACATAACATCAGAAACTAGGGTGTATGTAGATGTTACAAATACCGGCGATGTTAAAGGTAAGGAGATCGTTCAGCTCTATATCTCTGATAAGACAAATGCTGTAAACAGACCTGTTCACGAGCTTAAGGGCTTTGAAAAGGTAGAGCTTGAGCCGGGTGAGACTAAGACAGTAAGCTTCACCCTCGATAAGAGAAGCTTTGCATGGTTTTCGGAAGAACTGAATGACTGGTATGCAGCAAACGGAAGCTATGTTATCGAGATCGGAAAGTCTTCAAGAGACATAGTTCTCACAAAAGAAATAAAATTAACCGGAAGCTTTCAGATACCTCCGGTTATAGATCATGATATTCAGTTAGGTGAGCTTCTTGCATATGATAAGACACGTGCCTTTACCGAGCAGCAGTTTGCAAAAGCATCAACTCAGTTCTCCGGTGAAGGCGGTGAGCTGGACGAGATGACAAAGGCAATGATGGAATATATGCCTATCCGTACGTTACGTTCCTTTGGCGGAATGACCAACGAAGCAATAGCCCAGATTCTTGATGAATTAAAGAAGCTTATCTAATCATCGAAGGATAGTTATCTTAATTATCTGAATAAACTATCTTTCCACTGCAGATCGTATAATGCACCCTTCCCGGGAGTTTCCACCCCGTGAAGGGTGTATTTTTGGCTTTAGAGGCAAAGTTTCCGACGATCCATTCATCATCTTCACCGAAAATGACGATGTCAGCGGCTTCACCTTCTTCAATACTTCCGGGGATCATCCTGTAAAGCTCTGCGGGATTCTTACTCATAAGCTCCATCAGCTTAAGGAGAGTGATATGTCCCGGCTTTACAAGTGAAAGGATCCCGAGTCCGAGAGAAGTCTCGAGACCGGTTATACCGCTTGGTGCTTCGGCCAGCGGTCTTGATTTCTCTTCTTCTGAATGAGGTGCATGGTCGGTAACTATCATATCGATGGTGCCGTCCTTGATCCCTTCTATTATCGCAAGTCTGTCTTCCTCTGTTCTGAGAGGAGGGTTCATCCTTGCGTTAGTTCCGTACTTAAGTACGGCTTCTTCAGTAAGTGTAAAATGATGTGGCGTTGCTTCGGCATGAACATCTCCGCCCAGCCTTTTTGCGGCTCTAACATATTCCACGCTGTTCTTTGAACTTATATGCTGGATGCAGAGTGCGGCGCCGGTTTCAACCGCAAGAGCGGTATCCCTTGCCACCATGACATCCTCTGCGGCAGCGGCAGCTCCGCCGTAACCGAGCTCTTCGGAAACCTTTCCCATATTTACTCCGGGTTGCTTTACAAACTGAGGGTCCTCTTCATGAAGGCTTATCGGCATATCCAGATCCTTTGCCTTAACAAGTGCCTCATAAAGAACCTTCTCATCCATTATCGGAAGTCCGTCATCGGTAAAGCCCATGGCTCCTGCCTCGGCGAGAGCATCCATATCCACGAGCTCTTTACCTGCCATCCCTTTAGTCACGGTAGCGGTCTGAAGTACATGGATGCAGGCCTTCTCGCCCTTATCCTGAATATATTTAAGGGTATTAAGGTTATCTACCGGAGGCTTTGTGTTAGCCATGCAGACAACGGTTGTGAAACCACCCCTTGCGGCAGCCCTTGCGCCGGTTTCGATATCCTCTTTATATTCGAAGCCCGGATCCCTGAAATGTACATGAGTATCCACCAGTCCCGGAGCAACGACCAGACCCGTCGCATCGATCACATCAATCTCGGCATCCGATATATCATACTTTGCCTTAACCTCGTCGAGGTCCATATCCGGACCTGAGCCGATGATCATGTTATCCTTGATTGCAACATCCCCGGGCCCGTCATATCCGGTCACACTATCAACAATCCGTCCGCCTTTTATATATAACATTTCAATTTGTCCTTTCTTACCACATTTACCACTTTAAATAATATAACACAAACTGCGGTCATATGCATAGAGGAATCATGGGGCTCCGTGGGTATATATGATATATGCTTGCAGTCACGAGCAGTTTACCTGAGAGGACTCTGCTCTCGCACGGTTTGGGCACCCCTAGCGGACGCTCCGCATTGCGTCGCTCGCTAAGCTCTCACTTCGTCTTCGACTCGTGAATCGCTAAGCGCCGAGACCCAAAACGGTCCCTCAGGCAAACACTCGTGCCCGCTTCGCATGTTCCGGTTGAGACAAGAAAGGAATTCGTGCAACCTCCTCCCGGGGACCTTTCGGGTCTGTTCACTTAGCGATTCAGCCAGTTACGAAGTAATTGGCTGAGAGCTTAGTGAGCCTAGGGGTAGCCCGAAACAGAGGCGCGAGCCGTGCCCCGGGAGGAGGTCTGCACGAATTCCGTATTATGACAAAAAGGAACACCCCGTCAGGGGTGTTCCCAATCTGATTTTGATGATTTAGTAATTCTCAGCGTGTACTTCGAAGAAGCTCTGTGGATGATCGCATGCCGGGCATACATCAGGAGCCTTGGTTCCGACTACGATATGACCGCAGTTACGGCACTCCCAAACCTTAACTTCACTCTTCTCGAATACCTGCTTGGCCTCTACATTACTGAGCAGTGCACGATATCTTTCTTCATGATGCTTCTCGATAGCAGCAACAAGTCTGAACTTTTCTGCCAGCTCAGGGAAGCCCTCAGCATCTGCTGTCTTAGCGAAGCCGTCATACATGTCGGTCCACTCGTAGTTCTCGCCGTCAGCGGCAGCAGCAAGGTTTGCAGCTGTATCGCCAAGTCCGCCGAGCTCCTTGAACCACATCTTAGCGTGCTCCTTCTCATTGTCAGCAGTCTTAAGGAAAAGAGCTGAGATCTGCTCATAGCCTTCCTTCTTAGCTACTGAAGCGAAGTATGTATACTTGTTCCTTGCCTGTGACTCGCCTGCAAATGCAGTCTGAAGATTCTTCTCTGTTTCTGTTCCTGCATATTTGTTTGCCGGAGCAGCATCTTCGATAACTTCGAAGCAGTCAGTCTGCTTACACTTCGGACATACTTCAGGCATGGAATCGGATTCGATGATTTCCCCGCATATCTTACATCTGTACTTCATAAATGTAACCTCCTTTGTCAGTTGTTTTTTACTTATGCCTCTATAGTATAACCCGAACGACGGGGGTTTAGTCAACACTAATCAGATTTAATTGTGAAGGGGGTGTGTAAGCACTTGAATTATTCTATAAAAATGTTACAATCAAAGCTATGTTGAAGAATTATAAGAGGGGACTTCTGGCCGGAATTCCGATCGCACTCGGATATCTGTCGGTGTCCTTCACATTTGGAATAATCGGAATTAAATATGGACTTACCTGGTGGGAGACGGCTCTTATCTCCATGACCTGTGTGACCTCGGCCGGACAGTTTGCCGGCGTACAGATAATGTGCGTGCCCGGACTGTGGGTTGATATGCTGATCGCACAGCTCACGATAAATGTCCGTTATTCTTTTATGTCGATCGCTCTGTCGCAGAAGCTGGATGATAAGGTGAAAGGAATCTGGAGATGGCTGATGAGCTTTACCGTGACGGACGAGATATTTGCAGTCGGCATAACAGAGGAGAAGATCACGAGGAGCTTCTGGTTCGGCCTTTCAACTCTTCCCTATATCGGATGGGCTGTGGGTACGATCCTCGGTGCCATTCTCGGAAATGTCCTCCCGGCCAGCGTAATGAGCGCCCTTGGTCTTGCTCTCTATGGAATGTTTATCGCTATAGTGGTACCGGTCATGAAGGAGGAAAAGCCGGTTGTCTTTGCGGTTATCATCGCGGCACTTCTTTCGATATGCTTTACCTATGTGCCTGTTCTTTCCAAGGTATCCACAGGTATCGCGATCAGTCTATGTGCGATAATCAGTGCAGGTATCATGGCCGTTATCAGTCCCGTTAAGGACGGCGGGGAAAATGATGCCGAAATGGGTTCTAATATTGAGAAGGGAGGCGCAGCATGAATATAAAAGTCTTCCTGATCTATCTTTTACTAATGGCAGTATCAACCTATCTCATAAGGGCAATTCCCTTTGTACTGGTGAAACGTCAGATTGAGAATACATTTGTAAGATCATTCTTACATTACATACCATATGCGGTTCTTACCGCAATGACGGTTCCGGCCATATTTGTGGCAACCTCGAGCATAATCTCCGCGACAGTCGGATTCATCGTGGCGGTGATCCTTGCTCTTAAGAATAAGAGTCTTACAACGGTTGCTCTTTTCTCATGTCTTGCAGTATATGTAACGGAACTTATCATAGGATTCTTTTAAAGGAAAGATACAATGAACAAACTGTTGATCTTATTATTCCTCTTCTCGTCCGGAAGTGTGACGGGCTGGGTCATAGAGCTCTTCTTCAGAAGATATCTTGATCCTGTTGAAAGAAAAAAGAAAAAATGGGTTAATCCGGGATTCTTTGTCGGTCCTTATCTTCCCATCTACGGAAGCGGACTTATAGTTCTCTATCTTCTGGGTCATATATCCATTCCCGCTATCGGTGCGGTGCATCCCCTTCTCGAGAAGCTTGTCATCTTTGTCATCATGGCTGCATGCATGACACTTCTGGAGTTTATAACGGGAATGATCTTTATCAATCATTTTCATCTTCAGCTATGGGATTATTCTCCGTACTGGGGCAATATCAAGGGTGTCATCTGTCCCCTTTTCTCATGTATCTGGTATGCTCTTGCGGCATTTTATTATCTGGTGCTGCATCCCCAGGTGCTGGATGCTCTGGAATGGCTGTCGCAGAATCTGGCATTTTCATTCTTCATAGGATTTTTCTATGGGATTTTCTTCCTGGATATAGTTTATTCCTTACAGCTCATGGTTAAGATAAAAGCTCTTGCCGATGAGTACCAGGTTGTGGTCAAGTATAATGAATATAAGAATAAGCTGATAGATTTAAGGGAAGAGGCAAAGGAGAGAAGCTACTTTTTCTTCTCCTCCAGACTCAGCTCCATATCACCGAGAGAAGTATTTGACAGATATCGTGAAAATTTTTCCGTAAAGAGGATCGTGGTTGCCCCGATCATCAAGGTTGCGGACAAGGTTAAGGGAAAAGATAACTCTTAAAAACTGCCGATATCATTTGCAAAACTTCCCATAAAAAAGTATAATTAATAAGTTAAAGTTAAATCGAAGAAAAGGACTGCATACTATGAAGTTTATCCATATAGCAGATGTTCATCTCTTTGCCTGTCCGGATAAGGATAAGCCCTGGGGAGAACACAGAACAGCCGAGATAGAGGAAACATTTGACAGGATCATCGATGACTGTAATGAGAAGGATATCGACCTTCTTCTTATTGCAGGTAATCTCTTTGACAGATCACCTTCGGTGGATGATCTTATATATGTTGATGAGAAGCTTAAAAGGCTGACCAAGACAAGGACTGTAATGCTTTCCGGACCGGATGATTATATTCCGGTAGGAAGCGAAAGTGCGGCTTATAAATTCTCATCCAGAACTGTCATCCTTCCTCCCGACAGAACAACAAATGCATACTTAAGAGGTATCAATACCTGTGTCACCGGCTTCAGCTACGGAAAACCCGAGTATACCGGAAGGATAATCGAGAGCATCGATCCCGGTAGAGAGGATGCGATCAACATCATGATCGCTTCGGGCGGTGATAAGAACCATATGCCTTTTAAGAAGGACAGGATTGCCGCAAAGGGTTATGACTATGTGGCGATGGGTTATATCAGAAGACCTGTCCACATCCTCAGAAACAGGATGGCTTATGCAGGTTCACCCGAGCCTCTCGGTCCGAAGGAGACCGGACGTCATGGCTATGTTATCGGTGAGATAAATGACGAGGGTACGAAGATCACATGGTGCCCTGTTGCCAAGAGGAATTATGTGGATGTGAGTATCACCATGAGCCCCGAGCTTTCTCCGGAGGAGATAGTAAGGAATCTCGAGAACAAGCTTCTTAAGCTTGGAAATGAAAACATTTACAGCATTACCTTAAAAGGTTTCTCAAAGGATAATACAGACCTTGATCTGACCAGGATAAACAGCAGATTCAATATCTATGAATATCTTAATATGACCATATCCGATGAAGACGAGAATATTCTTCGTGTTGAAAATGAGAACAACATGATGGGAAGCTTCATAAGAGAGGTCAACGAAAGCTACACCTTAAATGAGAGTGTGAGAAGCAGAGCCTTAAGATACGGAATGGAAGCGTTAATACTTGCAGGAGAAGAAAGATAAATGTACCTGACTAAACTCTTAGTAAGAGATTTTGGCAAATTTCATAATAAAGGCATGGACCTTGATACGGGTATCAATCTTATAGTCGGAGGACCCGAAAGCGGAAAGTCCACACTCAGGGACTTCCTTATCGGAATGATCTATGGTATCCCCAGAAGAGAGGGTATCACCAAGGTAAGATCCAACTATGAGCTGAGAAAGCCCACCGGCAGCACCGGTTATTCGGGTACTGCTTATATCAAGAGCGACGAGAATACATTTCTCGTAGACAGGACATTTCTTGCAGGTGCAAAGAAGGCCTCTGTCCTTGATGTGGATTCGGGAAGGGAAGTAAGGCTTGAATATAGTGACACCTTAAGCGGAACTCTCTGTGAGACCGACAAGAATACCTACCTTGATACAAGATGCATAATCGAATCGGATACGATCGATGCAAAGGCGGACCTTAAGAAATATCTTACCAACATCGCACTTACCGGTACCGCAAACATCAATAAGTCCGAGGCTGTCAAATATCTTGAAAACGAAAAGAAGAATCACATCCCCCGTCCTCTTATCAGAAGACTGGACGAGCTGGATGAGAGAATATCCGAATATGACGGAATAGATGAAGAGATAGAAGCCGTTGAGACCGAGATAAAGGCTCTCAACGAGGAGTTCGTCATGGAGGCCGAGAGAAGAAAGAGAGTAGCAAGACGTCTTGTTGAAAATGAGGACGGAAGCGTAAGCTACGAATCGGATTCCGATCTCGAGGAAAAGATCGATAAGCTGACCGAAAGAGAAAGAGGCTACTCTTCAGCTCCGGAACCTAAGGAAGATTATATAAAAGAAAAGAAGGAAAAGGAAAAGGTTGAGAAGCCATTTACCGACAGGATCCCTGTCATCATCGGAACAGGTATCTTTGTAATCCTCGTCATCGCAGCTGTAGTTTATATGCTGCCGTTTGAAGATATGATAAGAAAGCTTTTCATAGGCTTTACCGCTCTTTTTGTATTCCTTACGATAATCGACGGCTTTAAGGAAAAGGGAGTATTTGAAGGAAAGAAATCAGAAGATGAGCTTCCGGATGAAGAAGAGTTCAATAAGGTTATCGAAGAACTGAAGGCCGAGGCCGAGCAGCAGGAAGAGCTTGACTTCGACATGACATTTGCAAAGGAATTCCAGGAGAAGAAGGCTGTTCTTAAAGAGAAGGAGGATGCACTCCTTGTAAGAAGAAATGAGAGAGCAAAGCTCAGAGCCGAATTCGACCAGGTATTCAAGAAGAAGAGCGAGCTTGAAGAAGAGATTCAGGCTATCGACTTCGCGATCAACAAGATCAATCAGCTTTCAAAGGGCTTCAGAGAAGACGCATTCAAAAAGCTGTTCGTACACATTTCCGAATATATAAGCAAGCTTACCATGGGAACCTTTACCCACCTCAGCTTTGATGAGAACGGAGAGATCATCCTTGAAGGTGACAGACTCTACGTTCCCCTGGCACAGCTTACAGAGGAAGATGCGGGCAAGGTATTCATGGCAGTGAGACTCAGTATCGCAAAGCATCTGGCCAAGGAGAGGCTGCCACTCATAATCGACGGAACCTCCATGCTGGACAGCGTATCCGAGATCACATCATTTACGGATGTATTAAGATCAATGAAGGAGGAGCAGATCATCATCTTCACCGAGGATCTGGGAATGGCCTCCGTACTTAACAGCAAGGGCATTGACTTTAATCTGATAAGGCTTTGATCATCACTTGAAAGGGAGTTTATATGGGAGACATTTCAAGACCGATATATGTAATAGGTCATAAGAATCCTGATACAGACTCTATAGCTGCGGCCATTTCCTATGCAGCATTAAAGAATCAGAAGGATGAGGGAAACTTCGTTGCGGCCCGCTGCGGTAACGTCAATTACGAGACCCAGTATGTCCTCGATAGATTCAATTTCAAGGCGCCTTCCTTTATCGGTGATGTCCGTACTCAGGTAAGAGATATGGAGATCAGAGATATCGCGGGCGTTGACGAAGGCATGTCCCTTAAGGATGCCTGGAATATCATGAGGGAAAATGGCGTCGTTACTCTCTGCATTACCGAGGACAAACTGTTAAGAGGCCTCATCACTATCGGTGATATAATGGGAGCTTATATGGGTTCGAATGAGTCGGATACTCTTGCGACAGCCCATACAAGCTATAAGAATATAGTAGAGACTCTGGACGGAGAGCTTCTGGTCGGAAATATCGATGATGTTCAGACCGAAGGAAAGGTGCTGGTGGGTGCCGGAACTCCGGATGTGCTTGAGGAATATATATCTCCGCATGATATAGTTCTCTTAGGTGACAGATATGAGTCACAGCTCTGTGCGATCGAGATGGAGGCTGATGCCATCATCGTCTGTGCCGGAGCAAAGGTCACTACTACTATCAAAAAGCTTGCGACCGAAAAGGGGTGCAGGGTGATAAGCACGCCGCACGATACATTTACGGTAGCAAGACTTATATATCAGAGTATGCCTATCGGGCACTTTATGAAGGATAAGGACCTGATCACATTTAAGATGGATGACTATATCGAGGATGTGCTTCCGGTAATGGCATCCACAAGACACAGATATTTTCCTGTTGTAGATGCCGCAGGCAGATATAAGGGAATGGTAAGCCGCCGTAACTTCCTCGGTGCTTCGAAGAAAAAGCTTATCCTTGTGGATCATAATGAGAAGTCCCAGGCAGTAAACGGAATGGAGACTGCCGAACTGCTTGAGATAATAGATCATCACAGACTGGGTACTGTAACTACGGCTAGACCTGTTTACTTCAGAAATCAGCCGTTGGGTTCGACCTGTACCATCATCTATCAGATGTATCAGGAGGCAGGCGTCGAGCTTAGTCCGGATATGGCAGGGCTTATGCTTTCCGCAATCATTTCCGATACATTGCTTTTCAAATCCCCGACCTGTACCGAGGTGGACAAGATGTCGGGCAAGCTTCTTTCGATGATCGCGGGAGTGGATATTGAGGAACTTGCAAAGGAAATGTTTGATGCAGGAAGCAACCTTGCAAACAAGTCACCTGAGGAGATAATCCATCAGGATTACAAGAAGTTCAACGTGGGTAAGCAGGTTGTGGGGATCGGACAGATTAGCTCGATGGACTCCAACGAGATGGAGAATATCAAGGAAAGTATCCTTCCCGAGATGGATGCCCAGAGAGAAAAGGACGGCGTAGACCTTCTCCTTCTCATGATCACAAATATCATGAAGGAATCTTCGGAGGTTCTCTTCTCCGGCTCCAATGCCGAGGTAGTCCTCGAAAGCGGCTTCAGTGTTACTTCGAAGAATCATAAGAGCGTCTATCTTCCGGGAGTCGTGTCCAGAAAGAAACAGATGGTTCCTACTATCATAAATACATTAGGTGGTTAGTATGAATAACGGTGCATCGTGCGAGACCTGTGCATATTACTATTTTGATGAGGAATATGACGGTTACATATGCGATATAAATATTGATGAGGATGATTATTCCAGACTTATGGAGGGGCATTTTAAGGAATGCCCCTATTATACGAATGGAGATGAATATAAAGTTGTAAGACATCAGATGTAGTTGAGTCTTGCAGGGAGGAGATTATGCAGAAGTTTTATCTTGAAAATCTAAGACTTAAGGTAGTGATAAGTGAGCAGGGAGCGGAGCTTTGCAGTATCCTTTCAAAGGAAAACGGTCATGAGTATCTGTGGAATGCCGATGAGACCTACTGGAAGAGACATGCACCCGTGCTTTTTCCGATCGTAGGAAGCCTGAATAAGGGCGCCGTTAACATTGACGGAACCTATTATCCGATGTCGCAGCACGGCTTCGCCAGGGATATGGATTTTAAGATGGTTAAGCAGCCGGATGGAAAAGAGATATTGTTCAGGCTTGAATATAATGAAGAAACCCTTAAAAACTATCCATATAAATTTGCACTTGAGATAGGCTATAAGCTGGATGGATACAAGATCGAGACCACATGGAGGGTCATCAATCTTGATGATAAAGAAATACATTTCCAGATCGGAGGTCATCCAGCATTCATGTGCCCGCTTGCAAAGCAGGGAAAGCAGAGTGAATATATGCTGAACTTTGATACGGATAAGAATCTTAAATATTCGCTTCTTAATTCTGAGGGGCTGCTTTCTTCTGAGGGTGGTGAGCTGGAAAATGACGGAAGCGGACTTGTAAAGATAGATGAGCATATGTTTGATAAGGATGCACTTATCATCGAGGGCTCCCAGGCATCAAAGGTAACTATCTGTAAGCCGGACGGAATGTCATATATAACGGTGGGATTTGAGGCTCCTCTTTTCGGAATCTGGTCGCCCGCAGGTAAGGGCGCACCTTTCATCTGCATCGAGCCGTGGTACGGCAGGGCAGACAGAGAAGGCTTCGCCGGAAACATAGCCGAAAGAGAGTATGATAACTGTATTAAGCCGTCTGAAACCTTCGAAAAATCCTATTATATCGAATTAGAGGTATAATCAGTTGACATAACCCGAGAATCGGCAAAAATACTGGATTTTTCACTAATAAGTCCTTGACAAATATGCCCAACAAAGTATAATTAAATCGAGCGTTTTAGTTCGTAATTACGGGGGCTAAGATAGCAAAAATATTAAGATACACTAGGAGGATTTCCAAATGAACAAGACAGAACTTGTTGCAGCAATCGCTGAGAAAACAGAGCTTTCAAAGGCTCAGTCAGAGAAGGCACTTAAGGCTTTCCTTGAGACAGTTGAAGAAACATTAAAGGCTGGAGATAAGGTTCAGCTCGTTGGCTTCGGTACATTCGAAGTTAAGAACAATCCTGCAAGAACAGGTCACAACCCTAGAACAGGTAAGGCTCTTAAGATTAAGGCTTCTAAGGCTCCTAAGTTTAAGGCTGGTAAGGCTCTTAAGGATGCCCTCAACTAATTAGATCATATTAGTTAATGACAGCCACGTCTGAGACGTGGCTGTTTTTTTGTCAGGAGAAATTATGAGACTGGATAAATACTTAAAGGTATCGCGACTTATCAAAAGGCGTACCATTGCAAATGAGGCCTGCGACGCAGGCAGAGTAACGGTTAACGGTAAAGTAGCCAGAGCTTCCTATGATGTTAAGGTAGGAGATGAGCTCGAGATAGCATTTGGCAATAAGACTCTTAAGGCAAAGGTCCTTAAGGTTGCCGAAACGGTTAAAAAGGATGAGGCTGCCGATATGTTCGAATTATTGTAATTTGGACGGATAAAGGGCCTATTAATTCTGCGAAAGAAAAAATACTTGAATATTATGTTAACTTGTAATATAATTATCGTGCGTCATTCCCTGCAGTGTTTTTGATGTTGTTGGGGATGACTTATAGTCTGATGAAAGGGGAAAGCTTCAGAGGAACTGACGAAAAGCTAAAGTTAGCCATGGCAAAAAGAATCAGAAGACAATCGAATAGACAGTCCAGAGCATTTCTGATCATGGTACTCATGGTTGTGCTTACCGTTATCGTAGCCTGCGGAGTTAAGAGTTATTCCCTTCACAGACAGAGCAGGGAGCTTGCGATCACAGAGAGCCAGCTCGAGGCTCAGCTTAAGACAGAGATGCTTCGTACCGAGGACCTGGAGAACCGGGAGAAGTACATGAAGACAAAGAAGTACATCGAGGATGAGGCCAAGAACAAGCTGGGACTTGTAAATAAGGACGAGTATCTTATCAAACCCAAAGATATTGACGAATGAGGTAATAGCGGCAGTTTACGGCATAGGCCGTAAACTGCTTTTTTAAATATTCTGAGATTATGAGTATATATGATTCCGTAAGAAACTATATAAATGAGTACGGTATGCTGTCTCCCGGAGATACCGTTATCGCTGGTGTATCCGGAGGGGCTGATTCGGTATGCCTTCTTTCTGTGCTTGTAAGAATGCGTGCTGAGTTTGCCGAAGCTTCGGGTATTACAGATGAACCCGTCAGCTCTTCAGATGAAGCACTTGATATCAGGGTAGTGCATGTGAATCATATGATACGCGGCGAGGAGGCAGACAGGGACGAGGCTTTCGTAAGGAGGCTTTGTGATTCTTTTGGTGTCGGCTTTAATGTGTATAAAAAGGATATTCCCGCCATGGCCAAGGAGCAGCATCTTACCGAGGAAGAGGCCGGCAGAATATATAGATATGAATGCTTTAAAAAGGAAGCCGAATGCATTGATAATGCAAAGATAGCAGTCGCCCATAACCGTGATGATCTTGCCGAGACGGTCCTTTATAACATGGTAAGAGGAAGCTCTCTTCTCGGTCTTTCGGGTATAAAACCGGTGCGCGGAAATATCATAAGACCACTTCTTATGACTTCGAGAGAAGATATAGAAAAGTATCTTAATGAGGAAGGGCTAACGTTTGTTACCGACTCCACGAATCTTGAAGCTGACTATGCAAGGAATAAGCTTCGCCTTAAGGTGATGCCTCTTCTTAAAGAGATAAATGCCGGCGCGGTGGATCATATAGTTGAGATCGCTCAGGAAAGCAGTGAGCTTGCGCAGGATATAAAAAAAGAGATACTGAGAGTTGGGGATTCCGATGTGGATATAGGATTATTGAATTCTCTCAGTGCTCTTGCAAAAGGTGAACTGATACTTGCGGCGATGGAAAGGGTCTCAGGAAGACGTAAGGATATAACGAAGGAGCATATCCGTTCGGTGATCGCTTTAGCCGAAAAAGAGTCCGGTAAAAGGGTCGATCTGCCTTACGGTATGATTGCCGAGAGAGTGTACGACAGGATCACTATACGGAGAGAAAGTGTAAAAACCGAAGGCGACCGGGGGCTTCAGGGCAGTCTCGTGGCGGAGACATTTGACTATACCGAAGGACTTGATATCTCTAAAAAAGAATATACTAAAATGATCGATTGTGATAAAATAAAATCTACACTTGTCTTAAGAACTCCTCAACCGGATGACTACATAGTCGTGACAGGGGATGGCGGTACGAAAAAGCTGACGCGGTATTTTACCGACAGCAAGCTTGAGAGGGAAAAACGTGAAAGCGTTCCCGTGGTTGCGGATGGAAATGAGATCGTGTGGATAGTCGGAATGAGGCTGAGTGAGAGGTACAAGATCAGCCCGTCAACAAAGACAGTTATGCAAATAACATATAAGGAGGCGTGACGTGGAGGATAAGGTAAATGTTCTTATAAGTGAGGAAGAAGTTTCCGCCAGGATAAAAGAGATGGCAGCTGTTCTTAATCGAAAGTACAGAGGAAGAACGATCCACCTGATCGGAATTCTTAAAGGGAGCATCATGTTTATGTCGGAGCTTTCAAAGTATCTGACAGTTCCCGTTACAATGGATTTCCTTGCTATATCAAGCTATGGAAACGGAACATCTTCAACCGGTAATATCAATCTTCGTATGGATCTCAGCGTTGATATCGAAGGAAGGGATGTTGTCATAGTCGAAGATATACTTGATTCGGGAAGAACTCTCAGCTATGTGGTTGAGCTTCTTAAGGAAAGAAAACCCGAAACACTTAAAGTGATCACGCTTCTTGATAAGCCTGACAGAAGAGTCGTAAATGTCGACCTCGAGATGACAGGCTTCGAGATTCCGGATCGTTTTGTGGTCGGTTACGGCCTGGACTATGCGGAAAAATACAGAAATCTTCCTTATATAGGAGCTCTTGACTAGGATTTTGGAGGAATGAATTTGGATAAGAGACCAAGAGGCGCCGGAGGCCTTCTGATAGCATATCTGATAGTCGCAGCGATGATTCTCGGATTATATGTGCTATGGACAAGACCGGCAGATATTGATACAGGTTATAGTGACTCAAAGCTTGAAAGTGATCTGAAGGAGGGACTGGTTGTTTCTGTTGATATATATCAGAACAACGAGGTTCCTACAGGAACGGTACGCGTAACAGAGCGTGAGGACAGGATAACCTATTATACAAATGATGTGGCTGAAACGATCAAGGTACTTGAAAAGGACGGAAACATTAATTATCGTCTCTATGACGTCAGCCGTCCGGGAGTGATCGAGAAGATCGCACCTTATATTTTTGCCGCAGTGCTTTTTGCATTATATATGATGATAATGAGCTCGCAGATGGCTCAGTCTTCGGGAATCGGAGGCAGTGGTGGACTTGCCAACTTTGGTAAGAGCCGGGCTCAGAAGGATGTAGATGTAAAGATAAGGTTCGATGATGTGGCCGGACTGGATGAAGAAAAGGAAGAGCTTGGCGAAATCGTCGACTTCCTTAAAGATCCGGAAAAGTATATCAAGATCGGAGCAAGGATTCCTAAAGGAGTTATCCTTGAAGGTCCTCCGGGAACAGGTAAGACACTTCTTGCAAAGGCTGTTTCGGGTGAGGCAAATGTTCCGTTTTTCTCTATTTCGGGTTCTGACTTTGTGGAAATGTTTGTCGGAGTCGGTGCTGCCAGAGTAAGAGATCTTTTCGCAGATGCCAAGAAGAACCTTCCATGTATCGTATTTATAGATGAAATAGATGCAGTTGCCCGCCAGCGTGGTTCGGGTCTCGGCGGAGGCCATGATGAAAGAGAACAGACACTCAATCAGCTTCTGGTTGAGATGGACGGTTTCAGTGATAATGAAGGTATCATTATCATGGCAGCAACCAACAGAGTTGATATCCTCGATCCCGCAATATTAAGACCGGGACGTTTCGATAGAAGGATCAGAGTCGGAAGGCCTGATGTAAAGGGACGTGAGGATATACTTAAGGTTCATGTGAAGAATAAGCCTCTCGGTGAGGATGTGGATCTGAAGGAGATTGCAAGGACCACTTCGGGATTCTCCGGAGCCGACCTTGAGAATCTTGTTAATGAGGCGGCAATCCAGACTGCCAGAGAAAACAGAGAATATATCACAAAGAAGGACATGGACGATGCCTTCGTTAAACTGGGTATCGGTACCGAGAAGAAGTCCAGAGTCGTATCCGAAAAGGAAAAGAAGATAACGGCATATCATGAGTCCGGACATGCGATCCTTACCCACCTTCTCAGTGAGACTGAAGAAGTATATACAGTATCCATCATCCCGAACGGATCGGGTGCAGCCGGTTACACAATGCCTCTTCCCGATAGAGATGATATGTTCTGGACGAAGAACAGAATGCTTCAGCGAATCCAGGTAACCATGGGTGGACGTATCGCCGAGAAGATCATTTTCGATGAAATAACCACCGGAGCATCTGCTGATATTGCTAATGCAACATCGATTGCGAGAGATATGGTTCTTAAATATGGATTCTCCGAAAAGATGGGCTTCATAAACTATCAGCCCGGTGAAAGAGATGAAGTATTTATCGGCCGTGAGATCGGACATCAGAGACCTTACAGCGAAAAGGTTGCGGCCAAGCTTGATGCAGAAGTAAAGAAGATAATCGATTACTGCTACGAAGAAGCGACAAGGATACTTAATGAAAATATCGATATCTTACATGCTTCAGCTAATCTGCTGCTCGAAAAAGAGAAGATTACCGGTGCGGAATTCGAGGCTCTTTTTGAAAATAGCAATAATGAATAAGGGCTTTTGTGAAAAATGCTCAAAACAGGCATATAAAAATGACATAAATCTACAAATTCCGTCATGTTGCATAAAATCAATCGTGAAAAAGTTACAAAAAAGAAATTAAAAAAATATCATTTTTGTGAACACTTTTTAGGGGTTATGAGTATAATAATACTTGTAACCCCCCAATACATTATATAGTTTTTTGCTACACCCCATAAGTAACAAAATACCTTCTCCAAAAGAGCGTGTCTACCCCGACACGCTCTTTTACTTTTGTGCAGAATACTTCAGTATATGGTATTATTGAAAAGTAGTTTAATGGAATCGTTAGGGAGAAATGTATGATAACAGTTAATATATATTATTCGGGTATAAATGGTAACGCTCGTAAGTTTGCTGAAGAGATGGAGCAAAGTGGTACGGCTGGTAAAATACGTGCGGAGAAAGGAAATATACGATACGAATATTTCTTTCCAATGAATGATCCAGAGACTGTTCTTCTGATTGATTCATGGGAAAGTCAGGAAGACATTGATTCACATCATGCTTCACCAATGATGAAGTTAATCACAGACCTTAGAGAAAAGTATGATTTACATATGAGAGTAGAACGATTTATCTTAGAAGAATTACCTACAACTGATGAAGAATTTATCAGAAAATAGCTTGCATATAGTTGGAGAGGAATAAATGATATGATTATTAATGAGATTGATAAAACAAACAGACAAATTGTGAATGACTTTATTATCAATCATTGGTATACATTAGAGATGGTCGTACGAGGCAAAGATGGTAATTATTATTACGGGATCTTCTCACGTAGGGAAGACGCTCTTGGCACAAAAACTATTGGAAAAATACAAGTATCCATATCGGAATAAACCCACGATACTAAATTGTATCGTGGGTTGTTTGTTATTTTTCATAATCAGGATGCCAGGCGGCAAATTGTACGAGTTGAGAATCTGTGCGGTGATAATAACGCTGGTTTTTGTCGAGTTTTGCAATCTCGGACATTTCTGCCTCTGTCAGAGTGAAGTCGAGGATATTCAGGTTATCCCTGATATGGTCAACATTCTTACTTCCGGGAATAACGACAAAGCCCATCTGTGTATGCCAGCGGAGAATAACCTGTGCACTGGTCTTTCCGTATTTCTTACTAAGTTCGGCGAAGAGTGGTTCATTGATGAGGGATTTGTCCCCGTGTCCAAGAGGATACCAGCTCATAAGCTTTATATCATACTTTTCAAGCGTCTGACGTAGTTCTGACTGGGTAAAGTATGGATGAGCCTCTACCTGTATAAACTGAGGAACCACTTCCCATTTCGTCTGAAGCTCTTCAATATATTTTCCTTCAAAATTGGAGATTCCTATGGATTTTGCCTTACCTTCCTTATAGGCTTTTTCAAGCTGTCTGTAACCTGCAAGCCAGTTTCCGGCAGGCTGGTGGATATAGAGAAGATCCACATAATCCACCCCGAGGCGTTCAAGTGTTTCATCGACTGCGTTCCCATTTTCATATTCACTGGGCCAGAGCTTTGTAGAAAGAAATACTTCTTCTCGTGTCACGCCGCTATCTTTGATCCCGCGACCCACAGCACGCTCATTTACATATGCATTTGCCGTATCAACCAGACGGTAGCCCATCTTCAGAGCTTCTCTCACGCTGTTTTCTGCATCAGCAGGAGAAAGCATAAAGGTTCCGATACCG
>JAFZRN010000022.1 GCA_017619835.1 Eubacterium sp.
AGGTAAGGATAATTGTTTAGCCATAACGACTCCTTCCTGATCAAACAAAGGTATCATAAATATATACCTTTGCAAAAGCAATTGCTAGTTTGCAATCGTAGTTGCAAGCAAAAACTAGCATTTAAAATAGCAATTAAGGGTTTCATTATTTTACTTTGATTTTAAATGTCACGGCCAGAGCTTTAGAAGCTTCATACTCCTCGTTCCCTGCGGACTGGAGTTTTACTTTAACTTTATATGTGCCCTTATTGAGGCCCTTCTTAACTGTAACCTTTCCGGTCTTTTTATCGATCTTAAAGTATTTCTTGTAGCTCTTCTTACCCTTCTTTGCGGAAGATAGCTTGTAAGAGATCTCGCCCTGTCCTTTATTCTTAAACTTGATAACCTTTGAAACCTTGAGTTTCTGTGACTTTTTATTTAACTTGGAAAGCTTCACCGTAGCAGTCTTCGCCTTAACCTTGAGCATGTTTGCCTTCTTAGCACCAGGCGTCACCTCGGGTGTAGGTGTCACATTTTCCCGTGGGGTCGGTGTGACACTCGGGGTAGCCGTCGGTACAACTGACGGAGTCGCATCCGGAGAAACCGTAGGCTCAGCAGTAGGCGTAACTCCCGGCTCCGGCGATGTAGTAACTTCAGGACTTGCTGACGGATCTGCAGAATTTGTCGGCTCGATCGACGGACTTCCCGTAGGCGATGGACCATCAGTTGGACTTCCTGTCGGAGTAGGCGCTACTGTCGGTGTCGGCGTCGGCACATCCTCTTTTCCATAATCTGCCGGCTCGATATCGGGCTTTCCGGAACCGGTTATAGCAGCCCAATCATTTGGAGAACCGCCATAGTGTATTGTTGTAAGAGAATTACAGCCATAAAAAGCCGTAGAATCAATTTCCGTAACGGATGCAGGAATATATATTTCAGTCAGTTTATCACAATAAGCAAACATGTCTTTACCAAGTATACTCAGGCTACTGTCATCATCGATAATCACCTTAGACAGGTTATCGCAATAAGCAAATGCCTCACGTCCAATACTCTTCACGCTTGCCGGAATGGAAATGGTTTCAAGAACATCATTATTGAAAAACGCATTCATTACAATATATGTTGTACCTTCTTTAACTATACAGTCTTTATCAGATATATTCGCTATTATAAGGTATTTTCCAATATATAGAGCTCCATCGTACCAGTTTTGGTCATCATTATAATATGCTGTATCTAAAAAACTATTATAAGAAATAGTGGACATATCATCAGGTAGCTCTATTTTTGACAGAGAAGAACAACCACAAAAAGCATAATCTTTGATTTCTTTCACTCCATCAGCCACTTTTAACTCTTTAATAATGTTATCATAAAGAAATGCTACGTTATAGATATTATAAACATTATAGTTATGTCCTTCATAAGTTATTTGAGCAGGGATTTCTATTATTTCATCTTTATTATCCGGTCCTCTTCCAACAATAAATGCATCATCTGAATAACTAGAAATATTAATTATAAAGCCATCGGCACTGACAAATCCATATTCTTGTGACCAAATAAATTTAAAAGTAACATCATTTTGGTATGGAAGATAACCAAAACCGAAAAAACTATCCAAATAAAACTCAGACATATCGATGCCAGAAACCTCAATATGATCAAGATAATATCCCTCCGGTGGTTTAACCTTTAAAAACTCAGACTTATCTTTATTGAATATATCATAATATGAACTGACCAGTCTCACATCGCCGTCCCAGTCATCACCCGTTGTTCCGCCATTTGTATCAAACGTAAACTTAACGGCATCCTGAAATTCAAATTTAAATCTATAATTCTTATTTTCTTCAGGGGTAAATGATATCGTACAAACACCCGTTTCTGCGTCAATACTGGATTTATAATCCTTTAATGCGGTTTTGGGGTCATCCGAATCATTTACATTAACATTAGTCAGAGTATAGCCATCATTAAGATTGACAACTATAGTTGCCGTAGTATCAGAAGGAACAAATGTATCCCGGGTTGTAACTTCATTAACTGTTATAGCTGAAAAACCACTTTCATCACTGTACGAAGTACTGAATTCAGGATCATAAAATTCTGTACTTATAGTGATTTTATCATCGGTTTTTCCATAATCCGTTGGCTCGATATCGGGTTTGCCATAGCCTTTGATTGCTGCCCACTGGAGCTTGGAGCCACCGTAATGGATTGTGGTGAGGGAAGAACAACCAGAAAAAGCCCCACTTTCTATTATCGTAACTGAAACCGGAATTGTTATAACAGATAAATTAGTACATCCATAAAATGCATCACTACCAATTGACTTAACACCCTCTTCAATTGTCAGACTATTGATAATAGTGTCATTTTTAAATGCATCATCAGCGATACTTTCAACAGAGTATTCTTTCCCATAATAACTAACATTTGAAGGAATAGTGATATCAGGATAAATATTTACATCAGCCCTACCGCATATAATAGCCGTATTATCATCCGCATTAAGAATGCATTTATAGCCATTACAATCATAGTACGTCGGTATAACAATAGGATCCGCCTTCACTTCCCCACCGGTAAACGGCATGATAAACATAACCGTAAGTACCGCAAGCATCAATACTACTAACCTGCTTTTCTTAAACATACCTTTAACCTCCTCTTAAATGTGACAAACAGTTCAGATCAGTTTGTCACATTTTTCATTTCCTCCACACATATCCAGCCTTGATCACGGTCTCGATGTGGTAGCTGGCCTTGCCCAGCTGCTTTCTTAGCTTCTTGATGTGGGTGTCGACCGCCCGATCAACCCCGTCGTAATCCATTCCCCAGACGATGTCGAGGATCTGGTCGCGGCTGAGGATTATCTCCTTATGGTCGAGGAAGCACATCAGCAGGTCGTACTCCTTCGGCGCGAGGCTGATGGCCTTGCCATTTACGGTGACGCTGCGTCTGGCGGGTTCGATGACCAGCTCGCCCTCGGTGATCTTGCCGTCCTTCACCATGAGCCCGTGGTATCTGTTAATGAGCGCATTTACCTTTGCAAGCAATATGCCTGTGGAAAATGGCTTCGTTATATATTCATCTGCTCCGAGCTCGTACCCTGAAACTATGTCGGTCTCATTTCCAAGAGCAGTCAGGAAGATGACCGGAACATCGTATTTGCCACGGATATAGCGGCAGACTTCCTTGCCGTCCTTTCCGGGCATCATGATGTCAAGGATTATGATGTCGTACTTTTTCTCGTCCGCCAGATTGCAGGCGTCGATCCCATTGTCGACAGCATCGATCTCGAAGCCATTTTTCTTGAAGAAAAGCACAAGGATATCACGAAGCGTATTCTCATCCTCGGCCAGTAATATCTGATACATTTTGTGCGCCATCCTTTAATTTTCTTTCGCCTTCTCTATTATAAAATAAAATGTGGTGTTATGTACATTACTTTCGCATCCGTATTTTGCTTTATGGAGGTCGAGGATGCTTTTTACCACCGCGAGGCCCACGCCGCTGCTTGTGATCCTGTCGTTTCTGGCCTCATTTGTCCTGTAAAATACGTCCCATACCTTGGGGATATCCTTCTTTTCGATCGTTGCACCGTCGTTGGTGATGCGGAACTCGATCTTCTTCCCAAGGTCCGAAAGAGCAATCTTGATGTAAGACTCGGAATATTTGATCGCGTTTGAAATGAAGTTGCTTACGACGATGTGCATCATCTCAGGGTCCGCGTTTATAATGTACTCCTTATCCTTGTCATCGTCATAGCCGGAAATGCTTACGTCAAGCTTCTTCTCCTTGGCAAGCTCCCTCATCTCGGAATATACTTTCTGGGTGAGCTTCAAAAGGTCGATATCCTCTCGGTTGACCTGGTCTTTGCCGCCATTCAGCTTCGAAAGCTCAAGCAGCTTCGTTATCATGCCGGCCATGTGGTCAACCTCGGCATTTATCTTTTTTGAATACTCGGGTCTGTCCTTTTCATCTATATATTCCCAGTTTTCGACGCAAGCCTTCGTTACGGCAAGCGGGGTTTTAAGCTCGTGGGCAATGCCTCTCGTGAGGCGCTGGGACCTGATCTCGAAGCTCTTCTGGTTGAGGTAAAGCCTTCTGATCGAGAAAATGGTTGCTGCCTCGATAAGCATGAACAGCAAAAGCGCATATGTATAGAACTTCTTATTCTGCTTTAAAGCAATGGAAAATGGCTTGCAGAACGCAGAATATGTCATCATCATTATCTTTTTATACTTAACGAAATAGACATATCTCGAAGTGAAGAAGCCGGTCTCCTCCAGCAGATAGCCCTCGCCCGCTTCGCCACTTTTGTATTTATCGAGATATTGATTCAGCTGAGCCTTCGCCTTGAGGTTGTTCTTTTCGTTGCCGGCGTTGTTGTTATATATCTCGGGTCTGAATTCAAGTTCAGAGTTTTTTGCCCAGTCTGCAAATGATTGACCGTTCTTTTCATTTATATACCAGGGCCTTTCCAGTACCAGCTCGAAACGTTCGTCGTACGAAGACATTTCCCCTTGACCATTATAAATGAAAGCGCCGTCAACCATCGTATCATCGAAACCGGAGTACTCATAATAATACTTGGTTTCCGGATCCTTGAGCTTGCCAATTGGAAATGCGATCTTGGACTCATACATACCATCGCCGTATTTTCTGACATAGATAAAATCCCGCGACTCGGCCACAACCCGATAGTCATCATCCAGGCTGATGATCGCGTTATAGTAGCCTGCGCCATAGGCGTCATTATAGGAATACATCTGGTTGCTGTAAAACTCGCTGATGCAGGCGCCCATATCGATCTCGGAGGTGACGTCGTTGGATACAGCTGATGAGTCCTGCGCGTCAGATTCGGCTGATGAGTCCTGCGCGTCAGATTCGGCTGAAGTATCGTTGAATACGTCGGGGTTTTCATATGCCCAGAACTGCTGGGCAAATGAGTTCTTGTAGAACATGTTGACCTCGTCAACCTTGCTCTTCGAATATAGATACATAAGCGTAGAGAAAAGAGCCGCAATCGCAACGCAGTATATACTTCCGAATAAAATATAGTGTTTTTTCATGGCAAATCCCTCTCCTATTTCATTTTATATTGGGATTATAATATGGCGATATGTATTCTTTATGTACATGAATGTGACAATCAGATCTGTTTGTCACATTTTGCAACTGATTCCCCGTCCCCGAGTTGCAAACTGAAACTGGTCCCCCGTCCCCCAGTTGCATTTTGACATAATCCTATAAATCAATATATAATATACCATATTATATAAATAAGGATGGTACGAAAATGTATTTCGAAGATGAAAAGTATAAATCAATCCGTTCTCTCCTGAACATCCCAATCTACATCGCCACAGGTATGATATTCATCCTGTTCACGGCAATGGCGGTAGAAATGTTATTCGGAGAGAATATTATCTATTCAACCCTGGCAGTAATCTTTATAGTTGCTCTCTTCCTGCAGCCGATCCCCAACCTTATTATCTCCATTATCGGTACAGTGAAGGCTGCCAAGGCAAAGTATAACGGGCTGATCTTTATGGGGATTGTTGAGATAATCCTCTCTCTTGCTATCCCTGCGATGGTCGCTTACGTTCTCATAACAACCGGGGCCGGTGTTTAGGGTTTAGCCAAGACATTTCCATGCAATCACTATTTTGACTGAATAAACGAAAAAATCGCACACCCAGGTGTGCGATTTTTGTGTAGTCCGAAATGTAGTCCGTAGGGGAATCCCACCGGCGCCATGGGCGCCTTTCAGGCCGGGCTTCGACTCGAACGACCCACCGGGTCGTTCTCTCGTCGCTTCGCTCCGAGGTCTTGCCGTTCGATTCCCCCACGAACTAAAAAAACTGTACGCTATTGCGTACAGTTTTTTGTAGTCCGTAGGGGAATCGAACCCCTGTTTCCGCCGTGAGAGGGCGGCGTCTTAGCCGCTTGACCAACGGACCATATTGCTTGCGACGAATGTGAGTATATCAAAGAATACAACATAATGCAAGCAATTTTTTATTTTTTTGTTTTATTTCAGAATCTTCACCTCAGCGGTCTCCACCGCCTTATCGATCAGCTCCTCGATCTTCCCGACCAGGTGCTTCTCCGACTTCAGGATATTCGCCATCTTAGGCTTCGTCACCGGATGCTTGTCCACAAATATCGTGCAGCAGTCTTCATATGGTTCGATCGAAGTCTCAAACGTCCCGATTCTCTGCGAATACTCCACAATCTCCTGCTTATCCATGCCGATAACCGGACGATAAACCGGGAAATCAACCGCCGCATCAATTACGCCCAGGCTCTGCATGGTCTGCGACGAAACCTGCCCGATAGACTCGCCCGTAACAAGCGCGTGGCAGTCATCCTGCTCGGCCAGCCTCTGCGCGATCTGGAACATGATCCTCTTCATGATGATCGTCAGCTGGTCATGCGGACAGTTATCATAGATGCATAGCTGGATCTCCGTGAAATTAACCACATAAAGCTTGATCGGTCCAGCGTACTGCGCCACGATTGTTCCCAGCTTCTCGACCTTCTCCAGTGCCCTCTGCGCCGTGTATGGCGGTGAATTGTAGTAAACCGCATTCATTTCAACGCCTCGCTTTGCCACCATATATGTGGCAACCGGACTGTCGATTCCGCCCGAAAGGAGCGACATTGCCTTGCCGTTGGTGCCCACCGGAAGCCCGCCCGGCCCCGGGATTATCTTCGAATAAACATACGCCTTCTCTCCCCTAAGCTCGATCTCGACCATCACGTCCGGCTTGTGCACATCAACATGCAGCCCCTTCGCCTCGAACTCATCCAGAAGGTCGCCCCCGATCTCCATGTCGACCTCCATCGAATTCATCGGAAACGCCTTATTTATCCTCCTGGTATGCACCTTGAACGAGAAATCAAAGCTATCAAAATTATCATGGAAATGTCTGACTACCGCGTCCTTTAACGAGGAATAACTGAATTCTTCGGCGACATTTACCGGACAAAGCCCGACAATTCCAAATATCTTCGTAAGCCTGTTTATCGCCTCATCGTAATCATAATCCGACAACGCTTCTATATAGATACGCCCGAAATCACGCCTTACATCAAAGCTGCCCAGCGGTTCAAGCCTCTTTCTTATTCTCTTACACAGAATATCCTCGAAAACATACCTGTTCTTGCCCTTCGTCCCGATCTCGGCATACCTCACGAGAAACATATCAACCTTATTCATACTCCATCCTCTCAAGTTTACATAAAAGGGGTCTGACCCCCTTCACAGAATTTTCACAATTTAACCTCTTACGTAGTGACGCAGCACCGGCAAGAGCTCCCTTATAACTCCGACCGCATATTCAACTTCTTCCATCGTATTCTCCTCGGCGAAGCTGAATCGAAGCGTTGACTCTAATCTCGCTTTATCCAGCCCGATTGCCGTCAGCACGGCAGATTCCTTGCTCTTATTCGACGAGCATGCCGAACCGGAGGATACGTAGATTCCCTTATCTTCCAATGCATGCAGCATAACTTCTGCCC
The DNA here is from genome assembly GCA_017619835.1 of Eubacterium sp. Classification (GTDB taxonomy): domain Bacteria; phylum Bacillota; class Clostridia; order Lachnospirales; family Lachnospiraceae; genus Eubacterium_Q. The sequence goes on from JAFZRN010000022.1 coordinate 7,519, forward strand.
TTACGCCCGTGAAACTGATGCTTGCGATATGTGGAGCAGCCAAATCATTTGCAAACGAGCCATCGCTCGAATCACCCGCAAAAACTGAATTACAGTACACGCCATCAATTGCTGTCACGCCCTCGATCAGCCTATCCCTTAGCGACCTGATATAAGCGATTTTCTCCTCGAAACCCTCAAATGTCTTTGTAACAGCCACGCCAAGCCCTGCGATGGCCGGCACATTTTCGGTGCCCGAACGCATGTTCTTCTGCTGCCCGCCGCCGTAAAGGATTGGCCTCAGAAGCAGCCCTTTCCTCATATATAGGAAGCCCGAGCCTTTCGGTCCGTGGATCTTGTGGCCCGAAACCGACACCAGATCCGCGCCGATAGTCTTCGGGATAACCGGCACCTTGCCAAATGACTGGATCGCGTCAACATGAAAATAAACGTCCTTATTCTTCGCTCTGACCGCGCGCCCGATCTCCTCGACCGGCATCACCGAACCAATCTCGTTATTGATGTGCATGCACGAAACAAGGATCGTATCCTCGCGCACCGCGTCCGCAAATGCCTCCGCCGTCACGATCCCGCGGCTGTCGCTGGGCACATAGCTCACCTCGTAGCCCTCGCGGATAAGAAACTGCATGACCGCGGAAACCGACGCATGCTCTACCGACGAAACCACGATATGTTTGCCGCTTCGCCTCTTCGCAAGCGCACTTCCGATAATCGCCATATTGTTCGACTCCGTGCCGCCCGAGGTGAAAATGATTTCCTCCGGCAGACACTTCAGCGCCCCGCAAATGCTCTTTTTTGCATCATCTATCACATGCTCCGCATCGAGCCCCTTATTATGCAGTGACGACGGATTCCCATAATCATCCTTCATCACGCGCACCATCTCGTCGATGACCTCATCATACGGCCTCGTCGTCGCACTATTGTCAAAATAAACTTCCATACCTACCTCTAGTTTACATAAAAGGGGTCTGACCCCCTTCACAAAAAGTTCACATTTCCATCATATATGAGAGGATTGCGAGTGTGGCCATCCCAGCCGTCTCAGTCCTCAAAATTCTGTGTCCGAGGGAAATGATTTGGCCACCGATACTCTCCATAAGCTCCACTTCCGACGCCGCAAAGCCTCCCTCGGGTCCAATGAATATACCTATCTTCTTCTTTTCCTCCCCAGATGTTGCATTACCCGCCTGTCCTTCAGCATTACCCGCCTGTCCTTCAGCATTATCCGCCTGTCCTTCAGCATTATCCGCCTGTCCCTGACCTGCCGAAATAATCTCGCCAACTATCTCGTCAACAACCTTCCTGCTGTATTCCATCCCCTCCGCACTCTCATAAGGCATGAGAACAAAATCCATTTCTGCTTTAGCCATCTCAGCAGCCTGCTTAAAGGTCATATAATCAGAAACCTCAGGTATTATACCACGTCCCGACTGTTTTGCAGCAGCTTCTGCAATTCCCTGATAACGTTCGCGGCGTTTCGACATTTTCTTATCATCAAGCTTGACGATCGTCCGTTCCATCATTACCGGAATAATCTTATGAACGCCGAGCTCGACTGTCTTCTGGATGATCAGATCAAGCTTATCGCCCTTCGGAACACCCTGAAAGAGATATATCTCAGCGGGCAGCTCAGCATTCGAATCATTCATATCGATGATATCCGCAACAACCTCATGATCAGTCTTCGTGTCAATAGACGCAATCCTGCAGAGATAATCCCGCGACGAACCGTCGCTCACCATTATCTCGTCACCAACAGCAAGCCGCAAGACATTTGCAATATGATTCACATCCGGGCCGGTGATCACAACCGCCTTATCCGATTCCGCTATATTTTCTACATAGAATCTATTCATACTTATATCTACAGATACCTCATAAATCTATGTAACAATTCTGTAATGGGGTCAGGCCCCATTACAAAAGTGTTACAAAATCAGATGGCCGCCAGAGCGTGCCATTCGTTCTCGATGTCTTCGTCGATGATCGTGAAGCCATTTTGCATCAGCGCGATCTTCACCTCATCAATCTTCTTATCGCTGATACCCGAGCAGATGAAGACACCGCCGTCATTCATGTACTCCCTGATAACAGACGATAACGGAATTATAACATCCGCGAGGATATTTGCAACCACAATGTCGTATTTTCGCTTCTCGACCGGGTCGACAGTGCCGTTCTCGATGTCCACCATCCGCGCCGCCTCCTCAGGCGTCAGCACCGACGAGATGCCCGAGCCAAGGCTCGCCTGCTCGATCTTATTCTTGTCGCCCGCAACCATCACATTACCATCATCAATCTGCCTTCCATTAGCCGTCTCATCTGAAGTTTCACCCAGAGTCACATCCGAAGATCCATCCACCACGCGCCCGGCCAGCAGATTCCCGCAGCTGAACACCATGTTTTCATCGAGCATGTCGTTGGCCAAAGCATTTTCCTTACTGGACTCTACGGCCTGCGGGTCGATATCGACGCCGTGCACATAGCCCGCGCCAAGCAGCCTCGACGCGATCGACAGGATCCCGCTTCCGCACCCCACATCCATCATGGAAATGTCTTCCTTCACGAACTGCATATCAGATATATGCTTCTTGATAAGCCCAAGGCATAACCTGGTCGTCTCGTGTGTTCCGGTGCCGAAAGCCATGACGGATTTGATATTTATCACTTTATCGCTTTCAGACAGCTCAAAATCCGATTCATTCTCGGTTTCCGAATCACCATCCTGGATATCATCATCGACAACGGGCATGATCACAATATCCCCAAACAGCCTCATCGGCTTGAAATAATTCTTGAAATTATCATTCCAGGTCGTATCATCCGAGGTTTCTGTCATATCTATATCGCCGGAACCAACATCTATGAATTCACTTAAGCGAGCGAGTTCATTTCTGATAGATGAAGCAAGATCATCGATCTGCTTATCCGTATAAGAGCTGTCAAGGAAGAAAGAAACCACAGCCGAATCATCGACATTTTCCATCTCAAGCGGAATATCGATATACATTGCGCGAATCTCTTCCTCGGTAAGCGGCTGATTATCCTCGATCATGATTCCCTCAACTCCCTGCTCTGCAAGAAACTCAGAGATAAGATCAACCGCCTCTGTAGTTGTAGTAATTGAAATCTTTCTCCAGATCATGAAAGAATATCTCCCTGAAAACAAACTTATAATTTCAATTATATATGTACTTATATAAGCATATATTTGGCTAATATTTCTCAGAAAATAAGCATTTTTATAGCCTTTCAAGCAAAAAATCGTATTAAATACATTAAATACTTCAAATACCTCAAATACCTCAAAACAGGGGCGAGCTCTGCTCGCCCCCATATGAAAGGATTGATTATATAGGTATTACTTTCTAAACTTCTTTTTCTTGTGGCCGCCGAATGAGAAGTCGCCGGCTGAATCTGTCGATGATCTTGCATTAACTGCAGGACCTGAAGCATTCTCATACTGATTAAGTATGGACTTCTGCTCCTCTGTCAGATTCTCGGGAACCTGAACTACGAGAGTTACATAGTGATCGCCACGAACAGTCTTGTTCTTAAGTGTGGGAACACCCTTACCCTTAAGCTTAACCTTTGTGTTGGTCTGTGTACCGGGTGCGATGTCGTAGCTGTAAGGTCCGTCAATGGTGTTGAGGCTTACCTTGCCGCCAAGCGCTGCCTGTGTAAATGAGATCGGCTCGGATGAATAGATATCATAGCCCTGTCTCTGGAATACAGGATGCTTATCAACAAGGATAGTAACCAGAAGGTCACCTCTCTCGCCGCCGTTGATTCCGGGCTCGCCCATCTCACGAAGTCTGATGGACTGACCGTTATCGATACCTGCGGGCACCTTGATCTGAATCTTCTTCTTACTCTTAACATAACCGGAACCGGCACAGTTAGAGCACTTATACTTAATTATCTTACCACTACCGGTACAGTCGGGACAGGTCTGAACCGTACGAGCCATACCGAAAAGTGACTGCTGCGTGTAAACAACCTGGCCCTTGCCGCCGCACTTTGTACAAGTATCAGGCGGATGTCCCGGCTGTGCGCCGCTTCCCTTACATACAGGACATTCATCCTTCAGCGGAAGCTCTATCTCTGTCTGGGTACCGAATATAGCCTCTTCAAATGTTACACGAACTGTAGTTCTGATATCAGCTCCCTTAACAGGACCATTTGACTGTCTTGAACGGGAACCGCCACCAAACATGTCACCAAAGATATCACCGAAAATGTCACCCATGTCGGCAAAATCGAAGCCAAAACCATCTCCGCCGGCACCGTTCTGATCAAATGCAGCGAAACCGAACTGGTCGTACTTTCTCCTGTTCTCGGGATCAGAAAGGATCGCATATGCTTCTGATGCTTCCTTGAATCTTGCCTCTGCTTCCTTATCGCCGGGATTTGCATCCGGGTGGTACTTCTTGGCAAGAACTCTGTAGGCTTTTTTCAGTTCATTATCATTGGCATTCTTGGAGACTCCAAGCACCTCATATAAATCACGTTTTTCATCTGCCATATCAATTTACCCTCTGATTAAATCTCTTTGAAATCAGCATCAACTACATCATCATCGCTGAAGTTAGGTGTGCCTGCTCCTGTACCTGCATTTGCTCCGGGACCATTCTGCTCATAAAGCTTCTCGAAGAGCTGCTGAGCTGAAGTCATAAGTGTCTCCTTGCCGGCCTTGAGCTTCTCAATGTCATAATCTGTAAGGTTATCGATATCTGTTCCTTCAATGATAGTCTTAAGTGCTGCGAGGTCTTCCTCAACCTTGTTCTTATCAGCACCTGCGAGCTTGTCGCCAACTTCCTGAAGAGCTTTCTCTGTCTGGAATACGATAGCGTCTGCATCGTTACGGATCTCAACGCCTTCCTTACGCTTCTTATCAGCTTCCTCATATTCCTTAGCTTCTCTCATAGCTCTCTCGATATCTTCATCTGAAAGTGATGTTCCGGATGTGATAGTGATGTGCTGCTCACGACCAGTACCAAGGTCCTTAGCAGAAACGTTAACGATACCATTTGCATCTATATCAAATGATACCTCGATCTGAGGAACACCTCTACGTGCAGGAGCGATACCATCAAGTCTGAAACGTCCGAGTGACTTGTTGTCCTTAGCGAACTCTCTTTCACCTTGAACGATATTGATATCAACTGCGTCCTGGTTATCCTGAGCTGTTGAGAAGATCTGGCTCTTATGTGTAGGTATTGTAGTATTTCTCTCGATAAGGTGAGTAGCGATACCACCCATTGTCTCGATTGAAAGTGTAAGCGGTGTAACGTCGAGAAGGAGGATGTCTCCTGCACCGGCATCACCTGCGAGCTTACCACCCTGGATACAAGCACCGATAGCTACGCACTCATCGGGGTTGATACCCTGGAAAGGATCCTTGCCTGTGATATGCTTAACTGCATCCTTAACAGCGATGATACGTGTTGAACCACCAACAAGGAGAACCTTGTCGATCTCGTCAGCGCTGAGGCCTGCATCTTCAAGTGCCTGGTTAACAGGACCACGTGTAGCCTCTACCAGGTCAGCTGTAAGTTCATCAAACTTAGCTCTTGTAAGGTCAAGGTCAAAATGCTTTGGTCCGTCGGCAGTTGCTGTAATGAAAGGCAGGTTGATGTTGGTAACTGTCTGTGATGAAAGCTCTTTCTTAGCCTTCTCAGCAGCTTCCTTAAGTCTCTGCATAGCCATCTTATCGCCTGAAAGGTCAACGCCTTCCTTCTTCTGGAACTCATCAAGCATGTACTGTGTGATCTTGTCATCAAAGTCATCACCACCGAGCTTGTTGTTACCTGCTGTAGCAAGAACCTCGATAACGCCTTCACCGATCTCGATTATGGAAACATCGAATGTACCACCACCAAGGTCGTAAACCATGATCTTCTGCTCTTTTTCATTATCAAGACCATAAGAAAGAGCTGCAGCTGTAGGCTCGTTTATGATACGCTTAACGTCAAGACCTGCGATCTTACCTGCGTTCTTTGTAGCCTGTCTCTGTGAATCTGTGAAGTAAGCAGGAACTGTGATAACAGCTTCTGTAACCTTCTCGCCGAGGTATGTCTCAGCATCAGCCTTAAGCTTCTGAAGTACCATAGCTGAAATCTCTTCCGGTGAATACTTCTTATCATCGATCTCTACTTTATAATCTGAACCCATATGTCTCTTGATAGATGAGATTGTCTTGTCTGCATTTGTAACAGCCTGACGCTTAGCAGCATCACCGACAACTCTTTCACCTGACTTTAAGAATGCAACTACAGATGGTGTTGTACGTGAGCCCTCAGCATTTGTGATAACTACGGGCTTACCACCTTCCATAACGGCAACACACGAGTTTGTTGTACCTAAGTCAATACCTATAATCTTTCCCATTTTTAATAATCCTCCATATATTCTTTCTATTAATTAACTACTTTAACCATTGCGTGTCTGAGAACATAATCTTTATACATGTAACCCTTCTGCATTTCCTCAACTACTGTGTTCTCCAACTCATTTTCATCTTCTTCATGGATAACCGCATTGTGGAAGGTCGGATCAAATTCCTTCCCAACCGCATTCATCGGAACAACTCCGATCTCTTCAAGCGTATCCATCAACTGCTTATATATCTTTTCTACACCTTCTTCAAAGGAATTCTTCTCTTCCGGAGCAACTGTTTCGATTGCTCTTTCAAGATTATCTATAACCGGAAGGATCTTCTTAAGAGTTTCCATCGAACCCTTATCGGCCATCTCGGCATTTTCCTTTGCATTCCTGTTTCTCATATTGTCAAACTCGGAAAGGAGTCTGGTGTACTTTTCTTTATTTCCTTCTGCAAGTTCCATTGCAGCTTCAAGCTCCTGCTGAACCTTCTGGCCTCCGCGCCTGTTCTTCTTCGGAACCGGCTTCGGCTTCTTAGTGGGATCGATCTCGATCTCTTCCTCGACTGCAGCAGGAGTTCCTGCCCATTCGTTGGAATCAGTAACCAAGATCTTCTGCTCTGCGGGAAGCTTTGCTTCTTCCTGCTCCTGCTTCAGGTTCTTGAGCTTTTCGTTCATACCTTTTTTAGCCATTAGTCTTCACCCCTTGTCTCTTTATTTCGGAATATTGTGTCCAGCTCATCTGTCAGTGTCTTAAGAGTACTTACTACCTTACGATAATCCATTCGCTTAGGTCCTATAATTCCAATCGTACCCTTTGCACCTTCAGGCAGCTGATAAGTCGAAGTAATGATCGAACAGTCTTTCATGTTCTGAACGGGAGCTTCATCACCGATATAGATCTGGATGTTATGCTCGCCATCCTCTGACTTTAAGGTCTCGTCTGCAAGCTGGTTCAGACCGGTCTGCTCCTCAAAAGTCTCAAGTAAGGCTGTTGCCTTGGATACATCTCCCAGCTCCTGGAATTTCAGGATGTTGGATGCTCCACTCGTGTAGATCTTCATTTCCTCGGCTTCTCTTACGGCATCAATTATTCCTTCAAATATGCTCTCAAGTATGTCCGCATAATCACCTGCCTCTTTCTTCATGGTCTGCATGAGTTCGAGGTTGATCTGATCCACTGACATACCCTGCAGAAATGTGTTCAGCAGGATATTAAACTTGAGAACTTCTTCATTTGACAAAGGCCTTGATACCTTGATCAGCTTGTTCTTGGCTATGTTGTTTCCGACAACTATTACAGCCACAAGCTCTTCATCGTCAACCTGTGAAAGCTGTATAAACTTGACCTGCTTATTCCTTAGCTGCGGGGTTGTCACCATGGTGGCATACTGTGTATTATATGCCAGCACCTTTGCAACCTGCATCAGGAGAGCTTCTAGCTTATCAACTCTCTCAAGTAATGCGCCTTCCTTTTTCTCTGATTCCGTTTTCTCCGACATAACACGGTCAACATAGAATCTGTAGCCCTTGTCAGTCGGTATCCTTCCTGCGGAGGTATGCGGCTGGATCAGATATCCAAGCTCCTCCAGATCGGCCATCTCATTTCTTATCGTAGCTGAACTAAGGTTCAGATCAGATAGTTTGGAAATGGTTCTCGAACCGACCGGTTCACCGGACTCGAGATAATTGGAAATGATTACTTTGAGGATGGTCTGTTTCCTATCGTCAAGATCATACTCTAAATCTTGTACCATATAATCACCATCCTTTATTCTGTTTTCTGTTAGCACTCAAAAATACTGAGTGCTAATCGCACTTATAAATATACCCCTTGAACATAGTAATGTCAAGGGATATTGCTCAAAAAATATAAGAAATTTTGTGAAGTTTTTATTGCTTATCCAGAAGGAAATCAGCAAGGATATAATTGCTCACATCAATACCCGGATCCGTGAGCCAGACTCTGTTTTCATCAGCCTGCATAAAGCCCTGATCCGTGTACTTATTGATGACTTCGCCATAGAGGTCGAATATATCCCGGTTAAAGCGTTCCTTGAACTCGGCGCGGCTTACACCGGCTGTCATTCTGAGTCCGAGATACATGAATTCCTCTATCCTGCTGTTGACGAACATGGTCTCGACATTTGTACGAAGTACCTGGGTTGCGGAGTCATAAAGCCTGTTCCTGTCAGTATCACGTGTAAGCTCGTCACGTATATCCTCGCAAATATCGATGTAGCTGTCTATATCCTTGATATTAGAGAAGCGCTGGCCTTTAAAGAAAGAAGACGCACCGACGCCCAGACCGATATATTGTCCGCCGGTCCAGTAAACGGTGTTATGCCTGCTTTCATAGCCTGGCTTAGAATAGTTAGAGAATTCGTAGCGGTTGTAGCCATAAGACTTGAGGACCTTTTTCGTCATCTGATACATTTCCCTGTCCGCATCCTCTGAGGGAATGAGGCTCCTGAGATCGTCCCTCTCATAAAGAGGCGTTCCCTCTTCTACCTGGAGACTATATACGGAAATGTGTTCGGGACCCATTTCACATACCTGAGTGATCGTGTCCACAAGCGTATGCATATCCTGACCCGGAAGTCCGCTCATTATATCCACACTTATATTTTCGAAGCCGGCGCGGCGCGCAGCCTCAAAGCCCTGAAGGAACTGATCAAAATCATGGATCCTTCCTAGACGCCTTAAGAGTTCTGCATCAGCAGACTGGAGTCCGATAGAGATACGGTTGATCCCGTACTCACGATAGCTGATAAGGTCGGTATACTTGATCGTACCCGGATTAGCCTCGATAGTTATCTCGGGGAATCTGTCCACCTTAAAGATATGCTTTATGGTCTCAAGGATCTTACCGATCATCGCTTCATCCAGGATACTCGGCGTACCGCCACCGATATATATAGTTTTAACAATAAACCTCTCAGCATAAGGCTTGTACATCCTGATCTCACTCGTCAGCGCATTGATATACTGAATCTGCGTCGTAGTCGTGCGGTCATCAAAAGAAAGAAAGTCGCAGTAAATGCACTTATGCTTACAAAACGGTATATGAACATATATACTAAGCGGTTTTCTCATATCATCTCCGGTTTACATAAAAGGGGTCTGACCCCCTATCGGTTTTATTACTTTTTTGTCGTTTATTCATCATCAAGCTTCAGGACGGACATGAAGGCCTGCTGGGGGACGTCGACGGAGCCGACCTGACGCATCCTCTTCTTGCCTTCCTTCTGCTTTTCGAGAAGCTTCTTCTTACGTGTGATATCACCGCCGTAGCACTTGGCAAGTACGTCCTTACGAAGAGCCTTGATGGTCTCACGTGCGATAACCTTGCCGCCGATGGCAGCCTGGATCGGGATCTCGAAAAGATGTCTCGGAATCTCTTTCTTGAGCTTCTCACACATTTTCCTTCCGCGCTCATAAGCGGAATCGCTGAATACGATAAACGAAAGCGCATCGATATTCTCGCGATTGATGAGAATATCCAGCTTAACCAGCTTCGAACGGCTGTAGCCCTTAAGCTCATAATCAAAGGAAGCATATCCACGGGACCTTGATTTAAGTGCATCAAAGAAATCATAGATGATCTCATTCAGCGGCATTTCATATTTGAGAAGAACTCTCGTCTCCTCGATATATTCCATGCTCTGGTAAACTCCTCTTCGCTCCTGGCAGAGCTTCATGATCGCCCCGGTATATTCGGCGGTCACCATTATCTCGGCATCCACCACGGGTTCTTCCATGTAGTCGATCTCCGCGGGATCGGGAAGGTTCGAAGGATTGGTGAGCTCGATAACCTCGCCATTTGTCTTATATACTTTATAAACAACGGAGGGAGCCGTTGTGATTATATCAAGATTATATTCTCTCTGAAGTCTCTCCTGAATTACCTCGAGATGAAGCAGCCCCAAAAAACCGCATCTGAAACCAAAGCCGAGTGCGATACTCGTCTCCGGCTCGTAAAAGAGCGCGGCGTCATTTAACTGAAGCTTCTCAAGTGCATCCTTAAGCTCCTGATATTTAGCGCCGTCCTCGGGATAGATTCCGCAGAATACCATCGGGCGGGCCTTCTTATATCCGGGCAATGCCTCGGGACACATGTTATTTGCGTCGGTCACAGTGTCGCCGACCTCGGTATCACGCACGTTCTTAAGCGAAGCCGTGATATAACCAACCATACCGGCACTGATCTCCTCCTGAGGGATGAACTGTCCGGCACCGAAGATACCGACCTCAACAACGTCCGCCTCAGCCCCGGTCTGCATCATATGGATGCGTGAGCCCTTGCGGATATTTCCATCAAACACTCGGCAGAAAATGATTACGCCCTTATAAGAATCGTAAAGGCTGTCAAAGATAAGCGCCTTGAAAGGCTTATCGTTATCTCCGTTCGGCGCGGGGATCTTCTCAACGATTGCCTCAAGCACCGATTCTATATTGATTCCGTTCTTGGCAGATATCAGAGGAGCATCCTCCGCTACAATGCCGATAACGTCTTCGATCTCATTTTTAACTCTGTCAGGATCTGCTGACGGAAGGTCGATCTTATTGATGACCGGGAAAACGTCCAGGTTGTGGTCGATTGCCATATAAACGTTCGCCAGCGTCTGGGCCTCAACGCCCTGAGCCGCATCCACAACAAGAACGGCACCCTCGCAGGCGGCAAGACTTCTCGAAACCTCGTAATTGAAGTCAACGTGCCCCGGAGTGTCAATCAGATTTAGTATATATTCTTCGCCATCCTTTGCCTTGTAAATGATTCGGACAGCCTGAGATTTTATCGTAATGCCCCTCTCTCGCTCGATATCCATATTGTCGAGCACCTGAGCCTGCATCTCACGTTCAGTGAGAGTGCCGGTCATTTCGATGATACGGTCAGCCAGGGTGGACTTACCGTGGTCGATGTGGGCGATTATGCAGAAATTCCTGATTCTGTTCTGATCTAAATGTGACATAATTTTTCCTTAGTAAATTAGATTCTATTGATAAAACATTAGTTAGGCGCCACGGAAGGTGTGGCGCCTGACAATTAAACATAAATTAAACGCGATACTTATTCAGCGCATAAAGTGCCAACGCAAAGGTCAGCCCGATAAGCATATCCGAATCAATATCAAAATCCAAGATGTATGTCTCGCACATATTCAAAGCCTGGCCCGGAATAAGGTAAGACATGCTCTTTACCTTCATGGGTTCAAGGGAGCCGCTGTGAACCACATAGTTCCATGATACGGCATCACCTTCCACCTCCCAGTCCTCTTCATAATCCACAAGATATCTCTGCTGTCTGGAACGGTGGTCTCGTGAGATAGTTCCGAACTTATCTCTTGCGGCAAATTCGAACTTGATCTCTCCTCTGTCGTACTTTTCCTGAACATAAGCACATTCACTGATCGTATCAGCAAGATAAATCTTGATACGATGTCCGGTAGCGATAAAGTCGTCCTTTGTATAGTAAACCTGCTTACCTCTTTCATTGAATACCTTTACTGAATCGTAATCTTCAAGATCCTGTGCTTTGATAAATAGTTTTGGCATATCACAACCCCCTACTTAACTTTTACTTTTTTAGCTTTTGAATAAGCTGAGTATACCTTACTTCCATCGTCGTTGTAAACATATGAACGAACTCTGTAGTAATATGTACCCTTGATCTTATTCTTTTTCTTATTGTACTTATCTTTATAAGTTACTGTAATTCCCGTAGCCTCGCCTATAACCTTGTAGCCCTTCTTCTGCTTCTTGGAGCGCTCGATCTCATATCCGTCTGCCTGTGCACTTCCCTTGATGGTAAGTGTGACAGTCTTCTTCTTGCTTACGCCCTTGCTGATAACAGGCTTTCCTGGTTTAGCCTCCTTGATCATAGCTGAAGCAGCCTTGCTGCATCCACTTGTAAAGCAGCTTGCAACACCGTTTTCATACTTATAACCGTTCTGAGGCTTGTTTCTATATGCTACTACAAAGTAATAATACTTAACACCTGACTGCGGTCCATTATATATTATCTGATTAGGAACACCATTATATGTAATGGAGATCTGCTGATCAGTAATGGAATTAATATTCATCTCCTTCGGAGTAAGCTTACGGTATCCGGAGAATGAAGCAGCATCAGGAACATAAATATCTATTTCAGATCCTGCAGAATATGAATAGCTCTTAGTATCAGCATCATAAACTGCTGTAGGATCAGTAGTCCTGTAAACCCTGTAATAATCAGCACCGGCAACCTTATTCCAGGTAACAGTTATTCCCCTTCCTGAAACCTTGGCCTTTACATTTGTAGGTGCTGCAAGGAATGCATCTACAAAGACGTAGATATAATTAGTTATCTTCTTTCCATCGAAAGCATATATTCTGTAGGAATCACCATTCTCAAAATCAGTGGTTGCAGGGAAGGTATAGCCTGAAGTCTTCGCCTTCTTGATCGTCTTATAGAGGTTATACTTACCGGTTACGGGATCTTTTTTCTCAATCTTATATCCCTTTGAAGACATAACAGGATTCCAGGTAACCTTTTTCTTTCCTTTTCCGGAAATGACTTCTTTAATCTTCACAAGTTCGAAATCAAGAGTCACATCGGCAGAACCGCTGATATAAACCTTCTTCTTTCCAACCTTCTTATATGCTTTTACAATATAGCTGTAATTCATTCCGCTCACAAGCTTCTTATCCGTATATGATTTCTTTCCGGATTTAAGAGTCTTTATAAGCTGATATGATGAATACTTATTCGAATTTCCGTCAGATACTTTGTCAGACGATGAATCAGCAACCAGCCTGTAAATCTCGTAACCGTTTGCACCCTTTACCTTGTTCCAGCTCAGCTTGACACTTGTCTTGGATGCAGCCAGAGCCTTTACATTTATGCTTCCCGGCCATCCGGTCATTGCTTCGGTATAAACCCAGTCGCCATATGTAAGTTTCTTAGTCAGCTTGTCAAAGTAATAAGGACGAACACGATATGTATAGGTCTTGAACGCCTTAAGCTTACTATTGGTATATACATTTGCGCTTGTCTTCTCAAGCGTCTTCCATGAAGCCTTCTTGCCACTTCCGCTCTTTCTCTGGAACTCATATCCGCTGATCCAGCCCGTATAGGATTTTTGAGCCATCCTGAGCTTAACACTGGTCTTTCCTACAACTGTTTCTTTAATAACCGCCTTTGGAACCGAGGTCGTAAACTTAATTACATTTGAATATGAGCTGTAACTTGAAGCTGTCGTTTTGCTGTTAGGATTAAAAACTCTGAGCTTTACATAGTACGTCTTACCGGGTTTCAGAGAACTCTTACTGATAGATACCTTCTTATTAGAGAAATCAGTACTATTTCCTTCAATGTAATACGAATAATAATAGCTTCCTTCTTTATTATTTGTATCAAATGTGCTGGTATCTGCAATATAATAATATACTTTTTCATTTATTCTCGGGTTACCCGTAAATGCGAACAAATAATTATACTCATTCTCTTCGGAAAGTGCGATCACACCGATTGATGAAGTAGATTCTCTTGTAATATTCACAGCGACAACATTTGAAGGCTTTCCGTAAACCTTGTTTGTCTTGCCGGTATTCTCATCATATTCCTCGATATATGCACGTACACGGACATAGGTTGTTCCGTCAAGAAGAGAATATTTGCTGATACTGAATGATGAATTACTGTTTTTCGAAGAATAAACTGACCATTTGTTGTCATTAGAATCATTTGAGGAGCTTATCTGAACCTCGTAATAATCATTATCTTCGTGACTTAAAACAGCATTGAATCTGAAATCAAATGAAGTTGCATCTTCATCGTAAAGCTTAAGTCCGGTAATATCCTTCGGCTTGATCTTATTTATCTTTGTGGTTTTAAATGATACCGTAGCGGCAGTTGAAAGAATTGCCGCATATTCCTTCTTATCAATAGACTTAATATACGGAGATGTATATGAATTTTTGCAGTTTACAACACGTACATAATAAGTCTTTTCAGGATCAAGCGCTTTCTTATCAATAACAAACTTATAGTAAGTATCATCTATATCCTGACCGGTAACTTCATCCCAATTAATTACAATTGAATCATCTTTAAAATCACTGCTTGTGGAAACCTGATAATAAAGAGTTGAATATGCAGTATTTGCAGTATAGTCAAAGAAGTAATAATCATCATCCTCCTTAACATATTTAAGACCTGTTACCTTAAAATCATTAGCAGGCTCTGTATATGAAACCGGACTTGACCAGTCACCTGCAAAATATACTTCATGAGACCATGCGTTATCTGCAAGCTTCTTTTCATAACCATTTACTGCTCTGACACGGAAGGTGTATGTCTTACCTGCTTCAAAAGGATGCACATAGGCATTATTCGAATCCATCAGCCTTGAAATCGAAGAATCAGCCTTTCTGATATATCCATAATAATTTATTACAGAACTGAAATCCATGTAATTACTAACTGTATCATAGTAATCCGGAATAAACACATCATTTATAATATCATAATAATAACAGTAGGTATAACCTTGTGAATCCTTGATCTCAACCTCGTAGAAAGATACATTATCCAGCTTGTTCCAGTAAAGAACAGGGCAGTAAACGAAATCATTTTCAGTATCGGGCTTACTCTTTATCAAGAGACCGTTTACTGTTCCGGGCTTTGTATTATATCCATATTCGGTAAAGTCTCCGGGTACCTTAAAGGTAAATGCATCAGACCAGTCTCCGGTCTTATTCTCCGTACTTCCGTCTGCCTTGGTAACAGTAGCCGACATCCTTACACGTACTGTATAGGTTTCGCCTTCTGTAAATGCCTTGACATTATCACCATTCGCATTTATTACAGGCTCATAGGTGTCATCCAGTTTCTCATAGGTAAGGAGATCTTCTGTACAGTAATATGATCTGGTGGTAGTAGCATTATTAAGATTACTTCCGTCAAGAATCTTATAGTATCTGTTCTTAGTATCCTTGATCTCTACTTCATAGCTGATGTCTGACATTCCTGTTTGATCATCGGGAGTATTCCACTTGATACCATTAGTAACATTATTTAAGTAAAATCTTAACCCCTTAACCTTTGTAACTGATGCATATGACTCAGCCGGAATCTTACATGTCAAAGTTTCAGACCAAGCAGATAACTGCTCCGGATATTCATCCTTGTCATAATCATATACATTGCTCTGATTATAACACTGAACACGTACATAGTAGGTTTTACCGGGCTGACCGGCATATATGGCATCGCCTTCTGAATCGTAAACTACAGAAAAAGTACCATCTGAATTCTTTTTTAACTGACGATAATCATCAAGATCTATTTTGGAGACGTATTCGTTGCTTCTTGAAACAGGATATTTACTGTTTCCGTAATAGTTTCCGTCAGAATCCTTTATCTCAACATAGTAACCATTTGCAGAAAAAATCTTGCTCCAGGAAACTTTATGATCTTCAACGTTAAATTTAAGAGAGCCTGTCTTTGAAGGCGCATTTATCTTGGAGACTTTAATTGTTATCGGAGAGGTCCATTCAGTCTCTTTTTTCTCTCCGTTCTCATCGTAACCAACGCCTCTGAATCTTAAAGTATAGGACTGGCCGGCAACAAATGGTTTGATATAATTACCCTTATCATCTTTCTTTCGATTATATGATGAACCTGACTTTTCAAACTGAAATGCGTAGAAAGAAGTTGATGGAATAAACCGATCATCGTAACTATCCGCATACTCATATACGGTTTTTCCATCCGAATCTTCATATACATTTTCATAAAACTGGTTTCCGGCAGAATCCTTAATCTCAATTTCATACCTGTATTCACAAGAAAGATAAATGTAACTGTCACCATCTGCCTCTTCCGAATAAACTATGTCAGACGGTTTTCTTAAGGTGAATTTTTCAGTAGTAAAGGAAACAGCATCAGACCATGGTCCATAGGTTTTTTCCGAACCATTGATACGAGCGGCACGAACCTGTACCCTATAAGAGGTCGCAGCCTTCATATATATATAATTCCCTTTTGCATCCTTTGAATATATATATCCGCTACCTGATTTTTCGATCTTACTAAAATCAAAGTTTCTAACACTAATGTGAAGATCATCAGTATAAGGATAATCAATCTCGTTATAAACACCTGATGAAAAATCTGTTAATTCTGCGTACTCATTACCCTTATCATCAGTAACGCGGAACTGGTATCCTGTTGCACCCTTAACCGCATCCCAGCCAAGTGTAAATTTATCGAGGATTCCGGGACTATCATAATAGAAGAACCCGACATTTGTAACCTTCCCCGGTGTATACGCACCTACAACCTGAGACTCCTCCACCACATCGATGGCAGGGTCAAAATTTGCCTTAGGAGCAGCAAGTGAAACAGACGCTTCCCCCAGGATAAGTGCAGCAGATAACGCGAGCGTGATAAGCCGCTTTCCAATCTTAAGACTCATAGTAACCTCCCTTTTAAAATCTAAGAAAAACCCCATGTGACAAACAGATCTGATCTGTTTGTCACATTTTAAACATGTCAGTATTTTATCATAAAATACATTCCATTCCTATAATTATTTAGCCTTAACTTTCTTAACTGAGGAATACCCCGAATAAACCTTCGTACCATTATCATTATAGGTAAATGAACGTACTCTGTAATAGTATGTCTTGCCCTTCTTCAGCTTGTTCTTCTTGGTATTCTTGTCAATGTAAGTAGTCGTAACGCCTGTAGCCTCTCCGATAACCTTAAAGCCCTTCTTCTTTTTAAGTGATCTCTCGATCTCGTAACCGTCTGCCTTGTCATTTCCCTTAATAGTGATGGTCACACTCTTCTTCTTTGATGTGAGCTTGCTGATAACGGCCTTTGGCGGCTTGGCCTCATTTATCTGAGCTGATACAAACTTACTTGCCAGACTGTTATAATAGCTGGCAGACGAATACTTAGACTTAAATATAGACTCTGTCTTTACCTTATAAGCCTTTACAAAGTAATAGTACTTAACTCCTGTGTCAGGACCTTTAACGTACCTATTAGTTATACCATTTTTAGTTACATAGATAGCTTCATCAACTACAGATGTAACATTCATCTCTTCGAGTTTTCTCTCACGATAGCCCCAGTTTGCAGCCTTATCGGCGATATAACGTCCGACTTCTGTACCCGACTGCTCGGTGTAACCCTTTGAGTCCTTGTCATATGACTTCGGGGGCTCGGTAGTTCTATAAACTCTGTAATAGTCAGCACCTTTAACAGGATTCCAGGATATTGTCACCTTATTGCCCGAAACCTTAGCCTTGACATTTGCAGGTGCAGCAAGGAATGGACTTACATTGAATTCAAGCTCATTCGTAATTTCCTTACCATTGAATGCATAGATCCTGTAGGTGTCTCCATACTGATAATCCTTAGAAGCAGGGAAGATAAAGCTCTTTGTCTTGTAATTCTTGATAGTCTTATAGAGAGTCCACGTTTCTGTCAGAGGATCCTTCTTCTCAATCTTATAACCCTTTGCTGAGATCACCGGCTTCCACTCATACTTATATCTTCCGTCTGAAAGCATATAGCTGACTGTACTTGTCATATAGAAATCAAGTCTTGCAGTATCGGTGTTCTGAATATATACCTTCTTCTTTCCAACCATCTTATATGCACGGATGGTATATGTATAAGACATTTCCGGTGTAAGATTTTTATCAACATATGATTTTTTACCGGCCTTTAATGTCTTGATAAGCTTATAGTTAGTGTAGGAATTGTTATATCCGTTCTTGATCTCACTAGTAACAGATTGTTTGGTATTTCTATAGATCTCGTAACCCTTAGCACCCTTAACCTTATTCCAGGTAAGCTTTATACTTGTCTTTGATGCAGGAGTCGCATGAAGGATGATACTTCCGGACCAGCCGGGCATGGCCTCCGTATAGACCCACTCGCCATAAGTATATTTATGAATATCCTTATCATAGTAATAAGGACGGATCCTATAGGAATATGTCTTAAATGCCTTCAGCTTCTTATTGGTAAATATACTGATACTGGACTTATTGATTGTTTTCCATTTAGCCTTCTTGCCACTTCCGTACTTTCTCTGGAACTCATATCCTCTTACCCAGTTAGTATTATATTCAGCTGCCATGTGGATAGTAACACTATTCTTTGTTGTAACCAGATCAGCTACAGAAGCCTTTGGAGCAGTGGTATTGATCTTGACAACATTTGAATAAGAACTATATTTGCCATTAGTAGAATTGGCGTTTGCATTATATACACGAGCCTTGATATAGTAAGTTTTTCCCGGTTTCATATAAAGCTTTGAAATTGAGAATCTCTTGCTGTCATCTGCAGAAAACGTACTTGTAGTATATTCAGTATCATGCTTACTGTTTGATACAAAGTTGCTTGTATCAGCATAAACATAATCGATCGATTCATTAAATCTCGGATTTCCGGTATATGCAAATACATATGAGGAATCAGTCTCTTCCAGAAGTGATAAAACACCTATCGATGATGTGGTCTCTCTTTCAACAGTAACCTTGACAACGTTAGAAGGCTTTCCGTATATATTTTCCTTGTTTTTGGTGATATATGCAACAACTCTTACATAATTATCACCATTTACAAATGCACTTCTGGGTATGGAAAATGATTTGGTACTTGAACTTGAATAATTATTATATTTAGACCAGTTATTGCTATTTTGATCAGCAGTTGTATTGATCTGCACTTCAAACTTATCACTTTGAGAATATTCAAGGATTGAATCAAACCTGAAATAATAATATGTTGAATCTTCATCATACTTCTTAAGGCCTGTAATATCCTTAGGTTGTTTATCGCCTTCGTAACTATCCGTCTTAAATGCGGCAACACCGGCCGTAGAAATCAGGCTGTTATATTCCTTCTTATTTGTTATGCTGCCGGGACTACCATATTTGCTGTTAACGATTCTTAAATAATACTGTGTATTCGGTTCCAGATAAGTATACTTAACACCTAACTTATACGTTGTACTATTCACCGTAACTGTACTTATCGAATACCAGTCCTTTACAATAGAAGCCGCACTAAAATCACTCTTTGCTGCTATCTGATAATAAACTGTAGAAGAAGTGGTATCAGCAGTATAATCAAACAGATAATAATCCTCTTCTCTTCTTATAAAGCTTACATTTGTAACCTTGTAATCAAAGCTTTTAACTGTATAAGTACAAGGATCGGACCATTCGCCAAGATGATAAACAATATTGGTCCAGGATCCGTCAGCATTCTTCTTCTGGTAAGAATTGTAAGCTCGAACTCTTATCTTATAGGTCTGACCGGGTGCAAACGGACGAACAATAGCATTATCAGAATCGCGAAGAACGGTTGCATTGGAACTACCGTTTGCAATATATGCCGAACAAGAAGAAAAGGCTGAAAGAGAAACACTGTTAGATGAATTAGTATAATATGACAGTTCAAGTTTCCCGTTATCGAAATATGCACTACTTGTAAAAATATGGCCCTGAAGATCAGATACTTCAATCTGATAAGCAGTTACTTCGTCGAATTTGTTCCAGCGGATTATTGGATTAGTAAGTGTGGCACCATCTTTAGGTTCATCCTCTACCCATAAACCTGTTACTTTTCCTGGTGTTGAATCATACCCGGATTCAATCTCATTTCCGGCAACTACAAATGTATAAGCATCAGACCAGGGGCCTGTTTTGGTTTCACGGCCGCTACCATCTTTCTTCATTACATCTGCTATCATTCTTACTCGTGTTGTATAGGTTTCACCGGCAGAAAATGGAACCAGTTTATTGTTTCTGTAATCTATAACTGCTTCATATTTTCCATCAACATTGATATAAGTATAATATTTCTCAATATCAGATCTGTAAACATCATTATCGGTTGTAGAATAATCCTTCAGAACCTGTGTTCCTGATGATTCATCAAGATACTTATAATATCTTCCTTTTGAATCCTTGATCTCCACTTCGTAATTAACTTTAGTCAGATCACCTTCAGCTTTATCCCAGACCAGATAACATGAACTACTACTCGGGCTATAAGCTCTTAATCCGGTCACCTTTGTAACATCAGCATACTCTTCGCCCGATATAACACATTTTAAAGGTTCAGACCAGGCAGAATACTGTTTTTCGTATGTATTTGTTTCAGTAGAAAGAACATTACTGATATTATATGCTCTTACCCTGATAGTATAAGTTTCACCCGGTTTAACTGCATATATTTTTTTACCATCCGAATCTAATACCGCTTCATAATTACCGGAGTCATTCTTCTTTATCTGATAATAGCTATTCAGATAATAATATCGATTACCACTATTTTCAATAAGATCACCGGTCGTATCACTATAAAGATTATTCTTGGAATCCTTGATTTCTATATGATAAGCGGTTGCATTATTAACTTTGGCAAATTTAAAGGAATTATCTGATTTGTCAAATATAAGACATCCGGGCGCTTCAGGAGCAGAATTTTTAGGAAGATTAACCGTAAGAGGATCAGACCATGCAGAATAGCTCTTCTGTCCGTTTGACTCTACTGTATAGCTTCTGATCCTGATCGAATAATTCTTACCTGCAACAAATGGTTTGATATAATTTCCGTTGTCATCCGTTTTTCTAACTAAAGAATTGCCGCTTCTTTCATATGTATATAAACTGTTATTACTGTAAATTGTATAATATCCGCCGGTGGCAGTAGAATAATCATATTCTTCATATGAAGGTTTTCCCGAAGGAGTAACAACTCTTGCGCCTGTATAATACAGATTTCCGGCAGAATCTTTTATCTCAACCTGAAAAGAAGCCTTGGACCTGCTGGGATCATAATATACTCGATAATTATCAAGTGTTTCTACAATCCGAAGATTTGTCGGCTTAACCAGCTCGACTTTGGCAAATGAATAGGTTGCCGGATCGGACCAGGGGCCGTATGTTCTTTCATCTTCTGTTCCCCGGACAGCTCTGACATAAACCTTATAGGTTACTCCGGGAGAAATACATAATGTATTACCATCTGAATCCAGTGCCAGATCATATCCACCGGACACAGATTTAATCTTCATAAAATCAGCCGGAGTAATATCTTTATAAGTGGTTGACGCTGAATATACATAAAAACCTTCTTTATATACTCCGCCAACAGATAAGTAAGGTTTACCATATTCTGTCCCCTGAGGATCTACCATCCTTATCTGATAACCTTCAGCCCCCTGAACAGTATTCCAGCTAAGCCGGTTATCATCCTTAACACCTACCGTATCATAGCTGTTAAACCCTACATTAGTAACCTTACCGGGCGTATACGCAAAAGAATCCACCCCTGCACCAAAGATGAGTATGACTGATAAAATCAGAACCACTAATCCTTTACCATACTTAAAAATACTTTTCATTTTAATCTCCCCTTTTAATCACACAATGTTAACGTGCGGCTTACCTTTACTGATGTTTTTTTCATTGGACTTGGAAGAAACACTACTTCTGCGTCCATTCATCTCATTTACACTCTTACGCTGTTTATTGATCTCCTCAGCACCATCCTGAGCCTTGCACCACATACGCATATAGTTTCTCGGATACTGCTCTTTGATCTGCTTATATATCGGACTCTTATTATAGTCCTTGTTTCTCTTAACAGCCTTTTTATATGCCTTCACATTTTCCGAATAGAAAGGCTGCTTCTTTACGTTATCATATTTGAAGTCCTTCGAACCGATCTTACGATCTTTCATACTTTCGGAATTAGATATCCTGAGTGCGAAATTCTTAATGGAATATCTGCTTTCTTTATCATACTTGGACGCATCCAGATCAAGTCCTTTTGAAAGGATATTCAGTGTGTCAAAGCGCTGCATCAGATTATTCATGGCATCCTCGGCAAGTCCGAGACGTATCTTACCCTTTGAAGTAAGAGGTCCCGTTATCGAACCCTTACGCTCATTATAATAATTCTCAGCCGCCATCTGATATGACTGAATCGCCTTAAAAAGCTCTTCCTTGGAATGATTATGGTTGAGGTCAGTCACCTCGATACAATCATTAAGAGCCTTGATCATCTTACGATAATGGATTGATCCTTCTTTACCCGCATTGGGCTCAAAGTTGGCATTTTTATTCTTCTGATACTTCTGGAAAAGCTTCTGCACCTTTTCAAAGCCCTGATGAAGTTCATCCACCTCGGCAATAAAGCTCTGATATTTCTGAATCTCATCCTGGGAATAAGTGAGCTGGAACTCTCCGGCTTTAGCAATCTTATTCTCGTTAGTTACAACATAGTTCTCGGCTGTAACCTTCTTGGTTCCAAAGAACATTTCCTCAAGAACTTCAGACTTAATAAGTAAATCCCGGTCACCGGGGTCTTTAACTGAAGCATACTTATCGCCCCATATCTCTCTCGGACTCATTCCGTCTATACGAAGTCTGTCCAATCCGTCTTTTCCGGCAGCATTCAAAAGCTTCATACTTCCGTCAACGGATTCCTCGAGTTTATAGAACAGATAGTTGATCGAAGACTCAATATTCTTGCCACCCTTGGTCTCCTTCAACCTTTTAAGTTTTTCTTCCGGAGAAGGATCTCCTTTAAGGAATTCCGGAAATGCTTTCCTTGCGTCAGTTCTTACAGTAAAACCAACTAAAAAATTATTCGCTGATTCCTTCAGGATATCATTTACTTCCAACATAGTTTTTTTATGAATCTTAGGAAGTCTTTTTTCAAATTCAGCTTCGAAATCATTATTCTTACCGCTAAGATAATCCTTCAGCATCTGATCCGATTCGATATCATTTTCAAAGCTGGTCTTCATATTCATAATATCTTTTTCAAAGGCAAAATCCTTTATAGGATTCTTACTCTTTTCAGCAATGAATTCAGCAAAAGTCTTTCCGCGGATCTCATCACTCTGTTTTTTAAGAAAATACCGGCGAACCGATGCTCCGATATAAGCAGCGGTCTCATTCTTTTGGGCCATGTCAAATTGATCCGCCTTAAAGGCATTATTAAATGTTCTTCCAAATGCCGAAATATCCTGCCACGTGTCCATCATACGGCCGTATTCGGCATTGCTTCCGAATACTTTCTTTGCATACTTGGGAGCATTGGGAACGTTCTTTGTAAAATTCGCAACTTCCTGACCGAAATCAACGCCCATCCCACCAAAATTAAACAGAAATGCTTTATGCTTCTCAAACTGCTTCGAATCCGTATAATCAATGTCGGGGAATTTGAACTTTTTCAGATTTTCAGTAGCTTTTTTGAAAATCTTATAATGATTTACAGCATGTTCCTCTATCTCGCTCTGCTTAAGATCAGGAAGACCATTAACGTGAGAGACCCTGTTATCATATAGGAATTTGCTATATTCCTTCAGATATTCGGCACAATTATCATCCTTTGTATTAAAGGAAAATGCCTTCTCAGCCGGAATATTCTTCTCACCCATCAGCCATATCCGAAACAGAGACAGCTGTGTGGGTGTTCTCTGTGCCGCCATACTAACGCCCTGGAAAAGCTGATCATTATCGATAGTAACCTTATTACCGTCTATGGTAGCTTCATATGAGAGATTCGATATGGCATCAACGATATCATCATCATTAACGTCAAAAATCATATTATGATCTGCCACCTGTCTTTCCTGATACTGTTTTATCGTTTCACCCGGTAACATGCTTTCTTCAACATTCTTTTTAAATTTGCTCATAAGTAACCCCTCCCAAAAAACCAATCAGAGTAATTATATCAAAAAAAAACTGCCGAAACAATTGTCTCGGCAGGTTATTAAGCTATTTATTTGTTATGTTTAGGGGTTTACCATCCTAATTTATCAAAAATATCAAAGATGGTCTGATTCTGATAAGTAAGCATTCGTGTCTGAACTCTTGTCTTTGCAATATCCGTATCTTTGATAAGTTCGATCAGGGCATCATCCACATCATATTTATTACACTCATCAGAGAGAACATCAAAGAACAAACTTTCCTGACCTAAAAGTTCAGCCAGCTCTTTATATTTTGCTCCGTTTCCAAGGAGTAAAACAGGAATAAAGTTTCTGTAAGCCTGAACACATCCGAGATAACGTGAACTTATTACTATTTCGAAGTTCTTCATAAACTGGTTTAATTCGAAACAATCCAGCTCTTTTTCTATCATATTTACGTTACTGAAGTATCTGAATGTAGAAAACAGAGTCTTACATACTTCCATATCCGAAGAAGCCTGACTAAAGATATATACATTCTTTTTTGCATCTTTCAATGTTTCAAAAAGCTTCTTGTACATATCCATTGTACGATCATTGAAGTTTTTACTGAAACAACGGGCATTGGGGATTATGGCAACATTATTACCTTCCGTGATCTCCGGAATCTCAGCTCTGTAAAACCTTGTGCAGACATTTGACAGATCAAAATTATTACTCGGCAGGATTATGTCATTAGATCTATCCAGATTATCAAGACCGAAATATCCGATCATTTCGTTATAACCATCCTGCTCACGTGCATAGATCTTCTTGGGATAGAAAAGCAGATCCTTCATCTCTCCCAGAACATGCATGCTGTCAAGGCCGAAATTAAAGGGGCCAAATGACTGAGGCATGACGATCATAGGTATCTTGAATTTCTTGGCTATCCTGATATTATCCAGATAATATTCTATATCTTCTATACTCGCTGTATCTACAAGAGCATGATCACTTGCATCAATGATAAGATCCATCTGTGAGATCATTTCGACGATATCATTACCGCTGGACGCACTGTCATCCTTCTTACGGAACAGCTTTGTAATATTTCCCAAAGGATTGGATTTAAGCACCTGGGACTGGACTTTTCTGTTTAATACAATTTTATTGAACCTGTATAAGGCATCATCAAATTGCGAATCATTATGTGCATAGAAAACTTCACAATCGCCAAATCTTTTTTTAAGCTCATCGATTATAATGTAAACCTTTGCCTGAGCGCCTTTATCTTCAAAATTGGCGCCGACGATCATTATCTTCTTTCCCATAAACCTCACCCCTCATTTGAAAAAATACACTACCCCTATATCATCACATTCTCTCGGTATTATGTCAATCATTTTTTTAAAAAAATCCTGCCGGAACTTATGTTCCGACAGGATTCTGAATATCTAAGATTATTTCTCTGCAATAGCAGCCTGTGCTGATGTAGTACGAAGGTGTGCTAATAGCTAAGCTGTAGTATATGGAATATTTGCGAATGTAACTTTCTAATAGGCTTAGTAACAGTAACTTTCAGTTTTCTTTACTACGTTATATTCCAAGATAACTTACCATCACATCATCCCGGCAATCGGAAATTTATCAAATCATCGTTTATTCCAATGGTATACGGATGATATATTTCTGATCCTTGAAATCTCCAATGATCTGACCGCCGTTGTTCAGCATGATTTTTACGGTTGGCTCATTACTTTTCATCGGAAACAGCTTTATTTC
>JAFZRN010000023.1 GCA_017619835.1 Eubacterium sp.
AGCATATTCTAACACAACATCTAACATTAGTCTAATTCTATTTTCGATATTTGTAGTTCTGTTTATTACCGGAGCTTATGTCGGAAATGATCTGTTAACCTTCTTTGGCCTAGGAATCGGTGTTGCTGCATCGTTTCTTATGCTTGGAAGGAATCTGAAGGAGTAAACAATGAAAGGTAAATGGCATGGTGCTCCCTATTGGGATTATGCAGATAGAAAATGGCTCATAACCTTTGAAGTCAGGGAAAACAAGACAGATCTGTTTGATAAGACCAGAGACAAGGATCTGACCATCGAGGTTAAAGAGTATAAGGAAAGGCGGTCACTTAATGCCAATGCCTATTTCCATCTTCTTGTTGATAAGATTGCATCACTTACAGGAGTAACACATTCCGAGGTTCACAATCAGCTTATTGCAGATTATGGAGTGATGGACGAAGAAATTCACCATATTGTGATGGATGATTCGATTCCTTGGCAATTCTTTAGCGCACTTCATTTGAGGCCTACATCACATACCAAGATGATGGATAATGGAAAGCTTTATCGAGTTTACATCGTAATGCGAGGATCTCATACCTATAACACAGCTGAAATGTCAAGGTTGATAGATGGAACAGTATCTGAAGCTAAGGAGCTGGGTATAGAGATTTTGTCGCCGGATGAATTGGAAAGGATGAAACAGCAATGGAAAGTATCTTAACGACAGAAAAAGGCACTTGTTATTTGTGCCAGAGACGTACCTTTACGCAGCTTCACCATATTATTCATACCGGAGTTCCCAAAAAGAAGCAAGACAAGATGGGATTAGTAGTATATCTCTGCCTTGATTGTCATACAGGAACCAATGGAGTTCATGGCAAGAATGGAGCGGAGCGAGACCATGATCTTAAGGCTTTGGCTCAGGCTAGATGGGAAATCAATTACATTCGTGACTATCCATATCAATATCATGCAAGAGAAGCAGCCAGAGAAGAATGGATGAAGCAGATAGGAGAAAGTTTTATTAATTGATTTGGAGGTTTATATGGGTAAGAAGACAGATAAGCAGGTAGATAAGATTTATAAGTACATGAAAGATTTTGGAAGCATAACTCAGCTTGATGCTATCAGAGATCTTGGAGTCATGAGACTCGCTTCCAGAATTAGTGAAATGAGAATGTCAGGCATAGCTATTAAGAAAGAGATGGAGACCGGAAAGAACAGATATGGTGAGCCAACTCATTATGCCAGGTATTCGCTTGATTAAGGAGGATCAGAAATGAATAAAGTAGTTTTAATCGGAAGGCTGACGAGAGATCCGGAGATAAGATATTCGAATCAGCAGGACGGAACACAGATGGCAATTGCCAGATATTCGTTAGCGGTTGACCGCAAAGGAAAAGATTCAGGAGCGGATTTTATAAGCTGCGTAGCATTTGGAAAGCATGGTGAATTTGCAGAGAAATATCTCAGCAAGGGCATGAAAATAGGAATCATCGGAAGAATACAGACAGGCTCTTATATAAAGCAGGACGGCCAGAAGGTCTATACCACCGATGTAATTGTAGAAGAGCATGAGTTCTGTGAGAAGAAAGCAGATTCTGAACTGGAATCAGCTCCGGATGATTTTGTGCAGGTTCCTGAGGATGCGGTGAACGATTTGCCATTTAAGTAAGGGGGATATCGGGACATGGATGGGTGGATAAAGCTACATAGAGGACTTATGGAGAAGGCTATATGGAAATGCTCGACTGATTCTCAGAAGGTTGTTCTCATCACCATCCTGCTTCTTGCAAACCATTCAGAGACGCAATGGATTTGGAAAGGTCAGAAATTTACATGTAAGAGAGGTCAGTTCATAACGAGTCTAAAAAGCCTATCTCATCAGGCAGGAGTTTCGGTGCAATGTGTGAGGTCTTCTCTGGACAAATTTGAAAAACTTGAATTTTTGACTAGCGAGGCAACAAAGACAGGAAGGCTTATAACCATAGTAAATTGGGACATTTATCAATGTTCTGATGACGAAGCCAACAAACAAAACAACAAAGAGCCAACAAAGAGCCAACAAAGCACCAACAAAGCTCCAACAACTAACAAGAATAATAAGAATGATAATAATTATAAGAATGTGAGAAATAGCAAACTCCACCAGCTGGAGCAGCACTATTTGAATGCGGCGGTGAATGACAATGGGTGAGTTAAATACAAAAGAGGAATATAAGCAATATAAACTTGAATTGCATCGTCAAATGCTCATGAAACAGCAAGTGCCTTATTCCATAAAGAGAAGAATGTCAGAGGATAGAATCAGAGAGTTTTACAAAGAAGCTCAATCAAGAGGTTTTAACTGTCATGTGTCAGTAGGTGGACTTGATTCGATAGTCCTTGGGCATCTTATTAGGAAGATGGGATACACAGCAGAGCAGATACCATTTGTAAGTGCTTCATCACTTGAGGATATTTCAATTCAGAAAATACATAAGCAGATGGGATGTATTGTGGTAAAGCCATTAAAACCGAAAGTAAAGATTCTTCAGGAAGAAGGCTTTCCGGTGCTGTCAAAGAAGATTGCCAATAAAATCAATACTCTTCAATATCCCACAGAAAAGAATAAGACTATACGACATGCAATTATAACAGGCGAATGCGGAGCACAGGGACATTATGCAACAGATAGCAAGATGAGATTGCCAATGTATTACTTAATGCTTTTTGGCGGTCTGGATGAAGAAGGGCGAAAGTTAGGTTATAAAGCTCCAACAAATTTCAAAGTATCTCATAAGTGTTGTTATTACCTGAAAGAAGCTCCTTGTGATAATTGGGCAAAAGAGCATAATTCGGTTCCCTTTCTTGGATTGATGGCATCAGAAGGCGGTCAGAGAGCTGATGCTCTTGAGGAACATGGATGCAATTATTTCGGAAAGACAACAGCAAGAAGCTGTCCATTTGCATTTTATTATCACTCTGATGTAGTTCATTTGGCGGTAGATTTGGAAGTTCCTATTCCAGAGATATACGGAGAAGTTCAGATCAGCGAGACTCCGAACGAGTTTGGTGATTATGAATATTACACATCAGGAGAACAAAGGACAGGGTGCTCAATGTGTGGCTTCGGAATCCAACTTGAGACAAGACCTCACAGATTTGACCGATTATATGAGCGGAATCCGAAAGAATGGGATTTTTGGATGAACAAGTGTTGCACAGATGATGAGGGCATTCAATATGGATGGGGCAGAGTTCTTGACTATATCGGAATACCTTGGAGAGATCCTGAACATTGGTATCTCGATAATAAGGGCGATGTAATAAGTGGTCAGATGAACATTTTTGATTATGAGGTATAAACCATGAGCAAATTATTGGATAGATGCAAGAAGTGTGTTGATTCTGTCTATATCAATTGGGAAAAAACTCGTGATCCGGATAAACATGTGATTGAAAAGTATGAAGTTTGGGGCATTGTGCATCTGGCTTTATATATTCTCAATTTTGATGAGTACAACGAGCTTAAACAATATATCTATGATTCTCATGGGTATGATGTTGGCGGTGTTAAGACAGGACAAATGGAAATAGACGATTATGAGGTAGAAGATGAATGAACAATTAACCATATTTGATTTGTTTCCTGAGTCTGCTCCGAATCCTGGCTTATGGAAGTGCATGGAAACATGTGCCAATTGTGGAAAGTATATGGATCGCTTTCCAATAGATAGAGATGGGGAGCGGTGTATGTATGGCTTTCATAAAGATGGTTCAACCGGAAATGACGTATATCAGGTAATTGATTCAAGTAGTGTAGTTACATTTTATTGTAAATATTACAAGCGGAAGGGTAGTAAATTATGAAAAAAATAATAATTTTGCTCCTGATCTTCTGCATAGGCATCTCAAGTGATGCTGCCATCAAAACAAGATGGACCACAATCAATGTGGAAGAGAAGAGATATCTGGGAGAGTTTAAGATAACACATTATTGTCCCTGTTCAAGATGCTGTGGTGTAGGTGGTGGAAAGATAACAGCTTCCGGCACCAGGCCGACAGCAGGAAGAACTGTAGGTGTAAATCCAAGGCTTATCCCTTATGGAACAAAGCTTCAGATTGGAAAGACTAAAGGTTATGTTGCTGAAGATACCGGAGGCGGTATTGGATGGTATCACTTGGATGTGTTCTGTAACTCACATCAGGAAGCACTTCAAAAGGGAGTGCATCATAAGAAGGTTTATGCCATTACTTACAAGAAAGTAAAGGTGAAGATGGTATTGAACAAAGCAAAGGCAATCAAGATAAAAAATAAAATGAAAACATACTTAGAGGTAAAGTGATGGAAACAAAATATTACTCAAAAGATGAAGTCATATATCTTTATCGGAGAGCGAAGGATAAAAGACACCAGATCAGCATTCTTGCACAGCTTACCTGTTCGGATACTGAAACCATTATGGAGATTTTGGATGATGCCGGAGAGTTTGATGGAAAATACAAGGTTTGTACTCAGTGTGGAAGGAGATATCCGTCAATATCGGTAAGAGGCCATCAGTATTATTGTCCTGCATGTAAAGAGACAAGGAATCTCATATGCAAGAAAAGATACCAGCTGAAGCAGATAACAGCCAAGATACAACAGCTTGGATTGGAGAGTGCGAGGATCAGGGCAGAAATTGACAGATTGGAGAAAACAAATGATCAGAAATAAGCCAAAGTTTAGAAAGTCAAAATGCCTCAAATGTAAATATCATGGCCTTGGTGGTCATGGGTATCTGGTGAACATTAATGGCAAAGGAATCCATATTTATTGCAATTATTCTGTGACTGGAAAGACCTGCCTTAAGCCTAATGGTCCACATGGAACAATAGATATAAGAGGCGAGGACTATGATGATTGCAAATTGTTTAGTCCAGGAAAAAGGATAAAGGAGCCGGAGATATGAGAAGAATTAAGAACAAAACCATTGAAGTGAATGGATTTTTAGCAGATCAGGACATGAGAATATATTCCATGCCATTCAGAGTGATCATCACCAATGATGATTATGGCTGCAGCTTATCAATCAATAGTGATTATCTTAATTTGCAATACACAATTCCAATGGAGCAGGTGTTCGAGGTTCTGGAGGTGGAGAGATGACAAGCGAAAAGATTAAAGCTGTTATAAAACAATGGCTGAAATGTCATGATTGTGAAAGCTCGACTCCTGAAGAATGTGACAAATGCGGTGAAGAGCTTCCTGATGGTGAGTTTATAAAGGCTCTTAATGAGATTGTGAGTGAGGAGCGGGATGAATAATTGGATCAAGTGTGAAGATGCTCTTCCGGAGCTGATTCCGGTTCAGACAAGAAATGAAAGCAGATTTGTTCTGATAAGTACCGGATATGGTTTGGTAGATATAGCATTTTATAGAGAACATACGGATTTTAAAAGAAAAGTAGTTAATGGATGGTATCTGAAAGAAGACAGACAGCTGATAAATGATGTTATTGCCTGGATGCCTTTACCGGAACCATATAAGAGAGGTGGAGCGGAATGACAAGAGAAGAAGCCATAAATGAATTATCAGTTTTGTGGGAAAGAATGAAAAGAGCAAAAGAAAGTGGAGTGTTAGCATATAAGACAATTATGTATTATGACGGACAGTATGTCGAAGCACTTGAAATGGCAATCGAATGTTTGCAATCGTCTGAAATGTGGAACGGAACCACAACCGACAAGCGGATATTTGCACCGAAAGGGATGTTTCAGAAAGTGTTTGAAGATGGGAAAGCAGAGCCTTGCGAGGATTGTATCAGCAGAACCAAACTACTTGCGAGGATAGACGCAGAACGGAAACATTTACTCGACATAAAAATGGACGGTGCAGAACACATAGTAGTACATCACGCAAGACGAATTATTGAGGATATGCCATCCGTAACACCACAGCAGACAAGCTGGATTCCTGTAAGCGAGAGATTGCCAGAAGATTATATACACGTTCTTTGTCAATTCACTTTAGGCGGTATGGGAGAATGTTATTTAGCACATGGGGTATTCCATGTAGTAGGTGGATTAGTGATGACTTGTAATGAAGTTATAGCATGGATGCCTTTACCAGAGCGATATGAGAGAGGTGATGCTGATGCAGATAGTGATTGAGATAAGTGAGGAAATATATCAGCAAGTATTATCAGATAATTTTAGTGGTAATATTTTGAATTTTATAAAAGCTGTCAAAAACGGCATACCACTCCCTAAAGGACATGGAAGGCTGATTGATGCTGATGTATTACAAGCCGAAATGGAAAAAGATGTGCGCAGAGCCATGTCATTTGTTGATTTAAAAGATTTTGTTTGGTTAGCACCAACAATTATCGAAGCTGATGGGGGTGGAGCGGAATGAACAGAAGACAGGCAAAAAAACTCCTTAAGAAGCGCAAAGGCTATATAACTCCAAGAGGAACAAGTCCGAGGAAGTGTGAGCAATTTACAGATAAATTGGTGGATTTGATTGCAGATAAGCTTGGAAAGGCACTTGGAGAGGCATTCGAAGAACTAGGTAAAAAATTAGAGATGGGAGATACATATGAAAATTAAATGTCACAGCCAGTATAACCATTTTCCGATATATGGCACTGATCAGGATGATTGTGACCTTGAATTATGGAATGATGGCAAGATATGGAATTACCTTAATCGGTATCCACAAGTTAACAGAGGATCTGCATTACTTATTGAGCCAAGATCACTGCAGCCTAGCACTTATATCTTGGTTGAGTCATCTTATGACAAGTTTGATAATGTGTTTACTCATGATTCACAGCTTTTGAGTCTGCTCCCGAATGCATATCCGATAATTTACTACAGAGATTATGAACTGAATAATGAAAAGAAGACCAAAAAAATATCCTTTATTTGTGGAGATAAGGAAATGTGCTCATATCACATTATCCGAAAGAAGATAGCAGAGGCTGTTCAGGATAAGGTGGATGTCCTTGGAACATGGAATGGTGGAGACAGGGTGAGCACTCATGATGCTCATGCTCCATATAAGTTTGCAATAGTTGTTGAAAATTATATTGATGACCTATGGTTTACAGAAAAGATTCTTAACTGTTTTGCCAATAAGACGGTCCCAATATACTACGGAGCTAGGGAAATATGTAATTACTTCAACAAAAATGGAATCCTTCAGGTGAGTAACATTTGGCAGATACCGGATCTGGTTGAAGATTATTATGAATACTTTGATGAAATGTATGATCTGATGAAACCTGCCATCGAGGACAATTATGAAAGAGTTCAGAAATATAAGAACTTTGAAGACTGGTTTGCAAAGCATTATGGGGAGGATAAGGATGTTAAAGACATTGATAACGAATAATTGCTGGGGAGGAATTATATATAACAATTATGAGAAAGAGTTTGCTTCTCCGACAATCAATCTGCAGATACTTCCGGAAGAGTTTCCTGACTTTTGCAAAAATCTGAAAAGATATATGGAAAAAGAACTGATTGAATGCACAGAACTGACAGCTTGGCATGAGGATTATATGCATAATATGTTTGGAGCGTATTTTCCTGTATGTCCATTGGGATTACTTGGAGATATCCTTGTTATATTTCAGCACTACAAATCATTTGAAGAGGCTAAGGAGCAATGGGACAAAAGAAAGCAGCGGATTGATTATGACAGCATAGGATATTTATTTCATGTTAAAGACAGGCAATATATGGCAGAGGCAAGAAATTTCATGAGGTTAAACCTGCCAAATAGTGTTTGTATCACAGAAGACTTTGAAATGTTCGGTTCTTATCCTTTCCATGTTCCTGAAGGAATGGATGCCTTTGGTGGTGTTATGGATAATGGCAAGATGAGGCGAATCATCGAAGAGAACTTTAGTATTCAAGATTGGTTGGAGGGCAAGTTATGACATTATCAATAATTATTCCGTGTTATAATGCGGAGCCTTACATCGAGCATCTTATCCAGAGGCTGAAGCCACAGATCAACGATGAAGTAGAAGTGATTGTGGTAGATGATGGATCTGATTTTCCTTATCTGGCACCTTATGAATGGGTAAATGTGATCAGACAGAAGAATAAGGGCCTTGCCGGAGCGAGAAATACCGGACTTAAACATGCAAAAGGAAAATACATAGCATTTATAGATGCAGATGATCTTGTTGCTGAAAACTTCGTGGATTACGTCTTAAGCAGATCCGGAGAAGAATGGGATTATATGGATCTCTCATGGAAGAGCTTGGAAGATGATACTTATGTATATCGACTTAAGGGCGATTCTGATAAGCTGACAAATCCGTCAGTATGTACCAAGGTATGGAGCAGAGAGTTTATCGGAAATCTGAAATTTAATGAAAAAAAGGATGTTGCTGAAGATGAAGACTTCACAAGAAGGATAAATCTGAGCCGAGGAAAAAGGATATGTGCTCCGTATTTTATGTATTATTACAGACTCAGGACACCTAACAGCTTATCGAAGCAATATCGTAAAGGCTCAACCAAAACAAAGCGCATTGTATATTACTTTAAGCACATTCTACCAAGTGATACCCTCCTGGAAGAGTTAAAGGCAGAAAGTGAACTTAATGAAGTTGTGTTTATGACAGAAGATAACTCTGAATGGGTAAATGAATTTGTGAAAAAATATGCTAATGTGACAAGACCAACAGGAACATGGGCAGATGAGTTAAGAGGAGAGCCTACAAATTTAGTAAAAGTAAGGGAGAAGCCAATGGAGACTCAGGTAGTTATATATATCGACAATGCTTATGCCATCGGTGGCATAGAGACATTTATTTATAATTTTTGCAAGGCCATGAATAAGCATTATGACATATTAGTGCTTTATGGTACACAGATGGATGCCAGACAGATAACAAGACTCACTCCGATGGTAAGAGTGATGAAAAATAACAAGGCAAAGACCATCAAGTGTGATTCTCTGATCATGAACAGGGTATTTGACAAGGTGCCGGAGAATGTGACCTATAAGAAGTGCTTTCAGATGGTTCATGGATGCAGAGACGCAAATCCGCATCGCCTTCCTACGGAAAAAGGACAGATCATATGTGTATCAAGTGCTGTTAAGGAAAGCTTTGGAGAAGAAGCAGCCAATGCAGAGGTATTAAATAACCTTGTATCTTCCGAGAAGTCAAAGGATATGCTCCTGCTTGTATCCGCATCGAGATTCGACACACCTGAGAAGGGACAGGAGAGAGCGGTACAACTTGCCAAGATGCTTGAAAAGGCAGGTATTTCATATATGTGGCTGTACTTCTCAAACAGAGCGATACCAGGAGCGACATCAAGAATGATAAAGATGGAGCCGACATTGGATGTCAGAGAGTACATAAGAAAGGCGGACTATCTTGTTCAGCTTTCGGATTCAGAAGCTTTCTGTTATTCAATCGTAGAAGCTCTTATTGAAAGCACTCCTGTAATAACAACTCCTCTTCCGGTGCTTGAGGAGATAGGTGTTCAGGATGGAGCCAATGGATATATAGTTCCATTTGATATGGACTTCGATGTTGAGAAGCTCCTTGAGATACCATCATTCAAATATGCTTACAATAACAGGACCATTGTACTCCATTGGAAAAAGCTTCTGGGAAACACAAAGCCAACACATTCATACAAGCCGGAAGAAACATTAAATGTCCGTATATTGAGACATTATAGTGATGTAGAGCTTCAGAAGGACGTTTATCCAGGAGAGGTTTATCCGATGAGAAAGGACAGAGCAGAACAGGTTGAGAGAGTAGGATTTGGCAAGATAGAATGGGGGGAATAGGATGGATGCTAAACAATATCTGAACTACATCAGGCAGATGATGTTAGAGAAAGCAATGTGGGAAAGGCATTTGGAAAAGATAGATGAGATGCTGATAACTACTCCTGCCATTCAGTATGATTCAATAAAGATAACATCAACACCGAGTAAGGACAGCTTAGAGAAGGTGGCAATCAAGCACCTGGAGAGATGTGAGAAGATAATAGTCAAGATAAATGAGTTGGTGGCTGAGCTGATACAGAAACAGTATGAGGCACTCAAATATATCCGTAAGATAGAGAGTGTGGATCAGCAGGAAGTTCTCATTCTGTATTATATAGATGCCCTTTCATGGAGAGAGATAGCAGATGCAAGGAATGTGGATGATGTCACAGCGCAGATGCATTTAAGAGACAGAGCCATAGAATCATTGCAAAAAATATTTGATGACCATTTAATGACCATATAGATATATGTTATTATACTATTGTGGATGATCAGCCAGTAATCATTCTGGACTGGTACAAGAGGAGTCTCACTCAGCCTGAGGCTCCTTTTGTATTCCCACAATTGTAAGCTGTTGTCTTCCCAATACAACTATGGGGTAGGAGTTATGCTGCTTTTATCCTACCCCATCCCCCGTATTTTAATACCCCAGAGGGTATATAAGTACCCTATGGATTAATACCCCCATAGGTGAAAGGCTACCCCATGACATACAATCCTCGATACAAGAATGGCAACTTGAGAAGAAAGAACAGAGCAAGGTTCAAGGCAATGGATGCTCCTTGTGGAATATGCAAGGGAAGGCTTGGGCCAATCCACTATGATGAACCATCAGACAGCAAACATCCATTGAGCTTCGTGATAGATGAGATAAAGCCAATAAGCAAATGGAAGATGTTTGGCTATGCTTCGCCTGAGGCCGCTGCCCAGGATTGGAATAATCTTCAAGCAGCACATTATTGTTGTAATCAGGCCAAGGGGGCCAAGGTACCGGAAGATAAAAGAGTGACCAATATACGACAAAACATCGGAGTGGATGGAGATTGGTGATACCCCTGGGGGATTATCCCCTACCCTCCCCCTGGCGACCATCGTCCGCCGTCAGCGCCGATTTACACACAGAGAAATTTTAGAAAGGTCAAAAACGTATATGGCAAGAAAAAAAGCTGTAGAAAAGCCTCGTACGAGGTTAGAGAAGTTAAAGGACCTTGAGGTCAGTTTAGTATCTGCTTTAAACATGGCAGATGTTAAATCTTATGCTGCTATAGCCAAGCAATATAGGGAAACAATT
This sequence comes from Eubacterium sp., assembly GCA_017619835.1. Classification (GTDB taxonomy): domain Bacteria; phylum Bacillota; class Clostridia; order Lachnospirales; family Lachnospiraceae; genus Eubacterium_Q. The sequence continues at coordinate 11,049 of JAFZRN010000023.1, forward strand.
AAAGAAATCGAAGAATTGGAGGGTATAGGCAATGCCGAGGACGAAATCGAGAAAATCCTCAATTCCTAAGTATGGAAGTCAGGTTCCTACGATCAGAATTGCTCCAAAGTACGATGTCACAGAGCTGAGAGCGGTCAAGCTGTTAAAAGCTGGTGGACTCCTGTTAGATCAGTGGCAATCAGATATTTTGGATGATTGGATGGCAATGTCTCCAGGACAAAAATGGATCTGCAAGACCTGCGGAGGATCAGTTCCAAGACAAAATGGAAAAACAGCATTAGTTGAAGGCAGAGCTTCTGCCGGAATGCTTTTATATGGTGAAAGAGTGCTATACACAGCGCACTTACAAAAGACAGCTACAGAAACATTTGAAGAAATGGCTGCCTTTTTTGATTCACCGACATTAAGGAAATATCTGAAGGATATCAAGACAGCTTTAGGCCGTGAGCAGATAATCTTAAACAATAATGGAAAGATTAAGTTTCTTGCAAGGACAAGAAACGGTGGTAGAGGTCAGCATGGAGACCTGCTCATATTCGATGAAGCTCAGGAGCTTGATGAAAATCAACAGGCTTCATTTATTCCGGCAATTGCTGCTTCCTATAATCCGCAAACATTATATACAGGCACTCCTCCAGATCCGAATACTCCGGGAGAAATCTTTAGGGGCATTCGGGACAAGGCCCTTAAGGGAGAGACCACAGCAACAGCTTGGTTTGAGTTTTCTGTTCCGGAGATCGGAAATGTTGGAGATAAAAAAAGATGGTATGCATCTAATCCTGCTCTTGGTAAACGAATCCTGGAAGAAACTATTGATGGTGAGTTTGAGCAGATGCCGGAGGATACATTTGCCAGAGAAAGGCTTGGTTGGTGGACTCCGATTATCAATCAGAGGTTAGATTATGCGATTCCTACAGATTTGTGGGATAGAGCAGCATCACCTGAGATGAGACCGGAAGGCAAGACAGCTTACGGAGTTAAGTTTTCTGCAGATGGAACAGAGGTATGTCTTTGTGGAGCGGTCATTCCAAAAGATGGCAAGGCTAGGATTACTCTTATTGAGAGAAAGCCTACAGGATATGGCACTCAATGGTTAGCTGATTGGCTGTCAGCGAGGTATCAGAAAGCATCCTGTGTTGTCATTGATGGCAAGAATGGAGTCGATGTCCTTGTAGATAAGATTCAGCCAACATGGAAGTATAAAGGTTCTGTGATTAAGCCAAGAGCTTTAGAAATGATTGCTGCTGTTAGTCTTCTAATGGATTGCCTTAATGAAGAGACAGTAACTTGGTTTAAACCGGAAAATGAAAATCCACAAGAAATGTTACGGACAAGCGCCGTAACTTCTATAAAACGAACAATAGGCTCCGGCGGTGGTTGGGGATTTGGAGGAGAAGACTCCACACCAATAGAAGCATGTGCTCTTGCTTTATGGGGGGCCAAGATCAGTAAACGAGATCCGACCAGAAAAATGAAAATAGGATAAGGAGAATAAAATGATTCAGTTTGCGATTGATCCATCAAATATAAATGGCTTTCCTATAGATGAAGTCGAAAATTTTATACAACTTCAGACTATTTATCAGAACCATGCTGCAAATAATCAAAAAAAGCAGAAATACTATGAAGGTAAGATTTCTTTGGATGAGGTTAATCTTGGGATAGCGCTTCCAAATGGATTAAGGGGACTTCAGATAGGATGTGCATGGGGAGCCAAGACAGTAGATGTCCTTGCAGCTCGTTCAATGTTTGATGGATTTGTAGGCTCTAATGGTAATGATATAACCGAACTTAATCAGATCATAGCCGATAATAATCTATTAACTGAATATATGAAAAGTTCAAGGGATGAGCTGAAGTATGGATGCACTTTTGCAACTCTTTCAGAGGTTCCGGACATTGGAGTCAAGATAAGATTCCATTCGCCAATATCATCTGCAGCTTCCTGGGATGGAGTTAAAGGCCGTATCAAGCGAGGCTTTGCCATAATTGATACTGTTCAGGACAATTATGATCAGACATGGGTTCCTACAATAGTTAATTACTACACAGATGATGCTACATGGGTTCTTAGAAAGGATGGAAGCATTTGGAATGCGCAGAAGTATCCTCACAAGCTTGGCAGACCTCTTATGGAGCCTTTAATCTGGAATGCAACAACAGATAAGCCTTTTGGAAGGTCCAGGATAAAGGAACCAATCAGAAGACTTATAGATGGATATGTTAGAACCATAGCAAATGCAACAATCGGTCTTGAATTTGCTACATCTCCGCAGAAATATCTGCTTGGTGTTACAGATGATCAGTATGATGCGATAGTTGACAATAAATTCAAACAGTATGTTGGATCTATTCTTACTTCTACATATAATCCTGAGAGCGGTCAGAATCCATCGTTTGGACAGCTTACACAGGGTTCAATCACTCCGCATGTAGAAATGCTTCGAATACTTGCTACACAGTTTAGTGCAGCATCCGGATTATCAGTTACAGATACCGGAGTAGTCAATGAAGCTAATCCTACAAGCTCCGATGCCATATTAGCACAGAGTCAGACTCTTATAGCAATGGCAGAACAGCTTAATGCAGGAAATGGAGAGGCTCTTAAGAATATTGCTCTTATGGCACTTGCTATCAAGCAGAAAAAGAGTCTTGATGCTCTTGATGATACAGAAACTGATATAATAGCTCACTTTAAGAATCCTGCAATGCCAAGTGTTGCGATAACTACAGATGCAGCCATTAAGATTGCATCAGTAAGAGAAACTTTTGCAAATACAGATACTTTCTTAGAAATGATAGGTTTTGATCAGGCAGAAATAAGAAGAATAAAGGCTCAGGAACAGAGAGAGCGAGGAATGCAAGTTCTGGAACAAACTGAAGAAGAAATAGACATGGAAGAAGAGGCTGAAGAAGATATAACAGAACTTGAAAGTGATGTATTAAACGAATATTCGGATGAAGTAATTAGTATGCTTGAAGGTCTGATGGAGGAATAATATGGCATATGATCCACAGAAAGCTCATGAGTATTATGAGAAGCATAAAAGGTTAAAAGGCCGAAAAAAAGGTCGAAAAGGAAGAAAAGGAAGAGCAAAATCTTCTACTGGACTTACTCAAGAACAGAAAAAACAATTATCTTTAGCTCAGCAAAAGCTTCGTAAAGAACAGCAAAAAGCTAACCAAAAAGATAGAGAACAAATATCAGATGCTAGATCTTCACAGTTAGAATCTATTTCTCAAGCTATGCAATCACAAAAGAAGCAATTGCTTAAACAAGCTACTGAAAGAATAAATGCTCTTAAAGAACAATATAAAAATGCTTCTCCTGAACAAAAAGAAGCTATGAGAACAAGAATAAGCAATGCCATATTAAATATACGAACATCAACTATGGCTAAAGTTGGAGAGATCCAGGACAAAGCCAAAGAGAAAAGCGATAAGGCAAGAAAAGAAGCTTCTAATAAGATCAAAAAAGCTACGGCCCAAAATAAGAAAACATATCAAGAAGGTTTAGAAAAGGCTAAAAAACAAATAAAAGGTGGTTGATATGGATATATCTCAGGCTGATTGGCTAAAATATAAAAATAAGTTGGCATCTATAAGCCAAAAGGCTGCTGATGAGTTTACGGATTGGATTATTTCAAAAGGTGGTTATCAATACGGAGATGTAACAAGAGATGAAATGATAAGATATGCGTATGCTCTTTCTACAAAGTATGGAGAAGCAACAGCTTCACTTGCTGCGGAAATGTATGATGAAACAGCAGCACTTAGTAAAGTAATAATTCCTGCTGCAGAGGTTGCTGAAACAGCAACATATAGTGAAGTGGCAAAAGCAATTAATGGAATTTTAAAAACATTTACTACAGATGCAGCTCTTGGAAACGTAGTTGGCAGGTTTGTTAAGATGGCCGGAGCCGATACTATTTTAAAAAATGCTGAGAGAGATGGAGCACAATTTGCATGGATTCCTGCCGGAGATACTTGTGTTTTTTGTTTAACACTTGCATCAAATGGATGGAAGTATATGTCTAAAAACGCAATGAAAAATGGTCATGCATCACATATTCATGCGAATTGTGATTGTACGTTTGCTGTCAGATTTGATAATAAAACTAATGTAAAAGGATATAATCCTGACAAGTATAAGGCAATGTATAATGCTGTCGATGGAAAAACTTCTAAAGATAAAATTAACTCCATGAGGCGAATACAATATCAGGAAAATAAGGATAGAATAAATGCTCAAAAAAGAGCAAATTATAATGCTAAAAAATTACAAAAAAATAATTATCTTGAAAAAACATTAAAGAACTTTAATCCTATTAGTTCAAATAAAGCTATTAATATTGCAAGAAAAGAATCGGTAAATTGGATTAATAATTTGTCAGATTCTGCAAAATTGATAATAAAAAAATATACATATAATCAAAACGATTCTAATCCCAAATTTTATGAACGTATTAATTCGTTTATAAGAAATGGATATAAGGGAGAAAAAGATTATACTGAACAGATAAATATATTGTCAAATGCGTTAAAGTCTTCTAAATTACACCATGACTATATATGCTATAGAGGTTCTGATTTTAACCCTTTTGAGGGGATGAAAGTTGGAGATAAAAAAGGTGTTAATCAATTTTTTAGTACTTCTTTAAAAGAAAGTAGTGCATTTGACGGAAAATATAAAATAATAGTTTTTGCACCTGAAGGAACAAATGCAGGTTATATAGAATCATTAAGTGATCCCAAATTTAAAAATCAAAGAGAAATGTTGTTTGACAAAGATGTTCTATATGAGTTATTATGTACTCAAGGAAATGATATTATAGTGAGGGCAATACCATGACGATAGAAGAGCTTAATGATTTTATAGATGAATTTGATAAAAAAGTTGAAGCATATGATCGTGGAGAAATTGACGATGATATGTCAGAGGAATGTCGAAAGGATTGGATTAAAAAGTGCAATTCTTAGTTTTATAATGCATATAAATTGTTTGAAATAAAAAGCACTTACAATTGTAGGTGTTTTTTTCATGGAATAATATAGCGAGGCTTATGTCTCGCTTTTATTATGCCAACTCATGGCTCAAATGAGGTCAAATATGGCAACTCGTGCCAGAAAAACGAGGTGACGGCAACTCATGCCGGAAATGAGGAGAAACGCAATGGAAAATGCAACAGAAAACACTTCAGCGGTTGAAAACACTACTGAAAACACAGAAGAGACCAAGACAGCAACTGAAAAGACCTTTACTCAAGCGGAATTGGACAGCATTGTCCAGAAACGTGTAAGCGAAGAGAGATCCAAGCTCGATGAATACAAAGCGAAGGCTGCCAAGTTGGATGAGATTGAAGAGGCCAACAAAAGTGAGCTCCAGAAAGCTCAGGATAAGGCTGCAAAGCTTGAAAAGGAACTTTCGGCACTTAAGCACGAAGCGGAAATCCGTGAGATCAGAGCAAAGGTATCGTCAGAGAAAGGTGTTCCGGCAGACTTACTTACCGGAGAGACCAAGGAAGCTTGTGAAAGCCAGGCAGACAGCATTTTAAAGTTTGCACAGGTAGGTCATCCATATGTCGTAGATGGTGGTGAAGTAAAGACGACCGCAAAACAGTCAACAGCTAATCAGTTCGCTGATTGGATGTCAAAAAACACAAAATGACATAGGAGGATAATAAAATGTCAGGAATTAACACTAACAGAACGAATATCGCACTTCCTACAGAAGTATCAAGCGAGATCATTCAGAAGACACAGGAAGGATCAGCCGTAATGAAACTGGCTAGAAAGATTAACCTTCCAGGTAACGGAGTTACCATTCCGGTTATTACCGGAGATCCTACAGCTGCATGGGTAGGCGAGACAGCTGCAAAGCCTGTTTCAAATCCTAGCCTTAGCACAAAGATTATGAGAGGATATAAACTTGCTGTTATCGAGCCGTTCTCAGATGAGTTCAGAAGAGATTATGCATCTCTCTATCAGGCTCTTATCCAGAGACTTCCTGCTATCCTTGGCGAGAAGTTTGATAACACCGTATTCGGTGGCACAGCAGCTCCTGGAGATGATTTTGACACCTTGGCATCAGTAAATGCTCACAGCCTTACTCCTTCACTTGATACAGGATCACCTGCATACAAGGGAATCACAGATGCTGTAATCGACATCTCTATGAACGGTGGAGAAGCTAACGGATTCGTTATCTCTCCTCAGGCTAATGGTATCCTTCTTCAGGCTACAGACGACAATTGGAGACCTCTCTTCATTAACTCTGTAGCTGAAAGCGGTATCCCTAAGATCCTTGGTGCTGACACATACATGTCTAAGGGTGCATTCATTTCTGGATCTCCTAACGTAGTAGGATTTACAGGTGACTGGACAAAGGCTATGTATGGCATCGTTAGTGGTGTTAACATCACTATTTCTGAGGATGCTACACTTGAACTTGCTAACGGATCTACAATCAACCTGTTCCAGCAGAACATGTTTGCTGTTAGAGCAGAGATTGAGATTGGCTTCAGAGCTGATACAACTGTATTTAACAAGCTCACAGCTTCTTCAGTACCTAGCTTCTAAGATCATATGGAGTCGGAGAAATCCGGCTCCTTTTTATTGAAAGGTGGAAAGAAAAAATGGCTTATGCAACATATTCAGATGTTCAAGCAAGAATGAGTCATACCATGAGCACATCGGAGCAGACAATCTGCACCAACCTATTGGATGATGCTGCAATCATGATTGATAACTACAACAAAGATGCAGACAGCAATAACAAAAAGGTTGTTTCCATTAGAATGGTAATGAGAAGCATGTCGAGTAGCTCTGATGGTATTCCTATAGGTGCTACACAGGGTTCACAGGCAGGTCTTGGATATTCCGAGAGTTGGACAGTAGGAACCGGAGCCGTAGGAGAGCTTTATCTAGGTAAGGAAGACAAAAAATTGCTTGGAGTTTCAAATAAAATAGGTGCAAGTTCGCCATTGGAAGCCTTGACATGTAAGGAGGTCCTGATATGAAAGGTATGACTGTTCAATTGGCTGTAAAAACGCTGACCGGAACAGATGCGTTTGGAGCTCCTATTTATTCAGAAGAATTAGTGAATATTGATGATGTTCTCGTTGGTCAGCCATCAAGCAATGATGTCATTACTACATTGGAATTAACCGGAAAAAGGATTGCATACACTTTAGGGATTCCTAAGGGAGATACCCACAATTGGGTTGATACAGATGTGATCTTTTTTGGTGAAAGATTTCGTACTATCGGCATTCCAATGACAGGCATCCAGGAAAACATTCCGCTTCGATGGGGTTCAAATATTCAGGTGGAGAGATATGGCTAATAAGTTGGTACTAAACAAAGAAGGTGTTCGGGAAATGCTCACTAGCAAGGAATTACTTGAAGTGTGCGTTAAATATGCTAATCAAATGGGTGCCAAACTTGGCGAAGGCTACGAAGTTAGCGAATATACCGGAAAGAATCGTGTAAATGCCTCTGTGAGAGCGGTAAGCGATTCAGCCAAACGAGATACGTTAGAAAATAACACACTACTTAAGGCAGGTGGCAATAATGATTGAAATAACTATATGTAATTATTTATCAACCAAGCTAGATTGCCAGGTTCTGCCCGAAAAACCAAAAAGGCCATTCGGAAAGATGGTTTTTGTTGAACGAACTGGCGGTAATGGCAAATTTTTAAGAAACAGTACGATTGCTATTCAGAGTTACGGAACCACGATGTATGAAGCAGCTACGCTTAATGAAGAGGTAATCCGTGAGATGCTGTTTGGCATAGTAAAACTTGATGAGATTGTAAGAGTAGATCTGAATCAGAATTACAATTTCACCGATACAAGTACAAAAGAATACAGATATCAAGCTGTGTTCGATATTAAACATTATTAGGAGGATTATTAATATGGATGCTACCAATGTAACTGCGGGAAAGCCCGTCCTGACAGGTGCTGTTTATCGTGCGCCTCTTGGTACTACTCTTCCTACAAGTACTTCTGCTGATCTGGCTGCTGCTTTTAAGGAGCTTGGCTATATTTCTGATGCAGGTGTTGTAAATAGTAACTCACCATCAACCACACCTATCAAGGCTTGGGGCGGTGATACTATCTATGATATTCAGAATGAAAAGCCTGATACATGGAAGATGGCATTTGCAGAGGCTACAAATGAGGAAGTTCTCAAGCTCGTTTATGGTGCAGATAATATTACCGGAGATGTCTCCACAGGACTTACTATCAAGGCCAATTCAAAGGAGCAGGGAGCACAGGCTCTTGTTATCGATATGGTGCTTACCAATAGTGGTAAGAAGAGAGTTGTCCTTCCTAACTGTAGAGTAACATCTGTAAGTGATATCACTTATTCAGATAGCGATGTAGTTAAGTATGAAACAACTCTTAGCTGTTATCCTGATGAATATGGTAATACTCATTATGAGTATATCGTTGAGGGAACAGCTCCGTCATTCTAAGGAGGTAAAAGATGATTACTGGCAAATTATCCAATGGTTTTAAGTATGAGGTAGATGATGAGGCTATAACAAGTGTTGAATTTCGTGAACTTATAGCCGGAACAATGTCTAAAGATAATCAGGAAAAGATAGTGGCTAATTCCAAGCTTCTGGAGTTTCTGATCGGTGAAGACAAGAAAAACGAATTATATGCACTTATCAGAAAAAAATTAGGAAAGAAATATACTCCTGTTGAGGAAGTAGATAAGTGTACTATTGAAATAATGAAAGCTGTTGAAGAACAGAATATTCAAGCAAAAAACTCAGAATCCTCGCCCAAATGATCGTTGAAGGCGAGGATGAATTAATATGCGATTTTGCGGAAACTTATCATATTTATGATTATAAAAGCCTTCCGGTTAATCTTGCTGCAACTCTTGCTGTTGGTCTAAGGGATAATTCCAGGATCAAAATGAAGCTGACCGGAAGTAAAGGTACATTTGAAGAACATATTCTGACAATGATTTATGATGTTGCAAACATTATAAAATATTATCAGACGCAAGATGCTTTAGAAGGAGTCAATCAGCCTGAGCTGTTGGCTCCTAAACTTTTTGATAAAGATTATAAGCCTAAGGAAAAGGCTAATGATAATGAGTACATGTCGTTTTCGTCTCCAGAAGATTTTAAACGAGCATGGAATAATGGAGTATAAATTATGCCTACATTAGCGGATTATTACATTCAGATAATACCTTCAGCTGAAGGAATATCAAACGAGCTTACAAAGGTTATGGACAATGAAGCTGGTGAAGCAGGTGATTCTGCGTCCAATTCTTTTTCAAGTAAGTTTTCTACAGGTGTAAAAAAAGCTGCAAAGGTTGGAGCTGCTGCAATCTCGGCAGCATCAACAGCTGTTTCTGGATTTGCAGCTAAATCAGTATCAGCAGGTATGGATTTTGATGCTTCTATGTCTCAGGTTGCTGCAACTATGGGAAAAACAGTAGATGAAATCCAAGATTTAAGGGATTTTGCTCAACAGATGGGTAGTACTACGGCATTTTCAGCTACTGAATCGGCAGATGCTCTTAACTATATGGCTCTTGCCGGATATGATGCTCAAACATCCATGCAAATGCTTCCTAATGTTTTGAACCTGGCGGCAGCCGGAGGAATAGCTTTGGGTTCGGCATCTGATATGGTTACGGATGCGCAATCAGCTTTAGGATTAAGTATAGAAGAAACAACTACTATGGTTGACCAGATGGCAGCGGCATCATCCAAATCAAATACATCTGTTGCTCAGTTGGGTGAGGCTATTCTTACTATTGGCGCAACAGCCAAAGGAATGGCTGGTGGCACTCAAGAATTATCTACAGTTCTGGGAGCTTTAGCTGATAATGGTATTAAGGGTGCAGAAGGTGGTACACACTTAAGAAATATGCTTTTATCACTTCAAAATCCTACAGATGAAGCCTCTGCTACATTAGAAAACTTAGGCATAGCTGTTTATGATTCGCAGGGCAATATGAGGTCGATGATTGACATTATTGGAGACCTTCAGACAGCAACAGCTGACATGACTCAGGAAGAGAAAGACTTTACTACATCCGGTATCTTCAATAAAACAGACCTTGCAGCTGTTAATGCGCTTTTGAATACATCCACAGAAAGATTTGAAGAGCTAGGTAATGCTATAGGTGATAGCCAGGGCGCTGCCGAAGCTATGGCTAATACTCAGTTAGATAATTTGAGCGGTGATATAACCTTATTCAAGTCAGCACTTGAAGGTGCAGAAATAGCACTCTCCGATACACTTACACCAACATTAAGAGAGTTTGTACAGTTTGGTTCTAGTGGATTAGAACAACTTACAACAGCTTTTAATGAAGGTGGTATTTCAGGAGCTATGGAAGCATTAGGAAATATATTATCTGATGCTTTAAATATGATCATTGAAAAATTACCTCAAATAGTCGAAGCTGGATCTGGATTACTTGGTTCTTTGGCAGAAGGTATAATCAATAATCTTCCTGCGATAGCTGAAGTGGCTATGACTATCATTACAAATCTGGCAAGTGGACTTGCAGAAAGTCTGCCTACAATGATTCCTACTATCACTTCTATCATTTTGCAATTAGTCGATATTATTATACAAAACTTACCTACAATTATTAATGCAGGTATGCAACTATTTGAAGGTCTTATTACGGGCCTTATTGAAGCAATACCCCTTATTATTGAAGCTCTTCCTAATTTAATTAACTCCATAGTAGATATTTTGATTAATTTCGGGCCTGACATACTTGATGGAGCAACAACTATGTTTTTAGCTATCGTAGATGCTCTTCCAGATGTTCTTATTCAGCTTACACAAGCCCTTCCTGAAATTATTGATAAAATAGTTGATTTTATGACAGGCGAAAGTTCAAGGGATTTATTTGAAGCCGGAGTCATGCTGTTTATGGAGATTGTGGCTGCACTTCCTGAGATACTTGGAAGCTTATTAGGTGCTCTTGGATCTATAATGAGTTCATTGCTTAATGGTATAGGCAAATATGCTACATCAATGCTTACTCAGGGAACTATGCTTATGATGAAACTTGGTAGTGGTTTAATACAGGCCGGAGCAAAAGTTCTTACAGATGTAACAAACACCGTTTTGAAATGGATTAACGGAGTTAAAAACACATTAAACAAATGGAAAGAAGCAGGAGCAAATCTTCTTGCAGGTTTGTGGAATGGTATATCCGATAAAGCCAAATGGGTATATGACCAAATAACCAATCTTGGTGGAACTATTCTCAAAAAGCTTCAATCTGCACTTCATGAAGAGTCTCCTTCCAAGGCAACAGAGCAGATGGGTATTTATCTTGCTGAAGGACTTGAAATCGGATGGACTAAAGAAATTGCCAAAGTCAATGATAAGATTGGAAAAGATATAAATTATAAGGGAAACATAGAATTAGGAACATCATTTGATGATTCTGCTCTAACAAAGCTTAATGATGTTACTACTGTAGCAAAGGGTAAGATTGCTGCGGTATCGTCAAACAATAATTCTTCACTTGATGGTATGAAGTTAACTATTGAAGAAACGATAGATCTTGGTGATACAGAACTTAAGCGGATTGTATCTGATTATACAATAAGAAGAATTGGATCTGACTTAAAAGCTGTTAAGGTGGCAAGAGGAGGTAACAATGTACTTTAATGGAGCTATAAAATTTAATAATGTGTTGAGTTCTTCATTTGGGCTTACTGTAACAGAGCCTCCTAGGATTGAGCATTCTGCTTTTCAAGAAGAAGGAGAACTTATTCCTGGTAAGGATGGACATTTGTTTAGTACAGATAAGCATAAAGGGAGCGCAGCCATTAACGTAAAGATGGCATTGCATAAACCAAGTAATGCTTCAGGATATACAAGCGCAGCATATCAGACAGCACGAAGAAGCATCTGGTCATGGTTGCAAGGCACCGGAAACCTTGTTATCGGAGATGTATCTGACTCACATTATGAAGTGCAGAGAGTAGAAATCACTTCAGATGAGAGAGAGTTAGTCAATTATGGAACTATTGAGGTAAAGTTTACTGTTTATCCTTATGAGTTTCTTGATACTCCTACAAAACAAAATGTGACCATAAGTGCTTCAGGATCATCGACATTTACACTTTCAACAGATGATTGTGAGCCTTTATATGAGGTCACAACTGGGAGCGGTGGCGGTACTGTAACCATAAATGAATATACGGTAAATGTCGCAGCTTCTCAGAGCTTCAATGTCGATGTCAGAAGAAGAATATCCTATTCGGGAAACACAGATAAATCAAACAAGATAAGTATAGACTATGAAAAGGCCGGACTTAAGAAGGGAAGCAATACTATCTCAACTAACTCCGGCATGACCTTTAAGATTGTTTCAAGCAGGGATGGATATAAAATATGATTTGTATTTATGAAAAAACTGAAACATCATTTACATACAATGGTCTTGGTACACTTGAGCCGACATACTGTTCGTACTCTCCCTTAATTAATGACGTATGGAAGCTCGAGATGTACCTGCCATATGATTCGGAAGGCAAATATATGCTTGTTGCCAATGGAAGGATATTAAAAGTAACTGGCATTGATTGTATTCAAGAGCAGACTTCTGATTATCAGCTTTTTTATATTGAAACATACAGAAAAGAAGGCAACAGCATTTATGTCCTGGCATATCCGATAGGATTAAATGCAAGATTTGATACCTATGCTAATCAGGTCAAGGCAGAATACAAGACAGCAGCACAGGCCATTGCGCTTATCAATGCTGTTAAGGCTATAACATTAAATAATCAGCAGATAGATAAATATACTGTCTCAACAGACATTTCAGCTGCAGATCTGAATAGTGCTGTTTGGAATAATACTAACATTATCTCAATGCTCACAAATGATGAGAATGGTTTTATTCATAAATGGGGCGGTGAGGTCTGCTACGACAATTATAATATTAAGGTAAATCAAAGCCTTGGAAGGACTTCCGGAGCTTCTGAAGTTCGTTATGGCAAGAATATCAGAGGAATGTCCTATGAAGAGGATACTTCCAATGTGATCACAAGATTATATCCTGTCGCAAATGGTGGCGAGATTCTGAATGGGATTGATGCCTATAAAATAGCAAATACACAGTATGTTGATTCGACTAATGTATTAGATTATCCAATTCCTCATATTGCTTACACCAATGCACCATATAATCTTGTTCAGATGTCAGATGACGGATCAGAGACTTATGCAGCATCCATTCTTGCATTTAATCAGATAAAAGAAGATGCATATGCATGGATAAGGGATGCATTATTAGGTGAAAATACTGGCGGAGTTGATGGACTTCTTGTAGATATAGAATTAGCATGGTTCCAAGAGAATTATGGTCTTACTATGGATAATGATGGAACCGAAGGCCTTGTTGAATACATTACAAACAAAATATGCAACGATTCTACAAGACCAATTCGCTCTTCAGCTGTGAAGAACCTTATATATAACGCAATTAAAGCCGGATTTGAAGAAATATTAAATGAATCATCATTTCCTTCGACAAAAAAGCTGTGGTCTACATTCTACTCATATACATGGGATGAACGTGGCAATTTCAGAGTAAACAAGAATGGAGATGCAGAATACGCATGGGTATATGCTAGTTCCAAATGGAATCAGCTTGATAATGATGGTTATCTGACAGGAGCGGTAGATAGCGCAACTTGGAAATGGTATAAGGTATCCGGCAAAAAGTATAAAAGATACGGAAACAAAAAAAAGAAAAGATATCTTAGGAGCCAATGGTGGAACATTAATGGTGTTTGGTATTGGTTTGATGATGAAGGAGAAGCCACATCCGGAGCAGATCTTCAGAGTTCATGTTATGACATGTTTGACAGCATGAATGTAAGCGGAGAATCCATATATGAAGCTCTTGATTATTGTCAGGGTACCGAAGCTGGATTATTTGAGCTTCTATATACTCAGATGACAAATTATTGTTCAAATCTTTTTGTTACAGAAAAAATATCTTACCCTGCTCCGAGCATTACCATCGACATGGTGGATTTGTCCAAAACTGTAGAATATGCAGGATATGAGAATCTGCTTAAGATTAAGCTTGGAGATACTGTCAAGTGCGTTAATACAAAACTGAATATATCTACTGATCTGAGAGTTACTGGATTAACATATGATGTTCTGAAAGGATGTAATACAAATATTCAGATTGGTCTTACAGAGACGTCCATTATTAAAGAATTTGACAAATCTGGAAATATTATCGTTTCACAGAAATATTCAGCAGGAGACGGCATCAAGATAGAGGGTAATGTCATATCTGCTACAGGAATAAACCTTACAGATGTAGTAGTGGGCGGTCAGTCTGTTGTATATGGTGGAAAAGCTTATATAGACATAGATGAGATTTCAGGCGAAGGCCTCCAGTGGTTCGAAGAAACAGAAGATGCGCTGTTTGGATATTCTACGGAGTTAGCACTTATAGATGATAATGCCTATAAAATATCCACAGCAGGAAATACCATCACAATGTCAAGCTCCCAGACTGGCGAGACTCTTGATATTGCTGTAAGCGGTGATGACAGTACTCTGTTGATATATTATCCATATGCATACTTCTCTAAGGCACAGACCATAATAGAAGGAATCAATGTAGGAAATTATGGAAATGCTTTAGTATTATCAAAGTCGAGTTTTTCAGTCCTTACTACAATGCATCCGGCATCTGGCTCAGTAAATCCTACAGTATATGCAAGTTTTAGCTCATCATCGAGCGATGGATGGAAGGATGGATATATTATCAATCCGACGACTGGGGAGCATGAATATGGGTACAATGGTCCAATTACATTTCATGGAAATGCCCAAGTAAACGGAGAGACATGGTATATGGTAATGATAGGGTATAACTATCAATATACTATGTCTAACACAAATAGGAGCTTGATAAATTATTTGCCGGTGGCTCAATATCCGAGTGGGGACATAATATATAATGCCGCTTATGAGACAGTAGCAGACTTGATACAAGCTACAGTACCACTCACAAGAAGTTCAGAAGGTGGTAGCTTTAATGGAATCAGTAGAGAAGGCAATTTGGCATTCTTTGCTGGTGCAGATGATGAGCATGGATTAAATGCTCCAATCAAGATATACAAAGATGGTACATATGAAGGACTTGATAAGATTGAGGATGTAAAAGTCGATAATGTATCAGTAGTTACAAGTAAAGTTGCAAATATCAATACAATGACTGGGGCGACATCTGGCTCAAGCGGAATCAAGGGACTTGTGCCGAGACCATTATCAGCCGACAGAGAAAAATATCTTAAGGGAGATGGAACATGGGGCACTCCAAGTGGTGCATCAGATATGCAAGGAGCAACAGCACAATCAGATGGTGTGCATGGTTTAGTTCCACAGCCCTTAATCGCTAACAAAGATCAATTCCTTAAGGGTGATGGTACATGGGCGACACCTACAGACACCCAGTATAGCGATTTTGATGGCACTACTCATGGATTAGTACCAGCACCGAGTTCTGGAGATAGTGGATACCTTAAGGTAGATGGCACATGGGATGAGCCAGAAGGGACTACAGTTGTGGCGAATCCAAGCGGAACAGCCACAGCAGACCTTACATCGCTCCAGGTTGGAACAGATATATATAGCATTCCAAGCGGTGGTGGCGGTGGTCTTGATGTATCAGAATATGATAATTGGTATCATGTTTACTATACAGAAGTGCTAACTGATGAACAAACTGGTAACAACATCACACTAAATGTAGATGAAGTAATTACTGGATACTTTTATATTGACAAATCATCGGAGTCATCAAGTGTCGCCTATAGTGAGTGGCTGAGCCAAGGTATGGAAGTAACTGGATATGCGTTACAAGCAGACCAGCCAATTGAAGGAATTATTGAAACCATAGAAGAAGCCAGAGATGGTATTTATGTCAATTATAGAATAAAGAATACATCTGGATTATATTGTTCAAGAGTTCAAGTGCTTACCAGATGGGCGATACCCAAATCTGGAAGTAGCGGTGGTGGAAGTGGTGTTGATTTATCACTTGAAGATAACTGGGACTTATTTACTAATGCACCAAGTTATACATCGCACACATTGGTGGCAGGGGATAAGATAAAGGGTGTATGGTCTATAAACAAGACATCATTAAGAGATAGTGACCGACATACTGCGACAGATAGGGCATTGATATTGCAAGACTTTTCTGTATTTGCCAGAGACTCAAATGGTAACACAGTTAGTCTGGATGTAACTGTAAGTGGTTATGGCGATGTGAACACAGCGATGGATGTCTATTACATAGCCACAAACAATACAAGCACAGATGTGGCAGAGATAGCATATGGAGTATTCTTTAGAAGCCCTAAAGCAGGAAGTGGCGGTGGTGGTGGTGCATCAGCACTTGATGACCTTACGGATGTAGATATTACATCACCCGCAGATGGTCAAGTGCTTAAGTATGACAGCACTAATTCAAAGTGGGTAAATGCTAACGAATCTGGCGGTGGTGGTGGCGGAATCAACTACTCCACCACAGAGCAGGACACTGGCTTAACATGGATAGATGGCAGACCGGTTTATCAGAAAACCTATTATTCTGGCACAGTAGCTCAAGGTGTAAGTGTTTTAGATAGTGGCTTTACAGCCACACTATATGACCATGTATGGCAGACAGATATTCACTGGCGATATTTCAGTATAAATATCGACATAGGAAACCATGGCGGAACAGGTGGAGCTATATATATTGAATCATACAATAACCAAGGACTTTATGCTGTCAATTCTACTGGTGTAGATATTACGGATTTATACTTTACCATCAGATACACCAAGACAGCAGATATTCAATCATAAGGAGGGTTAATTATGGATGCAGTAACAAGAGAAGAAAAGTTACTTGATGGGCAGGATTTAGAGCCTATCACAAGGAAAGAGCAGTTCATAAAAAAGATTTATGACAATACGCAAGTAACTCCAGAGCCTATTACAAGGGAAGAATATTTTCTTAAGAAGGCAGGTGAGTCTGGCGGCGGGGGCAGTGTGACTGTTGAACAGTTAAGAGTCACCGAGAATGGCGAATACTCCGAAAGCGGAAAAGCCTACAGCCCAGTAATAGTTGAAGTCCCTACTCCACCACCAACACCAGTGCCTACATATAAGGTTGCGACTGGCACATTTACCAGTGCATCCGAGCAATATGGCATAGTAGATATAGATTGTGGCTTTGAGCCAGATATGGTCTTTGTATCCTTGCCATTTGGCGAGAATGATACATCATCATACTGGGAGCGCAATGCTAGTTGGGGTGATGAATACGCTTGTTGGAATCTGTTACCTGCGGAATATGGACAGTATATGGTAGCTTTGAACAGAGACTCTGGTGAGACTGGTATCCAAGCCATAAATTCAGATGGGTTCTCGTTTATGTCAAACGCATGGAATACTCAAGGAGTGACTTGCACATACACAGCGGTTAAGTATGAGGAGGAGTGACAATGGCTCAGCTATGGGATTTTATAGACAAGCTGTCATCATCCATCCTTGCTGTGGGTGGTGCAGGTGCGATGTTTGTAGCACTCTGGAAGTGGTTTAAGAAACCAGACATAAATCGTGATGAAAAACTTAAGGGACATGATGAAATGCTAGATAATGACAACAAGAGAATAAAAGAGCTTGAAGAGAAACAAGTTGACACCGAAGAGGCCTTGCAGATTTTAATGAAATCCATGTTGGCTCTTATGTCACATTCCATTGATGGAAACCACACGGATGAATTAAAGAAAGCAAGGGATGATATGCAAGAGTATCTTATCAGGAGGTGATTGTATGAAAATGCCCGACAAATTATATGATGTGCTTAAATGGGTGTGCTTAATCGCACTTCCGGCATTGGCTGTTCTTTATTTCACACTTGCTAAAATTTGGGGACTTCCATATGGAGCGGAGATAACAGCTACAATCAATGCTGTTGCACTTTTCATTGGTGCGCTGATTGGTGTAAGCCAGATCAGCATAAATAAGGAGGCGAGTGAATGAAAAGAAAAGATGTTGTAAAGACAGCCAAGAGTTTAAAGGGTGAGGCTGGTCACAAGAAGGTGATTGATGTCTATAATTCACAGAAGCCTCTTCCACAGGGATATAAGCTAAAAGATAATGACCATTGGTGCGCTGCGTTCGTAACGGTGGTTTTTTTATTGAATGATTATAACAAATTTGCTGAATGCTCATGTCCTCGCATGATTGAGAAGGCAAAGAAGGCAGGAATCTGGCAGGAATCTGACAGCTACAAAGCAAAGGAAGGCGATGTAGTTATGTATGACTGGCAGGATTCGGGCAAGGGAGATAACAAAGGTCAGGCCGACCATGTCGGAATCATCATTTCCGCAACTGACAAGAAGTTTACTGTCAGAGAAGGCAACAAGGGCGGTACCATTGGCAATCGTGATTTAGCTTACGATGGCAAGTACATCAGAGGCTTTATTACTCCGAAATACGATGATAAGACCGATACGAAGCCTTCAGCAGAAAAGCCTCAGAATGAAGCTCCTGTGAAGCCACAGACGGAAAAATATGTGGTAGGCAAGACCTATACCGTATGTGTTAAGACTTCTCTTAATGTCAGGACAGGTCCAGGAACCAACTATATGGTTGTTGGCTATGATGGTCTGACTCCGGATGGAAAGAATCATGCAACTTCATATGGTGCTCTTCTTCCAGGAACCAAGGTGACATGCCTTGAGGTAAAGAAGGATATCTATGGAAATACATGGATGAAGATACCTTCCGGATGGATATGTGCAGAGCAGGGCGGTAATGTTTATGTTAAATAGGTAGCACATCGGGACAGAAAGAGGTCCGGATGGAAATAAAAGTATCAACGAGCGAATTATCCTATCTGATTGATGAATGGATATTCAGCGAGAGAAACCGAAAGATTGTAAAAAGAAAGATGATAGATGGTATCACTTTTGAGAAACTTGCTGAAGAGTTTGATCTATCGGTTCAGCAAGTAAAGTCAATAGTTTATAAATCACAAGCCTTAATTGCTTGTCATTTCTAATACCTCATTTTTCACAGAGCCACTTACCTGGATGTTATCTGGGTAGGTGGCTATTTTTTTGTACGAAAATCAGACAAAAACGAGTCATTCAGTTGCTTTTGAATGGCTCTTTTTTTATTTATGATGATAATGAGGAGGGCAGAAATATGTATGTATTCTTTAACAATAATCCCTTAGGCAGAAAAACTGTGGGTGATTGCTCCGTAAGAGCGGTATCCAAGGCCTTGGGCATTAGCTGGGATGAAGCTCATGATCTTCTGGCAGACATGTCCAAAAAGATGGGAACTATTATGAATGACAACGATGTTATTTCTGCTGTCCTCAGAATGCATGGATTCTATAAGGAGAACTTTCCTTGGACCTGCAGAGATTGTTACACAGTAAGGGAATTTGCAAGGGATAATCCGATAGGAACCTATGTTGTAGGTACCGGAAGTCATGTAGTAACTGTTATTGATGGAAATTATTATGATTCTTGGCCTTCTGGTGATGAATCGGTGTTGTACTTTTGGGTGAAGTAAAGGAGATTAATTATGATCAATATTCAGAATGTAATGAATTTAGTTAAACAGATGCAGAATCCACAGCAGATGCTTCAGAAGATGGGCATACCTCAGGAGTATCTGAATAGTCCTGATAATGCCATGAAGTATCTGTTGGATAGCGGAAGAGTCAATCAGAGTCAGATAGATCAGATGAATGCTCTGTATAATCAGTTCAAAAGATAGCAAAGCGCAATGCTAAATATATAAAAAGGAGATAAAACTTATGGCACTTAATGATGATAACATAGTAATGCCCGTAGCACCTATGAATGGCGGTGGCTTCGGTGGAAGCTTCGGCGGTGATTGGGGTTGGATCATACTTCTTCTTCTCTTTGCCGGAGGAGGATGGGGCAATGGATTTGGTGGAGGCATGGACATGTATCCTTGGCTCAATCAGTCAAATCAGATGCAGGATGGATTTACCAGTCAGATGCTCAATAATTCTGTAAATGGTATTCAGAATGCGGTAACAAGCGGATTTGGCGATGTTCAGACAGCTCTTTGCGGTGGATTCGCCGGAGTTAATGCAACAGTAAATGGAGCACAGAATGGTATCACATCACAGATGTACAATGAGACCATTGCAAACCTTGAGAGAAGCTTTGCTGCACAGACAGCTAACACGGCTGCCATAACAGGCATCCAGAGTCAGCTTTCACAATGCTGTTGTGATAATCGCTTGGCTACAGTAGAGACTCAAAACATCGTACAGGCTGAAGGATCAGCAACAAGACTTGCTATTCAGAATCAGACACAGCAGATCCTGGACAAGATGTGTCAGCAGGAGATAGATGCACTTAAGGCTCAGAACCTTGCTCTTCAGAATCAGGTCAACATGCAGAACCTTGCAGCATCTCAGGCAACACAGACAGCACAGCTTATCGCTGACAACACAGCACAGACTCAGTATATCGTAAATCGTGTAGCTCCTTATCCTATTCCTGCATATGTTGTAGCTAATCCGGTAACTCCTTCAATCTAAGGAGGTGGATTATGCGAGAATTATATGAATTAAAAGATAAGGTGATGCGAGAGCTGAAAGATTTCAGCAACAAGGATCTGACAGCAGGTTCTCTTGATACTGTAAAGAACCTTTCTAAAACAGCATATTATCTCTGCGAATTAATCGAAGAAGAGGAAGACATGGGCGGTTATAGTAATCGCTATGGATATCCAATGCGAGGTTATTCCAGGAGATATATGCCTCACATGAATTATGACTACAGAGAGCCTCATATGAGAGATGAAAACTATTCATATCATGGAAGTGATATCGACATGCTCAGAGAAATGATGGCAAAGGCTCCGAATGAAGTTATAAGACAGCATTATCAGAATCTTATCAATCAGATGGAATCCATGTAGGTTGACACAAATGTTCTGATGGCATATCATAGTCCTAGTGAATTGTATTTATAATAGTAGAATTTGGTCAGATATCAAAACATAATGTCCGATAATTTGTCCGACAACTGACCGCAAAGCCTCTAAAATAGCCATTTCAATGATGGCTACGGACCAGAAGGTCGGGGGTTCGAATCCTCTAGGACGCAGCATTTTTAACAACCACAATTCACTTAACAGTGAACTTGTGGTTGTTTTTCTATTGAAAGGTAAGGTATGGGGTATGGAAAGCTTTGATCTCTATGATATTCACAGACATAGGACAGGACTTACGATCGAGAGGGGTACCAAGGTCCCTGAAGGCTACTATCGTCTTGTGGTACATGTATGCGTTTTCGGAAGTGACGGCAGGATGCTGATCCAGAAAAGGCAGCCATTTAAGAGCGGCTGGTCCGGAATGTGGGATATAACCGCAGGAGGAAGTGCGGTTGCAGGAGATACCAGTCAGGAAGCTGCATCAAGAGAGCTCCTGGAAGAAGTGGGAATTGATTATTCTCTTAAGGGGATCCGCCCGGCGATGACCATATATTTTGACGGGGGATTTAATGATATCTATACCGTTAACATGGATGTGGATATAGACAGTCTGAACCTGCAGCCTTCAGAGGTTGAGCAGGTCAAATGGGCCACAGAGGAAGAGATACTCGAGATGCTTAAAGAGAAGGAATTCGTGCTGTATAAGACGTCATTTATCTCACTTCTGTTCTTCCTCAGAAATCATAATGGCACATTTACCCATAAAGATCCCACAAAGAAAAAATAAATATATTGAATGATGTTATAACACATGTTAAAATGTTAAGGATTGGGGATTGACCAGTTGTATTAAATCAGTGCAAGGGGGTTTTTCAAATGTCAGAAGGCGGAATTATGGACAGACTCAAAATGGCCTGTCAGAATGAAAGCGGAATGCTGATGCTCATAAATCTGGATAACTTTTTCCTGTTTAACGATGTATATGGTCGTGATATGGGAGATAAGCTTATCGCAAGATGTGTAAGTATCATAGATAGTGTTACAAACGGAGATGATATAAAGGGACGTCTTGGCGGAGATGAGTTCATCATATTCTGTAAGGGTCTTAAGAGTAAAGACGAGATCCAGGATATGCTTGGCTACATCAACAAGAAGATCGAGCGCTCCATCGAGGATATCCTTGGTATCAAAGATAAGATATCAATGGGTGTTTCCATCGGTGCTGTTCCCGTACCCGAGCAGGGAACCGATTATGAGACGCTTTTCAGCAAGGCTGACTATGCTCTCGATCATATCAAGCAGACCGGTAATCACGGCTGTGCGTTCTATACAGATGAGACCAATAAGCGTTATAAGAGCGAGATGGGCGATCTGAGTAAGAACATGGACGAAAAGGGCGATGAGAGAGGAGCTCTCTGGCTTGATTATGAATATTTCAGTATAGTATATCGTTATATCCGCAGACATATTGAAACCTATAATGATTCCGCACTTAAGATGCTTGTTACTATAGTTCCGAAGAATGTCAACATGAATGAGTATGACTTCTATCAGGTAGTTAAGAAGGTTGGTATGCTCATCAATTCATCACTGAGACGTAGTGATATCATGATGCAGTCAAGACAGAATCAGTTCTTCCTGCTTCTTCCGGAATTCCCGCCTACATATATCGAGAAGATGGTGGCACGTATAACCAAGAAGTGTGAAGACACCGGCGTGACCGAACTGGTAGATGTTAATATCCAGAATGAGATGATCATGTCTTCAAAGGAGAACGCACCAAAGGGCGGCCAGGCATAAAGTAATAAATTATCGAATGATTCGAAAGGCTTCCGCATAGGAAGCCTTTCTTAACCTAATGAGGAAATTTATGAATAATAACAAGAGAAACACACTTATTATATTTTCGACGATCATACTGATCCTGCTGATCATGCTTTTAAGGTCGGCAAATGATTCGGCTACTCAGCCTGCATCAGGAAGTACTCAGGATGACCTGGTTGTAGTGACTACCGAGGCCCGTACCGAAGAGGATGCTGAAGGAACCATTTCATTTGGATCAGCTGAAGATGAATCGGTTCAGGAGGAGTCTATCGAAGAAACAGAGGAAGCCTACGAAGATAAGGAGGATACATCCGAAGATTCCGGGGATAATGCCTACGATGATGCAGATGACGAGGAAGAATATACCTTCCGAAATGAAAAGCTCCTCAATTCTCACTACGATAAGCATGGCAGAGATATGGGCTTTGACAGTGCCGAAGATTATGAAGAGGCTGCCTCGGATGTGGTCAATAATCCCGATGCCCTTCATAAGACTGAAAAAGAAGACGGAGACGATGTATATTACGTTAAAAAAACCAACGAATTCGTGATTGTTTCCCCCGACGGATATATCAGAACCTACTTCAATCCTTCCGACGGGATCAACTATTATAACAGACAGTAAAAAACCTATACTTTTGACATTAATTTATTACCCGTAAATGTTTGACAAAGCTACTGATTTGGTGTAAATTTAATTAGTTGTATTCTTTTTGCATATAATAGGTAGAAAACAATTCTCGAAAAACAGGAGTAATGTAAAATGTCTTATATAGCATCTGCGTTTGGTGTGGTATTTAAATTCTGTTACAGCATAGGATTTAAGAATTATCT
Organism: Eubacterium sp.; assembly: GCA_017619835.1. Classification (GTDB taxonomy): domain Bacteria; phylum Bacillota; class Clostridia; order Lachnospirales; family Lachnospiraceae; genus Eubacterium_Q. The sequence goes on from JAFZRN010000023.1 coordinate 34,742, forward strand.
CGTGGCTGTTGTTCTGTTCACGATCCTTTCGAAGATAATCCTTCTTCCGGTAAGTATCTGGACACAGAAGAACAGTATCAAGATGGTTATCATGCAGCCGAGACTTAATATGATAAAGGTTAAGTACTTCGGTGATAAGGACAAGATAGCAGACGAGACAACAGAGCTTTATAAGAAAGAGCATTATAATCCTTTTCTTACAATAATCCCAACTATAATTCAGATAGCGCTTCTCCTGGGAATCATCCATGTGGTTAGAAATCCCCAGCTCGCAAGCCTTACCGAAAGTGCAATGGAGATCGGCGGAATCAGATTCCAGGATTATCCGAACGTGGTAGGCGGCGCATATCTTATCATGCCATTCCTGGCAGGCCTTTCGGCACTCATTCTCGGACTTGCACAGAATAAGCTCAATCCTCTTCAGGCTGAGCAGTCAGGCGCAGGTCAGATCAGTACACTTGCTATATCCGTGGGTATCTCACTTGTTCTTGGTTTCTTTGTACCCATGGCTGTCGGATTCTACTGGATCTGCAGTAACCTCTTTACGATAGTTCAGCAGGTGTTCTTAAATCTTATCATCAATCCCAACAAATATATCGACCACGAAGCTCTTGAAGACAGCCGTAAACAGCTGAATGAACTTGAGCATATGGGCAGTGGCGAGATCACAAAGGAGCAGAAGGCTAAAGAGAAGGCTGATTATAAGAGATTCTTCAGCGTAGCCAATAAGCATCTTGTGTTCTATTCGGAAAAGAATGGTTTCTATAAGTATTTTGAGGATACGATAAAGTACCTTCTCGAGCATACAAATGTAACCATTCACTATGTTACAAGCGATCCAAACGATCAGATATTCGAGATGGAAAAAGAGAATCCTCATATCAGAGGATATTATATAGGCGAGAAGAAACTCATCACTCTTATGATGAAGATGGATGCGGATATGGTGGTAATGACCATGTCGGATCTTGAAAACTATCATATCAAGAGAAGCTATGTGAGAAAGGATGTGGAGTATGTATACATGTTCCATTATCCGCTCAGTACCCACATGGTTCTTCATACCGGAGCGCTTGATCATTATGATACCATCCTCTGCGTAGGTGAGTTCCAGATTCCAGAGATAAGAAAGCAGGAAGAACTGCATAAGCTTCCCGAGAAGAAGCTGGTGGTTACCGGCTACGGACAGCTTGAAAAGCTTCAGGCTTCTTATGACAAGATAAAGGATACCCTGAAGAAGGGTAATAAGATACTGATCGCACCGTCATGGCAGGAAGGAAATATCCTGGATTCCTGTATCGACGAAATGCTTAAGGGTCTTCTCGGAAAGGGCTTCAATGTCCATGTAAGACCTCATCCCGAGTATGTAAAGAGATACGGTGCAAGAATGGATGCCATAGTCAAGCGTTATGAAGACTATGACGGCGGAGACCTTGAGTTCGAGCTCGACTTTACCCGTAACGACTCCATTTTCGATTCGGACGTTGCTATCTCGGACTGGTCCGGTACGACCTATGAGTTCTCATTTGTTACCGGTAAGCCTTGTATCTTCATCGATACTCCGATGAAGGTCAACAACCCGAATTATAAGGAAATCGGAATCGAGCCTCTTGAGATAAGCTTGAGAGACAAGGTGGGAATCAGAATGAATCCTGATAATCTTGAAGGTATCGCTGATACAGTACGCGACCTGATAGACAGACAGGATGAATATATAAAGAATAACATCGATATACGAAACGAACTGATCGCTAACTATGGTCACAGCGGTGAGGAAAGCGCGAAGTATATCATAGGCAGCTTAAAAGAAATGGCCCAGAAGAGAAAAAACGAAAAGTAAAAAAGCATAGTTTAAGGAGGAATGAAAAATGCTGCTTTATATCGATCCATCAGTAACAACTTATATCATCCAGGCTGTTGCAGCCATCGTTATCGCAGGAGGTGCTGTAATATCAGTTGTCTGGAGAAAGGCTAAGAAGAAGGTCAGCAAGACTCTTAATATTGACGAGAACAGCAAGAAGGAAGTAGAGGATGAGATCCAGGAGATCGAAGCTGATGCAAAGGATGCTGTAGAGAAGGTTGAAGAGGCAGCTGAGTAATCAGCAGGAAAAAACAAAGATAATTTCAAGAAAGGAAAATGTGTATGAAGGCATTAATCCTGAATTCCGGTCTTGGAAGCCGTATGGGTGTACTTACCAGTGAACATCCTAAATGTATGACCGAAGTATCTTCGACAGATACCATACTCAGCAGACAGCTGAGACTCATTGAGGCTATGGGAATATCGGAAGTGGTAATGACCACGGGATACTACGATACAGTGCTTATGAAGTATTGTGATTCACTGGATCTTTCCCTCAATATCACCTACGTTAATAATCCGATATATGACAAGACCAATTATATATATTCAATCTACTGTGCAAAAGAATACCTGAGAGATCAGGACATCATTTTCATGCATGGAGATCTTGTTTTTGAACAGAGCGTACTTGAGGACCTTATCAGCTGTCCCGAAAGCTGCATGAAGGTAAGCTCAACGATCCCTCTTCCCGAGAAGGATTTTAAGGCAGTTGTTAAAGACGGCTATGTTAAGAAGGTTGCCATCGACTGTTTTGATGATGCGATGGAGGCTCAGGCTCTTTATAAGCTTAATAAAGAGGACTGGAATCTCTGGCTCGATAAGATCGAAGAGTTCTGTGAGAATGATAACAGAAACGTATATGCAGAGAATGCATTTAACGAGATTTCGGATTCATGCCATATAAAGGCACTGGATGTTCAGGACAGACTCTGTTCCGAGATAGATACCTCCGAAGACCTCGAGGTTGTTTCAAAGAGGCTTCATGAGGTAACACATCGCAAGGTATATATGTGCTTCTCGACAGATGTGATCCACAGTGGTCATATCGCGATAATCAAGAAAGCGGCTGCTCTCGGCAAGCTCATTGTCGGAGTCCTTTCCGATGAGGCTGTTGCAAGCTATAAGAGGTATCCGCTTATAGGCTTTGATGAGAGAAAAGCACTTATCGCCAATATTAAGGGCGTTTCGAAGGTAGTAGAGCAGAAGGAGCTCAGCTACAAGAATATTCTTAATGAATTAAAGCCTGAATTTGTAGTTCATGGTGATGACTGGTGCACAGGCTTCCAGAAGCCTATCAGAGAAGAGGTCATCAGCATTTTGAATGAGTACGGCGGAAAGCTTGTTGAGTATCCTTATTCCAAGGATGATAAGTATGAAGAGCTCGACAGGAATTCCAGAGCAGAGCTTTCAATGCCCGACTTAAGACGTGGAAGACTTCGTAAACTTATAGCTATGAAGGGCTGTATAAATGCCATCGAGGCTCATTCCGGTATCACGGGGCTTATCGCCGAAAAGACAACTGTTCTTCAGGATGGAAAGAGTTATCAGTTCGATGCTATGTGGGTTTCCTCACTCTGCGATTCAACAGCAAAGGGTAAGCCCGATATCGAGCTTGTAGATATGACTTCAAGATTCAGAACTATCGATGACATCATGGAAGTAACCACAAAGCCGATAATCTTCGACGGAGATACAGGCGGACTTACGGAGCATTTCGTATATACCGTCCGTTCACTCGAGAGAATAGGTGTATCCATGGTCATCATTGAGGATAAATGCGGTCTTAAGAAGAATTCTCTCTTTGGTACAGAGGTTCAGCAGACCCAGGATTCCATCGAGAACTTCTGTGAGAAGATAAAGGCCGGTAAGAAGGCTCAGAAGACTAAGGACTTCATGATCTGTGCTAGGATAGAGAGTCTTATCCTTGAACAGGGTATGGACGATGCACTTGAGAGAGCCTTTGCATTTGCGGGCGCAGGTGCTGATGCGATCATGATCCACAGCCGCCGCAAGGAGCCGGATGAGATATTCGAGTTCATTGCAAAGTTCCGTGAGAAGGATAAGACAACCCCTATAGTGCTTGTTCCCACAAGCTTCAATACGGTTTATGAGGATGAGTTTAAAGAGCGTGGCGCTAACGTCATCATATACGCTAACCAGCTCACAAGAACAGGCTTCCCTGCAATGCAGGATGCCGCACGTACGATCCTCGAGAATCATCGCGCTAAGGAGTGCGACGATAAGTGCATGTCGATCAAAGATATAATAACTCTTATACCGGAAGAATAATATGGATCAGAATATAATTACTTCAGATGACAACTTTAAAGCCTTCGATAAATGGCTTACAGAAAACTCTGTAAAGAAACTTTTGCTTGTGTGTGATACTTCATTTCAGTTTCTGACAGAGATAAAAAGCTATATCGAGCAGATTGAAAAAACAGGCAAGACTCCTTCGGGAAATGATCTAAGCATTATACGTTTCGATGACTTCCAGCCCAACCCCCTTTACGAATCAGTAGTAAAGGGAGTGAAGCTTTTCAGAGAGACAGAGTGTGACGCGATCTTCGCTGTAGGCGGAGGAAGTGCGATGGATACAGCTAAATGTATCAAGCTCTATTCCAACATGAAGTCGGACGGCGAAAACGGAAGCTTTCTTAACGAAGAGATAGTTCCGAACAAGATGCCATTTCTTGCCATGCCTACCACGGCCGGTACAGGCTCGGAAGCTACACGATATGCCGTTATCTACTTTGACGGAAAGAAACAGTCGGTTGCCGATATGAGCTGCATTCCCGAGACTGTTCTTATGGACAGCAGCGTTCTGAAGACTCTTCCGGTCTATCAGAAGAAGAGCACGATGATGGACGCCTTCTGTCATGCGATAGAATCTTTCTGGTCAGTCAATTCGACTGATGAAAGTAAGGAATACAGCAGAAAGTCCATACGCATGGTTATGGAGAATATGGATGGTTACCTTGGAAATACCGAGGAAGGTAACAGCAATATGCTTATTGCCGCAAACCTTGCAGGAAAGGCAATCAACATTACGCAGACTACTGCAGGTCATGCAATGTGCTACAAGATAACAAGTCTTTTCGGTTCTGCACATGGTCATGCCGCAATCCTCTGCGACAGGATCCTTTTCCCCTGGATGATCGAGAATACCGATAAATGTATCGATCCCCGCGGAGAAGAATATCTGAAGACTGTTTTTGACGAGATAGCAGAAGCTATGGGCGCCGCTTCTCCGAAGGAAGCTGCTGAGAAGCTGACTGAGATATTTGAAGCTCTGGAGCTCCCGGTTCCGACTGCTACCGAAGAGCAGTTCGGTGAGCTTAAGGTATCAGTTAATCCGGTCAGACTTAAGAATCACCCAATAGCGCTCGATGAAGAGACCATTGATAATCTATATCACAAAATATTAAAAATGTGACAATTAGATCAGATCAGTTTGTCACATAAGTAAAGGATAAAAACATGAAAGTACAGGATTTGGTTAATGCTATAAACTCGGATTTTTATGCGGGAGTTCCCGACAGTCTTCTGGCGGCTCTCGGTAATTATCTTGTTCAGACTTACGGCGTTACGCCCGAGCATCATGTTATCACAGCTAATGAGGGAAATGCCGTCGCAGCCGCTGCAGGATATCATTTTGCTACAGGTAAGGTTCCCGTAGTTTATATGCAGAATTCCGGACAGGGCAATATCGTTAATCCCGTTGCTTCTCTTTGCAACGAGAAGGTTTATGCAGTACCCATGCTTTATATTGTAGGCTGGAGAGGAGAGCCCGGAGTTCATGATGAACCCCAGCACATCTTCCAGGGAGAGATAACACTTAAGCTTCTTGAGGATATGGATATCCCTTACTATGTGATCGATAAGGAAACTACAGCTGATGACATCATCCTTCAGATGCAGGGCTTTAAGAAGCTTTTTGCCGAAGGTAAGCAGGCAGCATTTGTAGTAAGAAAGGGTGCGCTTACTTACGATGTAAATCCGGAATATACCAATGATTACTCCATGACAAGAGAGGAGATAATCAGTCGTGTTATCGATGTTTCAAAGGATGATATCGTTATCGCGACTACAGGAAAGACCGGAAGAGAGCTTTTCGAATTAAGAGAAGCAAGAGGCGAGGGTCATGAAAAGGACTTCCTGACGGTTGGTTCCATGGGTCACAGCTCATCCATCGCAATGGGTATCGCTGCTCAGAAGAAGGATAAGACTGTATGGGTCCTCGACGGTGACGGGGCAATGCTCATGCATATGGGCGGCATGGCTGTTATCGGAAGTTCAGATCTTGATAACCTTATCCATATCGTTATCAATAACGGAGCTCACGAATCAGTCGGCGGACTTCCGACGGTTGCCGAGAATATTGATATTCTTAAGATAGCAGAAGGCTGCGGATACAGCTTTATCAGGTCAGCTAAAACAAGCGATGAACTCGATAAGGTTCTTGAAGAAGTGAAGGATACAAAAGGCAGAGCATTTATCGAGATAAAGAGCAGGATCGGTTCAAGACCGGATCTTGGAAGACCGACTATCCCGGCAAGGATAAATAAAGAGAATTTCATGGAGTATATTAAATAAAAGGATTAGCCATTTATGAAAAAACTACTATATATGATTCTGTTATGTGTGATCATGACATTTTCATATTGTACGTTTGCAATGGCTGAAGAAACGAATGGATCCGAAGAAACAGAGGTTATTGATTCATCGGAGATTACGGCAGCTCTTTCAAGAGATTCATATAAAACCATAGGATTTGTTCGTACTCCTTCCGTAACCTGTACGGATGCAAACGGGACAATACTGAAAAAGGGAATTGATTATACGGTTTCTTATGATAGTGGAAGGTTAAAACCGGGGAAATATAAAGTATCAATTGAATTTATGGGAAAATATTCCGGCACCAGGACGCTTGAGTTTACTATAAGAGCAAACAGCGGAAAGGTGAAGAAGGCCGGAAAGTGGACCTATAAGACAAAAAAGATTAAAGGAAAAAAAGTCCGTATAAAAACAGGATACCAGTATGATGATGGTGCTTATCCTGTCGGAGCTGCAAAGATAGGAAAGAAATACTATTTCTTTAAGGGAACAAAGGGAACGCTTGCCAGAGGTTCGAAAAAACAGCGGATCATGACTTCGGGCGGCCTTAAGTTCGATGTGGCACCGGACGGAACACTTATAAAAGGATGGCAGGTTGTGAATAAAAAGCTCTACTACTTTGGCGGAGAGTATCACAGCGCTGTCACAAATAAAAAGGTTGATGGGATAAAGCTTTCCGATAATGGATGCGCAAAAACAAATCTTAATGCAGCAGTAAAAAAGGAAGCAATCCTTCTTCTCGAGTCCATCACGGACCGGAATGCATCGAAGGAAACCCAGCTGAGAGCGGTTTATCAATATATGATCTCACATAATAATCTCAGCTATATGACAAAAAATCCCGATACAAGTGATAAAGACTGGGTAAAGAAGAGTGCATACAATATGCTGACCACACACAGCGGAAGCTGTTCCGGATTTGCAGCTATGTTCACTGTAATGGCAAACGAGATTGGTTATAAGGAAACCTATGTTTATTACGGACGTGTTCACGGGACAAGAGACGGAGCTGCGGATGGATTTACCAGACATGCCATATCCTATGTTGACGGATACCTTTATGACACGGAAGGCGTATTTGCCGACTGGCTCGACGATGGCTGGAAAATGAGTGGCTACATCACATTTATCGATGTGAAAAAATATAAAGTAAAATAATAGAACTAAATGTTCGTATCTGGAGAAATGACGATGAAGGAGTATAGTCTTAAGAAAAAAATACTGATAGGTTCGTGCCTTGCTGTGTGCTTTGCATTTACCGTTCTTTTCTATGGACCGGTAGGACTATATATCAATAACTCCGAGGAGCTTTCCTTCGGACTGGGTGTAGTCCTTAAAAATGTAGCGATATTATCCATTATAGCAATCGCCTGTATAATACTTTTTTCCATGATAGTTCCTTCAAAGCTTTTCAAATGGTATATGCTTCTTTTCCTGGGCGTGCTCCTCGGATTTTATGTTCAGGGTAATTATATAAACTACAGCTATGGAGTTCTGGACGGGACAGAGATCGAGTGGTCGAAGTTTACCCGCTACGGAATTCTTAATACTGCTATCTGGGCAGCATGTATCCTGATACCGTTTATCGTTTACTTCGTTATCAGAGCTGTAAATAAAAAGAAAAAGGAAGATGAAAAGACTACCGCGGCGGTTAATAAATTTGCGATTTATCTTGCAATTTTCATTATCCTGATCCAGATACCGGCTCTTATTACTCAGGTCATATCCTATAAGCCTAAGAATGAAGAGTCACTTGTCATAACAAAGAATGACATGTTCAATTTCTCTGATGAAGATAATATCATCGTATTCTGCCTTGACACTATCGATGGCAAATACCTTAAGAATTATATGAAGCATTTTCCGGATTTCGAGCCCGAGCTGGATGGCTTTACCAACTATGTGAATACCATGACCGGTGGAGCGCGTACGATGGTTGCGATGCCGATTATGTTTACGGGAATTCCGTATGAACGTGACCAAAGCTATAGCGAATATATCGATAAAATCTATTCCGGAGACAATGTGCTTAAGAAAATGAGTGATGCCGGATATGATGTAAGGATTTATTCCGAGACTCTCTTTTATGCTGATTCCACGGCTGACTATGTTTCGAATTTTGAACTATCTTCCAACCCGATCACATCTGATGTGATGCTTTTGAGAAAGCTCTATAAGCTGACTCTTTTCAGATTCATGCCTCATTTCTTAAAGGCAAGATTCTGGATGCAGACCTCCGAATTCGAAGAGGCAATGCATAGGGATGACAAATATCTCTTTGACGATGCGGCTTACTATGAAGAGTTCCAGAAGAACGGTATCGGCAGAACAGCTTCCGGCAAGAAGACATTTACTGTATACCATATGAGAGGTGCTCACAGAAAATATGATATGGATGAAAACGGAATCCGTATCGGAATCTCATCCAAGAAAAGACAGATAGACGGAAGCTTCAAGATAGTAAGAGATGTTCTGCAGGAGCTTAAGAACCAGGGACTTTATGATAAGTCAACTATCATCCTTACCGCAGACCATGGAGATAAGAAGAGATGTCAGTGGATTATGTTCATGCTTAAGGAAAAGGGCGCGACTGGTCCGATGAAGACTTCACATGCTCCGATCTCATCCTTCGACTTCCCGGTATATTATACTTCACTGGCTGGCCAGACAATGTCCAACCAGACCTATGCCGAGGATCTGCTTTCAATCCCCGAGGATGAACAGAGAACTAGATATCTTTTCTATAACACAACAGAAAGCAGCAAGCTTGCCATATTCAAATATAAGACCGAAAAACCTGTTACCAAGTTCAAGGCACTTACGTTGGAGGATGAATATATCGACAGCGGCGGAGATGTTCCCTATAAGTTCGGTACAAAGCTTATGTTCGATTCCGAGGAGACCGGAAATGCCTATGTTGTTGAAGGCTTCGGAAAGAACCATGGCTTCAGGACAAAGGCTTATGGCCCGATAGATACGATAGTCCTTCCTCTGGAAGAAAAGCCTGATGAAGAGGTAACGCTGAAGATCGGCTTCCATAATGAATCCGAGTTCGGCTTCGATACCATAATAAAGGCAAATGACATCGAAATCTTCCATGGTGTCATAGACCAGAGCATTATCCGGAGCGGACTTAACCTCACACTTCCAATGGAAGTTTTTGAGGATACAGGTTCCCTTAAGATAGATTTTCTCTTCCCTGAGATAAGTCAGGATGAGATGCAGATAGAGGATGTATCTTACCGTACCCAGAACCTGTCATTCGTATCAATGGAGATAGAATAAAAATGCATATCATATGGGTGTCAAAGTACTTTTGACACCCATATTGTTTTTGTGATAGAATTATCCTATCTAGGGGGTAAAGGGGGTATAAGACATGCAGGAAACTCGCCCGTTCGTTCCATGGGAACAGATGAACAAATTCATGATAGAAGCCTTCAAGGGTTACGGAGTACCCGAGGAGGACGCTAAGATATGCGCGGATGTACTTCTTGAATCCGACAGACGCGGTATCGAAAGCCACGGGTGCAACAGATTTAAACCCATTTACATTGACAGGATAGTTAAGGGAACACTGCTTCCCGTTACCAACATCGAGATCTTAAAAGAGACTCCCACCACGATAGTCATGGACGCACATGACGGTATGGGTATGGTTGCTAGTCACCGGATGATGGAGATGCTGATAGAAAAAGCCAAGACCTATGGTATGGCAGGCGGTGCTATCCGTAATTCGACTCATTACGGAATCGCAGGCTACTGGACCTCTATGGCCAGTAAGGAAGGCATGGTAGGAATATCCGGAACCAATGCAAGACCGTCCATTGCACCTACCTTCGGAGTTGAAAATATGATGGGAACGAATCCGCTTACATTTTCAATCCCGACTGATGAAGAATTCGATTTCTGTCTTGACTGCGCAACCTCGATCGTACAGAGAGGACGTATCGAATATTATGCAAGAGAAGGAAAACCTACTCCTGCGGGAACTGTTATAAGTGAAAATGGCGAAGCTCTTACGGACAGTGCCCAGATCCTTAAAGACCTTGTGAGCGGAACTGCTGCACTTGCTCCTCTCGGAGGGATCGGGGAAGAGCTGGCAGGCTATAAGGGCTATGGCTATGCTGCTGTTGTAGAGATACTGTCTGCGGCGCTTTCCGGCGGACAGTTCATGAAGGCTCTTACGGGAGTTGATAAGGACGGAAATCCCGAAATGTATCATCTCGGACATTTCTTCTTCGTTGTAGATCCGGAAGCCTTTATGGGAAGGGAAGAGTTTAAGAAGATAGCAGGTGATATCTGCCGTGCACTCAGGGCATCGAAGAAAGCTCCGGGTGAGACCAGGATATATACGGCAGGTGAAAAGGAATATGATACCTGGCTTTATAGAAAGGATAAGGGTGTCCCGGTCGGAGAGGGCGTCCAGAAGGATATCATAGAAGTGAGAGACAAGCTCGGACTTGACTTCACATTTGATTTTGAAAAGTAATGGTTTATGTTTTTAAGTTACGGGGGTAACAGCAGTGAGTTCAGTACCTGAATATATCGAGGATTATCTCAAGATAATCAAGACCGAATTAAAAGACAAATACAATATGAGCGAGGAAGAGGCAGCAAAGGCTGTCTACAAATCAGCGGTAAGAAGCATCCTTTGCGGAGACGACGAAGAGATGCGCAGATTTCAGATGCATAAATCAATAGATGAGACTGTGCTGGATGTATATCGCCAGTATAAGAATATCGGCCAGCCGCTTCCAGTTAAGAACGGCGAAGACGAAGTCTTTAAGATCCTGCAGCCTGACGAAAGCGTATCCATGAGAAGCAGGCATAAGGAAAAGCTTTCCGCTCTTCAGGATATTCCGCTCAAATTAGCAGATGATTAAAAGAGGACAAAGAATTGGAAGATAAGAGATACGCGGTTCTCATCGATTCTGATAATATCTCTTCAAAATATATCACAAGTATTCTTGATGAGATGACTAAGTACGGAGTCGTGACCTATAAGAGAATATACGGCGACTGGACAACTACCCAGGCCAATAAATGGAAGAAGGAGCTGATGGAGAATTCCATCACACCCATCCAGCAGTTCAGAAATACGGTCGGAAAGAATGCTACGGATTCCACACTCATAATAGATGCGATGGACATTCTCTATACCGACAGTGTTGACGGCTTCTGTATAGTTTCCAGTGACGGAGATTTTACCCGTCTTGCTTCGAGATTGAGAGAGTCTGGAATGCACGTCATCGGAATGGGAGAGAATAAGACACCCCGTTCCTTCAGGGCGGCCTGTACGGTATTTACCGATCTCGAGCTCCTTCTCGATCAGAGTGTGGATGAGGTAAACCTTAAGAACGGCGGCAAGGGTAAATCCAAGAAGAAGGCCGAAAATGTCATCTCCCAGAGAACTATCGAGAATGACATCATCGAGATCATCACTGAAAATGACAACAGGGGAAGAGAGACAGGTCTCGGAGAGATCGGAAGCAGACTTCAGAAGAAGTATTCCGACTTCGATGTACGTAATTACGGCTACAGTTCTCTTTCAACATTTATCGATGAGACAGCCGGCTTTGAGATAAAGAAAAAAGACAGCACCGTTTTCGTTGCACTGCATTCCGATAAGGATATGAAGAAGCGTGTTAAGAAATTCGCGGTTGATACCGTTGCAGAAGCAGGAACCAAGGGAATTGATATGGGAGCCCTGGGTCAGAGGATCCATGACGAATTCCCGAGATTCAATGCAAGGGAGTTCGGTTATTCAACTCTTTCAAAGTTTATATACAGTATAAAGGATTTAAAGGTGGAAACCTCGGATAATAAGAAATTGGTTTACATAAGATAAAATCCTTTGTGCAATTTATAAAATTTTTTGTGCATTTTTTATAATTTATATTGAAATCTTAACGTTTATATGTTAAAATTATCTCAGTTGAACAGATAGGATTCGAATTAATCAGAATTTTAGTGTTTATCATAATTTTTCCTCCAAAAGTCCGGAAGTCAAGTGGGGTATGACTTCCGGGCTTTTACTGTGAGGGATATTTCAGGAGAATCAGATTAAGTATGAAGATTGGAATTTTCGATTCGGGAATAGGCGGCATATCCGTTCTTAACGAGGCCTTCCACTCACTGCCGGATGAAGAATATATATTCTATGCGGATGTGGACCATGTGCCCTATGGCCTTAAGACTCCGGAAGAGATAAGAGGCTATGCGGACGGGATAGTAGAGAGCCTTATAGATATGGGTGCCGACTGTATCCTCATCGCGTGCAATACGGCAACTGCCGTTGCTGCCGAGCACTTAAGAAAAAAATTCGATAAAACGATAATCGGAATGGAGCCGGCAGTTAAGCCCGCAGTTCAGGCTGCCAGGGAAAAGACCGACAGGATACTTGTGATGGCAACTCCGGTTACGATAAGGGAAAACAAGCTTCATGCTCTTCTTGAAAGAGTGGATACGGATCACAGAGTGGACCTTCTTCCGATGCCGAGCCTCGTAAGATTTGCCGAGGACGGAGTATTCGAGGGAGAAGAGGTGGATACCTATATAGAGGAACAGATCGCGGTATTTGATAAGATGCTTTATACCGAGGTGGTTCTGGGATGCACGCATTTTAATTACTTTAAGCCTGCCATAAGAAAGGCCTTTAATGATAAGGTTACACTTATAGACGGAAACAAAGGTACGATAAGACACCTTGCAGAGAAGATGGGGCTGGAAGAAAAATACGGCTTCAGAAAAGATATCAATATAGAAGAAATAAATAACAGGACGACCTATATCGAATCAGGCCGCCCTGCAAGTGACGAAAGGGTTAGATACTATCTTGGGCTTCATGAGAGGTTAGAGCAAACATTATAAGTCCGACGATAAAGCCTGCTATGAAACCGCCCAGGTGCGCCATCTCATTTATCGATGAATCGCCGAAGCCCGGAAGCAGAACAAGTATCACAGCTACGATCATACGAGGGACCGGAAAGAACTTTCTGGTCCTTTTATCTATGGCAAGGATCACCATCGCACCCAGGAGTCCGCATATTGCACCCGATGCGCCGGCCGAAACAGGATAGCTGCCGGTATAAAGCTCCGTGGCTATAGTGAGAAGATTACCCGCGATTCCGGATATTATATATATGATAATAAACTTAACGCGTCCGAAATATGCTTCCACATACTGTCCCATCGCAAGAAGAGAAATGGAGTTGTTCACGATATGTGCTATACCGTAATGAAGGAACATGGATGTGAGTATCCTGTACCACTGATGTCCCTCGATAATAAAAGGCGTGTATGCCCCACCGAGCCTTAATACGTTTTCCACATTCTCACTTCCGCCGGTCGCGGTCTCAATGAAAAAAACGATCACATTTATTATAAGGATCGCAAAGGTTATTATCGGTTTATATTCTTGTCTGTTTTCATTTTCCATGCCCATGATTATACATATTTTTTTCATCCGAGTAAAGGGGAAATCAAGTTAAAAATCCTTGACAGTAACAGGTTGGTAAGATATATTTAACTGTTGTTGAAAATATTAAAATACGAGGTGTAACGTGGCTAAGAAAATTGGAAGAAACGATCCCTGCTGGTGTGGCAGCGGAAAGAAGTATAAAGCCTGTCATGAAGACTTTGACAGAAAGATAGAATTCTATAAAAATCAGGGCCATAAGGTGCCTACAAATAAGATGATCAAGACTCCCGAGCAGATCGCTCTCATAAAGGAGAGTGCCAAGGTCAATGTGGAGTGTCTCGATGTGGTTGCCGACAAGATCTGTATCGGAATGAGTACCGATGATATAAACAGCATAATCAATGAAGTCTGCAAAAAGTACGGTGCGATCCCTGCGCCTCTTAACTATGAAGGCTTTCCGAAGAGTGTATGTACTTCGATAAATGACGCGGTCTGCCACGGCATTCCCGATCCCAATGAAATACTGCAGGACGGAGATATAATCAATGTCGACTGTTCAACTATCTTAAACGGTTACTTCTCCGATTCATCCCGTATGTTCATGCTTGGAAATGTTTCCGAAGAGGACAGGAAACTGGTAGAGACTGTTAAGGAATGCGTCGAGCTTGGATTAAAAGAGGTTAAGCCGTGGGGCTTCCTCGGAGATATGGGACAGGTCATAAATGATCATGCCAAGGCTGCAGGTTATTCGGTAGTACGTGAGATAGGCGGTCACGGTGTCGGAATAGAGTTCCATGAAGATCCGTGGGTAAGCTATGTCACAAGAAGAGGAACTGATATGCTCATGGCTCCGGGAATGATGTTCACGATCGAGCCAATGGTAAATGCAGGCGCTCCCGATGTATTCGTTGACGAAGCTAATGACTGGACAGTATATACCGAGGACGGTTCAATGTCCGCCCAGTGGGAGATACAGGTTCTCGTTACAGAAGACGGTCACGAAGTTATCTCGTGGTAAAAGTATAATAAGAAATGCCCCGGTGTTCCGGGGCATTTCTTGGTATATAGTTATGTAAGAATAGAAGTGGTAGGAGTATTCCTGTCCACGTTCTGTGAAAAAACGTTATCGATGGCATTTACGATATTATTATCAATCTCACCCTTGATGACCATCTCACGCATGATCGAGATAGCCTGTTCATGAGAGAAGCCTGTTTTATAAGCTCTCTCCTCGGTAAGTGCCTGATAGATATCACAGCAGGTCATGAGTCTTTCCTCATGTGAAAGCTGGTCAGCCGTAAGACCGAAGGGATAACCCTGTCCGTTCAGCTTCTCATGGTGATGTGAAGACCATATCGTTATATCATCCATACTCTTGATATGCTTAAGTATGTCATATGTATAATAAGCATGCTGCTTCATCAGCTCATACTCATAATCATTCAGCTTATTGGGCTTCTGAAGAATCTCATTACTGATCATGAGCTTTCCGATATCATGAAGAGCTCCGGCCAGATAATACTTCGTTCTCTTTTCTTCCGAATACTGATAGAACTGAGCCATAGCATCACATTTTTCCGCAACACCCGTTGAATGCTTACAGGTGTAATGTGATTTGTAATCAACGATCCTGGCAATCAGTGTTGCAAGGTTAACAACCTCCTGAGTGGAGTATTCATCATTGAAATGCTTGGTGGCTTTCCTCAGGAAGTTATCCACATGCGTTACATCCAGTGAAGTAAGATGCTTCATCTTGAATGTCTTACAGAAGGTATCTGCGATCTCTCTTGAGAACATCCTTCCCGCATTAGATTTAACAAAATATATGATCGCGCCGTGAGTCTCTCTGCTGGCACTTGTAAGATCGTAGGTGTTATCGATGGTATCGGCCAGATGAATGATCTGAGCCTTTACGGGAGTCCTGTCATAGGTACGTCCCTGCGGACCGGAACCGTCGGCGTTCTCATGGTGAAGGAGAAGTACATCCCTGTTATTGGTTCTGAAGGGCATGAATCTTGTATTTCTCTCACCGAGTATACATCTTCTTAAGTTGTAATCGTGAATGTCGTAGCAGTCACCATTGTTATACTTTCTATACTCGATCTCTTCCTGATTAACTTCAGTCAGTGCATTGTCGTGAAGAATAGAAAAAGCGGCAAGGTCGATCAGTTCTTCTGTAGAGAGCCCAAGGTTCTTACCCAGCATGATAGACATCGCAGCGATTCTTTTACAATGCCCGGGGCGTACGCCGAGAAGCTCGTGCTCAACGGCATCAAAACCCGCAGATATCGCGTATAAAATTTCGTTAAGATCAATCTTCAACTTATGCATTCCCCTAAAAGTGTATGTTACGAAAGAACATAGCTTTCTAAATGTATATAATACCGCAAAATTGCAAAACTGTAAAGCAAATTGAATTTATAGTTGCAATTAAAATACTATGATAGTAAAATACAGATTAGCACTCATGCCATGCAAGTGCTAACAATTCAAAACAGGAGGAAAATTACATGCTTACAATACCTATATATGACACAATTCTTCTCCCGGATGTTACATTTTATTTCAGAAAAGAAGTGATAGACGGATGGGACGTTGAGGTGCCCCAGCCGGGTAACGAGATCGCATTTGCGATGCTCAGAGAGGACATAGATATAGAGATCACCACGATCCAGGATGTATATCCCATCGGAGTCATAGCCAGGATCGAATCCATCGATAATGAGGGAAATGTCAAGATAAGGACAAAGGACAGAGTTAACTTTATCAGCTTCAAGCGTGATAAGGACGGATATATAGATGCCGTGCTTGAGGTAAGACCCGAGATCGATGATCTTCAGCCTGATGAGAAGAAGGAAATATTCGATCAGTTAAAGAATAAGTTTCTTAAGTTCGTACAGAATTATCAGTGGGGTCTCTGGGCTAGAGGCTTCATTCTCCAGTGGAAGAATATCAACGAGCTCGCCTGCTCGATGACAGGCTACTTCAGTATGACCTGGCAGGAGAAGTATGAGATAGTAGAGGTTGACAGACTTTCGGAACGTTATCAGCTTATTGAGCATGCCGCCTACAGCTTTATGGAGCTTGCGGATGTTGCGGAGAACGCGGAGCTTGAGCAGCAGCAGAGGAACGAAAACATTTACCGTGAAGATGCCATCAAGAAGCAGATTGAGATATTGCAGCGTGAGCTTGATGAGATGCATCCCGAGAATATATCCGATGTGAGACGCTTTGAAAAGTCGATAGAAGAGTCCGGAATGAATGAGGTTGCTGCTAAGGAAGCACGCAAGGTTCTGAACCGCATGAAGCAGGAAGGACAGGACGGACATGAGTACGGAATGCTCTATGATTATCTTGACTTTGTGACCAGCCTTTCATGGAAGCATGAGGAATTTGTTCCGATAGATCTTGTTCATGCCGAGGAGGTTCTTGATAAGGAACACTACGGACTCAAGAAGGTTAAGGAGCGTATCATCCAGCAGCTTGCCGTGATGGCCCTTAATAAGAAACAGTCTGGTTCGATACTTCTTTTTGTTGGTGCTCCCGGTACAGGCAAGACGAGTATCGGTCAGAGTATAGCCGAAGCACTCGGCAGAAAATATGTAAGAATAAGTCTCGGTGGTATCAGGGATGAGGCTGAGATAAGAGGACACAGACGTACATATATCGGAGCTATGCCCGGACGTATCATGGAGGGCATGAAGAGGAGCGGAGCTTCCAATCCCGTCATGGTTCTTGATGAGGTGGATAAGCTTGTGAGAGATTACGGCGGCGATCCTTCATCGGCACTTCTCGAGGTACTTGATCCCGAGCAGAACAATACATTTACGGATCATTATATGAATGTTCCTTATGATCTTTCGGATGTGCTTTTTGTCTGCACGGCTAATACGACAGATACGATCCCCGAACCGCTTTTAAACCGTATGGAGATAATCGAATTCCCGGGTTATACGGCGACGGAGAAATTCTATATAGCAAAGAAGCATCTCATTCCGAAGGCTATGAAGGCTTCCGGTATCAAGAGAAAGAATCTTACCATAACAGACGGTGCCGTTAAGAAAATCATTTCCGATTATACCATGGAGTCCGGAGTAAGAGGGCTTAAGAAGCGTATCGATAATCTCATGAGATATGCTGCGGTAAGACTGGTTAAGGGTAATGCCGAAAAGCTTTCGGTAAAGCCTGCTGATTTAAGAGAATATCTTGGCAAAAGAGGCGTGGACCATGATATAATAGATAAGACTTCCGTTCCGGGTGTAGTGACCGGACTTGCATGGACCATGGCAGGAGGCGAGATTCTCTTTATCGAGACCAAGACCGTAAAGGGTAATGGAAAGGTTATCATAACCGGTCAGCTGGGCGACGTCATGAAAGAATCCGTGGAGATTGCGATAAGTCTTGTTAAATATATGTATCCGAAGGAAACAGAGAACATGTCCGAGGTGGATCTTCATATCCATGTTCCCGAGGGTGCTGTTCCGAAGGACGGACCTTCGGCAGGTATCACTATAACGACTGCTCTGGTTTCTCTCTTTACGGGTAAGGCTGTTAATCCTTCAATTGCAATGACAGGTGAAGTTTCGCTTCGCGGAAATGTCATGCCTATCGGCGGTCTTCCGGAGAAGCTCATGGCTGCGGTACGTTCCGGAGTAAAAACTGTCTACATTCCCGAGAAGAATGTGGAAGACTTAGAGGATGTTGCAGAGGAAGTTAAGAAGGAACTTACGATCATACCTGTAAAGAAAGTAAAGGATGTAATAAAACAGGTTGTAGTTTAAAATGACTTCCCCCTGAAGGGAAGATGAGGTGAAAAAATGTCAGACGGAAATAAAAAGCTATCATTCACTTATAACGCACCGGTATCGCTCACATTTGCGCTTGTTTCATTCATAGCTCTGGTGCTTGGATGGGTAACGGGAGGAAAAACGACACAGAGCTTTTTCGAGGTATACAGAAGCCCGATAAGCTTTGCCTGGTTCATAAGACTTTTCGGCCATGTACTGGGACATTCGAGTCTTGCACACTATGCATCCAATATGACGCTGTTCCTTTTACTCGGACCAGTGCTTGAGAATAAATACGGAGGTGGAACACTCCTTGAAACCTTCGGTATAGTCGCAGTGATATCCGGACTCATCAATATAATCTTCTTCCCTCATTCGGCACTTCTGGGTGCGAGCGGACTTGTATTCATGATGATAGTACTTGTTTCGGCAGAGGATCTGAGGAGTAAGGAGATCCCAATCTCAATGATCCTGGTCATCGTAATATACCTTGGTTCCGAGATATGGAACATGGTCGCAGTCCGCGACAATATATCACAGCTTACACATGTTATCGGAGGCCTCTGCGGAGCTGTCTTCGGAGGAATATTAAATTCTAAAAAATAATTAATTTTTTTATTTTTTGAGTGCAGATACAAGTAATATATACTTGTATCTGCACTCTATTTGTTTTATACTATATGGATGTTTTTAGAAGTAAAACGTAAGAAAGGAGAATAAGGTTTTGGACAAAGGAAAAAGAACCAGATTCCTTGTAGTTGTAGGTATAGTTCTGGTACTGCTCCTGGTCGGGATTATCTGTACATATAAGGGAGGCGAACATCGCGAAACCATCAGAGAAGTTATGAAGGATGCTGTTCTTCATGAAGATAACAAAATCTACTTCTTAGGGATCGCTGTCAATCCCGCTCTTATATCGGCATATGTGGTAACAGCCATAATTCTTTTCATTGCTCTTTTGATCAGAATATTTGCCGTACCGCGTTTCAAGACTGTGCCCGGTAAATTCCAGTCACTTCTTGAGCTGTGGGTAGGATATTTTGATAATCTGGCCAAGACGAACAGTCCGCACCTGAACAGTATCCTCGGAGCATATGTATTCGCAGCCGGATCGTATATCTTCATAGGAACTGTATTCGAGCTTTTCGGAGTACAGGGAGTAACTACAGAAGGCTATCCGATAGCACTTCCCGCACCGCTGGCTGATATCAACGGAGCGATAGGAATGGGTGTGTTCTCATACTTATTCATTATGTCGGGCGGTATCATAGCAAACAAGATAAAGGGTGTAGGGCTCACGCTTAAAGAGTTCTCGCTTCCGATATCGATGAGCTTCCGTCTTTTCGGAGCACTCCTGAGTGGTCTTTTAGTTACGGAACTTGTATATTATGCCCTGATGCTGAGCTTTGTGCTTCCCGTTATAGTCGGTGTGTTGTTTACACTGATACATGCAGTTGTTCAGGCATACGTACTTACGATGCTGACATCAATCTACTACGGAGAAGTATCAGAGGTTCATGAAAAGAAGCCTAAGAAAGAAAAGAAACAGAAAAAGTCCGAGCTGGCTGCCCAGGCTTAAGATTCGGATAAATACTGAAAAAATATAGAAAGAGGTATCAAAATGAAACTAATTAAGAAGACTGTTATAACAATCGCAATCCTTTTTGCAGCATTTGCATTTATCTCTGCAGCAGCACCTGCAGCTACAACTTATGCAGCTGAAGAAACTGCCACTACTGAAGAAGCAAAGGATAATTCCACAGGTGCCAAGGCTCTGGCAGCTGCACTTGCTATCGGACTTGCCGGAGCAGCAGGAACAATAGCTATGGGTCTCGGCCTCAGTAAGTCATCAGAGGGTATTGCACGTCAGCCCGAAGCAGCTGGTAATATCAGAACAACAATGATTCTTGGAACAATCTTTATAGAGACAGTTGTTATCTATGCACTTATCGTAGCTATCCTTATCATATTCGTCTTGTGATAAAGCATATAGTAACAGGTCACTAATTAAGTTTATTCATTGAGAGGTAAAAAAATGCCATTAGGAATAGATATAACACAGATATTACTTCATATGTTTAATGTGGTACTTCTCTTCGCAGGTCTTTATATAATCCTCTATTCTCCTGTAAAGAAATTCATGCAGCAGAGAGAGGACCATTATAAAGAAATGGATGAGTCGGCTAAAGCGAAGCTTGCGGAAGCTGAACAGAAGAATGCCGAATATGAAGAAAAGCTGAAGAATGTTGATGCAGAGATTTCCCAGCAGAGGAAGAAGGCATCCATAGATCTTGCGGAAATGAGATCTAACGCGGAAGCAGAAGCAAGAGATTCCGCAAGTAAGATCATCGAAGAGGCCAAGAAGGATGCTGAGAATCAGAAGAGAGCTATCGTTCAGTCAGCTAAGAAAGAGATTACAGAGATGGTAGAGGAGGCAACCCGTAAGGTTGTTCTCACCGAAAGCACCAGTGAAGCATATGACATGTTTCTTGATAATGCTGAAAGGAGCTGAAGATAGTGGCAGAAGAAAGAAAAACACGTGTCCTGCTCTATGCTCCGACAGAACCTGACGAAACCCAGAAAGCCAGACTGAATGCATTTGTCGCAAAAAAGCATGAGATTGAAACCGAGCTTCAGTGGATTGAGGACAAATCTCTTGAAAATGGCTTCCGTCTTGTAGTGGGTGAAGAGGTCTATGACTGGACCAGCGAGGGAAGACTTCATCAGCTCGAAGAAATGCTGAGGGAGATGAAGGTCGAGAAGGTTTCTTCGGGAGAAGAGCTTATCTCTCTTATGAAGACAAGTGTTCACGAGTGGGAGCCTCAGGTCATTTCAGAAGAAGAAGGCTATGTCGAATCAGTCGGTGACGGGATTGTCTTTGTTGATGGTCTCAAATCCGTTATGTATGGCGAGATAGTTGTATTTGAATCAGGCGTCAGGGGAATGGTTCAGGAACTGAGACCTGATGATATAGGTGTAATCCTTTTCGGTGATGATACCGAAGTTACCGAAGGAAGCAGAGTTCTGAGAACAGGAAAAACAGCAGGTATTCCTGTTGGTGAAGGGTTCCTCGGAAGAGTTGTTGATCCGCTTGGTAACCCGATAGACGGAGAAGGTCCGATAGAATCCGACGGCTACAGAGCTGTCGAGACAGCTGCTCCCGGAATCGTCGAGAGACAGTCTGTAGATACACCGATGAACACGGGAATCCTTTCCATAGATTCCATGTTCCCTATAGGAAGAGGTCAGCGTGAGCTCATCATCGGCGACAGACAGACCGGAAAGACAGCTATCGCACTTGATACAATACTTAACCAGAAAGGTAACGGAGTTATCTGTATATATGTTGCCATCGGTCAGAAGGCAAGTAGTGTGGCACAGCTTGTCGGCACCCTTAAGAAAAAGGATGCCATGGATTATACGATAGTTGTTGCCGCAAATGCATCCGAGACGGCACCTATCCAGTACATCGCTCCATATTCCGGAGCTGCACTTGCCGAATACTTCATGTGGAGAGGCAAGGATGTTCTTATCGTGTATGATGATCTGTCAAAGCATGCTATCGCTTACAGAGCTCTATCACTTCTTCTTGAAAGGTCTCCGGGCCGTGAGGCTTATCCCGGAGATGTATTCTATCTTCATTCAAGACTGCTCGAGAGATCGGCACGTCTTAGTGAGGAAGCAGGTGGAGGAAGCATTACAGCACTTCCGATAGTAGAAACCCAGGCAGGTGATGTATCGGCATATATCCCTACCAATATCATTTCCATTACAGACGGACAGATATTCCTTGAGAGTGATCTCTTCTTCGCTGGACAGAGACCGGCCGTAAATGTCGGACTTTCCGTATCCCGTGTTGGTGGAGCAGCTCAGACCAAGGCTATGAAGAAGGCTGCAGGAAGCCTTCGTCTCGACCTTGCACAGTATCGTGAAATGGAAATCTTTACGCAGTTCTCCAGTGATCTGGATGATGCGACCAAGAGGCAGCTGGCATATGGTCAGGGACTTATGTACCTCTTACGTCAGCCGCAGAATAATCCTTTTAAACCTCATGAGCAGGTTATCATGCTGGTGGTTGCTACTGCACATATCATGCAGGATCTGCCGGTAGATAAAATTGCCGATTTCAGAACAAAGCTTCTGGAATACTTCCATGAGGAAGAGGATGCACTTTGTAAACAGATAGATTCAACAGGTCAGCTTTCCGATGAAGATAAACAGACTATAATCGATGCAGCTAATACATTTATGGAAAGCTATAAAAATTAAAAAATGGCAAATACTAAAGAGATAAAAAAGAGAATAGGAAGCGTAAAGAATACGCAGAAGATAACGAATGCCATGTACCTTATCTCTTCCACGAAGATGCGTAAAGCAAAGGAAGAGCTGGAACGCACAAGGCCTTACTTTGACATGCAGGAGCATGAGATACGACGTATCTTTCAGAGTGAGATCGATATCACGAGCCGTTACTTTTATCCCAAGACGGGAAGAAAGCCTGCGGAGACTTACGCATATCTCATAATAACAGCCGATAAAGGACTTGCCGGAGCATATAATCATAATGTCATCAAGCTTGCCGAAGAAGAGATGGCCAAGCATAAGAAGACTAAAGTATATGTGGTAGGAGAATATGGCAGAAGATACTTCCAGAGAAGAGGCTACAAGATGGAGCAGTCATTTCTCTACACGGCACAGAATCCTACCTTCACAAGAGCCCGTGAGATAAGTTCAATTCTTCTCGAACAGTATGATGAGAAGCATATTGACGAGATCCGAATCATTTACAGTGATATGGTAAGCGAGTTTCTGACAGAGGTTAAGATGATGAGGCTTCTTCCTTTCGACAGACGAGAGTTCTGGACGAAGCAGGAAGAGAAGAGTGAGAAGGATATTCATTATGATTTTGATCCTTCGGTAGATGAGGTTCTGAACCGTGTTATTCCGGGATATGTATCGGGCTGTATATACGGTGCACTGGTTGACAGCTTTTCGGCTGAACAGAATGCCCGTATGACCGCGATGGATTCCGCCAATAAGAATGCGGAAAGCCTGCTGGCCGATCTTCAGATCCAGTATAACAGAGTCAGACAGGCGGCGATCACCCAGGAGATAACCGAGGTGGCGGCGGGTGCAAAAGCCCAGAGAAAGAAACGAATTAAGGAGGCTGCAGAGTCTTGATTAAAGGAAAGGTAGTACAGGTTTCGGGACCTGTTGTAGATGTATTATTTGAATCCGGAAACATGCCTAAGCTGAGAGATGCTCTTAAGGTTAAGGTTAACGAAGAGGATCTTACCATGGAAGTTGCCCAGATGCTGGGTCAGGGTTTGGTAAGATGTATCGTTCTCGGCTCCAGTGATGGTCTTTCCAGAGGTATGGAGGTAGTGTCCACCGGTACCGGTATCAGCGTTCCGGTAGGAAATGTTACCATAGGACGAATGTTCAATGTTCTCGGTGATCCTATCGACGGTGGAGAAGCTATTCCGGAATCACAGGAAAGATGGAATATACACAGACCCGCACCAAAGTTTGAGGAGCAGAATGTATCTGTAGAGATACTTGAAACCGGTATCAAGGTCATCGACCTTCTTGAACCTTATGCCAAGGGCGGTAAGATAGGACTTTTCGGAGGAGCCGGCGTTGGTAAGACGGTTCTTATACAGGAACTTATCCATAACGTAGCCATGGAGCACGGAGGATATTCAATCTTCACCGGAGTAGGTGAGAGAAGCCGTGAGGGTAACGATCTCTGGAACGAGATGAAGGAGAGCGGAACCATAGATAAGACCGCGATGGTATTCGGACAGATGAATGAGTCTCCCGGAGTACGTATGAGAGTTGCTCTTACCGGACTTACGATGGCAGAATACTTCAGAGATGTACAGCATCGTGATGTGCTTCTCTTTATCGATAACATATTCAGATTTGTACAGGCAGGTTCGGAGGTTTCCACACTTCTCGGACGTATGCCTTCAGCCGTAGGTTATCAGCCTACGCTTGCTCAGGAGATGGGTGCTCTTCAGGAGAGGATTACCTCAACTTCTGCTGGTTCCGTTACATCGGTTCAGGCCGTTTACGTGCCTGCAGATGACCTTACGGACCCTGCGCCTGCGACGACATTTACCCACCTTGATGCTACAACGGTTCTGAGCCGTAAGATAGCCGAGCAGGGTATCTATCCCGCCGTTGATCCCCTTAATTCGACCTCGCGTATCCTTGAGGCTGACGTTGTGGGTGAGGAGCATTATAAGGTTGCACGTGAGGTTCAGGAGTATCTTCAGAAGTATAACGAGCTTCAGGACATCATTGCTATCCTTGGTATGGATGAGCTTTCAGACAGAGATAAGGATGTGGTTAACCGTGCGCGTAAGATTCAGAGATTCCTGGCTCAGCCAATGTTCGTTGCCGAGAAATTCACGGGCATGGAAGGTGTTTATGTTCCAATCACAGAAACGATAAGAGGCTTTAAGGCCATTATGTCAGGAGAGTATGATGAGCTGCCCGAGGCTGCGTTCTATAATGTCGGTACTCTCGCAGATGCCATAAGAAAGGCAGAAACATTATAAAGTATGAAACCATTTGATTGCAGGATAATAGAAGCGGATAATACATTTTACGCCGGTAAAATGCTTTCTCTCATAGTCCCGGCTGTAGACGGCGAGTATGGTGTTCTTGCGATGCACCAGAACGTGGTAGTTGCCATTATCCCGGGGACGCTTAAGTTTCAGGATGAGGAAGGCGAATGGCATGATGCTATTGTTTCGGACGGCATGATGAGGATTGAAGACGGAGATGTGCTCATCCTTGTGGATTCTGCCGAGTGGCCTTACGAGATAGATGCTTCAAGGATCAAAGCCAAGGAGGCTGCCGCCAGAGAGGCGATGCTCCAGAAGAAGAGCGTCCGTGAATATACTCTTGCCGAGTCGAGCTTAAAGAGAGCTATCGCGAGAATGAAATATTTTGATTCGATAAATAATTAGGATTTTATGTATCAGAAAATGAGCCGCGAGGAGCGGGAAGCAAAATATCATATCAGCCTCTCTAAAGAGGATATCAGAAAAAGAACCATAAGAGATGTGGTTCTTCTTCTGGTTTTCGGGATAATATATTACTTTATGGTAAAGTATTCGCCGATAACTCCGAGATGCTACTTTAATGAACTGACCGGTCTTAAGTGTCCGGCTTGCGGAGTCACCAGGATGATCCTGTCCCTGATGCATTTTGATCTAAGAAGTGCATTTAATTATAATCAGTATCTTTTTATAACCAGCCCCTATATGGTTGGTGAAATTATATATCTTTTCTATATCAATGAATCGAAGATTCCGATGAACAGGGTGAATAAGATCATCCTCTATGTCTGGTTGGTGGGTCTGATCGTCTTCGGAGTGATCCGGAACCTGATCTGAGGCAAAAACAAAACCCTAGTAAAATAGCCATTTTCGGATGGTATCCAATGGATACTTTTTGCTGAAAGGCCCCTTTTGGGGCTTTTTTCTATTGAAAAAAATATATCCGGTGATAAAGTATAGTTATGAAGGTTTTTCAAAATTTTTTTTGGGAGGATGATTTTTATGAGTAAATTGAGGAAGAGATTAGTTTCAATCGTTATCGCCTGCATGATGGTGATAACCCTGGTACCGTTTTCCGGAAGTAAGGTAAATGCAGCGGAAGAATATACGATTGATAAGATATCCATTAATCTTAAGCCGGGAACACTTATCAAGCCGGGATATGATGTTCAAATTCCGGGAGCATTGATAAAAGATACGGATTATGAGATAGATGAAGCAAATACCGATGCTGCTTCTAATAAAGGCCTTAAATCCGGAGATATTATAATTGATTCTATCATCTGGGAGATGAAGGAAAATAATGGTACATGGGAATCTTATTCAGGTACATTTGAAGTAGGTACTTATAGGATGCATGTGAAAGTAAAAACCAATGCGTATGATGCATATGTGAATCATGTACAATATGAAAATGTATACACTTTTGATATGACGAGTGAAGGAGAATCCAGTTTTTACGTGAATGGAAGCAGGTTAGAGACTGATTCTGCTAATATTTCAGAAAGTGATTTCTATGGTCCGGAGTTTTCCATAACTGAGAGCAGTAAGGCTGAATATGTTCCGGAAAATACTACTGATCCAACTCCAACTCCTACACCTAATACACAGCAGCCTACAGCACAGCCCACAGCTCAGCCTGAAGTTTTATCTACAAAGATTACAGGTGCTCCTACGAATCTGGTTTGCTCACTAACAAATGCTGATACAAAAAAGATAAATGTGGAATTCGAGCCTAATCTGGATTGCGGAATAGACACCAGCTGCTATTTAGTTGTTGCTGCTTCGACTGATAATAAGGCTACCTGGAAGGAAGTGATCAAGCAGGATCTAACCGGAATTAAAACTTTGAGTCAGAATACTAATGCATTACGTGGAAGTTATAGTTTCAAAATAGAATTGGAGACGACATACTATGTAAAGGTATACTATGTTGATTCTGACGGAAAGAAGGGACCGGATTCAAATATCTGTGGACCGTTTGGCCCTGTAGAAGATGAGTCTAAGATACCGGGTAAAGTAGAAGAGGCATCTAAGGTCGCTCTTAAGGAAACCGGAAATGACGCAGGTGTATTAAAGAAGGGTACAAGCGTTACATTTGAGAGAGCATTTTATAAGCTTACATTATCCGTAAAGGATATTAAGGGTACAGATGTTACTTTCGCTGTCAACCTGGCACCAAATAAGCCATATGACGCTTATCTATTTATGTCACACGGCAGTATCAGTTATAAGGATAAAAAGGGTGATCCTCGTATCGAGTTTTTTATGAACGAAGAAGCAACTATAGATATGTCTAATATAGAAGTTGGATGTACTAAGATAACAATCCCTGTTACTGCTGAACTTCTTCAGAAATACGATAGAAACCAGAAGAAATATAAGTTCGAGGAAACATTCTACTTTGATAATGCTCCTCAGACACCTTCACTCGGTGTAACCAAGGCTGATAAGAAGAGCATTACACTTGGTAAGGCATATTCGGCAACAGCTAACTGTACTGATTCGGGAACTACCGTTTACTACAAAAAGAAGGGCGCATCTAAATGGAAAGAAAAGTCATTTGCCAAGGGTAAGACTATAAAGCTTACCGGTCTTTCTGCAGGTACTTCATATCAGATTAAGGCAGTTAACTTCGTAAAGAGTAAAGACAGGAACGGAAAAGTAAAGACTATCAGCAGTAATGAAAGCAACGTAAACATTTTCAGAACTGCATATAAGTCAAGCCCTAAAGTAAAATCAGTTAAGACATCTAAGGTTAAGCAGAAGACCAAGAAGTTTAATGGTCAGTGGGTTAAGAGCGGAAATAAATTAAAGTGGCAGAAACCGTATACATTAAATGTTACTACATATAAGCTTACTATAAAGATGAAGTCAAAGCCAACAAATGCAGGCGGAATAGTTGTTAAGGATCCGGATGGAGTTGTACATATCATCAAGGGAGCAAAGAAAAAATATACGCTTTCAAGCGAGATAAAGGGATTCAAAAAAGGACAGACTGTTAAGTTTAAGGTTGCGACATTCGGAAACGGCGATAAGGTTGATAATATTACCGGTGTAAGCCCTTATAAGACAATTAATGTTACACTGAGATAGGTTTTTATCAAGACATCAAAGCTGACAAATATAATATTGGCGGTTTGGATTATTCCAAACCGCCATATCATTTAAGTATAGTTATGAAGGATTTTAAAACACTCTTTAGGGAGGACAATTTTTATGAGCAAATATTGGAAGAGAATAATTTCAATCGTTATCACCTGCATGATGGTGATAACTCTGGTACCATTTGCCGGAAGTAAGGTAAATGCAACATCTCTTTGGAATATAGGAAAGATTACTTTAAAAATGGCACCGGGATCTCTTATTCAACCTGGATTTGAAGAAGATATTCCTAGCGATGTTGGTATAAGTTTAGATGAAACTGACGATTCAGCCGATTCTATTGCAATGAGTAATGCAAATATTCAAATTCTCAGATCTTACTGGGCTAAGAAGGATATAGAGTCCTATTCTGCAGAACAATATACGGGATCTGCTGTAGAGGGTACATACAGAATACGTATACAGCTCAAAATTCCTGAGCAGTCATCAACAGCTCAATATAATTTTAGATTTGATAAGGATTCAACAGAGGTATATGTAGACGGTGAAAAATGGGAACTTGCCGCATATTATGATACAGATAGAATAGAATTCTGGGGACCTGAATACAAAGTTGAGGAAGGCACTACTGCGGTTTATAAGCCGGAAGTACAGCCGAGCAACGAATCTACAAAGATAACAGGAGCTCCGAAGAACCTGGTATGCTCGGTAGATGAGAATGATCCGAGACATATCAGAGTGGAATTTGAGCCTGATCTGGAATGTGGTATAGATAAGAACTGCGGTATTGTTATCGCTGCGTCAACTGATAATCAAGCTACATGGCAGAAAGTAAGAGGCTGGGATTTTGTTAGTGATAATAAAGATCTTAAATGGGATACATATGCACTTAGTGACTGCACAGGTTTCGATATGGATTTCGGGAAGACTTACTATGTTAAAGCATACTATGTTGATTCTGAAGGAAAGAAGGGCCCCGATTCAAATATCTGTGGACCATTTGGACCTGTAGAAAAAGCCGGTGAGGCAGAAGGACCGGACCCTAATTTCCATATCTATCTTGCATTCGGTGAAAGCAATATGGCCGGTATGGGTCCGATAGAAGAAGAGGATCTGGAAGTAGATTATGATTTTATGGTTATGTGCACAACAGATACATATAACTATAATGGAACCGAAAGAGAACTGGGAAAATGGTATACGGCAAAAGCACCGCTTGCTGGCAGTAGATATTTTTTAGGGGTAGCAGATTATTTTGGGCGTAGAATGCTGGAAGAGAAACAAAATAATGATCCGAATGTTAAAATCGGTATTATAGTTGTTGCTGTTCCGGGCGCACATATCAACTATTTTAATAAAGATTTCGATTTAAGCTCTGAATTATATTATTCGAGTGCAATTACGGGATTTATGAAGGACTATGGTGATAATCCATATGGTAGACTTATAGAATGTGCGAAGAAGGCTCAGAAAGACGGAGTGATAAAAGGAATCATAATGCATATGGGGGAATCAGACCAAAATAACGACAAATTTCCGTCTAATGTAAAAAATGTATATGATAATATTGTTGCAGACCTGGATCTGGCTGATAATACTCCTTTACTTGCCGGAGAAGTCCTTCGTTCAGGAAATGCTTCAAATGCCAATATGAACATAGCTAAACTTGAGCAGCAAAGCAAAAATTTCCATGTGGTGTCTTCAGAAGGTTTTCACAATGCTTATGTCGATGGTCAGAATATTCATTTTACTTCTGCGGAGTATAGAGAATTCGGAAAAAGATATGCAGATAAAATGCTGAAAATTGAAGGATTTGAGAAAAAGACAAGATACACGATCAAGGTTTCTTCTTCAGGAAACGGAGGTGCATATGCATCTCAAGACTGGGGTGTAACCGGAAAAGATATAAAACTCAGGGCTTTACCTGATAAAGGATATAAGTTTAAAGAGTGGCTGGTTAATTCCGGTGATGTGACTATAGCAGATGATAAGTTTACTGTGGGAACTAAGAATGTTGAAATACATGCTATATTTGAAAAGATAGAAGAGCCGACGACGAAACCAACAGCAACACCTATGCCGGAACCAACACCAACACTCTCACCCACACCGGAGGCGACTCCAATACAATCACCTACGGTGGCACCTACTGAAGCACCTGTCGAATATAAGGATGGTGATGAGTATAAGGATGAAGCTTCTAATACTTCCTATAAGGTGACCTCGACAAAGAAGCTTACTATATCACTGACCGGACTTATCAATAAGAATGCAGCAGAGATAGTAGTACCGGATAAAGTGACAATTGGAGATAAAACATATAAGGTAACGGAGATTGCACCGAACGCATTTAAGAATAATAAGAAGCTGAAAAAATTCACGATTGGCAAGAATATAGAAAAGATCGGAAAAAATGCTTTTTACGGATGCAAGAATCTAAAGACAATTAAGATCAAGACATTAAAGTTGAAAAAGAAAAATGTCGGTAAGAACGCATTTAAAAAGATCAATAAAAAAGCTAGGATCACCGTTCCTAAGAAAAAACTTAAAGATTATAAAAAGATACTTAAAGCAAGAGGTGTTACAGGAAAAAAACAGAAGATTAAGAAATAATAAAATTGGCGGTTTGGATTATTCCAAACCGCCATATCTTTTTATATTTCTGATTTGTTTCCTTCAAGGAATCTGTAGCAGAGTGCTGCAAGGGCGCCGCCCACGAAAGGTCCGACTATGAATACCCATACAACTGAAAGAGGTTCCGTGTTGCCCTGGATCGCACATACGATAGCTGGGCCGAGGCTTCTTGCGGGATTAACACTTGTTCCCGTAAGACCGATTCCTATGATGTGAATACCTACAAGAGTAAGGCCGATGATAAGTCCTCCGAATGAACCATGGGACTGATTCTTGGATGTTACCCCGAGAATAAGGATAACAAAGAGGAATGTGAGGATTATCTCTACAAGTACTCCGGCTCCTGCATTATCGCCAACTCCGGCAAGTCCGTTGGATCCGAGAGCTTCGGTCATATCATATACATCGCCCATTGCGAAGATTCCCGAAAGAACGAGAGAACCGGCAATTGCTCCGAGAATCTGAGCAATTATATAACCGATAAAGTCATTTACGGTCATTCCTCCGCTGATAAGTACACCGATGGAAACGGCAGGATTAACATGTCCGCCGGATATGTTTCCAACTCCGTAAGCCATTGCTACGATTGCAAGTCCGAATGCGAATGCTGTAAGGATATATCCACTTCCCAGCTCTGCATCACAGCCAACCAGCATAGCAGTTCCACAACCCATAAAAACAAGTGTGAATGTGCCGATGAATTCGGCAAGATACTTTTTGAAACCTTCCATATGTAACCTCCTTGATAAATGAAATTTATAAAGTTTCATTATATTGATACTTATTTAACCGTAACCTTGATCTTCTTATATACACCGTTCTGGGCATATACATATATATAGCATGTACCCTTTGCCTTAGCCTTGATCACACCCTTCTTGCTGACTGTTGCAGTCTTGGTATCTGTGGATTCAAATCTGATAGCAACATGTTTTTTAACTTTTAGTTTCTTGGATACGGGCTTAGTCGATGCATAGAGAGTCAGCTTCTTACCTTTTTTGATTGTTATATTTGTGGCGGCTTTTTTCTTCTTTCCGGATTTAACTTTTACGGTTACGCTCTTATCATTGCCGTTCTTTCCGCCCTTTGTTACAACATGTATCATCTTGGATGTTGAAGCTGCTTTTTCTCCGGCAGAGGTATTGATCACGGCTACAACAATGAACTTATAGTATTTGCCTTTTTTCAATCCTTTGCATGTATATTTATTTGTCGTGACCGTATCTAGTTTTTTAATCTTCTTTCCGCAAATGCCTCCGTAGACAACATATTTCGAAGCGCTTGATATATTGGTCCACTGAAGACTGATAGAGTTCTTTCCCTGATTTGTGCTTCTAAGCTGAAGTCTTGCGAAATCAGATCCCTTCGGGTCATTATCCTTTTTGTCTTTCATGATTATCTTTTCAACTGCCTCGGGAGTCGGAAGAGAATTAAGTTTTTCTTCGGCCTTTTTCTTTGCTTCTTCAATTTTCTCTTTTGCTTTTTCCAAAGCTTCGGCATCGGATTTATCATCATCCAGAATCTTCTTGGCTTCTTCAATAGCTTTCTTCAGTTCTTCACTGTCCTCAGGAAGATACTGCGTGGTATCCTCGTCCTCCAGCTCCTTAACCTTTTCTTCGAGAGTATGCTCGGCATATTCCGTTCTCTCGAGGATATCAAATGTCACGCCTCTGCTGCCGGTATAGTTGCCTTTTCCGCTTATGGTTATGGTAGCTTTTCCCGGAGCGGTGTTGTTGCTGTATTCGACTGCATATTCTTCTTCGGTAAGGATATCATTTCCATCTTTTACAGTTACGGCCGGCCTGGATGGTGTACCTTCCACATAAAGCTGTTTCGGAATATCCTCAACGGTTACAGATGAATCTGATATATCTTTTTTATTTATTGCAAATGACTTCGTTATGCTGTCTTTGAAGTTACCTTTGCCTGTTATGGTCACCTCGGCTGTACCGACATTTGTATTCGAACTGTAGGTGAGTATGTAATCGGTGCCTGCCAGGAGAGCCTTATCACCAAATGTAACTGTCGGTGCAGGCGTCTGAGCTGCCCTGTTATATGTTACATCAGGTATGTCATCAACGCTGATATTTTCAGAAGTAATGCTGCATGCTCCAATGGTAAATGCTCCGGAAGAAGAATCCGCATATATGCTTCCTGCTTTTGCTGTGACCACTGCTTCGGCAGTGCCGGCATTTATATTATTCTTGTAAGATACGGTATATGAATCTTCCGGTAAGGCTTCACCATTAAGTGTTACGGTGACAGCGGGTTTCTTTTCGGTGCCGTCATAGATATATGAAGAGGGCTCAGCTTTTACTACTGCACCGGCTATTGATATACCTTTGATCTCATATGCCTTCGAAACAGTACCGGTAAACTTGCTATCATCTTTAGCAGTGATTGTAACCTGATAGTTTCCGGGAACAGTTCCGCCATCATTTTCAATTGTATATTCGATATCTTTATCGAGAATATAGTCTCCCTGTTTTACGGTGACATTCGGTTTCTGTACATTACCATTATATGTAAATGAATCAGAAGACAGGAAGATCATGTCAGCGGTAAGAGGACATTTTGTGATCTGGAATGTAATATATTCAGATGTTCCGGTATAATTCCCTTTTCCATGTACCTGTACTGCGGCGGGACCAACGTCATAATTATTAAGATAAGTAAGATAATAATCTGTTCCGTAGGTAAGTGTCTTATCGCCGTCCTTTACAGTAAGATTCTGGGTTATGGCATTACCTGTATAAGTTTTATCACTGACACCGGTAATGGTTGCATTGGAAATGTCCCTGACAGCTCCCTGGGGAGCAGGAGTTCCGACATAAACAGTAATGCTGTTATCAGGAGAGAAATCCTCGGAAGCTATAGGGATATAATGTATCGAGGTACCTTCTACTTCATAATGAAAATTATCCCACTCCGTCTGTATCAGGTACTCACCTGCTACATCTGCGGTAAATTTTAGGGTGACAACATCTGACATTGACCTAATACTTGTACGTTCATAATGAATCTGTTCGCTATTTCTAATCACTTTAATATAAATAAAGTTCATATTAATTGGTGAACCGGCATAATAATCAGACAAGAAGACTGTTGCCTGGGCGTTTACCGTTATTTCAGTCCCCACAGGATATTCTGTATTATCTTCTGGTGAAAGAATTACAGATCTACCGCTGCCTGAGGTTACCGGCTCAAGAATCGTAAATGTTCTTGTTACGGAATCCTTGAAATTCCCGATTCCGGTAAAAACTACTGTAGCAGTTCCGGGATTGATATTATCAGAATATGTCAGGCTATAATCGGTCTCCTGGGAGATTCCGAAACCGTTGTATTTTAAACTCGGATTGGGTTTAATCTCTACTCCGGTATAGTTTCGATCTGAAATAGCTGCAATAAAGGCTTTCCTGATGGAAACCGGAAGGATATTAAATGTTTTTGTGACTTCGCCGGAATAATTACCGATTCCTTTGATTGTCACAGTTCCCGGAGTACCGACATTAGTATTCTGACCGTAAGAGAGTTCATAATCCGTACCCTTCTCTAAAGTTATACCGTTATCTATAACCTCGGGTTCCGGTTTGATCTGCTTATTTGTGAAGGAGGCATCCGGTAAAGAGGAAACAGCACTTTCCGGAATCGGTTTTCCGGTAATGCTGAAGGTCTTATTGGTCGAACCTTTATAGAAAGGAGATTTGCCACTTATTGTTACAGTGGCAGTACCGGCATTAACATTATCAGAATAAGATACTTCATAGTCAGTGTCTGACTTCAGCGTTTTTTCACCCAGAGTTACTGTAACATTCTGAGTCTGTTCCTGACCGTTATACACTTTGTCGGTTAAGCCTGATACTTCCGCACCGGATATATCTTTCCAAACTATTATCGTTTTGGTGTCATCAGGATTTAAATCTTCAAGATTATTTTCATCGGAAGCTTGCACTTCAATCTTATAATATCCTACTTTATCAGGCGTAAAAACAAAAGATGCTTCGCCCCATGATAATTCCTTTTTATCATATAGTATCGATTCACTGGTATTATCTGGATTGATCCTTGTTACTCTGTAATAGAAATTTCCAAAGCTAAATAAACTGGAACCTTCTACTTTTACTGTTATTTTTTTCCCTGCTTCATGTTCGGAATCTGCTTTAGGTGATGATATGCTTACTCCGGCAGCATTGACATTAGTCTTTGCTCCGGTCATAACAAACAGAATTGCTGCCATAAAAACAAAGAATTTTATGAATTGCCGTAATCTGATAAAATTCTCTTTTCTTTCCATTTAATAATCCCCCTGATCATATGTTTTTATACAAAAAAACCGAAGAAACCATGCGGCAGACTATTCTGTCACATTGTTACTCCGGTTGGGTTTTGGTCATCCCGCTGCATACATAATTATTTTATCATTTATAGGCTGAAAAAGATAGTTTAATTTTTGCATTCATTTTGCTGTGAAATGTCCTCTTTACGTTGACAAAAAAATAAGATAAATATACAATGAATGAGTAGTAAAAAATTATTATGGAGGTAACAATTAATGGACGATAAGAATCAGATGCCCGACCTTGATCTTGGACTGGATGAGAACGTTGATATGTTCGGAAATCCGCTCCCTGTTCAGCCACAGGGTAATCCTTATACACAGCCTGTTCCCGAACCGGTAGCAGCTCCGATTCCTGAAGCAGTACCAATACCTGAACCGGCAGCAGCTCCAATTCCAGAAGCAGCACCGATTCCTGAGCCGGCAGCAGCTCCAATTCCAGAAGCAGCACCGATCCCTGAACCGGTACCAGCACCTGAGGCAGCACCAATTCCTGAAGCAGCACCGATACCAGAACCGGTAGCAGCACCAATTCCAGAGCCGGTAGCAGCTCCAATACCTGAAGCGGCACCGATACCAGAACCGGTAGCAGCACCGATTCCAGAAGCAACACCGATTCCTGAGGCAGCTCCAGTTCCTGAAGCGGCTCCAGTTCCAGAAGCAGCTCCGATTCCCGAAGCGGCTCCGGCACCGGAAGCAGCACAGCCGGAGGAGAATCCTTACGGAATGCCTGTTGGCTTTGATCCTAATCCTTATGGACAGCCTGCAGAAGCTGAAGCAAATCAGTATATTCCGGAGAATCCATATGGACAGCCCGCTGATCCTTACGGACAGCCTGCAGCAGATTCATATGCTCAAAATGCAGCAGATCCTTACGGACAGCCCGTACAGAATGCTTATGCACAGCAAAATCAGCAGACTCCTTATGGACAGCCTGCACAGCAGACTCCTTACGGACAGGGTACATACACCGGAGCACAGAACTACGATACCCCTTCATATTATGGGGATACGCAGCCTGAAGACGGTAAAGCTACAGGCGGAATGATCTGCTCGATTCTTTCACTTGTGATCTGTTGTCTGGGACTTATCCTTGCACCTATCGGAATGGTACTCAGCAGACAGGCAATAAATGCCGGAAATACCGGTGGCAAGGCAAAGGCTGGATGGATTGTAGGAATTATAGGACTGATTCTGAATATTCTGTTAATTGTCGTATATGTTTTCATAATCTATTTCGGAGTTAAGGGAATGTAATCTTCCTGTGTTTTCAATCGCCTCTTCGTGGCCCTTAAGGGCTGCGAACGGGGCGAATATTTTTGCCCGCGCCTCCCGGGACATTTTCGGATGGCGCGCCTCGAAAGCGTCACCGTCATGACGGGGGCGCTCTTTATCTATTATATCTTTATATTCATTTTCGTAGGTTTTTATCATGATTTATGACCGCCTATCTGTGAATTTCTTTCTATGGTCGTAGCCGCATCAAGAAGATCCGTTCCTTTAAGCATGGCATTTTTTCCGAACTTATCCTGGATCTCGATCATTGCTTTCTGAAGCTTCTTTTCCTGTTCCTCTTTTTTTACATCGGTGAAGATATCATATTGAACATAAGTACTAGCTTCTTCCCGGAGACTGTTTGCGGATATTGTGATCCTTCTCACTGTGACATCGGGCTTAACTATCGAATCATAAAAACGAAGAACTCTATCTTTGATGAGATTGGTTGAGCTTGTGGGTTTTCCAAATGATGCCGTCCCGTGTGACGGAGTCGGAACAAGCCTGCCATAGTAATCGGCATATATCTCACCCTTATAGGTTTCGTTATCTACATTTTCTCTATCATAACCGATGGTCAGGGTAAATGAGTCGGAGAGATATCCCTTTCTTACCATACTTAGTACAAGCTGCTCAGTCATTTCACTTACTATGATCCTCGCGTCAGCAGTGGAGTAGGGTTCCTTAAGAACCTGTCCGGAGGAAAGTGACTTTGAATCGGTTCTGTAGTTTTTGATATCCTTCATGAGTGTGGGCTCGATGCCCCATGCATGATCGATAAGTATCTCCGCATCGATTCCGAAAAGCTTATAGAGATATTCCTCGTTATAGAGGCTTTCTCTTGCAAGATCTCCCATGGTAAAGATGTTGAGCTTTGCAAGACGTCTTGCCGTTCCGGGACCGATCCTCCAGAAATCGGTGATCGGCTTATGACCCCAGAGAAGTTTTCTGTAAGACATTTCATCCAGCTCGGCGATCCTCACACCGTCCTTATCTGCATCCATATGCTTTGCAACTATATCCATTGCAATCTTCGCAAGATACATATTGGTCCCGATCCCGGCGGTAGCAGTGATGCCTGTCTCACTAAGGACTTTTCTTATCATCGTGATGGCAAGCTCATGAGCTGTCATCCCGTAATTCTTAAGATAGCTGGTAGCATCGATGAATACTTCGTCAATGCTGTAGACATGTATATCTTCTTCCGAGATATAATCGAGATAGGTGTTATATATCAATGTTGAATAATGAACATAAAGAGCCATACGGGGCGGGGCGATTATGAATTCGATTTCCTTCCCGGTTCTCTTCTTTATATCATTAAGGGTTTTCTTTACTTCAAAAAGACGGGCCCTTCCGGATATGCCATAGGCTTTGAGAGAAGGAGAGACTGCTAGACAGATCGTCTTATCGGTCCTTGATTCGTCGGCCACTACAAGATTAGTGGTAAGAGGATCAAGGCCGCGCTCAAAACACTCTACGGATGCGTAGAAGGATTTAAGGTCTATTGCGATGTACTGCCTTTTCTTTTCCATAGTGTCTCCCGGACAAATTTTTATCGAAAATCTATGTACTTTCCGACTCATTTATTATACCATATATATGCAATAAAGAATGAGGTGAAAAAAGATGAATTTACCGAAAGATCCGATTATTTTACTCAGCTATATCAATACACAGCTTCGGGATAATTATGCTTCCCTTTCCGAGTTTACAATAAGTCTCGGAGCTGATGAGGAAGATATTAAAAGCCGTCTTGAAAAGGCCGGCTATATCTATGATGAAGAAACAAACAGGTTTATCAGAAAATAGAGTTTTATACTCCATATAAAAGTAAAGGAGAATACTATGGAACAGATCAAATGTCCTCATTGTGGTGAATATTTTACAATAGATGAATCCGGTTATACAGCGATCGTTAATCAGATAAGAGATAAAGAATTTGAAAAGCAGATAGAAAAGAACAGAAAAGAGGTTGAGGAGAAGCAGCAGTCAGCTATTGAAAATGCTGTTCTTAAGGCAGGTGCCGAATCCGAAAAAGAGATATCCAAGCTTGAAACTCATATAAAAGAGCTGGAGGCTAAGCACGCTCTTGCACTTACCCAAAAAGATTCTGAGATCAAGTCCCTGAAGATGGAAAAGGACAGGGTACTTCAGGACAGCAAGCGTGCGGTTGAAGATGCCGTAAGGGAAGAAAAAGACAAGGTTAAAGAACTCGAAAATACCATCAAAAGTAATGAACTTAAGTTTTCTCTTGATCTTAAGAATAAAGATGAAATGCATGAAAAAGAACTTAAGTATAAGGATGAAGAGATAGCAAGGGTAAAGGAGTTCAAGCTTCAGCAATCTACAAAGATGGTCGGTGAGAGTCTGGAGAGATACTGTGAAAATGAATTCAACAAGCTGAGAGCTACCGGTTTCCAGAGTGCGTATTTTGAAAAGGATAATGACGCAAAGACCGGAAGCAAGGGCGATTATATCTTCAAGGATTATTCCGATAATGTTGAATATATCTCCATCATGTTCGAGATGAAGAATGAAAATGATGAGACCAAGACCAAGCATAAGAATGAGGACTTTTTCAAGGAGCTTGATAAGGACAGAAACGAAAAGGGCTGCGAGTATGCAGTACTTGTAAGTATGCTTGAAAGCGACAACGATTTCTATAATACCGGTATAGTGGATGTATCATACAGATATCCCAAGATGTATGTTGTAAGACCGCAGTTCTTTATTCCACTCATTACGCTCCTCAGAAATGCGGCGATGAATAATCTTGAGGATAAGAAGGCTCTTATGGAGATGCAGAGCAAGAATGTGGATGTATCTACCTTTGAATCATCGCTTCTTGATTTTAAGGATAAGTTCAGCAGGAACTATGATCTGGCAAACAGAAAATTCAACAGTGCCATAGAAGAGATAGATAAAACCATCCAGCATCTTCAGAAGGTAAAGGATGAGCTTTTATCTTCGGGAAATAACCTTCGTCTTGCAAATGATAAGCTTGATGATCTGACAATCAAGAAGCTGACAAGAAATAATCCGACTATGAAGCAGAAGTTTGAAGAGGCCGGAGCAGATGTGGACGGCAAGAAGGATACAAAGAAAGAATAATGATAAATTTTGACAAAATAGACTTTTCATATCTTACATCATTATCGGGACCTCGGCTTATCATTGCCGTGGTCCTTCCGGTTCTGATAATAGCAGCGCTTCTTATCACCTTATATTCCATAAATAACAGATCCCTTAAAGGAATCATTTACAATTCAAAGGAAATATCCGTAAAGAGATTTTTAAGATTAAGGAATATAAAGGGCAAGGGACAAAAGCTTGCTTCGAATAAGATAGATGTGCCCGGAGTTTATATAATCCATAATCATTCCGAGAGAAAGTATTATGTCGGACAGGCCCAGCATATAGTGAGCAGGGCTAACAGCCATTTTACCGCGAAAGGAAACGGAAGAGTCTATGCCGACTATGCGAGGGGCGACAGATTCACGATAAGGTTCGTGGCGCTTA
Organism: Eubacterium sp.; assembly: GCA_017619835.1. Taxonomy (GTDB): domain Bacteria; phylum Bacillota; class Clostridia; order Lachnospirales; family Lachnospiraceae; genus Eubacterium_Q. The sequence continues at coordinate 74,877 of JAFZRN010000023.1, forward strand.
AGAAAAGCAGGGCAAAAAACCTCAATGATCTGGAGAGATATTATATAAAGAAATATAATGCTTCCGAGATAGGGTATAACAGAACGAAGGGGAACAGTCCTAAGTAATCGATGAAACATGAAATATAGTGATATTTATGCTTGCGTAACAAACTAAAATCATATATAGTATCATGTGGATTTTAAGTTAGAAACCTATAACTCTATATACGGAGTATAAAAAGGAGAAAAATTATGACCAAGAAACCAGTAGTTTTAATGATACTTGATGGTTACGGCGAATCCGATATCCAGGATTCAAATGCTATCTATATGGCTAAGACCCCCGTCATGGATAAGCTTAAAGCCGAGTGCCCCTATCAGAGAGGTTTTGCTTCCGGAATGGCTGTAGGTCTTCCCGACGGACAGATGGGTAACTCAGAGGTCGGACATATGAACATGGGTTCGGGCCGAATCATTTACCAGGATCTTACTCTTATTACAAAGTTCATCCAGGATGGTGACTTCTTTAAGAATGATGAGCTTCTGCTTGCGATCAACAATTGTAAGGAGAAGGGAAGTGACCTTCATCTCTGGGGACTTCTTTCAGACGGTGGTGTTCACAGCCACAATACACATCTTTATGCAATCCTTGAGCTCTGCAAGAAGGAGGGCCTTGAGAATGTTTACATTCATCCTTTCTTCGATGGAAGAGATACACCTCCCGCTTCAGGTAAGGATTATCTTCAGGAGCTGGTGGATAAGACAGTTGAGATCGGCGTAGGTAAGGTTGCTTCACTCAGCGGACGTTACTACGCAATGGATAGAGATAATAACTGGGACAGAATCCAGAAGGCTTATGACAGTCTTGTTCTCGGTGAGGGAATCAAGGCAACCGATCCCGTTCAGGCTATGCAGGAATCATATGATAACGGAGTTACAGATGAGTTTGTGATCCCTACTGTTATCACTGATGAAGCAGGCGAGCCTCTTTCAGTTGTTAAGGACGGCGATAGCGTTATCTTCTTTAACTTCCGTCCCGACAGAGCCCGTGAGATCACCAAGGCATTCTGTTTCTCAGATGAAGACATTGCGGCTCAGCCCGGTGATGCAGATGATACAAAGTGCATCAAGTATCTTAAGAGGGCAAATGGTTTCCTGAATATAACATACGTATGCTTCAAGGACTATGACGAAACTATTCCCAATAAGTATGTTGCTTTCAAGAAGCAGGAGATTAAGAATACATTTGGCGAATACCTTGCAAAGCTCGGTATGAAGCAGCTCAGACTTGCCGAGACAGAGAAATATGCACACGTTACTTTCTTCTTCAATGGCGGACTTGAGGAGCCTAATGAAGGTGAGGAGAGGATCCTTGTTAATTCGCCTGCTGTAGCAACCTATGATCTTCAGCCCGAGATGAGCGCACCCGAAGTCGGAAAGAATCTTGTTAAGGCTATAAAGAGCGGCGAGTATGATGTTATCATCATCAACTTCGCTAACCCCGACATGGTTGGTCATACCGGAGTTCTCGAGGCAGCCATCGCAGCTGTTGAGACAGTAGATAAATGTGTAGGCGACGCAGTAGAAGCAGTTAAGGAAATGGACGGAGTTCTCTTTATCTGTGCTGACCACGGTAATGCTGAGCAGATGAAGAACTATGAGACAGGTGAGCCTCACACGGCACATACCACCAATCCGGTTCCTTTCATCCTTTATAACTATGATGAGAATTATACATTAAGAGAAGGCGGAAAGCTCTGTGATATAGTTCCCACACTTCTTGAGGTAATGGGACTTGAGCAGCCTGCAGAGATGACAGGTGAGTCACTTCTCGTTAGAAAATAGATAAGTTTTTTAAGTCCCCGATTAGAAAAATCGGGGACTTTTTTGATTATTTATTATTTTTTTTTGATAAATTATTCAGATTTAGATTTCTTGTTACATATATATTTCATGTGTGTTATCATTATGCTATCTTACTATGTATTTATGAAGGAGAAAGGTATGAAACAGATAATCGAATCAGGAAAAACAGCGATAGGAATCGAGTTCGGTTCAACAAGGATCAAGGCAGTCATGGTAGACCTTGACGGAAAGCCCATAGCAGAAGGTGGACACGGCTGGGAGAATCAATATGAAAACGGCGTATGGACCTACAGCCTTGATATGATCTGGGACGGCTTAAGAGATGCATATGCCGGTCTTGTTGAGGACGTTAAGCAGAAATACGGCGCCACGCTTAAGACAACAAGTGCTATCGGCTTCAGTGCGATGATGCATGGCTACATGGCATTTGATAAAGATGAGAATCTTCTGGTTCCCTTCAGGACCTGGAGAAATACCATCACAGAGCAGGCAGCCGCAGAACTTACAAAGGAGTTCGGCTTCAACATCCCTCAGAGATGGAGCATCGCTCATCTTCATCAGGCAGTTCTGAATAAGGAAAGCCATGTCGGTGACATCACATTCTTTACGACTCTGGCAGGCTACATCCATTGGATGCTCACAGGCGAGAAGGTTCTCGGGATCGGTGATGCTTCCGGTATGTTCCCTATCGATAGCAGAACAAGAAATTATAACGAGGAATACCTCGACAAATATGATGCACTTATCTCCGGCTACGGCTTTGACTGGAAGATAAGAGATATCCTTCCTAAGGTTCTGGTTGCAGGAGAAGCTGCAGGAACACTTACTCCGGAAGGCGCCGCAAAGCTCGACCCGACAGGTAACCTTGAGGCAGGTATTCCACTTTGTCCTCCTGAAGGTGATGCAGGAACGGGAATGGTCGCTACAAACAGCGTAGCTGTCCGTACCGGAAATGTCTCCGCAGGAACCTCCGTTTTCGCAATGGTTGTTATGGAGCATGCTCTTAAGGAAGTACATGAGGAGATAGATGTTGTTACTACACCCGTTGGTGATGACGTTGCCATGGTACACTGCAACAACTGTACCTCCGATATAAATGCATGGGCTGAGATCTTCAGACAGTTTGCCGAGAAGATCGGTGCCGATATCGATACAAATAAGCTTTATACAACACTCTTTAACGTAGCTCTCGAAGGAGCTCCCGACTGTGGCGGCGTAAACGGCTTTAACTATTTCTCGGGTGAGCCGGTTACAGGCTTCGATGAAGGCAGACCTGTAGTCGTAAGAAACATAAATGCGGACTTCAGTCTTGCTAACTTCATGAGACATAATCTCTATGCTGCAGTAAGTACACTTAAGTACGGACTTGATATTCTTATAAAGGATGAAGGTATAGAATTTGATAAGCTCTACGGACATGGCGGATATTTTAAGACAAAGGAAGTTGGACAGAGGATAATGTCAGCTGCAACAGGCGGCCCCATCACTGTTATGGAAACAGCCGGTGAAGGCGGAGCATGGGGTATAGCTATACTTGCACTCTTCCTTGAAAGATCAAAAGATATGTCGCTCTCAGAGTATTTAAATGATATAATCTTTGCCGGACAGGAAGGCGTTACCGTTACAGCTTCACCTGAAGAGGTTGCGGGCTTTGATGAATATATGAAGGTATTCACCGGAATACTTCCCGTTGAAAAAGAAGCAATAAATAATCTTAAATAACAAAAAGGATAAGATAATGTTAGAAGAACTTAAGAAAAAAGTATATGAAGCCAATATGGAACTCCCGAAAAGAGGCCTTGTAACCTATACATGGGGAAATGTCAGCGAGATCGACAGGGAGTCGGGACTCTTCGTAATAAAGCCGAGCGGAGTCAGCTATGAGAAGATGACACCGGATGATATGGTCGTAATGGATCTTGAGGGTAATAAGGTTGAGGGTGATTTAAGACCTTCATCCGATACAGCCACACATCTTGAGCTTTATAAGAGATATGAGGAAATAGGAGGAGTGGTTCATACCCATTCCACGGAAGCTACTTCCTGGGCTCAGGCCGGAAGATCGATACCTCTTTACGGAACAACTCATGCTGATTACTTCTATGGTGAGATCCCCTGTGCAAGAAATCTTACACCGGAAGAGATAGAAGAAGCTTATGAGAAGAATACCGGTCTTGTGATAATCGAGACATTTGAAAAAAGAGGACTAAACCCCATGTACACACCCGGAGTGCTCTGCACAAATCATGGTCCTTTTACCTGGGGTAAGGATGCTGCAGAAGCGGTACATAATGCGGTTGTACTTGAAGAGGTTGCCAAGATGGCACTTAAGACGGAGCTCATCAATCCTGATGTAAAACCGGCTCCGGACTGTATAAGAGATAAACACTTTTTCCGTAAGCATGGAGCAAATGCATATTACGGACAGGGATAAATGAAATGAGTATGATAAAGGTCTTTTTGGTAGAAGATGAATATGCCATTCGCGAAGGTATTAAGAAATCCGTGAACTGGGAACAGAGCGGCTTTACACTTGTCGGAGAAGCAGGTGACGGAGAGGTCGCATTTCCCAAGATATTAAAATCAAAACCGGATATTCTTATTACCGATATTCGCATGCCCTTTATGGACGGACTCGAACTCTCGAAGCTTGTGAAAAAGGAGCTTCCCGATATCAGGATCATCGTACTTAGTGGATATGATGACTTTAATTATGCCAAGGAAGCCATAAGCATCGGCGTTGAGGAATATATCCTTAAACCTGTTTCGGGTGAAAACCTGATGAAGGAGCTTGATAAGGTTGCCGAGGAGATAAGAAAAGAAAAGCTCGAAAAGGAAGCTAAGGAAAAGTACCTTAGAGACCGTGAAGAGATCCGCCTTCTTGAAAGAAGCCGGTTCATAAGAGATATGATCGACGGAAGAGTTTCAATGCAGGAATCTCTTTCAAGGGGTAAGGAGCTCGGGATCGATATCACGGCTGCATGCTATGCGATAGTTCTTCTACAGGTATTTCCGAAAAGTGCCGGCTCGGGCGATATGAATGAGTATTCGGGAGTCAATGAAAAGATATATAACAGTATCAAGGAAATGTATGAAGACTCCGATCATGCCTATATGTATGAGCAGGTAGGTGATGTGTTCTGCTTCCTTGAAAAGGCAGATTCAAAGGAAGATCTGGACTTAAATATTAAAAGCGGAATTGAAAATATAAAGGAATTCATGAATGGCTATGAAGATAAGATGTTCTTCATTTCCGTGGGAAAGACCGTTGAAAGGATAAGGGACGTAAATGCTTCCTATCTTGATGCAAACAGAAGATTTGCGGAAAGATATATGTGTGATGAAAGTCATATCTTCTATGAGACGGACAGCAGCAGAGTAATTGATATCAATAAAGTCGATATCAGCCTTCTTTCAAAGAAGACGATATACAGCTTCCTTAAAAATGGTACTCTGTCCGAGATCGATAACCTGATTCTTGAATATTTTGAAAGCATAGGTAAGGACACGGTAGAGTCCGTCATGCTGAGGCAGTATATCCTTGTGGAAGCACTGATAAGCTCCGTTACTTTCCTTGAGGAGCTGGGAGTCGGTAAAGACAGAAGCACCGAGATGCTGGGCGAGCTCAGTAATCCGCTCACCTTTGTCGAGACCTCGGAAAGTGCCAAGGGATATCTCAAGAGCCTGCTCGAGCTGATGATAGGATACAGGAATCAGCTTTCCGATAAGAAGTATACGGAGATAATCGATAAGGCCAAGAACTATATCAAAGATAACTATCAGAATGAGGATATGTCGCTTCAGTCGGTAGCTTCCTCAGTAAATGTAAGCTCGAACCATTTCAGCGCCATTTTCAGAAAAGAGACCGGCGAGACCTTTATAGATTACCTGACTGCAGTCAGGATGGAGAAGGCAAAGGAGCTTCTGATATGTACTTCGATGAAGACCTCCGAGGTCGGCTTCGAGGTCGGCTACAGAGACCCGCATTACTTCAGCTATATCTTTAAGAAGTCGGCGGGAATGTCACCAAAGGAATACAGAAGAATTAAGAAGGAAAATGCCCAGAACTAAAGTTAAAAAAAGTAAGATTCAGTCTAAGCTGATTCTGTATATATGGATCTGTGTTATCCCGCTCATCGTTCTTTTTGCCGTAGCAGTCACAAGGCTCTTCAGTTATTATCAGAAGTATGATCTTCTGGTACGTAACATTACAAGTGCAAATGAGTTCAATATGAGCTTTAAGGATTCGATGGATGAGATGATGTACCGGATAATCACGGGCTCGGCCAACTGGACCGATTCCGAGAAAAAGCTCGAGGGCGAGAATCCGGACGAATACATAGATCAGGCAACAAAGCATTTTACAGAGCTGAGAGAAAGGACCACCGAGGAAAACGTACGGTCCGATCTCGATGCTCTTATTAAGCTTCTCGGGATACTCCGCGAGAGAACTGATGATATCCTGAAAAATGTCGAGGAAGGCGGACATTATGACGAGAACATGGAAATGCTCGACATGAACATCCGCACCCTTACCTCTCTTATCCAGGAAGATATTCAGGTATATATCTATGATGAGGCTACCAACATGGAGCAGCTTCGCCGGGAGGTTGCCGCAAGTCTCCTTACGACCATCAGGATACTGGTGGGAATGCTGATAATAATCATCGCATTTATCTACTTTATATCAAGAAGACTTTCCAGAAGAATCACAGAGCCCATCACCGAGCTTGCCGAGATGACTGAAAAGTTCGCCGGCGGAGATTTCTCGGTTTCCTATCATCCGGGTACCGATGACGAGATGAGCACTCTTGCCGAAAGCTTTAACAGCATGGTTAAAGAGATAGAGACGCTTATCGAAGGCATCCATAAGGAGCAGGAAAATGCAAAGGATGCCGAGCTGAGGCTCCTTCAGGAACAGATCAATCCTCACTTCCTATATAATACACTCGATGCTATCATATGGATGACGGAAGCAGGAGAAAACCAGAAGGCCATCCAGGTCATCCAGGAGCTTTCGAGCTTCTTCAGGATATCTCTCAGCAAGGGCCAGAGTGAGATTACGATAAGTGATGAAAGAGAGCATGTTAAGAGTTATCTCGAGATCCAGAGATACCGTTATCAGGATATAATGGATTATGAGATAGAATTTGATGAGGAGATTCTCGATTATCATATCCAGAAGCTTACTCTTCAGCCTATAGTCGAAAATGCGCTCTATCACGGTATAAAGAATAAGAGAGGAAAAGGTCTTATCAAGGTTACCGGAAAGATAGATCAGGGTGATATCGTATTCACTGTATGTGATGATGGTATCGGAATGAAAGAGGACGAGCTTGAGAGGCTTAAGAGACTGATATCCGGTGAAGAGGATATCGTAGTAAAGACCGGTGAAAGCGTCAGAAACCAGAATGGTTTCGGAATGGCAAATGTCGAGAAGCGAATAGAAAAGAATTACGGAAGACAGTACGGTATCAAGGTAGACAGCAAATATATGGAAGGCACGGTCGTGACAGTCCGTATTCCAATGGTATAAAAAATGATAAAGAGATATTTTAAAACAGAAAAAAAGATAATGGCGCTCCTGCTTGCCGGACTGCTTATTCTTTCTTCGGGCTGCGGTAAAAAGGAAGTGGAGACCACAGAAGAAAAGCAGACCTTTATAACAGTAGGTTTTTCACAGCTTGGAGCGGAGTCCGACTGGAGAGTAGCCAATACGGAATCCATGAGAGGAAGTCTCACGAGACAGGCGGGCTTTGATCTTATATTCGATGATGCCCAGCAGAAGCAGGATAAACAGATCATGGCCATAAGAAAGTTCATCCAGCAGGAGGTTGACTGTATACTTCTTGCGCCGGTTACGGAAACGGGATGGGATACGGTCCTTCAGGAAGCCAAGGACGCAGAGATACCTGTTGTAATAGTAGACCGAATGGTTGATGTAGAGGATACAAATCTATATACGGCATGGATCGGTTCGGACTTTTCAAAGGAAGGCGAAGTTGCCTGTGAATGGCTTAATGAATTTGCGATAAGAAATGATATTGCTCCCGAAGAGCTTCGTATAGTTGATCTCCAGGGTACACTCGGAGCTACAGCTCAGATAGGACGTACCAGCGGTCTTGAAAAGGCTGCTGCCAAATACGGCTGGACCATTCTCGATATGGTCCCTGCTGACTATACTCAGGCAAAGGGTAAGGAAGTTATGCAGAGACTCCTCAGCGAGCATGAGGATATAAATGTAGTCTATGCCGAAAATGATAACGAAGCGATAGGTGCCATAGAAGCGATAGAAGAATCCGGAAGAACTGCGGGTACTGATATTAAAAACGGGGAGATCCTTGTGATATCCTTCGATGCCGCAAAATCCGGACTTACAAAAGTAATGGAAGGAAAGATCGCGCTCGACGTGGAATGTAATCCTCTCCAGGGCCCTGAAGCAGGCAAGATAATAAAAGCCGTTTATAATGGAAATGAATTCAATAAATATACCTATGTAAATGAAAATGCTTTCTCCTGTACAGACATTGTAAAAAGCGTATCTTATAAGGATGGGGAGTATAATATCACAAAGCTTACTCAGGAGATAATCAACAGAAGAGAGTATTAGGATAAAAAATCAAACATTTAATAAAAAATCAAAAAAAAGAATACATTTTATGTAAAATGAGTATCTTGATAAAGTAAATATTTGAAATTATTTCAAAAGATACTCCGTATAATAACCCTTTATATTCTGATATATTTTAACCATGGAAATTGCCGGACGGTTCTTGATCCGGTAGGTAAAATTTTTATTATGAATATGGAGGGTTTTTATTCATGAAGAGATTTGGTAAAAAAATTCTTGCAACTATTGTTGCTGCAACCATGGTGATCGGAATGACAGCATGTGGAGCAGGTTCAGGTACAGCTAATACTGATTCAGCTAAAACAGATACAGCTAGCAGTGATTCAGGAAGCAAGGGCAACATCAAAGTTGGTATCATCAACAACGATCCTAACGAGTCCGGATATCGTACAGCTAACGATAAGGATCTCAAGGCTATGTTCTGTGCAGAGAATGGCTATGATGCTTCTTTCGCATACAGCCTTAAGAACGATGAGCAGATAACAGCAGCTCAGAAGTTCATCCAGGACGGAGTTGATTATCTTCTCCTTTCAGCAGCTGATACATCAGGTTGGGACAGCGTACTTAAGGATGCACAGGATGCAGGAATCCAGGTAATCCTTTTTGACCGTACAATTGATGCAAGTGACAGCCTTTATGCAGCTTCTATCGTTTCCGATATGGACAAGGAAGGCGAGCAGGCAGCTACATGGTTAAAGGATCAGAACCTCGGCGAGTATAACATCATCCACCTTCAGGGTGTTATGGGTTCAGCTGCTCAGCAGGGTAGATCAGGAGCTCTTGATACTCTTGCAAAGGAAAATGGTTGGAAGATAGTTACACAGCAGACAGCTGAGTGGAATGCAGAGAAGGCTCAGCAGATCGTTCAGTCAGTTATCGACTCAGGTGAGAAGTTCAACGTTATCTATGCAGAGAACGACGATATGGCTAAGGGTGCTGTAGAGGCACTTGACAAGGCTAACATCTCTCACGGTGTTGGTAAGGACGTAGTAGTTATGGGATTTGACTGCAACAAGTGGGCACTTGAAGAGCTCCTTGCTAAGAACTGGAACTATGACGGACAGTGCAATCCTTTCCAGGCTAAGTACATCGACGAAGTTATCAAGCAGCTTGAAGCTGGTCAGACACCTGCAGAAAAGACTATCATAATGGAAGAGAAGGGCTTTGACGCAACTACTATTACACAGGAAGATGTAGATAACTACGGTATCTAATCCAATAAGCATTAGGGGTGCGGCACTCGGTTGTTGCACCCCATCTTTACTTGTTGGAGTTTGACTATTAAAAGAGGTGAAGCAGTGAAAGATAAGGCAGTATTGGAATTACATGATATCCATAAGAGCTTTCCCGGCGTACGTGCACTTCAGGGAGTAGACTTTACTCTGTGTGAAGGCGAGATACATGCTCTCATGGGTGAAAACGGTGCAGGAAAATCCACACTGATCAAAGTAATAACCGGCGTTTACGGTAAGGACGAAGGTAAGGTATATCTGAGAGGCTTTGACGGAGAGGTCAATATCCATTCTCCTCAGGACGCACAGAACAAGGGTATAAGTACCGTGTATCAGGAGATAACACTTTGTCCCAATCTTACTGTAGCCGAGAATATGTTCATAGGAAGAACCAAGGGCAGTATTACAAACTGGAAGCAGATGAACCAGGATGCAGACAGGATCCTTAAATCCCTGGATATCCCGGCAAAGGCTACCCAGCAGCTGGCAAGCTGTTCACTGGCTGTTCAGCAGATGGTTGCCATCGCAAGAGCTGTTGATATGGAATGTAAGGTTCTTATCCTTGATGAGCCTACTTCATCTCTGGATGAAACGGAAGTACAGAAGCTTTTCGGTCTTATGAGAGACCTCAAGGCCAAGGGTGTAGGAATAATATTTGTTACACATTTCCTTGATCAGGTTTATGAGGTTTGTGATAAGATTACGGTCCTCAGAGACGGCAAACTGGTAGGCGAATATGAGATCAAAGATCTCCCGAGAGTTCAGCTCGTATCCAAGATGCTCGGTAAAGAACTGGATGACCTTTCGGATATCAAGGGTGATACAAAAACTCTCGATGAAGAAGAAGGTGCTGCACCTGTATTTGAGGCAGAAGGCCTCGTAAGTGATGCAGGTATCAAGCCTTTTGATTTCTTCATTAAGAAGGGCGAGGTCAACGGTTTCACGGGTCTTCTCGGATCCGGCCGAAGTGAGTGCGTAAGAGCAATCTTCGGTGCCGACAGAGTGCTGGGCGGTAAGGTTAAGAAGAACGGTAAGGATATCAAGATCCAGAAACCGCTCGATGCCATGAAGCAGGGAATCGCATATCTGCCCGAGGACAGAAAAGTTGATGGTATAATCGGTGATCTCTCCGTAAGAGAGAATATCATCCTGGCAGCTCAGGTACTGAGAGGATTCGGGAAGCCATTTTCCAAATCAGAAACCTATAAGCTTGCGGATGAATATATCAAACTGCTTGATATAAAGACTGCATCGGCTGATACTCCGATAAAGTCGCTTTCCGGTGGTAATCAGCAGAAGGTTATTGTAGCAAGATGGCTGCTTATGCATCCCGAATATCTTATCCTTGATGAGCCTACACGTGGTATCGATGTAGGAACCAAGGTTGATATCCAGAAGCTGGTTCTAAAGCTTGCTTCTGAAGGAATGAGTATCACATTCATCTCATCTGAAACAGATGAGATGCTGAGAACCTGTTCGAGACTCATAGTTATGAGAGACAGAAAGGTTGTAGGAGAACTTAAGGGTGATGATCTAACCCAGAGCGGAATAATGAAGACGATCGCAGGACAGTCTGAAAAGGCTGAAGAAATCAAGGAGGGAGGTGCCGAGAGTGAGTAAGAAAAAACAGACATTCAATAAACAGCTGCTTATTCCTCTTGCAGCCCTTATAGCGCTTGCGCTTTTCAATCTTATATATGATCCTTCGTTTTTCAAGATCTCACTTGGAACAAACAGTATCGGTAATCCGGTTCTTTCGGGATACCTTATAACCATACTTGATTACGGCTCAGAGCTTGCGATCCTTGCAATAGGAATGACTCTTGTAACCGCTGCATCAGGCGGACAGGACATAAGCGTGGGCGCCGCAATAGCAATTGCGGGAAGTGTTATCCTGAGAGTGCTCTGCGGATCGAATTCAAGACCCGAAACACTTCAGGCTCCCATCATAGTAGCATTCCTTGTAGCCTGTGTGGTTGCAATGCTGTTCGGAGCATTTAATGGTATATTGGTTGCTTACTTTAAGATCCAGCCGATGGTTGCGACACTGATTCTGTTTACTGCAGGACGTTCGATAGCAGCCTGGATCAACAATAACGAGCTTCCTATAATCAGCGAACCCTCATTCGGATATTTCGGAGGATATATTCCCGGAATTCCCATTCCGACTCCGTTCTTCATCGCGATGGCCTGCGTTATAGTGATCATGCTCGTACTTAAATTCACAACTCTCGGACTTTATACACAGTCCGTAGGTATAAACGGAAATTCTTCAAGACTTAACGGTATCAATCCGGAATTCATTAAGTTCCTTTCATTCGTGATACTGGGTCTCTGTGTTGCAGTAGCCGGACTTATCAAGGTAAGCCGTCTCTCAACCATCAATTATTCCGTTATCGCCAAGGATATAGAGATGGATGCGATCCTCGCAGTAGCTCTTGGCGGAAATGCACTCAGTGGCGGTAAGTTCAACATGACAGCCTCTATCTTAGGTGCATATGTAATTCAGTTTCTGACAACCACGCTTTATAAGCTGAATGTTAACTCGGAAGCACTCTCGGCTTATAAGGCAGTAGTAGTAATAGTGCTCGTTGTTCTGAGTACACCGGTAGTCAGGAAGAAACTATCACAGCTCTGGGAGAAGATAGCTCCGAAGAAGGAGGTGGCTTAAGATGGAAAACAAAAAGAAAGCTACCGGTTTTTCGGCAAAATTCATGGGATGGTTCGGAAGGACCAGTGATACGAATCTTCTTCTCACAATCACGATAGTAGTATTTTTCCTGATGTACATCGGAGCAATACTGTTCCAGGGACAGGGATTCCTCAAGCCCCAGACATTTTTCAACCTGCTGAACAGTAATGCCGCATTAATAATAACCTCCTGCGGCATGAGCCTGGTTATGATATGCGGAGGAATCGATATATCGGTCGGTGGAGTGGTAGCACTCGTAAGTATGAGCTGTGCGGTATATCTTGACTTCCATAACGGAAGCATTCCGGGGGCCATCGGAATTGCACTTCTCATCGGACTTGCTTTCGGTCTGGTTCAGGGATTCCTCGTTGCATATCTTGACATCCAGCCGTTTATCGTAACACTTGCGGGAATGTTCTTTGCAAGAGGTATGACCACCATCGTTCATACCGCACCCTTCAATGTTGAAAATGAGCTCTTCGTTGCATTAAAGGATACGAGAGTGATAGTTCCGGGCTTCGGTTCGGTCAACAAGCTCGGTAAGTATGTAAATGCTTACGTAGAGATCGGTGTTATAGTTGCGATAATCGTAGTAATAACTCTGTTCATAGTTTTAAGATGGACAAAACTAGGACGTTCATTCTATGCAGTAGGTGGAAACAGTCAGAGCGCACTTATGCTCGGTATCAATGTAAGAAGGACAAAGTTCCTCTCACATCTGATATGCGGCATCCTTGCAGGAGTAGCAGGATTTGTATACTTCATGCATGTAGGATCGGGCTCTGCATCTCACGCATCCGGTATGGAAATGAATGCCATCGCATCATCCATCATAGGTGGTACCATGCTGACGGGTGGTGTCGGAAATATAATCGGAACACTCTTCGGTGTTCTCTCACTTGCGACGATCCAGAATATAGTTTCATCAGCCGGTCTTGACCAGGCATGGTGGACAGGAATCACTATCGCAGCTATGCTCTGTCTCTTCCTTGTGATCCAGAGTATAGTAATGGCAAAGAAAAAGAAACTTTTAACCAAATAAATCCTCTTTGAGCCGGTCAGGTACTTGCCTGACCGGTTTTTTTTCTATATACTGAAAAAAGTTTTATTTTTTTGCAACACTTTACCGCGAAATAAACACTGTATAGACAGAACCTTACGAAAGGAGAATATCAGGCAATGATAGATAGAGATAAATTTGCAGAGCTCTATAAAGAAGTATATCGTGAGCTCTACAAAACAGCGCTTTATCGTCTCGGTGTGCCCGAGGATGCTGAAAATGTTGTCAGCGATACGGTGCTGGATGCATATGCCGGACTTGATAAGCTAAGAGATGAATCGGCTTTTCGCGCATGGATATTCAAGATTCTGTCTAACAAGATCAACAGGGTTTTAAGAGAATATGTTACGAGGCGCGAGCATGAAGCATATCTTAGTGATGATAGTATAGATGCTCTTCCGACAGCCGGAAATGTGATCCAGGCTGCAGAGGACAAAACTCTCGTACAGCAGGCATTTACCATTCTCTCCGAGGAGGAAAGAGAGATTGTTACAATGTCGGTTTTTGGTGAGCAGAGCAGTGCTGAGATTGCAGACAGTATGAAGCTTAACCGCAATACCGTAAGATCAAAGTACAGCAGGGCGCTGACCAAGATGAGAGAATATTTAGATCGCGGAGGTGACATGTATGGACAGAAGAGATAACGAAATATTCGAAAATGATATTAAGAGTGAACTTATGAATGATGATATTAAGATCCCCGATTCCATAAAACCCGAAAGCATAGAAAAAAGGATCGCGCTAATGACTCCCGAAGAGATGAAGAAAAGGAAGAACAGTGTGGATGTTCCTTATCAGAATGCTTCAGGTGATAAAGAGTCAGAGAAAAAGGATAAGAATAAAAAGATCAGAAGAGTTGTTCTTCCGATAGTTCTTGCTGCAGCACTGATCCTTATGTTCGGTCTCGGAATGAAGGTCGGCGGTAGGAACAGGATCAAAACTGCTGATCCTGTCCTGAAGGATGAAGCGGTTACCGACAGCATGGTGGAGACTGACGAAGAAGTTGCCCGAGAGGAATCGGCAGCCGAAAATGATGTTGATGATGACGAAGAAGAATCCGAAAAGAAATCATTTTTCGAAAAGAAGACAGATAATTATGACAAGGCTTATGAAGCATTAAAGGCCTGCTCTGATTATGCTGAGAATATGATCGAGAATTACTCTTTTGATTTAGATGGTGCGGTTACAACCCAGGGCGGCAGAAGGACATTCAGCGCAACAAATGATGCGGCAGAGGATAGTATCGGAATTCCTCAGGGAGAACTAAAGCAGGCTGAAGGCACGCCGTTAACCCAGGCTCAGTCGGGCTCATCAAATGTGGTTCCGGAATTCACGGATACAAATGTAAGGACCGAAGGTGTAAATGAGTCGGATATCGTTAAGACTGACGGCCAGTATATCTACAGCTATGATTACAGTACCGAGCATATCCGTATCTTCAAGGTTAAAGACGGTGATATGGAAGAAGTCGGTTATATAAATACTCTCAGTACAGAGATCAGTAATTCCGAGATGTATATATCGGGTGACAGACTTATCTATGTGGGCTGGGATGAATCCTATGACGATGGTTCAAAGCTTAGGACAGCTGTTGCCATATATGACATCAAGGATAGAAAGAATCCCGAGCTTATTAAGAGGATAACTCAGGATGGTACATATTATTCATCGAGACTTGTGGATGACTATCTCTATATCTTCTCACGGAAGTCGGTTGCTCTCGATAAGCTTTCAAAAAGAAAATATGAGACATTCATTCCCGAGATTGACGGAGAGCTTATCGGTAATGACAAGATCTTTGTTCAGGATGATTGTTTTGTGGACAGCTATGTAGTAATATCCGCAATTGATATCAACAAGGGTAAGGTTAAGGATCGTCTCGGGCTTCTGGCAGGAAGTGACAAACTCTATGTCAGCACCGATAATATCTACCTGACTGACAGGCTTTTCAGATGGAATATCTTCAGATATGACAATGATACCAATATAGCAAAGATATCCTACAAAAACGGAAAGCTTAAGTTTGGCTGTAAGGGCAGCATTCAGGGATATATCAAGGATGACTACTGCATAGACGAATATAAAGATCACCTCAGAGTAGTATCTACATACTTTGATAACTCCGAGGAGGCTAACGGACTCTTCGTATATGATGAGAACCTTAAAAAGAAAAGCGTGATAAAAGGACTTGCTCCGAATGAGACGATAAAGTCTGCAAGATTCATGGGTGATACAGCATACTTTGTAACCTTCAGACAGACAGATCCTCTGTTTGCGGTAGATCTTTCAGATCCCGAGAATCCAAAGATCACCGATTATCTGAAGATACCCGGTTTCTCGGAGTACCTTCATCCATATTCTGACGGACGTCTTCTCGGTATCGGTTATGATGCCGATGAGAATACCGGAAGAACAGAATGCCTTAAGCTTACGATGTTTGATGTATCGGATCCGACGGATATAGAAGAACTTGATACAATGTATCTGGATGAATATTCATATGCCAGTGTATTTGGAAACAGGAAGGCTCTTATGTTTGACAGCCGTGACGGACTCTTCGGATTTGGTGCAGAAACGAGCTGGGATATTAGGAAAAACTGGGATCTTGAAGGCGATTACCAGATAGGATCTTTCTATAACATCTATGACTATGATGAAGAAAAGGGCTTTGTAAATAAACTTGAATATAGTCTTTCGGATGATGATCAATTCTATTCATCTGCGGATATATATGATACGAGAGGAATCATCATAGGCGACTACTTCTATCTTGTACAGGACGGAGATAAGCTTACGAGTTTTGATACGGAAAAATTCGAAGTGAAAAATCAATTGAACTAATATAATTGCGCCATTTTACTCCCGGAATATATGCAAAATAACCTAGGGAATTAAAGGTTTTTAAGGCATTTTCACGAAATTTATTTTGCTCCTTACATTTAAAAATCTACTGTGTTACAATTGCTTTACACGTTACAGATCAAAGTAGGGAACAGTAGGTTAATAGTATTAGTTGAAAGGATAGAATTCAGGGAGCATTGATATATGTATAACGTGGGAGATTATATCATATACGGGAGTAACGGAGTTTGTAAGATCACGAATATCGGACCAATGAAAATGGCGGGTGCAGTTAAGAATAAACTGTACTATACCATGGTGCCCTGTTATATCAGGGACAGTGAGATATTCACACCTGTGGATAACGACAGAGTCGTTATGAGACGGGTTATGTCTAAAAGCGAGGCTGAAGATTTTATTGACAGCATTGATGATATTGAAAACCTTGAGATAATCGAGGAGAAAAGGCGCGAGCTTGAGTATAAGCAGGCGGTACTTACCTGTGATCCGAAGATACTTGTGGAGCTGATCAAGACCATAAACCTTCGTGTTCAGGAACGAACGGCGGAAGGGAAAAAAGTAACGGCTTCGGATGCCAAGTACTTCCATATCGCGGAGGAAAGCCTTTTCGGAGAGCTGGCCATCTCACTTGAGATGGAAAAGGATGCAGTAAAGGATTATCTGAAAGATAGAACGCTACTAGTATAAAAAGGAGCAGGCTGGCGCCTGCTCTTTTTACTGAAAAGCCCTCCCTTTGGGAGGAAAGAGGAATAAGATGAAAAAGATGAAAAAGAATGACATCTATGAGATAACAATCGAAGATATGACTGAAGAGGGTGCCGGCATCGGCCACATCGATGGTATGGCGGTATTCGTAAAGGATACAGCTGTTGGAGACAAAGCTAAGATCAGGATAGTAAAGACCAAGAAGACCTACTGCTTCGGAAGACTGGAGGAACTCATAACTCCTTCACCCTATAGAGAAGTACCTCCATGCCCTGTGGCAAGACAGTGCGGAGGCTGCACTTTGCAGCATATGACCTACGAAAAGGAACTGGAGCTTAAGAAGGACAGAGTCATAGGATGCATTAAGCGTATTGGCGGTGTGGATAATGCCGAAGAGCTCTTTGAAGGAATCCATGGTCTGCAGGAGAGAGCAGATGGCTGCTACAGATACCGTAATAAGATGCAGTTTCCGATAGGAATCGATAAGGAAGGTCATATAGTGACCGGCTTCTATGCCGGAAGGACTCACTCCATTATCCCGGTAGACGACTGTCTTATCGGACATCCGGTTAATTCATTTATAACAAAGGCAGTGATCTCATGGGCTGAAAGATATAATGTACCGGCATACGATGAAAAAACCTGTAAGGGTATCCTTCGCCATGTTCTTACAAGGATAGGCTTTAAGACCGGCGAACTCATGGTCTGCATGGTTATAAATGCCAAAGAGCTTCCATACAGTGAAGAGCTTCTAAGCTATCTCACTAAAGCAGTAGAGGACTATGGCGGGAACATTAAACTTACTTCGGTGATCTGCAATATCAACAGGGAGAATACTAACAGGATCCTCGGTGATAAGGAATATACAATATATGGAAAAAGCTATATAGAAGATCTTATAGGAGATGTCCGCTTCAGGATCTCGGCTCAGTCCTTCTATCAGGTTAATCCTTATATGACGGAACAATTATATGATAAGGCTCTGAAATATGCTTCCCTTTCGGGAACGGAAAAGGTCTGGGATCTGTATTGCGGTATAGGAACCATTTCCCTCTTCCTTGCAAAGAAGGCCGGGAAGGTTTATGGAGTTGAGATAGTACCCGAAGCAGTAAAGGATGCAAAGGAAAATGCTTCTCTTAACGGGATAGAGAATGCGGAGTTCTTTACGGGAAAGGCCGAGGAGCTGGCGAAGGAGCTTGAGGAAAGAGCGGATGTTGTGGTAGTGGATCCTCCGAGAAAGGGCTGCGACGCCGAACTCATAAATACCATAATCGATATATCTCCGGAGAGACTGGTCTACGTTTCATGTGATCCGGCAACTCTTGCAAGAGATATAAAACTCCTTAAAGAGGGTGGATTTGAACTGATGAGATTCTCGGTCCATGATCAGTTTTCACGTGGCATGAACGTAGAAACTGTGTGCCTTCTGAAAAAGTATCCAATGGATACCAGATAAGTGAATAAGCGGTCTTCAGGCTGATTTTGAAGCAAAGTGCAGAGATAGTCAAATTCTCGATATTTACAATCAAAATATCACATGAGATAATGCGTTTTGTAATAAAATATAGTGAAGGAGACTATTATGAAGAAATTACTAAAAGCAACAATATTAACCCTTCTTCTGGCAGTCATGGTCATGGCATTCCCCGGAAGAGCAAACGCAGAGATCTCAAAAGATGAGGAGCCTGTATATAATCCCGGAAACAACATCATCACCAAAGTTACTTATGCGGAAAATACTGATGGGTCAATAAAGGTTACCGCTTATTTCAACTGGGCTTCCGTAAAACCATATACAGATTTTACAATTTATATAGCCGACAGCAGTGGTAAGATCATATCTACTGAAGCAGCAAAAAGCGGAACAGATTTCACTATAGGAGATTCATCTACACCGATCACTTATTCAGTAAAATATAAATTTAAGGCAAGCACAAAGTACTATATCGCAGGTTATGCTGATTCAAAGGGTCTTTCAGATTCAGCAATTGCTAAGGACCTGGTTGATATTACTACCCCCGATATAGTTATTAATCCTTATAAGAATATTGATACGATCAGCATGAGCGAGGACTATAAGGAATATAGCGGAACAATCTATGCAGCTGCAGGAGGCAAAGACAGATACTATATATATAAGCTTGATGCTACTGCGGATGCTGTTATAGAGTTAGCTGACTTCACTTACAGCACTCAGGATGTGGAACTTATCCTTCTTAAGATGAACTCGGCACCGGCAAGTTCAAGTGATATTACCAATAAAGATAATATTGTATACACGGCAAATTACAATAATAAGAAAATGCTGGAAAAGTATCCTATAAACAAAGGTACTTATTATATAGCTATGCATGGTCCTGATAAATCTACTTATAAGCTCAAGCTTAAGGTCAGAAAATACAGACATGCACAGGTTAAATGGTCTATTAAAGAGGGACCTCTTGATTCGACATTTAAACAGAATCAGGATCTCCATGTTACGTTTGAAATAACAAATAAAGATTCTGATGCATACTTAAGTCCTGCATACTCTTGGTCAGCTCAGGGACATAACGAGAATAGTACTATAACCGTATCAGATAACGGTAAAAAGGGCGAATTCATTGTAGTAACAAAATCATTTCCTTATGTAAGCACGGTAAAGGTTACTGTATGTGAACTTAATCCAAATCCTCAAGAAGGTAAGGTATCAGACACTACGTGCTATACTCTTGATATAACTACCGGTATGGCCATGACAGAAATAGCTATTCAGTCAGGCCCTGATTATATCGAATTCCCTGACTTCAGAAGTCCTCAGTTTAGTCAGGACGGCAGCACAAAGATCAATGTATACCTTAAGTCCGGCAGCAAATGGAAGAAGAAATTCACAGTTGATGCAGGTTCAAGAACCCCTAAGAAGATCAAGAAGCTTAAACCAAAGAAGAAATATCAGGTAAAGGTTGAGCTTGTTAAGACAATTAAAGACGGAAAACAGGTTAAGACTTCAAAGGTTTATAAGGTCAAGACAGGTCCGAAGATCACTCCTGCCATTAAATCAGCTAAAATAGATAAGGTATGGAATGATAAGGTATGGGTACCGGGACATTTCAACTCTTCAGGTCGTTGGGAGAAAGGCTACTACAGCAACAACAAGTACTATACCATGACAATTACACTTAAGAAAAAGCTTAAGGGCTGCAAGGGTATCTATGTTAACGGTAAGAGCGTAAAAGGAACAGGTACAACATTTACTGTTACAGTTGCTCATAGCGATCCGCCTTCAAAGGTAACCGTAAAGGGATATACAGATAATAAATTCTATGGATTTACCAAAGCTTCAAAGGCAACCAAAGTATCAAGATAGAAAATAATAATATCAAATCAAAAACACGGCGTTTTTAGTCAGACGCCGTGTTTTTTCATTATATCATCAATGAGTTCTTCCTTTTTGCCGCAGTCACATTTTTTGTTAAGGCTTTTCAGAAGCTTTTTGCTGCAATGAGCATGGTCGGGGCAGCTTCCGCAGGTGCCGTTTTTATATAGGTATATGCAGGCCATGGTTACCAGAAGAACGATAACTATCAGAGCTATGGCAGTTGAAACATTCATATCATTTTCCTCTCATAAACTATATAGTTAGTTATGTCTAACCATGCTTATGATAATACAGATTTTCGAGACTGTCAAGGCTCTTTAAGTATACAGATTACTGTACGATTTTTCCGTATTTCATTACCTGTACATGATCTGCATGCTTCTTTATAAGATTTATAACATCATCGAAGCTCTGTCCGACTCTGATATCGAATTGTACATACCCATATTCTTTTAAAGGTTTCTTTGAAGGCGTAAGGTACTTGCCCTTCATGGGTTTTTGGTTCTCATCCAGAATGCTGAGCTGATCAGATGAAACCCTGACATTCGACATTTTCATTTTAGAAGTAGTGATAGCTACATAGCTTATCTCACTTAAATTCCATACTTTATATCCGACAAGTGATCCGGATGGAAGATAATGAATAAGTTCACCCTTATCCGTAATATAATAATCCCCATAAGAATCAACTATCGTATTTTCCTTTTCAAACCTGGCTTTGAATTTCTTATTGCTGTTTTTATCAGCAATAATACATAGTACCAAAATAACAATAAAACCTACAACTAATGCAATACCTAATCCTGACATACTTTTTCTCCTTCTACTAAAAAAATAAGTTCCCCATAAAATTATGGTTAAATGATGCATTTAAGATTTAACATCACTATCTGGATAGTAAACTATCACTGATAATTGATATATCATAATCTTTAGATGAGTGTCAAATTGTTAAGGTATTTTGAATCATATAATTTAAAGTGAAAACCCCAAACTTTGAGTAAATAAAAAATGTGACAAAGACGTTCTTTTGGAGTATAATAGGTAGCGATAGCGCCCATATGTAGCGTAAAATATTTTTTATTTATATACACAAGGAGAAACAACATGGATAAGGACGAGAAGATGGAATACTTTTTGAGTGTTTACAGACATTCTCTTGCACACATAATGGCAAAGGCTGTTATGGAGATTTTCGGTAAGGAGAATGTACAGATTGCAATAGGACCGCAGATTGATGACGGTTTCTATTATGATTTTATGCTGCCTCGAACTATCACAACAGATGATTATAAAACGATAGAAGATAAGATGCGTGATATTCTTAAGCGTCGTGAGGACTGGGTATGTAAGGAGGTTTCCAAGGAGGAAGCCCTTACAATATTCGCGGGCCAGAAATATAAGGAAGAGCTTATCAACGATCTTCCCGACGGTGAGAAGATCACAGTTTATTATACAGGTGATGATTTTGTGGATCTCTGCCGCGGACCTCATATCTCCAATTCCCAGGAGCTTATGAATACCGCATTCAAGGTTAAGTCTGCATCAGGTTCATACTGGAGAGGTGACGAGAATAATGATTCTCTTCAGCGTATCTACATGTATGCATTCCCGAATAAGCAGGAGCTGAAGGCTCATCTTGATTTCGTGAAGGAAGCTATGGAGAGAGACCACAAGAAGATCGGTCCCGAGCAGGAACTCTTCATGTTTGATGAGAGCGCTCCCGGTATGCCTTACTGGCTCCCGAGAGGATTCAAGATGTATAATGCCATCCTTTCCTTCTGGAGAGAGCTTCATGAGAAGCATGGCTATCAGGAGATCCTTGCTCCCGTTATGAATCATAAGAGACTTTGGGAGACTTCGGGTCACTGGGGACATTATAAGGAAAATATGTTCCTCATCACTACCGCAAATGTTGATGATGAGACAGATGAAGAGGTTATCGATACGGATGTTCAGTATGCTATCAAGCCTATGAACTGTCCTAATGCCATAAATGTTTATAAGAACGGACTTCACAGCTATAAGGAGCTGCCTATACGTTACAGTGAGACTCAGGTCATTCACAGACGTGAGAAGAGCGGTGAGCTGAACGGACTCTTCAGAGTTCAGATGTTCCATCAGGATGATGATCATACCTTCCTTACAGAAGAAATGATAGAGGACGAGATCGGTGATATCATGGATATCGCAAAATATATCTATGAGACATTCGGACTTACATATGCCGCAGAGCTTTCTACAAGACCGGATGACTTCATGGGTGCTCCGGAGCTCTGGGATGCAGCTGAGGATTCACTAAAGAGGATCCTTGATAAGAAGTACGGTGAAGGCGGCTATGAGATCAACGAAGGCGACGGAGCTTTCTATGGTCCCAAGATCGACCTTAAGATGAAGGATTGCATTGGTCGTGAGTGGCAGATGGGAACCATCCAGCTTGACTTCCAGCTTCCTCTTAACTTTGACTTAAGATATGTTGCTCAGGACGGAAGCCAGAAGAGACCTGTTATGATACATAGAGCTATCTTTGGTTCATTTGAAAGATTCATCGGAATCCTTATTGAGAACTTCAAGGGTGTATTCCCGTTCTGGATGTCACCTTTCCAGGTTGGTATCGTACCTATAAGACCCGAGCATAATGATTATGCTAAGGAAGTTTATGATGCACTTCTGGATGCAGGCATCCGTGTTGAAGCAGATTACTCTGATGAGAATATGAAGACCAAGATAAAAGGCTTCAAGAAATATAAGGAACCTTACATCCTTGTACTCGGTGATAAGGAAGCCGAGGAAAAGACTGTTTCCGTAAACGTAAGAGGAAACAAACAGATGAACAATGTTCCGCTTGATGATTTCATCGAACTCTGCAAGAAGCAGATCAAAGAAAGAACACTTGAACTTATTGATTCAGTAGAATAAAGGACTAAATCATGCTTGATGAAGAAAAGATAAAATTGATGACTAAGATCACCATATATGAGAAGAACGAGGACATTAATGACCTTGAGCTTGCCAGATATTATAAAGAAGACTATGTCAAATATGGCTGTCTCAAGACACTGATAGCGACGACCGTATGCTACTGGCTTTGTGTTGCAGTTTATGTTCTGATCCATTTTGAGAAGGTCCTGAATGATATCAATACAATGGATTATTTCAGGGTAATATCTCTTCTGATGGGTGGATATATCGTATCCATGATCGTATTCTATATTTATGCTTTTGTGGTATATAATTATAAATATTCCAAGGCCAAGCACGGAATTATCAAATACAACAGAAACCTCACCAAGCTGATAAAGCTTTATGAAAAGGATGAAGCGCATGATGAGGTACTAAAGGGCAAGGTCAAGGTTTATTCTATGATAGGCGGAGATATGGAGGAAGATAATGAGTCAACTTATTAAGATTAAAAACGCTATACGTTCTTTTCTCAGAAAACAGGATGAGATATTCTCACCGATATTCAGGTTTGTATGGTTTCTCATGGTTTTCATGTCTCTGCAGAAGCTTTTTCACTATTCGGATCTCGGATCAAAGAGAGAAGTGACTTTCCTTCTTGCCGTACTTTCGGCACTGCTTCCCGATACATTCATGTTTCTGATAACGGGAGTATTGATAGGACTGCATTGCTTTTCGGTGTCGCTTGAAGTAGGAGCGGTATTCCTGGTCATTTATATTCTGATGTACTGTGTGTATATCCGTTTCTTCCCTAAGTATGCCTATGCAATGTTTATAGTTCCGCTTTTCTATATATTGGGAATTCCTTATGCGGCTCCGATAGCAGTTGCACTTATCGCTGGAATCGGTGGAATGGTACCTGCAGTCATGGGTGTCGTACTTTACTTCTTCTCACAGTGTGTATCCGATGTTTCAAGACTTCTTGCAACTGAGGATCTGGAAAATGAGATCGAAGCCTTCAAGATGCTTTCGGACGTACTGCTCCATAATAAGGAAATGTTCGCGGCTATGATAATATTTGCGGTTACTGTACTTGTGATAGCAATTCTTGCCAAGTTCAGCTATCCGTATGCAATCTACATTGCGATCGCTGCCGGAGTCATCGTCAATATATTTGCTGCAATCCTTGCAGGCTATATCATCGGCGAAGATGTTCCGCTTAACATGGTAATGATGAACAGTCTTATCGGAATACTGCTATCCTTTGTGATAAGGATCGGACAGGGACTACTGGATTACGGACATACCGAACGGGTTCAGTTCGAGGACGACGACTATTTCTACTATGTCAAAGCTGTTCCGAAATTTGACTCCGAGAAGAAACCGAAGCCTGGTAAAAAGGAAGCAAAACAGGCGGCAAAACAGGCGGCAAAAACTGTAACTAAACCTATAACTCAGGAAGATGTGATAGAAGAATTACCGGCTGACAGATAAGGGGTAGCCTATGGAAAACATATGGGCCATTATCAAGTCCCAGCTCGGCGGGATATATTTTCCCGATATCGGCTGGTCAGACATACTTGATATCTTTATAATTGCATATGTTCTCTATAATCTGTTGTTATGGATTAAGACGAGTCGCGCATGGACCCTTTTAAAGGGCATACTTGTTGTGGCTCTGTTTCTGGTTATAGCGGTAATTTTCCGATTCAATACGATCCTCTGGATCGCACGTAACCTTATAAATGTTTTCCTTATTGCGATAATCATTCTGTTCCAGCCCGAGCTGAGAAGGGCGCTGGATGAGCTTGGCCGCAAGAAAATCATTTCCAGATTCTTGTCATTTGATAACAGAAAAGCAGATGATTCGAGTCTCAGTGAAAAGTCTATCTATGAACTGGTTAAGACTTCTCTTCAGCTTTCAAAGGATAAGACCGGAGCTCTCATCGTTATCGAGCATGAGACACCTCTCGGTGAATTCATCAACACGGGTATTGCTATCGACGCAACCCTTTCACAGCAACTTCTCGTCAATATATTCGAGAAGAATACACCTCTCCATGACGGAGCAGTGATCATTAAGAACAACAGAGTTGTTGCGGCAACCTGTTACCTTCCGCTGACCGAAAGACATGATGTGGATAAGGTTCTCGGAACCAGACACAGAGCAGGTCTCGGAGTCAGTGAATCATCAGACAGTATGACCATTATTGTTTCCGAGGAAACAGGCGGCATATCTGTTGCTTATAAGGGCGCACTCTATCAGGATCTTGATGAGGACGGCCTCAGAAAGCAGCTCACCAAGCTCAGGGTGAAGGAAGAAAAGACCTCCGGAACGAAGGTTCTAAAGATGGGAGGTAAGAAGAATGCCGAATAAGATGAAAAAGGGAATCTTTAATCATATATGGCTGAAGCTCCTTTCACTTTCGCTTGCGTTTATCCTCTGGTTTGTAGTAATGAATGTTGAGGACTCGGCTATCTCCAAGACCATCTATGACATTCCTGTCCAGATGAATAACGGGGATACTATCCTTAAGAGCGGAGGAGTTTATGATATCACGGAAGGTGAGACTGTAAGCATAGTTGTCAAGGGACCGAGATCGATAGTAGAGTCTCTCGATGCATCAAGCTTTACTGCAACTGCGGATCTGTCACATCTGTCTGTTACCAATTCCACCAACATCATTGTTAAGCCCAATAATATAGTGGACAGCAGATCCAGACTTTTGACGATAACTCTTCTGAATGAATATGTTACGCTTTCCATCGAGGAAGAAACAGAAAAGAGTATTCCGGTCAAGGTCATCACTACCGGAAATGTCAAGTCAGGACATGCGCTTGGAAGTGCAGCTACTTCGCCTAATATGATCACCGTAAAAGGACCCGAATCGGTTCTTACGAAGATCGTTGAAGCAAGAGCGGTTGTGGATGTCAGCAATGCGGAAGAGGATATAGTTGATACCGTAAAGGTCGGATGTATAGACGGATACGGTTCAGCAGTCCAGAAGGATAATGTTTCTCTTTCGATTGAAAAGGTAAGAGTATCGATCCCCGTTTACAGGACTAAGACGGTTCCGGTTGTCATCAAGACACAGGGCAGTCCGAAGGATAACTACAGTGTGAGAAGTATCAACTTTGAGCCATCCACAGTCATCATAACAGGTGAAAACGGTAAGCTTGCACAGATACAATCTCTCGAGATTGATGATATAGCCGTAGATGGTGCTAACAGTACAATAGAAACCAACGTAGCCATTTCCGATTATCTGCCTTCAGATGTATATATCGCTGATGATACTACCGAGATCGCGGTAAGTGTCGAGATCGCGAAGGTTATAACCAAGGAGATCCAGCTGAACTCCTCGTCTATTACGATGAACGGAAAGAACAGTGAGTATGAGTATCAGATAGTAAGACCGATCTCCTTTAAGATCAAGATCACGGGCTTCCAGGATGAGCTTAATAATGTAAGTGCCGATACCTTCAATCCGAGAATATCTCTTGCGGATATGAATCCGGGAGAGCATGAGGTTCCGATCGTATTTGATATTTCAGATAAGTTTAAGATCAGTGAAAATTATTTTGTAATAGTTAATATTACCAAGCCTCAGTAAGGAGGATGCATATGATCACAGATACAGAAGGAATTAAGAAATTACAGGATGCAATTGATGAATCCAATTACATAGTATTCTTCGGTGGAGCAGGAGTCTCAACGGAAAGCGGTATCCCCGACTTTAGAAGCCAGGACGGACTTTATGCTCAGAAGTATAAATACCCGCCCGAAGAGATCGTCAGTCATACATTTCTTGTGAGAAAGACCGAAGAATTCTTCGAGTTCTACAAGGATAAGATGCTGGCACCGGATGCCAAGCCGAATGCTGCTCATAAGAAGCTGGCAGAGCTTGAGGCATCGGGAAAGCTGAAGGCTGTCATTACACAGAATATCGACGGTCTTCATCAGGCTGCAGGCAGTAAGGAAGTACTGGAGCTTCATGGTTCGGTCTTAAGAAATTACTGCACGAAATGCGGCAAGACTTACAGTAGCACACCGGAAGATGTAAATGCCGGGATCAAGTATGTGCTGGCAAGCGAGTCTGTTCCGAGATGTAACGCGGTAGTAGACGGAAAGGTCTGCAACGGTCTCGTACGTCCCGATGTAGTCCTCTATGAAGAAGGACTTGATAACGATGTGATATCCAGAGCAATCTATCACATCTCAAAGGCCGACATGCTGATAATCGGAGGAACATCCCTTGTGGTATATCCGGCTGCAGGCTTTATAAGCTATTTCCATGGTAAGCATCTTGCCGTACTGAATATGGCTTCAACTTCAAGAGATGCGGAAGCCGACATAGTAATACGTGAAAAAATAGGAGAAGTATTCTCCCAGATAAAAGCATAAATGGAGGAAATAAAATGTTTGATTTTGAGGAAATCGTCAAGGTAGACCCCGAGGTGGCGTCAGCAATGACAGACGAGCTTAATCGTCAGAATGATAACTTAGAGCTGATCGCTTCCGAGAACATCGCATCTAAGGCAGTTATGGCAGCTATGGGCAGCCATCTGACCAATAAGTATGCAGAGGGATATCCGGGAAAGAGATACTACGGCGGCTGCGAATATGTTGACGTTGTAGAAGATCTTGCAAGAGAAAGAGCTAAGGAGCTTTTCGGAGCTGAGTATGCAAATGTGCAGCCTCACTCAGGTGCTCAGGCTAACATGGCTGTCTTCTTCGCAACACTTCAGCCGGGTGATACATTTATGGGAATGAACCTTGATCACGGCGGACACCTCACTCACGGTTCACCGGTAAATATGTCAGGTAAGTACTTTAATTGTGTGCCCTACGGAGTAAATGACGAGGGACGCATCGATTATGATAATGTTCTTTCAATCGCAAAGGAAGCTCGTCCAAAGCTTATCGTTGCCGGTGCTTCGGCATATGCAAGAGAGATTGATTTCAAGAAGATGCGTGAGATCGCTGATGAGGTTGGAGCAATCCTCATGGTTGATATGGCACATATCGCAGGTCTTGTGGCAGCAGGCTATCATATGAGCCCTATCCCTTATGCAGATATCACTACAACTACAACTCATAAGACACTTCGCGGTCCCAGAGGAGGACTTATCCTCTGCAGCGAAGAAGTTAATGCAAAATATAATTTCAATAAGGCTATATTCCCCGGAATCCAGGGCGGACCTCTTATGCATGTTATCGCAGGTAAAGCTGTCTGCTTCAAGGAAGCTCTGTCTCAGGATTACAAGGAATACATGGGAAGAGTTGTTGAGAATGCAGCTACACTTGCAGAAGCTCTTATTGAAAGAGGATTTGATATTGTTTCAGGCGGTACTGATAATCACCTTATGCTTGTTGACCTTAAGAGACTTGGTCTTACAGGTAAAGAGGTTGAGAAGTATCTCGATTCAGTTCATATCACAGTTAACAAGAACACAGTTCCTAATGATCCTCAGTCTCCTTTCGTAACAAGCGGTATCAGAGTAGGTACTCCTGCAGTTACAACAAGAGGAGCAGTAAAGGAAGATATGTATACGATCGCCGATGCATTTAAGGCAGCTATCCTTGATAAGGACAGCGCTAAGGCTGAAGCACTCGTAAAATCTATAACAGATAAATACCCTTTATATAAATAATTACTATGGAAGAAAATAACAATAACAATAATAACAACAATAATAATGATAATAAGCGTCCCGGCGGTTTTAATAACACTATCGCCATTGTGATAATCACACTGGTGCTGTCAATCATTTTCATCATGGCACTGAATAATTACAGATCTTCCGGAGAGAAGGAAGTATCCTATGACAAGTTCATCAAGATGGTTGATGAAGGTACTGTAAAGGATGTCAAGATCTACGAGAAGAAGATAAAGTTCACACCGGATGAAAAGGATACCAAGACCCAGAACGTTACTTATTATGTTATTAGAACAGATGACTATGATCTGATCAACAGGCTCGAAAAGTCAAATGTAAAGTTCACTGCAATTGATGAAGGCGGAAATGCCATCCTCGGACAGGTTCTTTACTATGTACTTTTCTTTGCGGTAATGTACTTTATCACCATGATGATATTCAGAAGAGTATCAAGTGGTGCCGGCGGATTTATGAACGTCGGAAAGTCAAATGCCAAGCTTTATGATATGACCAAGAATACAGGCATCACATTCAAGGATGTTGCCGGAGAAGAGGAAGCAAAGGAATCCCTTACCGAGATGGTTGACTTCCTTAGACAGCCCGGAAGATATCTTGAGATCGGTGCAAAGCTTCCAAGAGGTGCTCTGCTTGTTGGCCCTCCGGGAACAGGAAAGACACTTCTTGCCAAGGCCGTTGCAGGTGAGGCGGGTGTGCCGTTCTTCTCAATGTCAGGTTCCGAATTCGTGGAAATGTATGTCGGTGTCGGTGCATCAAGAGTAAGGGATCTGTTCCATCAGGCGACTCTTAAAGCGCCATGTATCATCTTTATCGACGAGATAGATGCGATAGGAAGAAGCCGTGATACAAGACATATGGGTGGAGACTCCGAGCGTGAACAGACACTTAACCAGCTCCTTTCCGAAATGGATGGTTTTGATACTTCAAAAGGTATTATAATCCTTGCGGCTACAAACAGACCTGAGGTTTTGGATAAGGCACTTCTAAGACCGGGACGATTTGATAGAAGAGTAATTGTTGAGGAACCGGATCTTAAAGGACGTGAGGATATTCTCAGAGTTCATGCAAAAGAAGTTAAGATTGATGAAACAGTTGATTTTCATGAGATTGCACTTGCAACCAGCGGTTCTGTTGGTGCCGATCTTGCAAACATTATAAATGAAGCTGCTCTTACTGCGGTAAGAAAGGGCAGAAAATTTGTTTCACAGGATGATCTTCTTGAATCAATCGAGGTCGTATTTGCAGGTAAGGAGAAGAAGGATAAGGTTCTCAGTGAAAGAGATAAGAGAATCACAGCTTATCATGAGATAGGACATGCGCTCCTTACAGTGCTTCAGAAGCATACAAATCCTATTCAGAAGATTACCATTGTTCCGAGAATGATGGGATCACTTGGCTATGTATGGCATACTCCTGATGAAGAGAAAAATCATATGACTCAGGCTGAGATGGAAGCGCAAATAGTTATTACAATGGGTGGACGAGTTGCAGAGTCTCTCAAATTCCCTTCGGTTACTTCCGGAGCTGTTCAAGATATTGAAGATGCAACCAAGTATGCACGTACAATGGTAACAATGTATGGTATGTCTGAGAAGCTGGGAATGGTTCAGTATGAGGCCATCACTGGTGAATATCTGGATAAGAGAAGAGTGCTTTTGTGTTCAGATGAAACAGCTACAAAGATAGATGATGAAGTAAGAAGTATTATCGGTCGTGCATATAAGAAGGCTTATGATCTGTTGAGTCAGCATCTTGATCTTATGGATAAGCTGGCTGATTATCTTGTAGAGCATGAGACTATTTCTGGTGAACAGTTTATGACGATATATAACGAGATAACCGGAAGTGATCTTCCTATTACGAGACAGCTGGACAGTAAGGGATATGCAATAGATTCAGAAGAGCTTTACGATATCGGTATAGTAAATCCAGGTACTTCAGAAGATTATTCGGCTTCGGATTATTTCAAAGCTCCAAAGCTGAAAAAACAGAAGAAGGTAAAGGTAACGGATAAGGAAAAAGCTCTAAAAAAAGCTAAGAAGGAAAAAGAGAAGCTTGCAAAGAAAGAGAAAGCGGCTAAGAAAATGGAAGATAAACGTCGCGTTTTTACAAGCCCGGCATTCAATAAAAAGCGTGAAGAGCTTCTGAATGATTCCGAAGAAGATGATGAGGAAACTCCTGAGATATTATCAGGTGAGATGGTTTCCCATGTTGTTGGCGGAGCGACACTTGCTCCCGAAACTTCGGATGACATTAAAACTCCGGAAACTTCCGAAGCCCCGACTGTTGAGGAGCCTAAGTCAGGTGAGAATCCTGCAGGTGATAACGGTTCGGATGATACCCCAAATGGTGGAAATGAGCCGAAGGAAGGCCAGATGCCCTGGGAACAGGAATAAGCTTTGATCTTAAGTAAAACATAGTATGCCACCCGGTGTAAGCCGGGCGGCATTTACTTGTAAATACATATGGCATGTGTTATAATCTCGTAGTCGTTAATTTTTGCTTCTGTGGCGTAGTTGGTAGCGCAATTGATTCGTAATCAATAGGTCACGGGTTCGAGTCCCGTCAGGAGCTTTTTTCAAACAGTCATATATCACTTTTAGGTGGTTCGACTGTTTTTTCTTTCTAAATCATTTTGAGAAAAAGGATAAAAATATGGAATACAATTTCTTCGCAATCATATCAAGAATGAAATATATAGACAGATGGGCACTTATGAGAAACTCACATAACGAGAACCTCAGTGAGCACAGCCTTGAGGTTGCAATGATCGCCCATGCACTCTGCGTTATCGGGAATGTAAGATATGAAAAAAAACTCGATGAAGATAAGGCGGCGCTGGTAGGCCTCTATCATGATTCATCAGAGATAATAACCGGCGATATGCCTACTCCGGTTAAGTATTATAATCCCGACATAAGGGATGCATATAAGCAGGTGGAATCCATTGCGGAATATAAGCTTCTCGAAAAGCTTCCTGCAGACTTAAGACCTGCTTTTGAATCTATCTATAAGTCTGACAATACTCCCGATGAAAAGTATATGAGAAGACTTGTAAAAGCAGCTGATAAGATATCTGCATATATCAAGTGTATCGAAGAAGAAAAAGCCGGTAACGGTGAGTTTAAAACAGCAAAAACGGCAATAGAAAAAAGCCTTTCCAAGCTGAAGGAGGAACTCCCCGAGGTTCGGGATTTTGTAAATGAGTTCCTGCCTGCATACGGAAAGACTCTTGATGAATTGACCTAGGCTATTTTTTCGTCCATCTTGCGGATGAACCGCAGGGAAGGATAAGTCCGTTATCTCTTACGGGAAGACCGATATCCTCGGCCTCGACTTTACCGCTGTGAGTTTTGGATATGATCGAAGAAACCATATAACTCATTACCGCAGGTGAAAGCCCTGTCGTATACATGTTTATGAGATAGAGTACTGCATCATCGGCAAGTATCTGATCAGTCTTCTGGATCAGTTCATAGATACAGTCCTCTAATTTCCATAGTTCACCCTTGGGTCCCCTTCCATAGGAAGGCGGATCCATTATTATTGCGTGATACTTATTACCGCGTCTTATCTCTCTTTCAACGAATTTCATGCAGTCATCTACGAGCCATCTTATCGGAGCTTCAGAAAGACCGGAGCTTGCGGCATTTTCCTTTGCCCAGGTGACCATGCCCTTGGATGCATCTACGTGAGTTACCTTCGCACCTGCTGCAGCAGCGGCAAGAGTAGCTCCGCCTGTATAGGCAAACATATTGAGGACCTTGATCTCGCGTCCTGACTTTACCTCATCCGAGATTATCCTGAACATCCAGTCCCAGTTGGCAGCCTGCTCCGGGAAAAGTCCGGTATGCTTAAAGGCGAAAGGCTTAAGATTAAATGTCAGCGTATCAGTTCCGTTGATCGTAGTATCGGGAAGCTGATAATGGATCTGCCATTCTTCGGGAAGATTCATGAATTCCCATTCACCGCCGCCTTTTTTGCTTCGATGATAATGGCCATTCAGCTTCTTCCACTCGGGAGCAGTTCTTTTGGTCTTCCATATGACCTGAGGATCCGGTCTCAGCAGGATGTATTTACCCCACCTTTCAAGCTTTTCGCCTTCGCTCGAATCCAGCACCTCATAATCCTTCCATCTATCTGCAATATACATATAAGAAATCCTTTCTCATTGCTTGATGATTACATCGAATCAGAGTATACTACATGAGAGTTATATGTGTCAAAAGGTACTGATCAAATGATAAAAGCAGATCTTGTGACCGGATTCTTAGGCTCCGGTAAGACAACATTTATAAAAGAATATGCAGCCTTCCTTGTAAGAAAAGGTCATAAAGTAGCAATCATAGTTAATGACTATGGTGCGATCAATGTGGACCGCCTTCTTCTTGAGGAGGCTCTCGGTGATATGTGTCATCTGGAGATGGTGATCGGGGGAGATGTGGATTGTGCCCGCCGCCGTCTTAAAACCAAGCTAATCGCTATGGCAATGTCCGGCTATGAGCATGTCATAGTGGAGCCTTCAGGTATCTATGATGTGGATGAATTCTTTGATCTTATATATGATGAACCTCTGGACAAATGGTATGAAATGGGAAATGTTTTGACCATAGTCGACGCAGCTTTAGACCCGGATATGAGCCTTAAGTCAAGGTATTATCTTGCTTCCCAGGTGGCTAAGGCCGGAACGGTCATCATAAGTAAGGTTGACATAACGTCGGTCAAGCCACAGGTTCTAAAGGACAGGATAAAGGATTATCTGAACTCATGTCTCGGGGATTTCAACTGTGTCCGCAGGATAAAGGATGTATATCTCTGGGAACGGGGGCATGAAAATGATTCCGATTTCGAAGCCATTTCCAGGTCCGGCTATCACTCAGGAGAGATGGTAAAACTCCCAATCGATGAAAAGAGCAGCTTTGATTCATTGTTTTACTTTCATGTAAGATCGAACCCGGATATGATTGAAGATACCATCACAAAAATGTTTGATGATGGCGCCCTCGGCCACATCTTAAGGCTAAAGGGATTCCTTCATGATAAGACCGGTGAAGGCTGGCTTGAGATAAATGCCACCCGTCAGGGGGTGACCATCCAGCCAATCTCTGTCGGTCAGGAGCTATTCATCGTGATCGGCGAAAACCTGAACCATGAAGCCATCGGCAGCTATTGGGATGATTACAGAAATACATTGTAGGTCCCGATAGGCATAATGCATAAAAAATATTGTGCAATATGCTACTAATTAAATGTAGTATTTGTGCATAAATCATGTATAATCTTAATTGAGAGGTTACGTGAGTATTAAGACCTGGTTTATTCCGTATCAGGTCTTTTTTAATCAGGAGGTTAAAAGATGAGAGTGAAGGTTTTGAGAAAAATAATGGTCACTATGGTGGCTGCTTTTTTTGTGCTTGCAGTTCCCATGGTGGGTGGCGTGAATGCCGAAGAAGAACTCCCCGTGGCTGATAAGTCTAAGGGAGTTACTTATTGGTATAATGATGAGGGAAAAGTTATTGGATATGACCTTAACGGTAATTCTGCGATCATTGAAGCTTCATCCGATCACTACAATATCACGATTGATAAGAATTCCAATGGTGCTATCGATTCGGGTGAGTCCAAGGTCAGTCTTCCGAAGCCAGTGGACCAGGGGCAGGAAGGCGGCGAAGCTTCAACTGAGCTTGATCCGGAAATACCAATATATGGTTCTGTTAATTCTACGGTAAATGATTCCGTAAGAATCACATTTACCGGAAATACTTCTCATGATAATGCAGTATATGGAACATATGGCTCCAGGATAACCGGTGATCTGATATTTACTATAAACGATTCAGAAACGCCTGTTTCTTTTTATGGTGCATATAGTAGTACCGTAGAAGGGAATGTGGATATTGAACTTAAAAAAGCATCTATAAAACAGATTTTTGGAATAAGTACTGAAACAACGGTCGGTGGTGATTTTACTTTTGTTTCAGATAAGAATTGTTCATTTGTTGGAAACTCATATATAACCAATTATAAATGTTCTATTGATGGAAATGCAGATATAAATATAAAGAACAAATATGAGGATTATGACAAGGAAAACTGGCATTCTCTATATGGATTAAACTATACAAGTGTAGCAGGTGATTTGAATATAGAGATTACCGGAGGAATTCTCAGATATATTTATGCAATAAATAATTATTATTACGTAAGTGATCCGGAATATACGATTGGCGGAGAAACAAATATCAATATCCATGATATAGATACTGGTTTTACAGAAACAATCACAGATGAGGTGACCGGTTACACCAGTATTAACACATTTTATGGGGGGATATACGGGATAAATTATGGAAATAATAATGGAGATGTGACCGTTAATCTTAAAAATATAGATTCCGGAACCAGTAGTGTATATGGAACATATGCTAATGCTGTTAATGGTGACAATATAACTATTAATATAGATAATGTTAAAGCCGGTAGTTTATACGGTATGAATAATATCAGGGGCAATGTTAATGAAGCGAATGTGGATATAACTAATTGTGAAGCTGGAAATATCAATGGCATTTACAGAGCTGCTATTGATGTAGATTCAGTTGATGTAACTATAGATAAATGTTCTTCCAAGAGTAGTATATATGGTATTTACGCCCACGATAATGTATATAATTATTCTGAAGGGAAAGATATTCCAAGTTACCTTGGAGATTCAGATGTATCAATATCCGTATCAAATTGCAGCACGGGAGCCTATACATATTATGATGGCAATATAGATGGTTATAGTTGTGGAAGTATATATCTGGGATATGGTTATTCTGATGGACAGAGGGATTTTTGTGGCGGAGATGTCATATTGAACTCATCTGATAATGAGTCCTATAATTTTTATGGTTTTTGTGGTGGGAAAATAGGAGGAAATCTGACATTTACATCAACCAATGACAAAACAATATCATATAGCTATACAAGTGTATATGGATACACCAACAATGGACGAGGAAGTTTTTATGGTCTTAATAGTAATACTACAATAAAAGGATCAGCAACTGTTGATGTAAATGATGCGGAATTACAGTATACATATCTTTTAGATGCTTCTGCTGAAAAGGGAATAACGGCTAATATTTCGAATTGTACAGTTAAAGCTTCAAGTTTTTATATATATAGTGATTGGAATGGATACGAGAAAAAGAATAATGCAACAGTCACGTTATCAGATGTAGTATTTCAGGATTATTATGATGACGAAGGAAAGCTTTGCAGTACTTATATTGCTAATGCCGTAAGGGGAACCGGAATAGTTGATGTTACAATAGATGATACTTGCATATTGCCTTCACAATATGAAATAAGCGCAAATACCAGAGAGAGCAATGCGGAATGTTTTATCAGAACTCCCGATGCACTTTACATTGGTGGAAAAGTTCAGATTACTGATGAGCTTATCAGGGATTATGATACTATAGGTTTTTCGTACTTTAACAATATAATTGAAAAATCGATTTCTGATAAAAAACTGTCATTTAATTTTTCTAATACGTATATTCCTAAAAATGTAAATATCACATCTTCCGATGTCATTGACGCAAGATATTCCAGCTTTTTGATTGAAGGAACTCTGGACGGGGAGTTTTATGAATATTCTCAGGAAGAGCAGAATAGTTATTATGGTCAAACAATTGCTCAGAATAATCATTTTTATATGAATGGTGGAACCTGCAGTACTATTCCCGAAAAAGCTAATGTTTATTATCCTATTACTGTTTCAAACAATAATGAGATAATGGGTAGTGTTTCTATAGAAAATGGAACGTATCAGAATAGCTTAAATGAGGATATTGTATTCGGTAAAACATCTAATAATGTAGGATTCAGAGTGACTCCTAAAGAAGGTTTTGAAATCAAGAACGTAACACTGGAATTCGGAGGCGCCAATTCTTCAACGTCTCTTTCTGAAACACAGTATGAAAAATACACTGATTATACCTTTAAAATGTCTTCAAAACCGGCTGCTATCAGTGTTGTTTTTGTTGAGAAAAAAATATCCATTGGAAAAACTGTTCAGGATCCCGTAGCAGTGATCGGAAAAACATATACTGCTGATGATCCCTTATATGATTTTGATTCGATTATGGTATCAAATGATTCAGATGTCGGTGAACTGATTGTTGGCATTTCTTCCAATGCGGGAAATGCTCTTCCTTCAGGACTGACTCTTCAGAACAGAAAAATCGTTGGTACATATTCAGGCGATGTAAATATTGAAGGTACAGACGTTAAGTTTGATATCACTACAAGAAACGGTAGCAAGGGAAATGTTACGCTGAATATAAAAACAGTAAATAAAAAAGAAGACGCAGAGGGCTCTTCTATCGGAAGAGTAACTTTGGATACAGTAAATAAGATAGTTAACCTTTATGGTAATTCTGTAGTAATAGAAGAAGTCGAAGGTGAAGGTACCTGCATCTTTATGGATGATGATCAGGATGGTGTAGCTGATTCCACCATTCCTGCATTAAGAGGAGAGCTTTCACAGTATACACTTGCATGTCTTGTAGGTGCTAAGACCGACAAGAGTATTTCCGTAATTATGAAAGGCGGAGTTTTTGCAGGAGTAAAGGGCTTTATCAACTCTATCCAGACAATTGGAGAAGGAGCAGAAAAAGGATTATATATTGATATTCAGGGTGGTTCTGTCGGAGATATATATGCTCTTGAAACATCCACTACGGATTCGGAAATATATATTGGAGTTGCAAAAGGAATTGGTGGAAATGTTTCCGGATATGCAGGTTATTCAAATTATCGTTCATGTAAGGGAATTCTAATGGTATCAGCCGGTGAGGCGACAACAGCCGGTACATATCATATGGATTCGGATGCTGAGTTTAAGTCTCTTACCTGCGCTGACCAGATATCAAGTGATTATAATACTCCATATTTTATCATTTCAGAGAATAAAGAAGTTAAGATTAAAGATGAGCTTTATATCGACAGTTATGCAGGAATATTTGTTCACGGAAGGCTGACTGCACCGGGTTTTGTGTCTCTATATGGAAGGCTTATAATAGCAAAAGAAGGTTCTTTAAACAGTGAATATGAAATAGCGGGAGTATACTATCCATACACATGTGAGTCTAATCTGAAAAATACCACTATGAAACCAAACTATTATCTGGAATTCAAAAATGGTGATGTAACAGATACATATATTAGGTGTGGATATGGTATTTATTTTTCATTGACGCAGCCTGCAGGATATACAGTAAAGTATAAGATTAATGATGGTGAATATTTTGAAACTACCAGTACTTCATTCAATAGTACACCTCCAATATGTCCAATAAATGTAAAGTTGGAGTACACTCCTAAGCAGATAGAGATCAGTAAGGTGTTTACTCAGGCTAAAGGAATGTTAAATAATGAGTATACAAAGGAGAACCCTCTCTTTGATTATACTGTTATGCCTATTAAGAATGATACTGTAGCAGATTATTCGGATATGGAAAAACCGAAATATGAAATAATAAGCGGAAAACTTCCTCAGGGGCTTACTTTGGAAGATGGAAAGGTGTTTGGAACACCTACAAAGCTTGAAGGAGGAATAGTTGTTGTTTCTGTAACAGGTCTGAATGGGACTAAGACCGATATATCAATTGAATATACTATAGAATCAACAGTTACATATGAGGATATCAATGATAAGATAACGTACGATGGTTATGATATGGACCTGAATGGAACATCTGTTGTGATGCTTCCGGATTATGAAGACGGTTCAAAGGTTAATATCTATATGGATGCAAATCATGATGGTGTTGCAGATAATTCTAATCCATATATTTATAATGGCTCTTCAGCTATAAGTCTTGGCGGATGTCCTCTATATGGTTATACCAATAATGAAGAACCATTAAACAGTGATCTCAGTATTTATATATATGGCGGAAGCTTTGGAAATGTATATGGTGTAATGGGATATTATGGTGAATCAGTAATCGTAAACGGAGACGTCACTTTGAATATAAGTGGCGGTAACATCTCATATAATTCGTATGCTGTATGTAATGGAGAAGCAAAAAACGCAACCTATATCGCTACCGGTGGATCATTCGCATATAATGTGTCGGCAGCATATAATTCTAAAATCAGCGAAGATGTCAACTTTGAGTTTTCTCATAATGCAAAGTACTATAACGATGGTTACTATGCAAATAATTATCTGACTCCGACTAATGGTAGTGAGGTTGGAAATGATGTAAATGTAACAATTGGATTTTCATCAACCGGTACAGTTGGATTAACAGGACGTTATCCTAAATACTTTGGTGTGTATAAGACCAAGGTTGGAGGAGATGTTGATTATAATATCATAGGTAATTTCTCTACGCCTTACAATTATAGTTATCTTCGACTGGTATCAGAAAACACAGTTGTAGAAGGTGATGTAAATGTTGACTGGCAGAATGGTACAGTAACGGGACCGAATAAGAATACCGACTGTACAATCATTTACAATACTGAGGTAAAAGGTGATCTAAATGTGAATGTTGCCGGTTGTCCTGCCAGCAGTAGCAGATTATATGCTCTGGCAGACTCCAAAGTTAATAATCTATATTGGAATGGCCCGGATTGTAAATCAATTGTAACTACTACAATGATCAAAGATGGTGACAGTATCAGTAAAATTCTCGGAAACGGATATATGCTTAATGGTAATACTTTGGAGATATCCGGAAATGAGACATTAGATAAGGATTTTGCCGGAGCCAACTTAAAGGTATATCAGAATTCAATACTTACCATTAAGGAAAATGTTAGTGTATCTCTTTCGAATGCTCTGACCAGTTATGGACATGTAATAAATCAAGGTTCTATTAATCTGGCTTCTATGGTGATTGGAAATAATAACGGAAAACCCGGAAAGGTAACCAATAAGGGTATCATTGCCAGCCCGGTAAATTACTACGATTATTTGAATATATATGCTAATGGTGAGCTTTATAACGAAGGAACAATGACCTTTAATGGTGAAGCATACATTTATGGTACTTTCAATAATCTAAGTACGGGAAATGCTACATTTAAAGCCAGAATATATACGGAAGAAGATATAACTCCAACAATAAAAAATAGTGGGATTCTGACAACAGATCATTATTTTTCAATCTTTACGTCATTTGAAAACAGTGGAAAGCATGTGGCAAATTATAACGGCGGTCTGATCATACAGGAAAATGCATCATATATAAATAAAGATGGAGGAATCCTTGAACTAAATAATAAGATTTCAAACAGCGGATATATTGCCAATTATGGAAGCATAATTCAGAATTACAATAATGATAACAATTCGACATTCATAGGAAAGATATATAATGCCGGAGAATTAAAACTTGGACTTAGTGAGACAAATCAATATTATAAGAATTATGTTTCAAACAGTTCGCTTTACTATCCCGTAACAGCAGAATATCCGGAGGATATCTTCGGAGGAATAACACTCGGAACAGAAAACTGTCCTGTATCGGGAGATACCAATGCATATGCAAAAGCAGGAGCAGATCTTTCTGTTACATTTGATTCACCTGCTGATGGATATACAGTTGAAGATATCAAGAAAGTATATATCGGTGATGAGGAAATGAGTTCAAGCGGAGGCGGCACATTTGTTGGAAAGATGCCTATGCAGCCTTCAGTGGTAACCGTGGAAATGAAGGTCGGTGATGGTTCTCAGATAACGCTCAATCCGGATTCGACTTCGTTTTCAGGTCTTCAGGTTGGTAAGGCAATCGAAGAAATCGATCTGACTAAGATAGTCATATCAAATGACGCTGATGTGGAAGGAAGAAGTGTAAGATATACAGAAAGTACAAGATATCCTCTTCCTAAGGGATTAAAGGTTGTTGATGGTAAGATTACCGGAACTCCTGCTATAGCCAGTGAAACTGAGCAGACATCAAAGATCATAATCACAGGAAAGAATTACAGCAGAGCAGAATATACGATCACATTTGGGGCTATAGAAAAGGGAGTGCCTGTATTCAAGATGCCTAAACCTTTTGGATATTCGGGATATCTGTTGAAAAATGTATATATGGATGAGTATCAGAATCAAGGTACTTACAGCTGGGATCCTGCAGAAAAACCTGAGCAGACTGTTATTGATGAAAAGGCTATTAACGAGGAGACATTTAAGCTGTTCTTTACACCATCGGATATAGCAAATTATGATTGGACCAAGGTTGAAAATGAACAAGTGTCATGGAATAGCAGCGCCTCTAGGCTGGAGATTGACATTTTGGTCACACTTTATCAGAGTCTTCCTGAATATGAGGTTCCTGAATATGTTAATGCTGTATATGGGCAGACGCTGGCAGATGTTGAACTTCCTTCAGATGATAATGGTAAATTTGAATGGATGGAATCCGGTAAATCTGTGGGTAAAGTCGGCCAAACATATTTCCTTGCCAAGTATGTTCCGTTCGATCAGAAAAGATATAGAACACAAAATAATATTGCGATTCTCGTTGTAGTATCAAAAGCTGAGAAGTATGCAACATTATTCAAAACATTTGAAGCTGCAAATGGTGATACTATAGGAGATATTACGCTTCCTGCTTCAGAGGAAGGCAAGTTTGTCTGGGTATCTGAAGATACAATGAATATATATTCTAACAGACTATACAGGGTAGTATTCATTCCTGATGATACGACTAATATCACATGGAGAGTAAGTCCCGAAGATGCAGCAAATGATGCATATGTAAGTGCTACATATGGCGGAATAGTATTTAATGTAAGAGCAGTGGGAGATGATCTTGAGGAAGATCCTTCGGGTGGAGATATTGAGCCGACACCGACACCTACTGAAACACCTACCGAAACACCATCGATAGTACCTACTGAAACACCAGAGGTATCTCCTTCGAAGGAGCCTACAACTGAGCCTTCGATTGTGCCTACAACAGAACCTACATCTGTACCTACGTCTGAACCTTCAACAGTTCCGACTACAGCTCCGACAGAGACTCCTGCACAGCCGACACCAACACCGGGAGCGGCTCCGGGAACGGTACTTACTCCTTCGGACAGTAAGGATAACTTTAAGGCTGTAGATAGCAGTGCACTTAGTGCAGATGATGAGGATCCCGATGAGGCAGATGAGGTTTCCGACGATGATATCGAAGGACCGTTTGCCGTATATACAGGTCCGGCCAATAAGAACGTAACATCAGTTACTGTTCCGGATACGATCACGGTTGGCGGAGTGACCTATAAAGTTATTGAGATTTCCGATAGTGCTTTTGCAGGCTGCAAGAAGCTTAAGAAGGTTGTGATCGGAAACAATGTAAGAGTTAT
Organism: Eubacterium sp.; assembly: GCA_017619835.1. Taxonomy (GTDB): domain Bacteria; phylum Bacillota; class Clostridia; order Lachnospirales; family Lachnospiraceae; genus Eubacterium_Q. The sequence goes on from JAFZRN010000023.1 coordinate 117,212, forward strand.
CGGTAAGAACGCATTTTCGGGATGCAAGAGTCTTGCAACCGTAACCTTTAAGGCAACTTCACATGTGAAGAATATCAAGGATAATGCTTTCAAGGGCTGCGTTGCACTTAAGAAGATAACTATTCCTGCATCAGTTAAGTACATAAGAAATAATGTTTTCAGCGGATGTACCAAACTGCAGACAGTTACATTTGCCAAGAAGTCCAAACTGAGACGTATCGGCAAGAAGGCGTTCTTCAACTGTAAGAGCATGAAGTCCATGAAGCTTACAAGCGTGAAGCTTAAGAAGGTGGGCTCC